>NZ_JBASFI010000022.1:0-9357 GCF_049652925.1 Azonexus sp.
GACCGGTGGCGACCATGATGGACATCGGCGTCGCCAGCCCGAGGGCGCAGGGGCAGGCGATGATCAGTACCGAGACGCCGTTGATCAGGCCGAAGACCCAGCCCTGCTCGCCACCGAAAAAGCCCCAGGCGAAGAAACTGATTACGGCGATGGCGACCACGACGACGACGAAATAGCCGGCGACAACGTCGGCCAGTCGCTGCAACGGCGCCTTCGAGCGCTGGGCCTGGGCGACCATCTGGACGATCTGGGCGAGCATGGTCTGGGCACCGACCTTCTCGGCACGGATGACCAGGCTGCCGGAGGTGTTCATGGTGGCACCGATCACCTTGTCGCCGGGGCGTTTGGTTACCGGCAGCGGCTCGCCGGTGAGCATCGCTTCATCGACGGCGCTTAAACCTTCGATCACTGCGCCGTCTACCGGCACCTTCTCGCCAGGCCGTACGCGCAGCATGTCGCCGAGATGGACATGAGTCAGCGGCACATCCTCTTCTATGCCGTTCGGGTTAATGCGGCGGGCCGTCTTCGGAGAGAGGCCGAGCAGCGACCTGATAGCGGCCGAGGTTTGCGACCGGGCGCGCAGTTCCAGCATCTGGCCAAGGAGCGTAAGGGAAATGATCACCGCCGCTGCCTCGAAATAGACGCCGATGCGGCCGTGGGCCATGAAAGATGAGGGAAACAGGTCAGGCGCCAGCGCCGCCACCACGCTGTAACCGAAAGCTGCCCCGGTACCCAGACTGATCAGTGTCCACATGTTGGGACTGCGCTGGACCAGTGACTGCCAGCCACGCACGAAGAACGGCGCGCCGGCCCAGAGCACGATGGGCAGACTGAACAGCAGTTCGCCCCAAGTGCGCACCGCCGGCGACAGGCCTTCCAGCCGGTGCCCAGCCATCGCCAGGATGACCACGATGACAGTCAGCGGCAGGCTGGCCCAGAAGCGACGGCGGAAATCCCGGTACTCGGAGTTGTCCTCGTCCTTGTCTAAATCGGGCAGCAGCGGTTCGAGGGCCATGCCGCACTTGGGGCAGGTTCCGGGACCGATCTGCCGGATTTCCGGGTGCATTGGGCAGGTGTATTCAGCATCCGGAATAGCGGGCTCCGCCGGCTGCGGAGCAAGGTAACGCGCCGGTTCCTCGTCGAATTTCGTTTTGCACTTGGCACTGCAAAAGCGGTAATGGACGTCGTCCAGATCCGTCGCATGGGGCGATTCCGGCTTGACGGTCATGCCGCAAACCGGATCGGTGAAGGTGTTCGGCGCACTGTCTAGTGCTGGGGTAGATCGCGTGTGATGCTGCTCGTGCTGCTGCTCCGGAATCGCTTTATCCATGATTCGCTCCTTAGTCGATGCCGACCTTGCGCTGTTCGCTGCGCACATAGGCCGTGATGTGAGCCACGTCGTCGGGTGTTACTTGCGGCACCGGTGCCATATCGCCGAATTTCCAGTGGTGGGCGCGCACGCCGTTTTTCGCGGCGAGTTGGAAAGCGGCATCGGCATGATGCGAGGGCTCGTAGATACGGTGCAGGAGCGGTGGCCCCTTGTCCGAGCCTTTCAAGTCCGCACCGTGACAGGTAGCACAGTGTTTCGCGAATAGCGTCTTGCCGGCGGCCGGATTGGGCATCAGGCCGGGACTGGGTTTGGGCACTTGCCAGCTTTGGGCTTGCACCGACAGGCTGAACAATCCGATCAGCCCCGCGGCGATATGGCGCCTACGAATTTTGTTCATTGCTTCCATCTGCCTTGCCGTGACCGCCATGTCCACCGTGGCCGAAGAAGTGCATCAACGGGCAGAGCAGAAGGAGTAAATAAATCCACTTTCCGGTCAAATGTTCCCAATGCTCGCGAATGATGAAGAACCCCAGGATGACAGCGATCATGCCAACGATGACCGTGCCACGAGACCGATACCACGACTCATTTGGTTGATGCTTGGATTCTGAACGCATGCTTTGGCTCCTCGCTCATTTGATTAACGCCTGAAGACGGTGTGGTGCCGCAGGAGAAGGGCTTGATGCTGGCTTGCCCTTGGCTCACGGCGTTCCGTGCCAATCAAGGAGATTAGTGAGAGTGGCCGGCGTGCGGGTCGTTTCCGGAACCATTTCCATATCCACTGCTGGCACAGCCTCCCAGCAGTAGTCCGAGCACTGTCATGGCAACCGCCAAAAGCTTTTTAGACATCACATTCTCCTTTCGTTAGAAAACTGATTTATTGCTCGAACCCCGATTCAGGCGCCATTGCTTAACCCGGGCGTAGATGGCGGAAATGACGGCGAGGGTCAGTCATGTGCTGAATCGGCCTTGGCGGAAAACAACGCCGATCCTAGCCTTCGATACGCGCCGACCATCACTGGCGGCAAGATCAACCACTGCAACAGCGGGGCAAGACCGATACCAAAAACCATCGGCATGCTCGTGGTATAGCCCCAGCTAGCAACGCGATAGACGTTGAACCACTCGCTCCACGCGGTGTAAATGATCGCGCCAATCACGACAATTGCTCCGCCCGTCCATGGGCGCAACGCCGGCCAGTCGGCGCACCGGAGCAACACGCCGGCCAGCGCGAACAGCGCGAGGGCAATCACGACGTCGCCCAGCGTGCAATGCAGCAGCGCCCATGCGATGCTCATTCGATCTGCCGCAAGCCAGATCGTATACAGCCTGATCTGCGCGATCTCCCAGAGCAGATTTAGCGCAAAGGCAAGCACTGACCAGAGACCGGCGAGCGCAAAAATACGGCGTGCCACCGCTTATGCCTGCGCTTTCTTACCGAACCGGGGAAAGAATGCCGGCGTATTTCTTTCGTAACGGGCGTAGGCCTCACCAAATTCCGTGCGGGCATCCCGCTCCTCACGTCGCGCCAGACGTACGTACATGAACACCAGAACCGGGAACATCGCTAGCGTCACCAGGGTCGGCCACTGAAACAGGAAACCGCTCATGATCAGGATGAAGCCCGCATACTGGGGATGGCGCAGGCGTGCGTACGCGCCGCTCGTCGCCAGGCGGTGATTGCGCTGTGCCGCATACAAGACCTTCCATGCCGAAGCGAGCAGCCAGAAGCCGGCAGCAATCAGGAGGTTGCTGAGCAGATGAAACGGGCCGAAATGAGGATTCGATTTCCAGCCGAGGATCGTTTCGAGCAAATGCCCAGAGTCGTGCGACAGCCAGTCGATGCCGGGGAAGCGCGTCGACAGCCAGCCCGAGAGCAGGTAAATGGTCAGCGGAAAGCCGTACATCTCGGTAAACAAAGCGACCAGAAACGCCGAGAACGCGCCGAACGAACGCCAGTCGCGCGGCGATTGCGGCTTGGCGAAGCTGAAGGCAAAGATGATGAACACCAGCGAGTTGATGATCACCAGCGACCATAGCCCGTAGGCCGGAGCGGCGTTGTCATCCATTATTTTTGCTCCCTGGCGGATTCGTTCGCTGCGTCGCGCGAGCCATGCGACCGATGGCCATGGCCGCCATGCATGAAGCGGTGCATCAAGGGGCAGGCCAGCAGCAGCAAATAGGGCCAATAGGGGAACCACCCGGCGAGGTGCGCTCGATGCTCGGTAATCAGAAAAAACGCGGCGATAACCAGGAAGACGATCAAGGCAATGTTGGCCTTTGAGCGACTTCTGGCGTCGCTGTGAACATCATGCTCGTGTTCCATGGCGACTCCTCGAAGTGATGGACCGTAAGGATCGAGCATCATCCGCAGCGGATGGCGTGCCCTTTGCCGCTCCGATCCTGCATGAAGGCCCGACAACCCCAGTCTGCGTCGTCGCACCTGTCGCCAGAATGACGGCCCGATTACATTGTTGTCAGCTTGCGAAGGCCGGGCCGGGTACTCGTTTTGCACATCATGTTCACGCGCAGGGCAAACACGGAATCAGGATGCGCCGTCATTTGCCGGGCATCGACTCGATGGCCTGATTGTGCTGCATCATCTGCTCCATCATCATCTGCATCATGTCCACGCGCTTTTCCATCATTTCGTGGCGCTTCATCATGTCGCCCTCCGCCATGCCGCCTTTCTTGTCCGCCATCATCTTGCCGCCACGCTGATCACCGCCCATCATCATCGGGCCGCCCATGCCGTGCATCGCCTTCATGTTCTCCTGCATGCTCTGCATGTGCTCCTGCATCAGCTTCTGGCGCTCCTTTGGGTCGCTGGTCGCGCGGATTTTTTCCATCTGCTGCTGCATTTTCTTCATATTTTCCTGCATCTGCGGCATCTGTTTGTTCATCTCCATGCTCATCGCCGGCTTGGCGGGCGTGGATGTTTCCTGTGCGGAGGCAATAGGTACGGACAGGGCAGCACTAAGGATTGCGGCAAGCAATATTGAGGTTTTCATGATTGTTTTTCCTTTACGGGTGGGTAAATCAGTGTTGCGGTAATGCCTACTGCTGGCAGCCAAGGCGTGATCAGATGTTTCGATCTCACTCACTTGCCCTTTCGCTGGAGAACCCAAACAACGAGGCCGATGACAACGATCAGAAGCAAGATCGGACCCCATGCCCCACCGTAACCATCCATCGAGCCAGCGCCCGACATACCACCGTTCATCATGTTGCCGTTCTGCGCCAAAGCACTGTCGATGAACAACGTAAACGTCATACCAACAGTGATCGCAAGCAAGTTTTTCATGAACCTCTCCACGCGCAAGTTCAGGCTACTTTGCGCTGACCTGCGGTCGACGTCTGCGCGGCAACAAACATAACGTCGTGGCGGCCCCGTCCGCCCTGGCCGCAGAAGCAGATAAGCGGACAGAGCAGACGCATAGGCTGCTCGATTTAGCCCTCAATACCCCGGCGCAGGCGCCATTGCTTGACCAGTGCGTAGATCGCCGGAATCACGGCAAGGGTGAGCACCGTCGACGAGACCATGCCGCCGACCATCGGCGCCGCGATGCGGCTCATCACTTCCGAACCGGTACCGGTACCCCACATGATCGGCAGCAGGCCAGCCATGATCGCCACCACGGTCATCATCTTCGGCCGGACGCGCTCAACGGCACCTTCCATAATCGCTTCGTAGAGATCGGCCAGGCTTGGCACTTGGCCCTCGGCACGCCGCTTGGCCTTCAGTTCCTCCCAGGCATGATCGAGATAGATCAGCATGATGACGCCGGTCTCGGCCGCGACGCCGGCCAGCGCAATGAAGCCGACCGCCACGGCGACCGACAGATTGTAGCCGAGCCACCACATCAACCAGATGCCGCCAACCAGCGCGAAAGGCACCGAGAGCATGACGATCAGCGTCTCGGTAATGCGCTTGAAGTTGAGATAGAGCAGCAGGAAAATCGAGAGCAGCGTTACCGGGATGACGATCTTCATTTTCTCGATGGCCCGTTCCATGTATTCGAACTGGCCGCTCCAGGTCACGTAATAGCCCGGCGGGAACTTGACCTGTTCGGCAACCGCCTTCTTGGCGTCGGCGACATAACTGCCGATGTCGCGGTCGCGGATGTCGACATAGATATAGGCTGAGAGCAGGGCGTTTTCGGTGCGGATGCTGGGCGCGCCCTTGGCGACGACGACCTTGGCCAATTGCCCAAGCGGAATCATCGCCCCGTCCATGGTCGGGATCAGCACCTCGCGGGCGATCTGCTGCGGATCGGAGCGTAGTTCGCGCGGATAGCGGATGGTGACGCCGAAACGCTCGCGGCCCTCGACCGTGGTGGTGACCATCTCGCCGCCCAGCGCGGTGCCGATGACATCCTGCAGGTCGCCGACGGCCAGGCCGTAGCGCGCCAGTTGCTCGCGGTCGGGCTCGATGTTGAGATAGAAGCCGCCGGTGATCCGCTCGGCGAACGCACTGGTCGTGCCGGGCACGGCTTTGACCACAGCCTCGATTTCCTTGGCCACTTTTTCCATCTCGCCGAGATCCTTGCCGAACACCTTGATGCCGATCGGCGTGCGAATGCCGGTGGACAGCATGTCGATGCGCGCCTTGATCGGCATCGTCCAGGCATTGGCGACGCCGGGAAATTGCAGCGCCTTGTCGAGTTCGGCGATCAACTTGTCGGTGGTCAGGCCCGGGCGCCATTCGGCTTCCGGCTTCAGGTTGATCACCGTCTCGAACATCTCGGTCGGCGCCGGATCGGTCGCCGTGTTGGCGCGCCCGGCCTTGCCATAAACTGAAGCGACCTCGGGGAAACTCTTGATGATCTTGTTCTGCGTCTGCATCAGCTCGGCCGCCTTGGTGATCGACATGCCGGGCAGTGAAGCCGGCATGTAGAGCAGCGTTCCCTCGTTGAGCGTCGGCATGAACTCCGAGCCGAGCTGAGAGGCTGGGTAGATTGAGGCCACCAAGGCAACGACGGCAGCAACGATGGTCATTTTCTTCCAGCGCATGACGCCGGCGATGATCGGCCGATAGACCCAGATCAGAAAACGATTCACCGGATTCTTCGATTCCGGCATGACCTTGCCGCGGATGAACAGCATCATCAGGACCGGCACCAGCGTCACCGAAAGCAGCGCCGCGCCGGCCATCGAGAAGGTCTTGGTGAAGGCCAGCGGCGAGAACAGCCGCCCCTCCTGGCCTTCCAGGGCGAACACCGGGAGGAAGGAAACCGTGATGATGAGCAGCGAGAAGAACAGCGCCGGCCCGACTTCCTTGCAGGCGGCGAGCATGGCATCGGCGCGCTCGGCTTTGGTGTGCTCCTCGGGCAGGCGCTCCAGGTGCTTGTGGGCGTTCTCGATCATCACGATGGCGGCGTCGATCATGGCGCCGATGGCGATGGCGATGCCGCCCAGGCTCATCAGATTGGAGTTCATGCCCAGCGAGCGCATGGCGATGAAGGCGATCAGCACGCCGACCGGCAGCATCAGGATGGCAACCAGGGCGCTGCGCACATGCATCAGGAAAACGATGCAGACCAGCGCGACGATGGCCGCTTCTTCGAGCAGCGTCCGCTTCAGCGTGTCGATGGCGCGGTGTATCAGTTCGGAACGGTCGTACACCGTCTGCACGGTGACGCCCTCGGGCAAGCCGGGGCCAATTTCGTCGATCTTGGCTTTCAGGTTGTGGATGACTTCCAGCGCGTTGGCGCCATAGCGCGCCATGGCGATGCCCGACACCACTTCGCCTTCGCCATTCAGTTCGGTCAAGCCGCGCCGTTCGTCGGGCACGAGTTCGACGCGGGCGATATCGCGGATCAGCACCGGCGTGCCCTTGTCGCTCTTGACGACCAGCATTTCCAGGTCGCTCTTGCCGCGCAGGTAGCCCTTGCCACGCACCATGTACTCGGTTTCGGCCATCTCGACGACGCGCCCGCCGACATCGCGGTTGGAGTCGCGGATGACCTGCGCCACCTTCATCAGCGGAATACCGTAGGAACGCAGCTTCACCGGGTCGACGGTGACTTGGTAGGTCTGAACGAAGCCGCCGATCGATGCGACTTCGGCGACGCCGTGCGCCTTGGTCAGCTGATAGCGGACGTACCAGTCCTGGATGGTGCGCAGTTCGGCCAGCGTCTTGTCCTTGGCCAGCAGCGCGTACTGGTAGACCCAGCCGACCCCCGTGGCGTCCGGGCCGAGCGACGGCGTCACGCCTTTCGGCATGCGGCTGGAGGCGAAATTCAGGTATTCGAGGACCCGCGAGCGGGCCCAGTAGATATCGGTGCCGTCTTCGAAAATGACGTAGACAAAGGACGCGCCGAAGAAGGAAAAGCCGCGCACCACCTTGGATTTCGGCACCGACAGCATGGCCGTGGTCAGCGGGTAGGTCACCTGGTCCTCGACCACCTGCGGCGCCTGGCCGGGATACTCGGTATAGACGATGACCTGGACGTCCGAGAGGTCGGGCAAGGCATCGATCGGGGTGCGCAACACGGCATAAATGCCGCCGATGGTGATGAACAGGGTGGCGAGAAGGACCAGGAAGCGGTTCCGGCCCGACCATTCGATAATGTTGGCCAACATGGGGCGACTCTCCGTGGCTCTCGGTCAGTGACCGGCGTGCGGGTTGGCAGCGGCGGCCGGCGCGCCGGCTCCCTGGCTTGCTGGCAGCGTTTTGACGGCCGTGATCACCCATTCGCCCGGCTGTCGCTCGACGAACTCGACGGCGACTTTGGCTCCCGGTTTCAGCCCTTGCAGCAGCGACGCGTTGGCGGCCTTGAACTCCATGGTCATGGCCGGCCATTTGAGGCTGGCGACCGGGCCGTGATTGAGACTAATCGTGCCGGCCGCCGCGTCGATGCCATCTACCGTGCCTTCGGCCTGGTGGCTAGCTCCTTTGGCGGCTGGCTGTCCGGGGGCTGCTGCCGCTTGCCCTTCTTTGGGGGCTGCACCATGGGCGGCATGGCCGAAACCGCCGACCGCCGCCTTGAGGTTGCTCTCGGCGTCGATCAGGAAGTTGGCCGCAACCACCACTTGTTCGCCCTCCCTGACCCCTTCGAGCACTTCGACATGGTTGTCGCTGCGGGCGCCGAGCTTGACCTCGCGCGGTTCGAAGCGGCCTTCGCCTTGTTGGATCAGCACGATCTGGCGGGCACCGCTGTCGATGACGGCGGAAGTCGGTACCGTGACCACCTGGCCTTTGGCACTCACCGGCAATTCGACTTGGGCGAACATGGCGGGCTTAAGCAACAGACCCGGATTGGCCAGTTCGACGCGCACCGGTACCGTGCGGGTCTGGGCGTTCAAGGTCGGATAGACATAGCTGATCGTGCCTTCGAAGGTCTTGCCCGGATAGGCGTTGATCATGACCTTGGCCTTGGCGCCGGTCTTGATCAGGCCGATGTCTTGTTCGAATACATCGGCGACAACCCATACCGCGGAGAGATCCGCCACCTGGTAGAGCGCCTCACCGGGCATGAAGCGCATGCCTTGAACGGCTTTTTTCTCGGTGACGATGCCGGCTACCGGCGAGCGGAAAGTCATCGTCCGCTTCGCCTCGCCAGATTTGGCGAGGGCCTTGACCTGCTCTTCCGAGATATCCCAGTTCTTCAGTCGCAGCAGGCTGGAATCGGCCAGTTGTTTCATGCCGTCCCGCGCCGGGCCGCCGGCTTCTTTCAGCGATTCGACGCCCTGGGCGGCAATCGCATATTCGCGCTGGGCGGAGACCAACTCCGGACTGTAGACCTCGAACAGCGGCTGGCCTTTGCCGACCGGCTGGCCAGTCACATTGACATGCAGGCGCTCGACATAACCCTCGAACTTGGGCGAAATCGCATACATGCGGCGTTCGTCCGGCTCGATCCGGCCGGAAGCGCGCACCACCTTGTCGAGCACGCGCAGTTGCGCGGCTTCAGTGCGCACGCCCAGTTTTTGTACCTTCTCGGTACTGATCTTGATCTGATTGGCGGACGCCGGCTCGTCGTCCGCTTCGCCTTCATAAACAGCGATGTAGTCCATGCCCATCG
>NZ_JBASFI010000023.1:0-214494 GCF_049652925.1 Azonexus sp.
GATCGTTGTGGGCTGGTGTCGCTGCTCGATACGACGCGACGACTCCAGTGCCTTACATGAACCGCCGTATGCGGAACCGCACGTACGGTGGTGTGAGAGGGCGACGGGGGCAACCCCGTCCCCTACTTAATTCCGTCATCGTTTCTGTTCTTGCCGCGTGCAGGAAGAAGGTGGTTCAGATAATTCAGTTGGCAACGCCCAGCTGATTGCTGTTCGTGCAACGGCCACGGTCAGAGCATGAGGTAAAATGCGCCGTCATCCAAAGCCCGGCGCCCCGCATGGAACTCCTCACGCAATTCATTGAAATCGTCCTCCATCTCGACAAACATCTGTCTGTGATGGTGCTGGAGTACGGGCTGTGGATCTATGGCATCCTGTTTTTCATCATCTTTGCCGAAACCGGGTTCGTCGTGACGCCCTTTCTGCCGGGGGATTCGCTGCTTTTCGTGGCTGGTGCGCTGGCTGCCATCGGCGAGGGGGGCATGGATATCTTTACGCTGATGGGCGTGCTGATTGCGGCGGCGGTGCTTGGCAATACGGTCAATTACCAGATCGGCCGCTTCCTTGGCCCCAAGGTTTTTCAATGGGAAAACTCGCGCTTCTTCAACCGCGATGCGCTGATCAAGACGCACGCCTTTTATGAAAAACATGGCGGCAAGACGCTGATCATCTCGCGCTTCCTGCCGCTGTTCCGGACCTTCGCGCCCTTCGTCGCCGGCATTGGCTCGATGACCTACGCGCGTTTCACACTATTCAACCTGATTGGCGCCGTTGGCTGGGTTGTTTCGCTGTGTCTGGCCGGCTACTGGCTGGGCAACATGCCGTGGGTCAAGGCAAATTTGTCGGTGATCATCATCGGCATCATCATCTCCTCGCTCATCCCCATCGGCTGGGGCTACCTCAAGAGCAAGGAAGCCTGATGCGCTGGCTGGCCGTCATCCTCGTGCTGACGCTGGCGGCCTGTACGACGAAGATGGACAAGGCCGGCCGGACGGAATCCACGGTCAACCCGAAATATCTGCTCAAATCGGAAGTCGACCGCATTGCCGATACCAATCGTGCCGAAGTGCACGATAGCCTGCTGCTGATCGCCGACAAGCTCTACAAGCGCAATCCGAAGGAATGGAAGAAGAGCGGCGCCGCGAGTCGTGAGGCGGCAGTCGAGCGCCTGCGCCAGCGCCAGTTCCGCAGCTGGCCGGAGTTCACCGGCCTGCGCGAGGGGGCGGTGGCTTCGCTGGCCTTCACCGAGGTGTATAGCGGCGACCGCGTCATGGCCCTGATGTTCGGGTTGCTCAGCATGGTCGACGCTGCCTTCGAGCACAAGGACGACTTCTACATTCTCGACAGCCTCAACGAAATGAAGCTCTACAACAGCGCCCGCAACATGGATGTTGCCATCTGGAAGCTCGGCCACGACCGCACGGCGGCCGGCGAGCTTTTCCTGCTCTCGAACGAGCTCGACCCGGCCAACCGCAACCTCTCCTACGAGCGCGAATTCGGTCGCGTCATGGGGCTGCTCGATTTCATGGCCAAGGTCGTCGCCGACCGCAATGGCCGCACCTTTTCCCGGCTGAGCCAGTCCGTGGCCAGCGCCATTTTTCTACCCGTGAGTTTTTTGAAATGAAGAAGATCGTCATCCTGATTTCCGGCCGTGGCAGCAACATGGAGGCGTTGATTGCCGCCCGTGATGCCGGAACTCTGCCCGTCAACATCGCCGCCGTGATCAGTAACCGGGTCGAGGCGGAGGGGCTGGAAACAGCGGCGAAATCGGGCATCACGACGCACTTCATCAATCACAAGGCCTTTGCCGGGCGAGAGGCTTTCGATAGCCGGCTGGCCCAGTGCATCGACGAATTCGAGCCCGACCTCGTCGTCCTCGCCGGCTTCATGCGCATTTTGTCCGACGGCTTCGTCCGTCACTACGAAGGCCGGCTGATCAACATCCATCCCTCGCTGCTGCCGTCCTTCCCCGGCCTGCACACGCACCGGCGGGCGCTTGAAGAAGGCGTGCGCATCCACGGCTGTACCGTGCATTTCGTCACGCCGGATCTCGACCATGGCCCGGTCATCATCCAGGCCGCCGTGCCGGTGCTCGATGGCGACGATGAAGCCAGCCTGTCGGCCCGCGTCTTGCAGCAGGAGCACATTGTTTACCCGCAGGCCGTGCGCTGGTTTGTTGAGGGTAAATTGACGCTCGAAAATGGTCGTGTCCGGGTCGCCGCCGAACTGGCCGAGCCGCCCGTGCTGATTTCTCCCGAAATCCGCTGACTGGTCGTGCCGCTCGCCCTCGTCATCGCGCTCGCCGCTTCGCTCGGCATTCATGCCGCTGCGCTGTTCGGCACCGATGTCGAGATCTTCGGCGGGGCGGATGAGCCGGTTCCCCTGCGCGCCGAGTTGCAGCCGCCACCACCACCGCCAGCGGCCGAACAGAAGCCGGCCGTCAAACCTCGCCCGAAGCTACCAAAGCCAGCCCCGCTGGCCAACGCCAAGCCGTTGCCAACGGTGGAAGCCGTGGCCCCGGCACCGGAAGACAAGTCTTCCGAAATTGCCCCGGATTTGCCGTCGACCGTAGCAAGCAAGGCTAAGGAACCAGCCAAACCGCTGCTGCCGGCCAAAGGCCGCATGCGTTTCGTCATTTATTACGGCACGCAGGGATTCCAGATCGGCCGTGCCGAACACAGCTGGGAATTCACCGAGGACGGCCGTTACCGGCTGACCGGCATGACCGAAACGAGCGGCCTGGTCGCCCTCTTCAAACCGCTCGTTTTCGAGAACGAAAGCAGCGGTCGGCTGGTCGCCGGCGGCTTGCAACCGGAAACCTACCGGACGCGCAAGAACGGCAAGGATGCCAACGAAAATGCCGATTTTGACTGGTCGACCGCAGAAGTCCGCCTGTCGCGCAGCGGTGCTACGCAGCCGGTCAGCCCCGGAGCCCAGGACATCCTGTCGCTCAACTACCAGCTTGCCTACCTGAGCCACCCGGAAGGCGGGGCGACGGTCGGCGTCGTCACCGGCAAGAAATACGACCGCTTCGCCCTCGATTCGCTGGGCGAAGAGGAAATCGACATCCCGGCCGGCCATTTCCGCACGCTGCACCTGCGGGCGATGGGCGATACGGTCACCGAAATCTGGATTGCCCTCGACCGTCACCGCCTACCGGTTAAAATTCGCTACACCGATAAAAAAGGCGACATCTTCGAGCAAGTCGCGACTGAAATAGGATCACCATGAAAGCCCGCTTCACACCCGCCCTGTTTGCCCACGCCGAAGCCGTTCTCGGCCTCTTGCTGCGCTTCGATTACCCGGCCGACGCCGTCGTCTCGCGCTATTTCCGCGAGAATCGCGAGCTTGGCCATGCCGACCGCGCCTTCGTCGCTGAAACGGTGTTTGCCGTCCTGCGTCGCGGTCGTAGCCTCGAAGCACGCTGCGCTGGCAAGCTCTCCGACCGTCGCCGCTTGCTTGCAGCGCTGGCCGTGACGCGTGGCTGGAGCCAGCGCGAACTGGCCCCGGTTCTCAAAGCCAGCGAAGAAGAATGGCTGGCTGCCGCCAAGGCCATGCCGGAAGCCGACTTTTCGCCAGCTGTCCGCTGCGACCTGCCGGATTGGCTCTACAACCGTCTCGAAGCCCAGTTCGGCGCCGACGAAACACTGGCCCTGGCCCACGCCCTCAACCAGCCGGCGCCGCTTGATCTGCGCGTCAATACGCTCAAAGCCAATCGCGAAGACGTGCTGGCCAAGCTGGCCGCCGACGACATCGCCGCCATGCCCGGCCCGCTCTCGCCCATCGCCGTTCGCCTGCGCGACAAGCCGGCGCTGGCTAAGCACCCGCTGTTCATCGAGGGCGCCGTCGAGGTGCAGGACGAAGGTAGTCAGCTGCTCGGCTTCCTGCTCGAACCGAAGCGCGGCGAAATGGTCGTCGATTTCTGCGCCGGCGCCGGCGGCAAGACGCTGCTGCTCGGCGCCCTGATGCGCAACACTGGCCGCCTCTACGCCTACGATGTCTCCGACAAGCGCCTGGCCAACCTCAAGCCGCGGCTGGCCCGTTCCGGCTTGTCCAATGTCCATCCGGCCCGCATCGAGCATGAGCGCGACACCAAGATCAAGCGTCTGGCCGGCAAGGCCGACCGCGTGCTGGTCGATGCGCCGTGTTCCGGCCTTGGCACGCTGCGCCGGAATCCTGACCTGAAGTGGCGGCAGGACGAAGCTTCAGTGGCCGAACTGACCGTCAAGCAATTGTCGATTCTCGAAGCCGCATCAACCATGGTCCGCCCGGGCGGCCGTCTGGTTTATGCCACCTGCAGCCTGTTGACCGCAGAAAACGACGACATCGTCGCTGCCTTTCTGGCCAAACATCCCGATTTCACGTTGGTTCCGGCCTCGGCCATTCTCGCCAAGCAGGGCATTGCCTTCGATGGCGATATGCTGCGGTTGCTGCCGAACAAGCACAACACCGACGGCTTCTTCGCCGCGGCGCTGGAAAAGAAGGCATGAGCGAAAAAACCCAGGCCTTGCGCCTGATCAACGACCTGGTAGCGGATTTTCGCAATCCGGATTTCGTCTGGCAGGTGGTGGCACTGGTTGCCTGTATCGGCCTCGCCGCGCTGATTGCGGCATGGTGGCGCGGCCGTCGTACCGAAGGCGAAGGACGGCTGTCCGACGCCAGTTCGCGGCTCGCCTTCCCGCTCACCGGCATGCTCTTGACCGGCTTCGCCATCGCCACGCTCGGTTCCTTCTTCAGCGTCAATCTCCTCAGGCTCGCCATGCCGCTGTTCGGCTCGATGGCGCTGGTGCGCAGCGTTATTTTCGTGCTCCGTCAGGCTTTTCCGCGGGCGACCTGGCTGACCGCCTGGGAACGCATCATCGCGGCCGTCGTCTGGAGCTGGCTGGCGCTTTACATCACCGATCTGGCGCCCGATGTCATCGATGCCCTGGAAACCGTGCAGTTCCACATCGGCAAGCAGCACATCGATTTGTGGACCGTGCTGCGTGGCGTAGCCACAATCTTCCTGACTGTCGTTTTCGCACTGTGGATAGCCGGCGTCATCGAGGCGCGGCTAATGGGCGTTCATTCGCTCGACGCCAACCTGCGCATCGTCGGTGTGCGCGTCGCCAAGGCCGGCCTGACGGTCATAGCCATCCTGGCCAGCCTGGGGCTGGTCGGCATCGACATGACGGCGCTCTCGGTATTCACCGGCGCCCTTGGCGTCGGCCTCGGTTTCGGTCTGCAGAAGATCGCCAGCAATTACGTTTCCGGCTTCATCATCCTGCTCGACCGCTCGATCCGCATCGGCAATGTCGTCCAGGTCGGCACCGATGCCGGCGAGGTGACGCAGATCACGACGCGCTACACCGTGCTCAAGAACCCGGGCGGCAGCGAGTTCATCGTGCCGAACGAAACGCTGATCAGCAGCACGGTGCAGAACCAGACCTATTCCAACGCCCAGCTGCGTCTGACGACCACGGTTGGCGTCGCTTACGACTGCGATCTCGACCTGGCCGTCCGTCTGATGACCGAAGCCGCCGCCGCTCAGGAGCGCGTACTGGCCGATCCGCCGCCCAAGGTTTTCCTGACCCAGTTTGCCGACAGCAGCATCAATCTGGAACTCGGTTTCTGGATCGACGACCCGGAAAAGGGCAAGGGCAATGTCGTCTCCGACATCAACTTCGCCATCTGGCGCGCCTTCAAGGAGAACGGCGTTTCCATTCCTTTCCCGCAGCGCGAAGTCCGCATCCTGAACGAAGCGCAAGCGCCCGTCGCCAGCGCATGAAAAATGGCGCGGGGTAAGCGCGCCATTTCAATTTTGGTCAAAATTTCCGGTTGACCGTGGAATCCCGGTTACGGAACGAGAAGGCTAACTGAGCAGCATCATCTGCCGCTCGTAGTTGCGCAACAGGCGTTCCTTGCGTTGCTGGTCGAAAGCCTTGCTGGCGTGGGCAATGCGCTGCCCGAGCTTGTCCAGTTTGAAAAACTTCTTGAGTTTACGCTTCGTCTTTTCCATTGTGATGTCTCCTTTGGGGGTGAGGACGAATTCACTTTATCGGGCGCGGCCAGCAGCGTCTGTGGCGGTCGTTTGCATAATTTGTAACCGATTCTGACGCCGTTCAGAACAGCGTCGTCGCCCGCACCCAGGCATCCGGCAGCACGCCCACCACCTGCGCTTCCAGCCATTTGTCGGCGCCGGACAGGATGGCGATGCCGGTCAGCAGGATGATCACGCCGAAGGCCTTCTTGATCCCGTCGATGCGCTGCAATACCCAGCCGCGCGCTGCATTGAAGCCCTTACGCGAAGCGTAGGCGACAGCGACCAGCGGAATCGCCGCACCAATCCCGAACAAGCCAAGGATGACCCCGCCGCGCACCGCACCGCCTTCGCTGGCGACCAGCGTCAGCGCCGAGGCGAGCAATGGGCCGGAACACGGGCTCCAGACCAGCCCCAGCACGCCACCGAGCAGCAACGCGCCGCCCAGCGAGCCGCCGTCGAGCTTGGCCGAAGCCGCATTGGCGCTCGATGCGATGGGCAGCATCCATTCGGTGAAACGGCGGTTGAGCACCGGCACCAGCATGACCAGGCCGAAGGTGATCAACATCCAGGCGCCGAACAGCCGCACGCTGTCCGAATCGATGCCGAGCGCCGGGCCAAGGGCGCCGAGGACGATGCCGATCAGCGCAAACGAAATCGCCATGCCGGCGCCCATGGCCAGCGGCGCCAGCCGGTTGGCCTGCACGGCGCCGCCGAGCACCAGCGGCAGGATGGGGAAGACGCAGGGCGAGAGTGTCGTCAAACTGCCGGCGACCAGGCTCAGGCCGAGGTGGGCGAGGGGAATGTCCACGGTGCTTACTTCGCGCTGTCGAGCACGGCACGCAGCGCCTTGGGGTCGGTCTCGCCAGCCAGTCGTCCGGTTTCCTTGCCGCCCTTGTAGGCGATCACCGTCGATTGCGTGCGCACGCCAAGCTGGCGCTTCAGTTCGCGTTCCTTGTCGTAATTGACGATGAGCAGCGTGCCCGGTACCGTGGCGTCGCCCTTCCAGCCGTTGAACACCTTTTCCTGAGCGCGGCAGGTTGGGCACCAGTCGGCGTGGAAATGCAAGGCGACCGCTTCGCCAGCCTTCTGTTTGGCGGCAAGTGTTTCCGGGGAGTAGGGCTGGATGTCGAGGGCGAAGGCGAGGCTGGCAGACGCAGCGAGGACAAGGCCGGCGAGGAACTGGATGGTTTTCATGATTATTCTCCGTTGAGGTGGGGTAATCATTAGTCGCCGGGGTGGCGAAAAACTTACAGCTCAACGGGGAATGATTCAGCCGTGGGGAATGCGTGCTGCTGGCTGCCGGGTCGCATCCAAGCAGGATGGCTCAAGACAGCCATTGCGGACCTTCAAAGTTGCCGAAGCAACGTCTTATTTAATGATTCCCTTTTCGAGAGCATACAGTTTTCCCCTCTTGGTTAACTGATACAAATCCGCGGTAGGTTGAGTCAAGTAGCCTAGTTGAACAGCCTCTTCAACGAGCAGATCAATCATTACTCGTGATATATCCATTGCATTTACAAGGTCTGCATAGCGCTGAAGCTCCCTACTATTTGTCTCAAACAGCATAACAACGACTGACATCAATTCTCTCAACCCATCGTTTGTTGGGGAGGCAGCCTTTGGAATAACAGGGAAAGGGGATTTGGTTATAGGTGGTTTTTCAAACAATGGGGCGTTATGTAGGGTTCGAATTAGCTCATCAAAAGAAAACTCAAATTGATCGTGGCGCGAGAAGTCAAGATACAGTTTTGTTTGCAGGAATGTGGGCAGCTTATTTCCCGCTACTTGGCGAATAAGAGGGATTACTTTGTTTGAGTCAATGCGTGCAAGCAACCCTGCTGTGACGATCATTTTTTCATAGCCAACACCTCCTACCCCAGCATTGGCTTTTTCCACGTACTTCTCAGTACACACCATCAGTACCTTATCCGCTGCTGCAACCTGTGTTTCCATGAAATAAGCGAGGTCATCCCCTGGACGCAGGTCCCACTGATCAATTACCGCATCTACCCCAGATGAACGAAGCTGGGTTGCAAGATCCAGAACCCATTTTTTGTGATCAAGTGAATCATGGGAGTAGGAGATAAATACCTTCGGAATGCTCATGTTTGAATGCCCTGTTGTGCGCTCGACCACAAGACCATCAGCATACCTTGCAATCGGAAGACTGTCTGCTTCTGAGCGATATCTTGAAAGACCACTTGTGGCCGGTTGTTGTCCGATCAAACCCGCTCAGGACGCCGATATTGCGCTGATTAAACTACCAAGCACAATGCCCTGCCGGCGCAGGTCGTCGAGCAGCGTGGCGCCATGGGCGAGCAGTTGTTCGGGGGCGGGGTGTTGCAGTTCGGCGGCGATCTGACGGATGGCGGTTTCGCCGGTGGTTGGTGCGGCGGCGAGCAGGGCCAGCAGGCGGCCGGTGACGGCGTTGATCTGGCTGAATTGCACGTCGTCGTTGGCATCGCGGTACACGGCAAGGTAAGTCGGTTGCGGCTTGCGCGGCCGGTAATCCGGGCTGATGCGGTGCACCGGCCAGGTGTAAGCGAGGTTGAGGAGGGCCGGGTTTAGTGCGACCGGTTTGTGCAGCAGGTCGCCGGCCGGGTCGTGTGCGGGCCTCGGTGCATCGATGACGTCGACCGCCAGTTCGGCCCATTCGTAATGCGCCAGTTCGGCCAGCCAGACGGGGAGCGGCTGGCTGATCGCGGCTTCGGTGAGATAGCGGACGAATTCGCGCGGAATTTCGCGGAACCATGGCGTGTGCAGCGGCCAGTCGCGGTAGAAGGTCCGGCACAGTCGCCGCCAGCGCTTTTCACCGAGAATCGCCCGGCTGACCGGGAAGCAGCGGTCGACAAAGCCGCAGATGTTGTTGAAGAGCAGTTCGTTGTACACCGCCATGCGTCGGGCTGGCACGCCGGGTGGGCGCGGGGCGTGCTGCGGGTCGCGCAGGTGGGCGGCGAAGGCGCGCTGGAAATCCTGGAAATCGGGGGCAGGCGCGGCGTTCATCAGGCGGCCTTTCGGGATGCGGCGGCCTGCAGACGGACAATTCGCTCGACTTCCACGGTCAACCGGAAAAAATCGGGAAAATTGAAATCGCGTTCAAGGCAGGTCGGCACCTCGCCGCCGATGCGGGCGTAGGCGGCTTCGAGCAGCGCCCACACCGGGTCGATCACTTCGGCGCCATGGGTGTCGATGAGCAGGCCGTCCGGCTCGACGTAATGGCCGGCGACATGGAGGTAGCAGGTGCGTTCGAGCGGCAGGGCGTGCATGAAAGCGAGCGGGTCGAAGCCGAAATTCTGGCTGTTGACGTAGATGTTGTTGACGTCGAGATGCAGCAGGCAGTCGGCTTCGCGGACGATGCTCGAAATGAATTCCGCCTCGCTCATCTCGGCGCCCGGCGGCGCGACGTAGTACGAGGCGTTTTCGATGCCGATGCGCTGGCCGAGAATGTCCTGCGCCCGCTGGATGCGCTCGACCGTCCATTTGACGGCCTGTTCGGTCAGCGGGATCGGCAGCAGGTCGTAGAGCTGGCGGTCGTCGGCGCACCACGAAAGGTGTTCGGTGTAGAGGGCGATGCCGTGCTCGGCCATGAAGCTCTTGATGCGGCGGAGCAGCGCTTCGTCCAAAGGCCCGGGGCCGCCGAGCGAGAGCGACAGGCCGTGGCAGACAAAGGGGTAACGCTCGGTGAAATGGCGCAAGTCTTTGGCCGAGCTACCGCCCATGCCCGCCCAGTTTTCCGGTGCGATCTCGAAGAAGCGGATGGCGTCCGGAACGCCGGCTTTGAGCGGGGCGATCAGTTCGCGGTGAAAGCCGAGGCCGGCGCCGTGGGCGTGGCGTGCTGGCATGAATAAGGCTCCAGTCGGGGAGAAAAAGCGGGCGGGGAGAAATGGCGGGCGGGGGAAACCCCGCGCCGCCGGGTTTCAGGGCCGACTTACTTCTTGGCGCCGCAGGCGGCATCCTTTTTCTTGTCAGCGCCGCACTTGGCTTCTGTCGACTTCTTGGCGGCGCCACAAGAGGCATCCTTTTTCTTGTCGGCGCCACACTTCGCCTCGGCGGCCTTCTTGTCGGCACCGCACTTGGCATCCATCTTCTTGTCGCCGCCGCAGCTGCCGTCCTTCATCTTGGTGTCGGCCTGGGCCAGTTGGTAGCCGGCTTCCAGCTTGGTTGCGCCGAAGGGGTTTTCAGCGGCGTGGGCCAGCGGGCTCAGGGCAACAGCGGCAAAGGCAGAACCGACAGCCAGCGATACGAAATTTTGTTTTTTCATGATTTTCTCCGTTGAGATTGAGGTGGTCGGATCAGTCTTTTTGACTCATCCAGGCGCCCGTCACCTGACGCATGAACGCGAACTGCTTTTCAGCCCGTCGGCAACCCACACAAAACGCCAGGTGAAACCGAAACTGGAGGCGCTCCCAAAGGCTGAGTTTGCGTTCCAGTTGTAACGAGGCGAGGCGGGTGGATTCCTTGCAGCTGATCATTTCAGTTCCTGTTTTACGTCGTTGGCTTGGTGGCCTGCTCAATTAGTCGGGGCGGTCATCAAAACCTTACAAATATTTTTTAAAGTATGATTCTTCGCCATAACCTGATCGAGTAGCCATGGCTTCTGACCCCTTGCACGACCCGGAGTTTCTCACAAGCCTGCGCCGCGACATGCTGCGCTTCGCCGACATGCAGCTGCGCAACCAGGCGCAGGCCGAGGATGCCGTGCAGGAGGCGCTGGCCGGAGCCCTGGGCGGACGCGAGAAATTCGCCTCGCGTTCATCGCTGCGCACCTGGGTGCTCTCCATCCTCAAAAACAAGATCGTCGATGTGCTGCGGGGCCGGGTTCGCGAGAACGCTACGGTCAACACGGAAAATGATGAAAATTTGCAAGGCTATTTCAACGACCGCGAGCACTGGGCCGAAGACACCCGCCCATCAGAATGGGAAACGCCGCAGCAAGCCATGGAAAACAAGCAGTTCTGGGAGGTCTTCGAGGCCTGTCTTTATCGCCTGCCGGAAGCCAGTGGACGGATTTTCACCATGCGCGAAGTGCTTGGGTTCGATACCGACGAAATCTGCCAGACCCTGGGCATCACTACCAACAACTGCTGGGTACAACTGCACCGGGCACGGCTGGCCCTGCGCGCCTGCCTCGGTGCCAACTGGTTTGGCGAAGCGGCCTGATTCCCCGGCCGCTTCTTCCTGTTAGATCCGCTCCCAGACGGTGACTTCCGACAGCGTGTGCTGGAACTTCCGTTTCGTTTCGCGAATGACGAAGGGCACCGATTCGGGTCCGCACACCAGACGGAAATGCTCGCCCAGCATGGCTTTCAGCCCATCGAAAGTGGTGAAGTTCTCGCCATCCTTCTTGAAGCCGCCGATCCATTCCTCGCGCTTGGTGTGTTCCGGCAGCCAGGTGTAGGGCGAGGTCAGCATCAGTAGCCCGCCCGGGTTCAGGCGTTCATGGACGGTTTTGAGGAAGAGCGCCGGGCTGTACAGGCGGTCGATCAGGTTGGCGGCCAGGATAAGGTCGTAGCCTGAGAAAACCGGCTTGAGGTTGCAGGCGTCACCCTGGAAGAACTCAACCTTGGCCGCCACGTCGCTCAAGCCCAATGCGCCCAGCGAGCATTCCTTGTAGCTGACCAGCTCGCCTTCTTCGGTCAGCGTGTAGCGCAGCCGGCCTTGTTCCGCCAGTTGCGTGCCGACACCGATGAAGCGGGCCGAGAAGTCGATGCCGGTGACCTGGTCGAAATGGCGGGCCAGCTCAAAAGTCGCCCGGCCGGTGGCGCAGCCGAGATCGAGCGCCTTGCCGGCCGGTTTGTCGCCCATGGCTGAGATGGCCAGTTGGGCCAGGGTTTTCGGGAAATTGGCGACGCCAAAATATTCGTCGCCGTAATGGAATTCGATGTATTCCGAAATCAGTCGGTCGGTTTCGTAATGCGAAGCCGGCTGGGTCGCAGGTGCCTCGCCGACGACATAGCGGAAACCGGCGTGCTGGAAGAAGTGGCGGCGGAAGGCGTAGCGCGAGACGGGCGCCGCTTCGTTGCCGCAGGAAATCCACGAACCGCCCTTGAACAGGTTGTGGCGCTCGTCGAAAGTCGGCGTCGTGAAATCGTCGTAAATCGGATGCACTTCAAAGCCGGCGAACGGGTAGATCGGCGTTTCCAGCCATTGCCAGACATTGCCGATGACGTCGAACAGCGGGCCGTGCGCGAAACGATTGACCGGGCAGCTTGATGCTTCCTGGCTTAAACCGAGATTCGCCGGCACCTCGTCGGGCAGGTCGGCAATTCCGGCGAACTGGCGAAGTGCCTGCCATTCGTCCTCGCTCGGCAGGCGCACGGCTTGGCCGCTCTCGCGTGCTTTCCAGTTACAGAAAGCCTTGGCCTCGTGGTAATTGGTTTCGACCGGCCAGTCCCAGGGCATGGCGACTTCTTCGAGCATCAGGCGCAGGCGCCATTGCGTACCGTCCTTGATCCAGAAAGTCGGATGGGCGGCCTTGGCGAATTTCTTCCACGCCAACCCTTCCTCCGGCCACAGCGCGTCGTCGGCGTAACCGCCGGCCTCGACGAAGGCGAGAAACTCGCGATTCGAGACGAGATAACGGCCGGCTTGGAATGCTGCGGTCGACGCCTCGTGACGGCCGAATTCGTTGTCCCAGCCGTAAATTTTCGGGTCGCTGCGGTCGCGGCCGAGGCGCAGTTCAGCCGCCGGAATGTCGACCAGGGCGTTCTCCGGCGCAATACCGCTATCGCGACAGGGCACCCAGGCCGGATGTTTCTGCACGTATTTGAGCTGATGCTGGCGGATCAGCACAGACGAGGTTTCGAGGTGGATGCGCTCATGCTCGATGCCCATCAGGATGATCCAGAACGGGTCTTCCCAGCCGATGGGCAGCGTTAGCGATTTTGTGCGAATTATCCGGTCGACCGTAGCACGCACGCTTTGCCGATAGGCGCGCACTTCATCGACGCGCGGCCAGTCGTAACGCTGGTCGCTCAGGTCATCCCAGCTCATCTCATCGACGCCGATGGCGAACATCGACTCGAAGCCCGGATTGATGCGCTGCTCGATCAGGCCGGCCAGCATCAGCTTGTTGATGAAAAAGGTGGCGGTGTGGCCGAAGTAGAAAATCAGCGGGTGACGCAAGGCAATAGGTTTGACGTAGTACGCCTCGTCGCAGGTCAGCACTTCGAACAGCTGTTCGTAGCGGTCGAAGGTGGCGTGAAAGTAGTCGAGGATCTGCTGGCGCTTCTGTTCGGCGTCGGCGCCCGTCAACAACGGCGTGGCGGGAAAAGTGGCTTGCTTCATGCGGTTACCGGTCGAGGATGTGTTCACTGGTCGGAAATGATGACCTTGCTGCGTTGCGGCCAAAAGGCGAGTGGGTGATTAGACAGCGATATTGCTGCGAAGGCAAAAAAAACCCCGCCACGAGGGCGGGGTAACAGGGAGTTTCTCGAATCGGGGGAAATTCGAGAGGGGGTAAAGCGGTTCAGTCTCGTCGGTGCTTCTTCAACCAGTAGCGGGCAATAGCGATGAATGCGCCGGCAGCAACAGCGGTAACAGCGGCCTTGAGCGGTTCAGCCTGACCTTCCGAGAGCCAGTCGAATCCGGTGATGCCAATGAAGACACCGAGGGATTCGCTGATCGGCAGGTTGTCCGCAAAGGCCATTAGCGATCTGCGCGGACGGGAATCGGGACCAGTGCCGGCTGGACTTGGGCGGTGGCCAGTTCGAACAGGTACTGGCGGGTGGCTTCGATAAATTGTTTGATGTTCATTGTGATCATTTCCTTGTTGTCCTCTTGATGGGATTGGTTTGCTTCCATGCCTCGCATTCTAGGGACGCGCCGGACCCGCGTCTGTGGCGCAAGCGTGGCTTGGAGGTAACAGGTTTTGATCTTGTGTGACGCTTTGTGACGCTGCCGAAATCGCCTATTGGCGGGCTTTCCAGGTCAGCGTGAAGCGGGCGCCGCCAAGTGGTGAGGCATCGGCCGTGGCGGTGCCGCCATGTAGCTCCAGAACGCGCCGGGCGATGGCCAGGCCGAGGCCGTAGCCACCGGTCGACCGGTCGCGCGAACGGTCCAGGCGGGTGAAGGCCGAGAAGATGTGTTCGCGCTCTTCCGGCGGGATGCCGATGCCATCGTCGTCGACGTGGATCCGGATGGTTTCGCCGATTTGCTCGGCATCGACCGAGATTCGCGTGGCAGCGTACTTGAAGGCATTGCGCAGCAGGTTGCGCAAGGCATAGGGCATGGCCTTGCGGTCGAGGTCGACAAACAGGTTTTCCGGCAGTTTTCCGGTGTTGACCGTGACCTCGAGCTTGCGGCCGAGCAGGCGGACCGAATCGACCTCATCGGTCAGCCATTCGGCCAGCTTGACGCTGGAAAAATGCGCCTCCGGCGCTTCGCGTTCGAAGCGGGCGTAGGTCAGGCTGGTGTCGATGAGTTGGTCGAGTTCGTCGAGATCGGCTTCCATCATCGCCCACAGGCGTTCGCGCTCTTCTCGTTGCTCGGTTTCGGAGAGCATTTCCAGGGCAAAGCGCATGCGGGCGATCGGCGTGCGCAATTCGTGCGAAATGCCGCAGGAAAGCTCGCGGTGGGTGGCGAGCAACTGACGGATACGCTCCGCCATGCTGTTCATCGTGTCGGAGAGCGGTGCGAAAAGTTGCGTCCGGACGGGGGGCGAAACGGCCTCGAAACGGCCGTCGCCGAGATCGAGGGCCGTCTGGCGCAGACCTTCGAGATCGCGCCAGACCGGGCGAATCCAGAACCACAGCGCGACGGCGAAAATAAGCCCGATCAGGCTCCAGGTCAGCAGGCGCAGACGCAGTTCGAGCGGCAGACGGTCCTTCAGCTCGGGGTTGCGGTTGGCGGCGAGCGGGCCGACTACCAGAACCTGGCTGGAGGTGCCGAGGCGGTGGTACATGATGTCACCGTCGTGGTCGATGGCGATGTCACCGGCGTCGAGTTTGATGACCTGGCTGGGCGTCAGCATGCGGTCAAGGCTCATGCGCTCGACGATGCCCAGTTTGTAAGAAAACTTGTCGTCGATTTCCTTTAGGTGCTTTTGCCACTCTCGGCGCGGCTGACGGAAGAGTTCGTCCTCGATCAAGGTGATCGTGCCGCGCATGAAACGACGCGCATAGTCGTCGGTAATGCCGCGCTGGGCGGTGGAGATGACGAAATCGGCGGTGAAGGCAATGGCCACGAAGGAGCCCATGGCCAGGAGGTAGAAATTGAAGAACAGCTTCGACAGGCTGTAGCGCTTGCCGCGCCAGCGCGGCAAGGCAACCCGGATCAGCGAGCGGGCGAGACCTTCGTTCTTTTCCTTCGGTCTTGCCGCCCCGGTTTCGGGTTCAGTTCCAGTCATGCTTGCTGAAAAGGTAACCCTTGCCGCGCACGGTCTTGATGCGCGTCGGGTTTTCCGGATCATCGTTCAGCTTTTTGCGCAGGCGGGAAATGCGGGCGTCGATCGAGCGATCAAGCCCGTCGAAGCCGATGCCGCGCAATTCCTGCAACAAGTCGTCGCGCGACAGAACATTGCCGGCATGCGAGGCGAGCAGCCACAGCAGGTCGAACTCGGCGGTGGTCAGATCGATGGTCTGGCCGTTCAGCGAAGCGGTGCGCGTCGCCTGGCTGATCTTGAACTGGCCGAAGATCATGCTCTCCGATTCGCTGTTGCCGCTGGCTTCGCCAGCCGTCGGCAGGCGTCGCAGCAGGGCCTTGATGCGGGCGAGCAGGACGCGCGGCTGGACCGGTTTGGCGATGTAATCGTCGGCGCCCATTTCGAGACCGAGAATCTGGTCGAAGTCCTCGTCGCGAGCTGTCAGCATGAGGATCACGCCGCGATAAAGCGGCCGGATGGCGCGACAGACTTCGAAGCCATCCTTGCCGGGCAGCATCACGTCAAGAATGACCAGGTCGGGCTGCTCGGCCAGAATGCGCGCCTCAGCGGTGTCGCCGCGTGGCTCAATGCTGACTTGCATGTCGTTCTTGGTCAGGTATTCGGCCGTCAGTTCGGCCAGGCGTTCGTCGTCTTCGACTAGCAGGATGCGTGTATTCATCCGCCAATCTTAACCACCTGCCGGGCAGCGGTCCACCTTCCCGTGTCTTGGCCCGGTTTCCACGGTCAACCGGAAAAATGGCCAAAATTTCAAGTCTCGCCAGCGATGGCATAGAATCCCGGCTCATCGTCACTTGAGGAATTGCCTTGATGAATTGGTCTAAAGTGCCCATGCGGGCCTGGTTCGCGACATTGGGGCTGGGTTGCCTGGGACTCGTCGCGGTGGGTATGGAGTTGCAGACGCTGCTGCGTCTGGCGCCGTGCCCGCTCTGTATTTTCCAGCGCCTGCTCTACATCGTGATCGGCATCATCGGCCTGCTTGGCTTCATCTGGCCGGCCGGAAGAATGGTGTGGGCCGCACTGGCTGGCGGGCTTGGTGTATTCGGCTTTGGCGTTGCCGCCTATCAAACCTGGATGCAGGCTTTTCCCGACCTGGCGCCGGAATGCAGCTTCACCGACCCCAACGCCATCGAGCGTCTGGTCGACTGGCTCGGCATGGAGTGGCCGTCGATGTTTCTGGCCACCGGCTTCTGTACCAGCCGGGACTGGGAGTTCCTTGGTCTGTCGATGGCCAACTGGTCGGTGGTGATGTTCGCCGGCATCGTGGTTTATGCGGCATTGCTTTTCAGGCACAAACAGCAGGCCTGAAAAAACAAAACCCGCCGAAAGGCGGGTTTGTCGAATGCTCTGGAGAAGCTGAATTACTTCAGCTTGACTTCCTTGTAAGCGACGTGCTTACGAGCTTTCGGGTCGTACTTCATGAACTCCAGTTTGGCAGGCGTCGTGCGCTTGTTCTTGGAGGTGGTATAGAAGTGACCGGTGCCAGCTGTAGATTCCAGCTTGATTTTTTCGCGACCGCCTTTAGCCATTTTATATTTCCTTCTTTATCAGACTTCGCCGCGAGCACGCAGATCGGCCAGGACGGAGTCGATACCGTTCTTGTCGATCAGGCGCAGACCGGCGTTGGAAACGCGCAGGCGCAGGAAGCGGTTTTCAGATTCGACCCAAAAACGACGGTACTGCAAGTTCGGCAGGAAACGGCGTTTGGTTCTATTGTTGGCATGGGAAACCTTGTTCCCAACCATCGGGCCTTTACCCGTTACTTGGCAGACACGCGCCATGATGGTGCTCCAGAATTCGCTAGAAGAGAGCCCACAAGTATAACCAAAAGTACTTAACCGTTTCAAGGGGTTTATTGAATTTTATAGCAAGCCCCTTTCAGCGAAAGAGAGCGGCGGGGTGTTGCCGGCCACGATGAAGTGGTCGAGAACCTTGACGTCTACGAGGGCCAGCGCCTCTTTGAGTGAGCGCGTCAGCATCTCGTCAGCCCTTGATGGCTCGGCAATGCCGGACGGATGATTGTGGGCCAAAATCACCGCAGCTGCGTTGTTGGCCAGCGCCGCCTTGACGACTTCACGCGGGTAAACCGAGGTCTGGGTCAGCGTGCCTGAGAACAGTTCGTCGGCTTTGAGCAGGCGGTTCTGGGCATCCAGCCACAAGGCCATGAAGACTTCATGGCCGCGGCTGGCCAGCTTGAGGCGCAGCCAGTCGCGGACCTTGCCCGGCGAGGTGAAGCTGTCGCGCGTCGCCATGTCCTGCGAAAGAGCGCGCCTGGCCAGTTCGAAACTGGCTTTCAACTGGGCGGCCTTGGCCATGCCGATACCGGAAACGCTGGCCAGTTCAGCGAGCGACGCTTCGGCCAGCGTGCCGAGTTGTCCGTCGAAACGCTGCAGCAGGTCGCGCGCGAGATCGACGGCGCTTTTGCCCCGTACGCCAACGCGCAAATAGATAGCCAGCAGTTCCGCGTCGGAAAGGGCTTCCGGGCCATGCGCCAGAAGACGCTCGCGCGGTCGTTCGCCTTCGGGCCAGTCGGTAATCGCCATATTCTTTTCCGTTAGAATGTGCGGAGTCCAATTCTAATGGCAAGACAATGGAATTACAGGGAAAACGCATCGTTCTCGGTGTCACCGGCGGCATCGCTGCCTACAAGGCGGCTGAACTGGTTCGGTTGCTCGGCAAACAGGGCGCCGAGGTGCAGGTGGCGATGACCGAAGGGGCGACGCATTTCGTGACGGCGACGACCTTCCAGGCGCTGTCGGGCAAGCCGGTCTACCTCGATCAGTGGGATGCCCGGATGCCGAATGCGATGGCGCACATCGACCTGTCGCGTCAGGCCGATCTGATTCTGGTGGCGCCGGCCTCGGCCGATTTCCTCGCCCGCATTGCGCACGGCATGGCCGATGACCTGCTGGCGACCATGGTTCTGGCCCGCAACTGCCCGTTGCTCGTGGCCCCGGCGATGAATCGACAGATGTGGGAAAACCCGGCGACGCAGCGCAATGTTGCTCAATTGCAGGCCGATGGCGTGCAGATGCTTGGCCCGGCCAGTGGCGAGCAGGCCTGTGGTGAGGTCGGCGCCGGTCGCATGCTGGAACCGGAAGAGATTCTTGAAGAGGTCATCGCCTTCTTCACGCCCAAGCTGCTGGCTGGCAAGAAAGTGTTGATCACCGCCGGGCCGACTTTCGAAGCCATCGATCCGGTACGCGGCATCACCAATCTGTCGTCAGGCCGCATGGGCTACGCCGTCGCCCGCGCCGCGCGGCAGGCCGGGGCTGAGGTAACGCTGGTTTCCGGCCCGGTCGGCTTTTCGGCGCCGCAGGGTGTCAACCGCGTCAATGTGCAGAGCGCGCTCGACATGCACGCTGCCGTGATGGTCCGGGCGGCAGCAGCGGACATTTTCGTCGGCGTGGCGGCGGTAGCGGATTACCGCGTGGCCAATGCCGCCGAGCACAAGTTGAAGAAGGATAGCGGCGGCATCCCGCCCATCGAGCTGATCGAGAACCCGGATATCCTGGCCGAAGTGGCCGCCATGTCGGGCGGTCCGTTCTGTGTTGGCTTCGCTGCCGAGAGCCGCAATCTGGAAGAGTATGCGCAGACCAAGCGGCGCAAGAAAAATATTCCGCTGATCGCCGGCAACCTGATTCAGGACGGCTTTGGCGGTGACGACAACCGGCTTGTGTTGTTTGACGACAGCGGTGTTCATCCGCTGATGCCCGCCCCCAAGGCGGTTTTGGCGCGCCAATTGATTGAACACATTGCCACCCTGATGGGGAGAAACTAATGCATCAAATCGACGTGAAAATTCTCGACAACCGCCTGCGCGAAACGCCGCCGCATTACGCCACGCCCGGTTCGGCCGGACTTGATCTGCGTGCCTGTATCGAGGCGCCCATTCATGTTGCACCGGGCCAAACTACGTTGGTGCCGACCGGCATGGCGATCCATCTGGCCGATCCCGGGCTGGCGGCGATGATCCTGCCACGTTCAGGTTTGGGCCACAAACACGGCATCGTGCTCGGCAATTTGGTCGGTCTGATCGACAGCGACTATCAGGGCGAGCTCATGGTCTCAGTGTGGAACCGTAGCAGCGTGACCTTTACGCTCAACCCGCTGGATCGCATCGCGCAACTGATCATCGTTCCGGTCCTGCAGGTTGGATTCAATATTGTTGACGATTTCGACGCGAGTCACCGTGGCGAAGGCGGTTTTGGCAGCACGGGCCACGCCTGACGCTTGCAAGCACGCCGTAAGAAAATCATGATTTAATGATTTACTTTTTTGCGGGGAGGTGGGGGAAATGAAAAAAATTGCAACACAGATTGCCGGGGCCGCGCTTGCCGCTGTCTGTTCCATGTCTGTGTCGGCGGCTGAGGCAGTCGATCTGGCTCGCGCCGAAGAGATCGTTTCCGGGCGCTGTTTTCTCTGTCATGGCCTGGAAGGCGAATCGGCCAGCCCGGTTTTCCCCCGCTTGGCCGGGCAACATGGCGACTACATCGCCAGGCAGTTGGCTGATTTCAAGTCCGGCAAGCGCAACAGCGACACTATGAAGCCGCAGGCTGATGAATTGACACCGGCCGAAATGAAAGCATTGGGTGCTTTCTTTCAGGCCAAGGTGGTCGGGCCTCGCGCGGCAAGAGATCAGGAACTGCTGGCCGTTGGCAAATTCGTCTTCAACCGCGGCAACCAGTTCTCCGGCCTGCCGGCATGTTCGACCTGCCATGGTGCCAAGGGACTTGGAACGCCACAGTTACCGCGTCTGGCCGGCCAGCATCCGCGTTACATCGAGGATCAGTTGAAGCAATTCAACAAGCGCGAGCGGACCAACGACAACGCGGTTATGCATACCATTGCCTCCAAGCTCTCGGAACTCGAGACGCACGCGGTTGCCGAGTACATCGCGACGCTGGACTGATTTCCCCTTCGGCAAAACAAAAGGCCGCCCATCAGGCGGCCTTTTGTTTTCGATGACGGGTTGGCATGGCAAACCGCATTTCAATTTGGGCAAAAATCCCGGTTGACCGTGCAATGCAGCCCGTTGCTCAAACGGCCGGGAACGGAAGGTCAGCTCATCCCAAGCATGATTGCCTTGATTTGCTCATCGCGATCGGGTCTGTTGGGTGGAGCTGCTGGCAGCGCCCCAATGGCAAGGCGGCTTACTGGGCGACATCCACGTTGCCAGCGATCGTATCGAGGGCGGCGAGGACAATATTGAGTTGCTCGTGAACCTCCCCGGGGCGACCGACGATGTCCGAAATCTTTCGGCGCAGATCGACCAGGTCGCCGATTAACTGGTTCTCGATGGCGGGCTGGATGCCAGTATGCAGAAAGGCTTGCTCGAACTCGTCGATGACCTGGCTGATCAGTGTCCGCGAATGGGTCAGGTCCTCCATTTGGCGGGTGTGAAGGTTCTTCACCGAATTGCGAATTTCGTAGGCGGCGTAGCGGATCCCTTGCTGCTTCAATATGTTGTCATGTTCGAGCAGCAGGCCGGCGATGCGCGACTCGATTCCCTCGGCCAGCGTCGCGATGTTGTCCCGGATTCGACCGAGCCGCTGCGCATCGTCTTCCGGCAGATTGCTCACCAGTACGGTGACATGGTCGAAATTGACCACCAGATTGCGGTCGATTTCGAGGATGCGGCCAAGCATGCGTCGCTGTTCTATGAGGCTGCGCTGCGTTTCTGGAAGGGCCGTACCTTCCGTGGTCAACGCGATGCCATCGCCTTCCCAGATGACATACACGGCGCCCTGCAGTTCGTATTGCCGGAGCGATTCGATAGCCAGTGCGGTGATCGACTGGATGTTGTGGCAGGCAAAACTCTTCGACAGGAACTGCATCACGACGCCGAGTTCGCCCATGGCGGACATTGAGGTAAAGGCGACGTTCTGGGCGTAAGCCATCTGGTCGCGAACTGCCGCCTTTTCTCCGAAAGTCTTGCCCAACAAGGTCAATTTGTACCGGAGCGCCTGATCATGGACCGGTTTGACCAACAGATCATCCGCCTCGAAACCGTTCCGGGCAATGTCGTCCGCCGTGCAGATCAGCACCTGGTAGAGGTCTGCCAGGTCGAAGTCGTCCCGCAACTCGCGGTGCAGTTTGAAGCCCTCATCATTGGGCAGTCCGGTGTCAAGCAGGATCAGGTCAGGGCGCCGCGAGGCCAGGGCAGTGCGACAGTCTGCGGCGCTGCGATGGACATTCAGGTCAACTTCGCGCGATAGAAGCGCCTTGTGCTGAGTAATGAAGGCCTCGTCATCACTGACCAGAAAAGCGAATAGTTTTATGTTCATGGGGCGCCTTGGGTCGTCCTGGCTGCGGCGAATATCCGAAAGCCAATCGCGATGGTGCTGTGCGAAATGTACTGGAGAAAAACGAACAGATGGAAAAACGGCATGGGGTATGGGCCGCGTCTGTTCCATTGCCGATGACAAGCAATGAAAAAGGCCGCATCAGCGGCCTTTCCTGTTCGCCTGCCAAGTTTGTCAGGTCAGCATGTCGGCCCAGATATTCTTCGCCCAGCCCATCGCAACCTTGCCTTCCAGTTCGTTGCGGGCAGCGGACACACCGCCGGCGCCCTTGACCGGTTGTACGGTCTTGGTGGCGGCGTCGTACTGGTGTACCGACGAGACGTGGATGACGTTCTTTGCATCGACGAAGCTGTAACAGGTGTTCATGACGACCGGTTCCGGATTCGGCTCCAGGCCGGCCAACTGGTTGAGGATCGCTGCAGCGGCCAGCTTGCCGTGCTGGTTGGCCATGTGGCCGGACTTCGGCATGGTCGGCGCCGGGAAAACGGCGTCGCCAAGCACGTGGATGCCCGGTGTGCTGGTCGATTCCATCGATAGCCAGTTGATGTCCACCCAGCGGTTGTTGATGAGCTTGATGCCCGACTTGGCGGCAATGTCGCCGGCGCGGTGCGGCGGGATAACGTTGAGCACGTCGGCCTTGAACTTATCGAATTCGAGCACGGCGGTGTTGGTGGCGACTTCGACATCCTTCACTTCGCTGTTGTTGCGGTATTCGATCATGCCCTTGTAGAGATCGGCCCAGGCCTTGGTGAACAGGCCTTTCTTGGACATCACGTCTTCGTTGGCATCAAGGATGACGACCTTGGATTTCGGCTTGCTCTGCTTGAAGTAGTTGGCGACCAGACAGGCACGCTCGTAGGGGCCGGGCGGGCAGCGGTAGGGCGCCTTGGGGATGGCGATGGCGTAGGTGCCGCCGTCCTTCATCGATTCCAGTTGCTTGCGCAGGGCGACGGTCTGGGCGCCGGCCTTCCAGGCGTGGAGAATCTTCGACTGGGCATCGGCGTTGTTGAGACCGGGAATCTGGTCGAACATGAAATCGACGCCCGGTGACAGGACCAGACGGTCGTAGGACATGGCGCCGCCAGCTTTCAGCGAAATGGTCTTCTTTGCGGCGTCGACCGCAACAACATCGTCCTGGACAACGCGGACACCCCATTTGCTCTTCAGTCCGTCGTAGCTGATGGTGATGTCTTCCATGGTCTTGGTGCCACCAATGACCAGGTTGGAGATCGGGCAGGAAATGAAGGTCGGGTTGCGCTCGATCAGCGTCACCTGAACGCCGCCTTCGCTCCACATGCGCAGGTACTTGGCAATCGTCGCGCCGCCGTAGCCGCCGCCGACCACGACGACGTGGCCGCTGGCCTTGCCGCCACCGGCACAGCCGTAAATGGAAGCCATTGCGCCGGCTGCCGCACCGACTTTCAGGAAATCACGTCTTTTCATCAGCATCATGGTCATCTCCCCTTATTTTTGTGCGGCGAAATAGCCGGCGATCAGGTCAAGCTGGGCTTCGGTGTAGCCCTTGGAGATCTGATGCATGATCGAAGCGGGCTTGTCGCCGCTCTTGTAGTCAGCCAGTTTCTGCAGGATCTTGGCTTTTTCCATGCCGGCCAGTGCGTCCATGCCGGAGCCTTTGAGTGCATTGCCGTTGGTGCCGTGACAGTTGGCGCAGGTGGCGGCCAGATTACGGCCGAGGTTTGGATCGGCCGCCTGCGAGGCGCTGGCAAAAGCCAGCAGGCACAGGGCGGCTATGGGAGCAAACGGTTTCATCGAGACATCTCCTCTAGTGTTGTCGATACGCCATATATAGCCAAAATTATTTTTGATTTGTCCGTATCAGCGTAGTACCAAGGTTATAAGCCTTTGGCGCAAATTGCATGCTGCATTGCAACAATATTAGTAGTTGACTATATAAGTACGCAGTTATACATTGATTCTTGATTGAAATCAAAAGAACGATATGGACGAAACATCGGACGAGACATTACAGGTTTTCGAACAGGTGGCGCGCTACTTCGGATTGCTGGCTGATCCGACCCGTTTGCGCATCCTTTCGTGCCTGTGCGCAGAGGAACGTCCGGTTCATGAGGTGGTGGAAAAAATTGGGCTGACACAAGCCAACATCTCGCGGCATCTGAACATCTTGTACCGGGCCGGTGTAGTCGATAGGCGGCGCGAGGGGAGTTCGGTGATGTACCGCGTGATCGATCCGAATTTCGTCGACATCTGCCGAACGGTCAGCATCACGGTGGCAAGCCGCGATCTGGGCGATGAGTTGGGGGTGTCGTCGGCGAATTGCAGTACTGACGTCAAATAAGCAGAGGGGTTTCTCAATATGGGTGACATCGTTAAACAACCGGGGCGTCTGCGGCCCGCTCCGGAAAACTTCCTGTCGGAAGAGCAGGTTCAGGCCGTTGCTGCCGGTCGCCGGGATTTTCTCCGCAAGAGCCTGTTCGCAGCTGGTGCCGCACTGGCTGTCCCGAAGGTCGTTCGGGCCAGCGAAGGCGATCCGAACATTCTCGAAAATCCGGCGTGGACAACCTCGCTCGGCCTGCCGGTTGCGACCAATCCGTACGGCATGCCGTCGAAGTACGAAAGCCAGTTGCTGCGCCGCGAATCGCCGGGTCTGGCCCGCGTCGGCGGTGCTTCCGTATCGTTTGCGCCGCTGCAGGGCCTGTTCGGCATCATCACGCCGTCCGGTCTGCACTTCGAGCGCCATCACCAGGGCTGGCACGACATCGATCCGTCCAAACATCGCCTGATGGTCAATGGCTCGGATGATTCGCTGCTCAAGAAGGCCAAGGTTTACACGCTCGACGAACTGATGCGTCTGCCGTCGGTATCGCGCATCCACTTCATCGAGTGCGGTGCCAACACCGGCCTCGAATGGGGCAATGTCGCAGTGCCGACCGTGCAATACACGCATGGCATGCTCTCCTGTTCCGAATTCACCGGCGTGCCGCTCAAGGTGCTGCTGGAGGATTGTGGCGTCGATTACAAGAAGGCGCGCTACGTGCTGGCTGAAGGTGCCGATGGCTCCTCGATGACCCGCACCATTCCGATGGAAATGGTCGAGTCCGGCGAAGTCTTCGTGGCCTATGGCCAGAACGGCGAAATGCTGCGCCCGGAAAACGGCTACCCGCTGCGTCTGGTCGTGCCCGGCGTGCAGGGCGTGTCGTGGGTCAAGTGGCTGCGTCGCATCGAAGTCGGCGACAAGCCGTATGCCACCAAGGACGAGGCGGTGCATTACATCGACCTCCTGCCGAGCGGCCAGCATCGCCAGTACAGCTCGATCCAGGAAGCCAAGTCGGTGATCACCACCCCATCCGGTGGCCAGACGCTGCTCGACAAGGGCTTCTTCAACGTCTCCGGCCTTGCCTGGTCTGGTCGCGGCAAGATCAAGCAGGTCGATGTCTCCTTCGACGGCGGCATCAACTGGCAGACGGCGCGCCTCGAAGGGCCGATCCAGAACAAGGCGCTGACCCGTTTCAACACCAATTGGGTGTGGGACGGCTCGCCGGCCATCCTGCAATCGCGCGCCATCGATGAAACCGGTTTCGTTCAGCCGAGTTATGGCCAACTGCGTGCCGTACGCGGTACCAAGTCCATCTATCACAACAACGCCATCCAGTCCTGGAAAGTGGTTGAAAGCGGGGAGGTCAGCAATGTTCAGGTTCTCTAAGCCTCTTTTCGTTTTTGCCCTTTTTTCCGCGTCGACCGTAGCAATCGCCTTCGAGAACTATCAGGGCGTCGGCCGTCCGGCCACCCCGGCCGAAGTGAAGGCCTGGGACATCGACGTTCGCCCGGACTTCAAGGGCCTGCCCAAGGGATCGGGCAATGTCGAGCGCGGTAATGAACTGTTCGAGGAAAAGTGCGCTTCTTGCCATGGCTCTTTCGGCGAGTCGAACGAAGTCTTCACGCCGCTGGCCGGCGGTACGACCAAGGACGATATCAAGTCCGGCAACGTCAAGGGCCTGTCTTCCGGTGAACTGCCGCAGCGCACCACCTTCACCAAGGTGGCGACAATTTCGACGGTTTTCGACTACATCCAGCGCGCCATGCCCTGGACGGCACCGAAGTCGCTGAAGCCGGACGAGGTTTACGCCATCCTGGCCTATCTGCTCAATCTGCAGGAAATCGTGCCGGCTGACTTCGTGCTGTCCGACAAGAACATTGCCGATGTGCAGAAGTTGTTGCCCAACCGCAACGGCATGACGACCGACCACGGCATGTGGCCCGGTGCGCCGGCCAAGAAGGGCGGCATCGGCAACGGCGGCAAGCCGGATACGGCAAATAAGGCGTGCATGAAGAACTGCAAGCCGGAAGTGCTGATCGGCTCGACCCTGCCGGAATATGCCCGGACGGCGCACGGCGAACTGCGTGATCAGAACCGTTCATTCGGTCCGGTCCGCGGCACCCAGACGCTGGGCCCCGAGGCCGCCAAGAAGGCGGCCGATGCCGGCACGCTGGAACTGGCCACGAAGAGTGGCTGCATGGCCTGTCACGGCATCAAGAGCAAGATCGTTGGCCCCGGCTACAACGAAGTGGTGGCCCGCTACAAGGATCAGACCGATGCCGAATCGCGCCTGATCGCCAAGGTCAAGGCCGGTGGGCAAGGCGTCTGGGGCTCGATCCCGATGCCGCCGAATGGTCATATCAAGGACGAGGATCTGAAGACACTGGTTCAGTGGATTCTGTCCGGCTCGAAGTAACCCAATTTCTACAGAGGAGAAGTCATGAACAATCAACGTCGCACCGTACTGAAATCCGGCTCCGGCGCCGCCCTGCTGGGCATGCTGGCCGCCGCCGGCATCATCACCCCGGGCATGGCCCTGGCTGACTGGAACAAGGCTGCCTTCGACGCCAAGAGCATGGCCGACACGCTCAAGGCCATCGGCGCCGGCACGCCGGTTGACAGCAAGGATGTCCAGGTTACCGGTCCGGATATCGCCGAAAACGGCGCCGTCGTGCCGGTTGGCGTGGCTTCCAGCCTGCCGAACGTGACCATGGTCGCCATCCTGATCGAGAAAAACCCGAACGCGCTGGCCGCTTCCTTCGTGCTGCCGGAAGGCACCGAAGCCAACGTCCAGACCCGCGTCAAGATGGGCCAGACCTCGAACATCTATGCGCTGGTCAAGTCGGACGGCAAATTCTTCATGGCCACGAAAGAGATCAAGGTCACTCTCGGCGGCTGCGGCGGCTAATCGACACGAATTCAAGGAGATAGAAACATGGGCAATCCAATGAAAATCCGCGCCGCCAGCAAGGACGGCGTTACCGAAGTCAAGGTTCTGGTCAGCCACGAAATGGAAACCGGCCAGCGCAAAGACTCGGCTGGCGCGATCGTGCCGGCCTGGTTCATTACCGAACTGGTTGCCAAGCATGGCGACAAGGTCGTGCTGACCAGCGAATTCGGACCGTCCGTCTCGAAGAACCCGTACCTGGCTTTCAAGTTCAAGGGCGGCGCCAAGGGCGACAAGATCACGGTCAGCTGGAAAGACAACAAGGGCGATACGCGCTCCGACGAAGCTGTCGTCAACTGATAGCTGATAGCACGCAATAACGGCAGTCAGGCGACACAGATCGCCGCTGCCGTTGCCTTTACCCCGTGGAGGAGTAATCAATGATTCGACGTTTGATGAAAACGCTGGTTGGGGCTGCCGTTCTGGCTGCCTTTGCCGGTGGTGTTGCGGCCCAGGATAGCAAGGTGGCCGATGAGCTCGCGAAGTATCGCGAAGCGCTGGCCGACGGTAATCCGGCCGACCTGTTCGAAGTCAAGGGCGAAGGCCTGTGGATGCAAAAGCGCGGCCCGAAGAATGCCTCGCTCGAACAATGCGACCTTGGTCAGGGGCCGGGCAAGCTGGACGGCGCCTATGCCGCCCTGCCGAAATACTTCAAGGATACCGGCAAGGTCATGGACGTCGAATCCCGCCTCGTCCATTGCATGATGACCCTGCAGGGCTTCACCCTGGCCGAAGCGACCAAGCAGTGGTATTCGAAGCCGGGCAAGGATTCCGACATCGAGGCGCTGGTTACTTTTATCGGCGCCAAGTCGAACGGCAAGCCGATCAACGTGCCGGCGACGCATCCTGAAGAAGCCAAGATGGCCAAGATGGGCGAGTATATTTTCTATCGCCGCTCCGGGCCGCAGGATTTTTCCTGCTCCATCTGCCACGGTCAGGAAGGCAAGCGCATCCGCCTGCAGGAACTCGGCAACCTGACGACCAAGGAAGGCGCCGGCTTCGCCATGAAGACCTGGCCCTCGTACCGCGTCTCGCAGGGCACGGTGTGGACCATGCAGCGTCGTCTGATCGACTGCATGCGCCAGGCCCGCTGGCCTGAGCCGAACTATCTGGCCGATTCGATCATCGCGCTGGAAACCTATCTGCAAAAAACTGCGACCGGCACCGTCATGGAAACGCCGGGAATCAAGCGCTGAAAAAGGGGACGACCATGAATTTCAAATTTGCCCTTTTTTTCGGGTTGACCGTAGCAATCGCAACGCCGGCCCTGGCTCAGAAAGCCGTTGAAGCGCCGGGCGGCAAGTACGCCAAGGAAGCTGACCAGATGTTCCGTGCTTCGTTCAAGGCCGAGAATCCGAAATACTGGATGACCCGTCTGGACCAGGACGAGACGATGAAGACCTGCCAGCAATACCGCGACAACCCGCCGCGCAAGGTCGGCGAGAAGCTGGAAAAGCTCAACGCAGCGACCATCCGCTATCCGGTCGAAGGCAAGCTGATCGGTGACTGGAGGGAAGGCGAGAAGCTCGCAGCCGTGGGCACTGGCGGTCACATCGGCTTCCTCCAGCCCGACCCGGCCGGCAAGCTGCGTGGCGGCAACTGCTACGCCTGCCACGAACTGGCCAAGAAGGAAATCGCCTACGGCACGATCGGCCCTAGCCTGCGCAATTTCGGCAAGATCCGCGGCAATTCGGAAGAGACCATCAAGTACGTCTACGACAAGGTCTACAACTCCAACGCCTTCACGGCGTGCACCAACATGCCGCGTTTCGGCCTGCATAACTGGGTGACGCCGGAGCAGATCACCCACATCGTGGCTTTCCTGGTCGATCCGGAATCGCCGGTTAACAAAGACTAGAACTTGCGTGATTGGCCCGGCCGGGAAACTGGCTGGGCATTTTTTTGGCCTCGCCCATCGCCTCGCGGGTTTTGCCAGAATTTCATTTTCAAGGAACAAAAATGAGCATGAATCGTCGGGAATTTCTTCAGGTCATGGCCGTCGCGGCGGCCGGTGGCATGTCACTGCACAGTGAATTGGCGCAGGCTGAAAAGGGCGCTGCCAAACTGTACGACCTGCCCAAATTCGGCAACGTCAGCCTGCTGCACATTACCGATTGTCATGCCCAGTTGCTGCCCATCTATTTCCGCGAGCCGAACGTTAATCTCGGCTTTGGCGACCAGTTCGGTAAGGTGCCGCATCTCGTCGGTGCCAACCTGCTCAAGCATTTCGGCTTCAAGCCGAACACGCTGGAGGCGCATGCCTACACCTACCTGAATTTCGAAAAAGCCGCCGAGACCTACGGCAAGGTCGGCGGCTTCGCTCACCTGGCGACGCTGGTCAAACGCATGAAAGCCAATCGTCCCGGCGCGCTGCTGCTCGACGGCGGCGACACCTGGCAGGGTTCCGGCACGGCGCTGTGGTCCAACGCCCAGGACATGGTCGATGCCTGCAAGGCGCTCGGCGTCAATGTCATGACCCTGCATTGGGAATCGACCTACGGCGAGGCCCGGGTCAAGGAAATCGAGGAAAAGGATTTCGCCGGCCAGATCGACATCGTCGCCCAGAACGTCAAGACCACCGACTTCGGCGATGCCGTCTTCAAGCCTTTCGTCATGAAGAAGATGAACGGCGTGCCGGTCGCCATCATCGGCCAGGCCTTCCCCTACACGCCGATCGCCAACCCGCGCTGGCAGACGCCGAACTGGAGCTTCGGCATCCAGGAAGAGAACATGCAGAAGACCGTCGACGAAGCCCGTGCCGCCGGCGCGCAGGTCGTTGTCGTGCTCTCGCACAACGGCATGGACGTTGATTTGAAGATGGCCTCGCGCGTCAAGGGCATCGACGCCATCCTCGGCGGCCACACTCATGACGGCATGCCGGCGCCGGTTGTCGTCAAGAATGCCGGCGGCCAGACCCTGGTGACCAACGCCGGTTCCAACGGCAAGTACCTTGGCGTGCTCGATTTCGACGTCAAGAACGGCAAGATCGCCGACTTCCGCTACAAGTTGCTGCCGGTCTTCGCCAACCTGCTACCGGCCGACAAGGACATGCAGACGCTGATCGACAAGGCGCGTGCGCCCTACCTGTCCAAACTCACCGAAAAGCTGGCTGTCAGCGAAGGTTTGCTCTACCGCCGCGGCAACTTCAACGGCACCTTCGACCAGGTCATCCTCGATGCGTTGATGAAGGTCAAGGACGCCGAAATCGCCTTCTCGCCGGGCTTCCGCTGGGGCACTTCGCTGTTGCCCGGCCAGCCCATCCTGATGGAACACGTGCTCGACCAGACGGCGATCACCTATCCTTGGACGACGGTGAGCAACATGAGCGGCGAGATGATCAAGACGGTGCTCGAAGACGTCTGCGACAACTTGTTCAACCCGGACCCGTACTACCAGCAGGGCGGCGACATGGTGCGCGTCGGCGGCCTGCAATGGACCTGCGATCCGACGGCCAAAATGGGCAACCGTATCCAGAACATGATGCTCAAGGGCAAGCTCATCGATCCGGCCAAGAACTACAAGGTGGCCGGCTGGGCACCGGTTTCGGAAGAGGCGAAAAATTCCGGCGAGCCGATCTGGGATGTCGTGGCAAAATATCTGCGTGACATAAAGACCGTCAAGCCGGTCAATCTCAACCTGCCGACGCTCAAGGCGGCGGCCAACAATCCGGGGATCGCATGATGAAACTCTTGCCGAAACTCTTTGCAGTCGCCGCGCTGGCCTTTGCCACGCAAACCTTCGCCGCCGACTGGGCGCCGGGTAGCACCGACTGGGACAAGCTGCCCGATGTCAAGAAATCGAAGGTCGGCCTCTATCTGACGCCGCAGCAGGCCTACGACATGAAGAAAGCCAACCCCAAGGGCGTCGCTTTCTTCGACATCCGGACCCGAGCCGAAGCCATGTACGTCGGCTGGCCGAGTGATGCCGATGCGCTCGTGCCCTACGTCGAACATCCCGAGTTGATGAGTGATTGGGACGACAAGCGCCACATGTACAAGCTCGAGCCGAACCAGGATTTCGTGCCGGAACTGGAGCGCCGCCTGAAGGAAATGGGGCTGGGCAAGGACGCCACGATCATCGTGATCTGCCGCTCCGGCGACCGCAGCTCGAAGGCGCAGGATCGCCTGCAAACGGCTGGTTACACCAAGGTTTACGGGGTCGCCGAAGGGGTCGAGGGTGATACCGCCAAGGATGGTGCGAAAGCCGGCCAGCGCGTCGTCAATGGCTGGAAGAACGCCGGCCTGCCGTGGACCTACAAGCTGGACAAGGCGAAGATGTACTTCCCGCGCTGATCGTCAATCAGCTGCCAGAAATCCTCGCTGCGGCGGGGATTTTTTTGTCTGGCGCCACGGGCGATTTCAATTTTTGCCGATTTTTCCGGTTGACCGTGGGATAGTGCTGCGGGCCGGAAAAGCATGCCGTTAAGCAGCTCTCACCCGTTGCGGCTGGCCAGCCAGGCGGCAATCGACTCCTCCGGCGCGCCGTAGGGGTAGTCGTCCACCGGTTCGATACCCGCCTCTCGCAACCGGTCAGCAGGGCCACCACCGATCCGGGCGACAAACAGCGCTCGGCAGTCGGCGAGGGCGCGCAGGATGACTTCGCGCTTGTCCTCGTCGCCATGGCCGCCCTGGCAGTAATGTTCGACCTCACGTTTTTCGAGAAAGGCCACCGTGCCGTTGCGCACGGCGTAGATGGCAAAGTCGTCGGCGTGGCCGAAGTGCATGTCGATCTGCTGCCCGGTCTTGGTGGCTACGGCGACCAGGCAGTCCGGGGAGAGGGGGGCGGTCGTCATCGTTGGTCCTTTCAAAGTTCGTGGTCAGTGCCGGAGCGCAAGGCGCGGGCGACGGCCATGGCGCGCCGTTCGTGCAGCGCGGTGGCCTCATCATCGTCGGGTTCCGGCAGCGACTGGCAGGCGGCCAGGGCTTGTCTGAGCAGGGCGGCTTTCGGATAAAGCGGCGTGGTGTTGCCCGGATAGGCGAAATAGTCGCAGGCGCAGACCGTCAGCAGATCCTCGAAGTGCGCCGGATCGGTAAAGGCTCCAACCCGTTCAATCAGCGCGGCCATCGAGCCAGCTCGCATGCGTGTCGCGCGATGGACGCGCTCCAGTTCCATGGCGACCAGGATGGCGAAGTCCTCAAGCTCGGCCGGGATGCCGAAGCGGGCGCAGACGTTGCGGATGCGCGGCAGGCAGCGGTCGATGTGGCGGTAGTGCGAAGGCAGATGCTGCGGCGGCGAGTCGGCCTTGCCAAGATTGCAGAGCAGCGCCGCCAGCCGCACGCGCAAGGGTGCATTGGCGACGGCTGCCGTGTCGAGTACCCGCCTCTGGTGTCGCCCGAGATCGACCGGCTCGCCATCGAAGCCGGTCTCGAAGCGACCGTACAGGGCGGTGAATTCAGGCAGCAGGCGTTCCTGCGCGCCGCAGGCGGTCAGTGCCGCCAGCATGCGCGACGGCTGGGCGCCCATCAAACCTTCGGCCAGCAATGGCCAGACGAGTCGCGCGTCGAGGTCGGCCAGGGCGCCGCTGGCGACCTGCGCCGCCATGTCGTCGAGTGTTTCGTCGCCAAGCTCGCCGTCGGTCGCCGTCGCTCCCGCCGCCACGGCGAACAGGGATAGCCGTGGGTCGAGCGACAGCGAATCGATCAAGGCTTGTGAGTTTTCTGACATCTTCGGCACAAATCGGGAGGGTATTTGCGCTGGTAGCGAGAAACGTTCCAGACGGCCTGTATGGTCGCCATCGTCCGAGCTTGGGCCTGTTTGCTGCCATTTTTTTGCTCAAGCGTGAATAATTTCGTTTTTCCCAATATTAAGGAGTCGAATAGTCCTTGGTCATATTGAGGTGTTCCCCGCCAGTCAGTATCATTCGCGGAAAAAAAGGGGGGGTTATGAAGGTTTCTCATTACGATGTGTTGCAGGTCAGCGCCAAGGCCATACCGGAGGTCATCAAGGCGGCATATCAGAAGCTGAAGCCGGTTCTGTCCGAGGCGGCGCAAGGCGGCGATCACGAAGCGCGCAACCAGCTACTTTTCCTTGAGGAAGCCTACGCCGTGCTCTCCTCGCCGGAAAAACGGGCAGCCTATGACGTATCGCTAACGGCGGCGCCCGACTTCAATCCACAACCGGTTCATTCCTACGCTTATCAATCTGAGAGTACGTTCCTGAGTTGGTGGTCGGACTCCACGACCGGCCGGCTGATGATCGGGATTGCCTTGATCGCATTGGCTTATTCTGCCTACAAATTCATGGGGCAACGCGGCGATCAGCAGATTCGCAGCAAGCAAGTCGAGGTTCAGTCGGTCAGGGAAGTGGGGACGGTGCGCAACGAGGCTTACCGGGCCGAGAGCGAACGATTCCTGGTTGAAGGGGCGGTTCAGAATCAGGGAAAAATGATCGATATCGCATCGGAAGAGGCCGCGCGCAGAAAAGCTGAACTCGACTATCGTGCCAGCGCCAGTGCCAAATCCCTGGAACTTCAACAGCAACGGCTCGACGCGCAACTTCAGCAGCAACGCTGGGCGCAGGAACAATACGAGAAGGACCGCGAGCGGCGGGAGGCCAAGGCGCTGGCAGATGCGCCGAAAAAGCAGCTATGCAATATGTACGCGTTGAACGGGAACGTTCGCGACGCCCGGGCGGCGGGCTGCTATTGATCCAGCAAGCGGCCGGTTGACCGGGGCTTGAGATAGCTGCGGCAGGGCGGGGTTCTGTCGCCGTTTCGCTTTTAGCTGCTGCGTTGGGCGGTGGCGGCTCAGGGTTGCGGAATTTGTTCGCTGACCGGCATGGCTACTTGAGTCGTACGGGAAGGTGGTTGAACGCGGTCAACCAGCCGGTCGGCCAGCCCGGCGCCCAGCCACATGCCGATCAGCGAAATCCACGCCGTCAGCGCGAAAATCGCCGCGCCCGAGACGCCGGCACCGACGGCGCAACCGCCGGCCAGCATGCCGCCGAAACCCATGAAGACGGCGCCGGCCATGTAGCGCCGCATGCTGTGGCCGTCCTTGAAGCCTTCCAGCTTGAGTTCCTTGCCCCACAAGGCGGCGAGGAAGGAGCCGAGGACCACGCCGGGGACCAGGCCGATATTGAAGTCCCACGGCTGTCCCGGCGGGGAGAGGACCAGCATCAGCACGTCGGCCGACGGGCCGGTGAAACTCAGGCTCTGCACGGGAATGATTTCGAAGGATTGGGTGCCGACCTGGTAGGTGACCAGCCAGGCCAGCGCGACCATCAGGCCGACGCCGCTGCCGCCCAGCCATTCGCGCCGGGCGAGGTGGGCGCGGCGGGCGAAGTGGATGGCTGCAGCGAGCCAGACGAGACCGAAGAGCAGGCCGCCGATATTGCCCAGATGCAGGAAGGCGAGCAGGTCGCGGGCGGTGCCGCCATCGATGGTCAGCCAGCCGGAAATGGAGGTGCGCAGCGGCGAGAGCAGACCGTTCAGCGAGGCCTGGGCCGCGACGGCGAAAATCAGCCCGGCGAGCAGGGCGCGCAGGTTGCCGTTGGCGGCGAGGACGAGCATGCGCGACGAGCAGCCACGGGCCAGGATCATGCCGACACCGAAGAGCAAACCGCCGACCAGTGCGCCGGAGAGGCTGCCTTTGGCCGCCAGTTGGCGGGCCTGCGAGACATCGAGCCAGCCCTGGGTGATGAAGAACTGGGTGGAGATGACCGCAGCCGAAAAGGCGAAGAGCCAAACTGCCAGCTTGCTGCAGCCGCTGCGGTTCCAGAATTCGACGACGGCGGAGCGCAGGCAGAAACGCGAGCGCTGGGCGAAAATGCCGAAAAAGATGCCGATGGTCAGGCCGGCCAGCGTGACTGCGGTCTTCTCGCCCAGGGTTTCGATCAGGCTGGACAATTCCATTTTTGGCCTAAATTTCGGGTTGACCGTAGCAATGCGAAACTGGGGTCAGAACAGCTCGATGTCGCCGTTGCTGCTGCTCATCGCACTCGCACCGGAATGGCTGGCCTTCATTGCATCGCCCTGAACGTGCGAGTTGACCAGCAGTTCAACCAGTTTCTGGCTGCGCGAGCGGAAGCGCTGCAGGCCGTCGGCTTCGTTGTCGTATTGCAGGGCCAGGAAGGCGTGCATGTATTCGCCGACGTTGGTCGTTCGCTGGCTGATGCGCGACATCATCTGCGTCACGATATCCTCGAACTGCATGGCCATGACGCCTTCCTCGGTCATCTCGTGCATCTGTTCGGTGATGGCCGTGATGTGGTCGGAATGCTCGCGCGCCTTGCCGGTCAGCGCCAGCAACTCGCTGCCCAGATCCTGCAAGGTCGTACGGGATTTTTCGGCCAGGCTCATGTCGATGTTGGTCGCATCGGCCACCCGGGTTCCGACCTCCTGCAACGATTTCATGATATCGCTCAGCGAAGTGCGGATATCGACATTGAATTCGCCGGTACGGGCCGCCAGATTGCGCACTTCGTCCGCCACCACGGCAAAGCCGCGGCCTGCTTCGCCCGCCCGCGCGGCTTCAATGGCGGCATTGAGCGCCAGCAGGTCGGTCTGTTTGGTAATGCCGGCGATGTCGTTCAGGGAGCGGTTGATCAGCGCAACCTTGCCCTGCATTTCGTCAAAACTGGCTGCAATGCCCTGACTGGTTGACTGGATCTGGGTCATCTTGCTGACAAATTCGGCAATCAGGACATTCGTTTCATCGAAGAAACGTTGCAGGCTGACCTGTTCCTGTGCCGACGCGTTCTCGCCCGTCATGTTCAGCATCTGGTCGATCAGCGAGCGCAGGATCTGGCGCTGGTCGGATGACTGGGATTCAAGACCGGTCAGGCTGCCGGAAAGCTTGCTGACTGAAGTACGGATGATCTCCTGCGCCTCGCGCATGTCGTTTTCGAGCGACGAGAACTGCAGTTCTGCATGGGCCATGGCCTCGTCGGAAAGGACCTGGTATTCCGACATCACGTCCTTCAGCTCCGTGACGTAAGACAGTTGCTTGTCTTTCCAGCGCCGTCGTTCGCCATAGGAAAACAAAATGGTGCCGGCCAGCAGTACAGCAAGTACCACCAGGAAATGCGGAGAAACAGGGCCGACAGCCAGTGACCACAGCCACAGTCCAAGGCAGGCTGCTGCAGCCAGCCAGATCAGAAGGTCATCAATGCGCTTCATTCACCGGTTCCGGGGAAATATATAGCCTGATATTGTACGGCCGTGCTGGCACGGCCGTTACAAAATTCTGAGCCGTGTGCACTGATTTAGTGCGGCTCAAGCGACTCTAGCCCATTGCCTTCAAATGCTGGATGATCTCACCGGCCATCGGCTGGGCATCGCCGTAGAGCATCCGGCAATTGTCGGTGTAGAACAGCGCATTCTCGACGCCGGAGTAACCGGTGCCCTTGCCGCGCTTGATCACGATGACGTTCTGCGCCATGTCGGCATTGAGGATCGGCATGCCGTAGATCGGGCTGGTCTTGTCGGTTCTGGCACTCGGATTGACCACGTCGTTGGCGCCAATGATCAGCGCCACATCGGCCTGACCGAATTCGCCGTTGATCTCTTCCAGATCGAAGATCTTGTCGTAAGGCACACCAGCTTCGGCCAGCAGCACATTCATGTGCCCCGGCATCCGGCCAGCCACAGGGTGGATGGCGAACTTCACCTCGACCCCGGCTTCTTCGAGGATAGAGGTCATTTCCCACACCTTGTGCTGGGCGTGGGCTACAGCCATACCGTAACCCGGGACAATGATGACCTTGGAGGCGTAGCGCATCATCGCGGCCGCATCGAGTGCTGAAAGCTCCTTCATCGAACCACTGATCGCTTCACCCGGGCCACTGGCTACCATCGGCGTGAACAGGATGTTGGAGATCGGCCGGTTCATGGCCTTGGCCATGAGCTGGGTGAGCAGCGTACCGGCCGCCCCAACGACGATGCCGGCAATGATCAGCGCAGGGTTGCCCAGCACGTAACCCTCGAAACCGACGGCCAAGCCGGTGAAGGCGTTGAACAGCGAGATGACGACCGGCATGTCGGCCCCGCCGATGGGCAGGGTGACGATCAGACCGAGCATCAAGGCGACGGCGAAGAAGCCGAAGATCAGTTCCGGTTGGGCCGGGGCCATGACGACCATGGCCCCACCGAGACCGAGGGCGATCAGGGCGAGAACGACATTGACCGCATTCTGGGCTGGCAGGCGATGGGCTTTCTTGAGCACACCCTGCAACTTGGCCCAAGCGACGCAGGAACCGGAAAACGACACCGCACCGATCAGCGCGCCAATGACAGCGAGCACCGTCGTCGCCAGACTGTGGGCATCGCCCTTGGCAAACTCGATGGCGGCGATGGCGGCAGCGGCACCGCCGCCCATGCCGTTGTAAATGGCGACCATCTGCGGCATGTCGGTCATCTTGACCTTCTTGCCGGAGATCCAGGCGGCCGAGCCGCCGAGCGCCAGGGCCAGGGCCATCAGGGCGAGGTTCTGCAAGCCGGGGATGAGGAAGGTGGCGGCAATGGCGACGAGCATGCCGTAGCCGGCGATGATGATGCCCTTTCGGGCGCTGGCCGGCGAGCTCATGCCCTTGAGGCCGAAGATGAACAGCGCGGCGCCAAGGAACCAGGCGCCTTGAACGTAAACTGGGATGGTCATGTTCAACCCTCCTTCTTCTTGAACATGGCGAGCATGCGTTCGGTCACGACGTAACCACCAGCGGCGTTGGCCGCGCCGAGGGCGACGGCGAAGAAGCCGATGGCTTGCTGAACGGGGGTGTCCGCCGTGCCGAGCATGAGCATGGCACCGACCACGACGACGCCGTGAATGAAGTTGGAACCGGACATCAGCGGCGTGTGCAGGATGACCGGCACCTTGGCGATGATCTCGTAGCCGGTGAAGGCGGCGAGCATGAAGATGTAGAGCGCGAGCAGGCCGTCCATCATGCTTCTCCCATGACTTGTTTGACCACGCTGTGCACGGTGACGCCATCCTTACACAGCAGCGTACCGGCGACGACATCGTCGCTCCAGTCGATATTGAGTTCGCCATCCTTGATCCATGGCGAGAGGAAGTTGTAGAGGTTCTTGGCGTAGAGCTCGGAGGCGTGGGTCGGCATGCGGGAGGGCAGATTCAATGGGCCATGGATGTTCACGTCGTTGGCGACGACGTGTTCGCCGGGCTGGGTCAAAGCGCAGTTGCCGCCGGATTCGGCCGCCATGTCGACGATTATGGCGCCGTATTTCATGCGACCGATCATGTCGGTGGTGATGATGATCGGTGCTTTTTTGCCGGGAATGGCGGCGGTGGTGATGACGACGTCGGACAAGGCGACGGCCTTGGCGAGTTTCTCGGTCTGGGCGGCCTTCTCTTGGGCAGTCAGTTCGCGGGCGTAGCCGCCGACGCCATCAGCCGCAACGCCGGTGTCGACGAACTTTGCGCCGAGCGATTCGATCTGCTCGCGGGCGGCGGAACGGACGTCGTAGGCTTCGACCATGGCGCCGAGACGCTTGCAGGTGGCGATCGCTTGCAGGCCGGCGACGCCGGCACCGATAACCAGCACACGGGCCGGGCGGATGGTGCCGGCGGCGGTGGTGAGCATCGGGAAGAACTTGGTGCAGCGGGCGGCGGCGATCAGTCCGCATTGGTAGCCGGCACAGGCGCCTTGCGAGGACAGGGCGTCCATGCTCTGGGCACGCGAGATGCGCGGCAGCAGTTCGAGGGCGAAGGCGGTGATCTTCCTGGCGTTCAGGGCGGCGAGACGGGCCTTGTCTTCGAAGGGCTTGAGCAGACCAATCAGCACGGCGCCTTCGGGGATACGCTCGATTTCAGCCAGGCTTGGCGGGGTCACGCGCAGGATCAGGTGGGCATTGGCATAGGCTTCGACCAGGCCATGAACGAATTCGACGCCGGTGTAGTCAGGGTCGAGAAAGTGGCTCTGGATGCCGGCGCTTTGTTCCATGCAAAGCTTGGCGCCGAGGGCGGCGAATTTCTTGGCTGTCTCGGGCGAGAGCGCGGTACGGTATTCACCGTCGGCGCTTTCGCGAGCAACCGCCAGGGTAAGCGGCATCATCACTCTCCTTGAATTGTGGGCGATGTAGGTTTTTAGAAGCATCGAACCTGACCTTGAATGACGATGAGGTCATGATTCGGTTAATGTATGTGATCCGAAGATAAGTGAATTGTTATTTCGGCAGAAGTCAGAGTTTCTGACTATCGGGGTCAGTGATCACTTATCTATTCATTGAGGTGCTTGCTGGTATTCACAAAACGCAGTTCCTGCGGGTAGGGGAAGAAGTCCTCGACATGGCCGTCGCGGATTTTCTGCTGGGCATCCTGCCAGAATTTCGGGTCGAGCAGGTCTTTGTGGTACTTGAGGAATATTTTTCGGACCTGCGGCGAGGCGAGCAGGAAGGTGGCGAATTCCTCCGGGAAAATATCGTTTCTGGCCACCGGGTACCAGACCTCGCCCGACATCTCGGTTTCAAAATCGGGGGCCGGCGGAATTTTGCGAAAGTTGCAGTCGGTCATGTACTCGATTTCGTCGTAGTCGTAGAAAACGACACGGCCGAAGCGGGTAACGCCGAAATTCTTCCATAACATGTCGCCCGGGAAGATGTTGGCCTGAGCCATTTCGCGGATCGCGCTGCCGTATTCCCGGATGGCGTGTTCGAGGCCTTCGATGTTGTTGGCGCGCTCCATGCGGTCGAGATGAATGTTGAGCGGCTCCATTCGGCGTTCGATGTAGAGGTGCTTGATGATCAGTTGATCGCCGTCGATTTCGAAGCAGGACGGCGCCAGTTTTTCCAGTTCGGCCATGACCTCGCCGTCGAAACGCTTGCGCGGGAACAGGACGTTGGAGAACTCGAGGGTGTCGGCCATCCGGCCGACACGGTCGACCTGCTTGACCATCATGAATTTGCGCTTGACCGTGGCGCGGTCCATGTTCTTCGAGGCGCCGAAAACATCCTTGATGATCTTGAAGACATAAGGGTACGAGGGCAGGGTGAAGACCAGCATGACCAGTCCGCGGATGCCGGGGGCCATGATGAATTGGTCTTCGGAATGGTGCAGGTGATAGATGAAATCGCGGAAGAACATGGTTTTGCCCTGTTTGCCGAGACCGAGCATGATGTAGAGCTCGGAGCGCGGCTTGGCGGGCAGGATGGAGCGCAGGAACTGTACGTAGCCGGAGGGCACTTCCATGTCGACCATGAAGTAGGCGCGCGACAGCGAAAAGAGGAGGCCGATCCGCCACCCGTCGAGCAGTATGGTGTCGAGGTAGAGCCTGTCTTCCTCGTCGTGGAGCACGGGGATAGCGAACGGATACTCGTTCGCGCCGTTGATCGCCTTGCCGATGATGTAGGCCGCCTTGTTGCGATAGAAGGGCGAGCCGAGTACCTGGATCTGGAAGTTGACCTCGCGCCGCGGCATGCCGTTGAGATGGCGGCTGACGGAGTCGTAAACATGGTCAACATCTCGCTCGAGGTCGGCGAAGGGGCGCAGCCAGCCGAAGTCGGCGATGATGCCGTGGATCGCCCCGCGCAGGCCGTTTTCCTTGGCGTAGTAGCTGCGGTAGGTCTGGCTGTCGTCGCCCTCGATGTTCTCCGTCGAGATGCTCGGGCGGACGAAAATGAAATCGTTGTGGAAATAATTGCGGTGCAGGATCTTGGTCGTCACCGAGTTGAAGAAGGTTTCGGCCAGTTCCGGCTGCTTGTGGTTGAGGAGCAGGCCGATGTAGAGCAGCTTGACCTGCTGCCAAGTGCTGTCGTCGATGTGCTGGGCATCGTAGTCATCGCGCAGACGTTCGACGCATTCGTCCACGCGGTCATCGTAGAAGCGGATACGCTCGCGCACTGCCTTGTGCACGCCCTGCCAGTCGCTTTGCTCGAAACGCGACTTGGCTTCACGGCTGCTCAGGCGAAACAGCGTGTAGTGCTTGTTGAATCCCTGGATCATGGCCAGCGCAATCTGGTGCGCGCTGGTGCCGTAGAGGCCGACTGAGATTTTCATGTGATCGCTCCGTATGTCAGCGGATTTTAGTGGGCCGGAGGCGAAATGACGAGATCGCCGCCATTCGGGGCATCCGCGGCGGACCACACTGTGAAACCGTATTTCACCGTTGACCGGAAGCGCTGCGTTGCGGATACTCCCGAGACTCTGTAAGCACCGCGCAAGGGTATCGGCGTATCGTCGTCGACTCGCATATTAAAAACCATCACCAAGGGGTTCGTATGTCCGCAGGCAAGTCCAAGATCATCTACACGCTCACCGACGAGGCGCCGCTGCTGGCGACTTGTGCGTTTTTGCCGATCGTCCGCACTTTTACGGGGCCGGCCGGCATTGAAATCGAGAAGGCCGACATTTCCGTTTCGGCCCGAGTTCTCTCAGAATTCTCCGAGTTTCTTGCGGACGACCAGAAGGTGCCGAACACTCTGGGCGAACTGGGCAAAAAGTGCCTGCTGCCGGACACCAACATCATCAAACTGCCGAACATTTCGGCCTCGGTTGCTCAGCTCAAGGCCTGTGTCAAGGAACTGCAGGAAAAGGGCTACGCCATCCCTGATTACCCGGAAACCGCCGACACCGAAGAAGCCAAGGCCCTCAAGGCACGTTTCGGCAAGTGTATCGGTTCGGCCGTCAATCCGGTCCTGCGCGAAGGCAACTCCGACCGCCGCGCGCCGGGCGCCGTCAAGAATTTCGCCAGGAAGCGCCCGCATTCCATGGGCGAGTGGAAACAATGGTCGCAGACCCACGTTTCGCACATGGAACACGGTGACTTCTACCATGGCGAAAAGTCGCTGACGCTCGACAAGGCACGTGAAGTGCGCATGGAACTGATCGCCAAGGGCGGCAAGACCACCGTGCTGAAGCCGAAGCTCTCCCTGCTCGAAGGCGAGATCATCGACTCGATGTTCATGAGCAAGAAGGCGCTTTGCGACTTCTACGAGCAAACGCTGGAAGATTGCCGCCAGTCCGGCATCCTGTACTCCCTGCACGTCAAGGCGACGATGATGAAGGTCTCGCACCCCATCGTTTTCGGCCACTGCGTCAAGATCTACTACAAGGAAGCCTTCGAAAAGCACGGCAAGACCTTTGACGAACTCGGCATCAACGTCAATAACGGCATGGTCGACCTGTACGAGAAGATCAAGGCCCTGCCGGAATCCAAGCGCGACGAAATCATCCGCGACCTGCACGCCTGTCAGGAACACCGTCCGCGTCTGGCCATGGTCGATTCGGCCAAGGGCATCACCAACTTCCATTCGCCGAACGACATCATCGTCGACGCTTCCATGCCGGCCATGATCCGTCAGGGCGGCAAGATGTGGGGTGCTGACGGCAAGCAATACGACAGCAAGTGCGTCATGCCGGAATCGACCTTTGCCCGCATCTACCAGGAGATGATCAACTTCGTCAAATGGCATGGCAACTTCGATCCGCGGACCATGGGCACTGTCCCGAACGTCGGTCTGATGGCCCAGCAGGCCGAGGAATACGGCTCGCACGACAAGACTTTCGAGATCACCGAAGACGGCATTGCCAACATCGTCGACATCAATACCGGCGAAGTGCTGCTGACGCAGAACGTCGAAGCAGGCGACATCTGGCGCGCCTGCCAGGTCAAGGACGCACCGATCCGCGACTGGGTCAAGCTGGCGGTCACCCGCGCCCGCCAGTCCGGCATGCCGGCCATCTTCTGGCTGGACAGCTATCGTCCGCACGAAAACGAGCTGATCAAGAAGGTCCAGAAGTACCTCAAGGATCACGACACCTCCGGTCTCGACATCCAGATCATGTCGCAGGTCCGCGCCATGCGCTTCACCCTTGAGCGCGTTGCCCGCGGCCTCGACACCATCTCGGTGACCGGCAACATTCTGCGCGACTACCTGACCGACCTCTTCCCGATCATGGAACTGGGCACCTCGGCCAAGATGCTGTCGATCGTCCCGCTCATGAACGGTGGCGGCATGTACGAAACCGGTGCCGGCGGTTCGGCTCCGAAGCACGTCCAGCAGCTGACCCAGGAAAACCACCTGCGTTGGGATTCGCTCGGCGAGTTTTTGGCCCTGGCCGTGTCGCTCGAAGAACAAGGCATCAAGGATGGCAACAAGCGCGCCATTCTGCTTGCCAAGACCCTCGACGCCGCCACCGGCAAGTTGCTCGACAACAACAAGTCGCCCTCACCGAAGACCGGTGAGCTCGACAACCGCGGTTCGCAGTTCTACCTCGCCATGTACTGGGCGCAGGAACTGGCGGCGCAGAAGGAAGATGCCGAACTGGCAGCCCACTTCACCAAGCTGGCCAAGACCCTGACTGACAACGAAGCTCAGATCGTTGCCGAAATGAAGTCGGTGCAGGGTCGTCCGGTCGATATCGGCGGCTACTACAAGGCCGATGCCGAGAAGACCAAGGCGATCATGCGTCCGAGCCCGACGCTCAATGCCGCGCTCAAGGCAGCGCGCATCTAAGCGAGCCATATTTTCCGGCGTGTGAGCGCCGGATATTCAAAAAAGCGAAGGCCATCCGGTCTTCGCTTTTTTCATTTTCAGGCCTTTTTTCCGGTTGACCGTGGGAACCTCGCCACGCGGCCAAATGGCTGACACCGGCCGACGTTTTGCGACATAATCACCTCGCTGCCCGGCGCCGGAGACAAGCGGCGGGCTTTGCTGTTCAACGGAATGCGCGGCTGCGGCCCGTCCGATAAAACCCAAGGAGAGACCATGACTTCTCACATCAAGGTGCCGCAAGGCGGTCAGAAAATCGTTCCGGGGGAGGCGATCCCGAACAATCCGATCATTCCCTTCATCGAGGGCGACGGCATCGGGATCGACATCACGCCGGTCATGATCAAGGTCATCGATGCTGCCGTGGCCAAGGCCTACGGCGGGGTAAAAACGATTTACTGGATGGAGGTCTTCGCCGGCGAGAAATCGACCCGCCTTTATGGCCCGGACGAGTGGTTCCCGCAGGAAACCTTCGCGGCGCTCAAGGAATATTCGGTCTCCATCAAGGGACCAATGACGACGCCGGTTGGCGGTGGTATCCGTTCGCTCAACGTCGCCCTACGCCAGGAGCTCGACCTCTACCAGTGCGTCCGTCCGGTGCAGTATTTCAAGGGCGTGCCGTCGCCGCTCAAGCACCCGGAACTGACCAACATGGTCATCTTCCGCGAGAACACCGAAGACATTTACGCTGGCGTCGAATGGGCTGCCGATTCCGAGGCGTGCAAGAAGGTCATCGATTTCCTACAGAAAGAAATGGGCGTCAAGAAAATCCGCTTCCCGGAATCATCCGGCATCGGCATCAAACCGATCTCCGTCGAAGGCACCACCCGCCTCGTGCGCGCCGCACTCAAGTACGTCATCGCCAACGACCGCAAGTCGCTGACGATCGTGCACAAGGGCAACATCATGAAATTCACCGAAGGCCTGTTCCGTGACATCGCCTACAAGGTGGCGCAGGAAGAGTTCGGAGCCCAACTAATCGACGGTGGCCCTTGGTGTCATTTCACCAACCCCAACACCGGCCGCGAAGTCACCGTCAAGGATTCCATCGCCGACGCCTTCCTGCAGCAAATTCTTCTCCGTCCCGCCGAATACGACGTGATCGCCACCACCAACCTCAACGGCGACTACATCTCCGACGCGCTGGCCGCCCAGGTCGGCGGCATCGGCATCGCCCCGGGCGCCAACATCTCCGACCAGTACGCCTGCTTCGAAGCCACCCACGGCACGGCACCGAAGTACGCCGGGCTGGACAAGGTGAACCCCGGCTCGCTCATCCTCTCGGCCGAAATGATGCTGCGCCACCTCGGCTGGACCGAAGCGGCCAACCTCGTCATCAAGGCCATGGAAAAAGCCATTGGCGACAAGCAGGTGACCTACGACTTCGCCCGTCTCATGGACGGGGCCGAAGAGCTGTCCTGCTCGGCCTTCGGCGACGCGATGATCGCCCGCATGTGATTTGCCGGGAGACTGATTGAACGAAGCCACCGCAAGGTGGCTTTTGTCATTTCGGGCTGCCAGTTGGGCCAGCGCAGGCGTATGCTGTTGCCAGCCAATTGGCCAGCGATGAAATCGCCGCAGTTCGGGGCGAGCGAAAGGATAGTCCTGTGAGCCCAGCCAAAATTGAAGAACTTTTCGATCTCCTCCGCGCCGCCTGCGCCCGCCAGTTTCGCTTCAATCCGCGGCGCGTCACGGCCGGCATGCGCTACGTTGGCAAGGAAGGACACGGCAAGGACATGGTGCATGTCTTCCGCGACGCCTCGACCCATTCGCAGATCGAACTGGACAGCACCTTCGCCACCCTGCGCGAAAAGCATGGCGAAAAGCCGCACTGGACTGAGGCCGAGAAGGCCCACTACCAGAATACCGACGCCGAGATCGACGCGGAAATTGCCGCCAAACAGGCCGAGCTCGAGTTCGTGCAGAATTCAGCGCTCTATCAGGACCACAAGGCCGAACTGCTGACCCACTACAAGGACTGGCCGGGGTACGTGCCCGGCGTGACCAATCCGCGCGAAGCGGCACGGCAACTGATCGCCACCTTGACCGAGGCCAACGATCCCCGCCTGACGGCCTTCGCCGAACATCTGGGCGGAAACGATCCGGAGCATCTGGCCCATCTGCTGCTCTCTCCCTGCCATCTTGAAGTCGAAGCCAGCAAGGCTGCCGTAACCCCGTAAGCGGTCGCTGGGCAATCGTATAAATGGCCGCTCACTCCCCTTCAAGGGGAGGGTCGGGGTGGGGATGGGTATCCACAAAGCCCTGTTCGGCAAGCAGCAGGGCTGCGCCGGGAAGTACAATTCGCGGATGACAGAAAACGCAATCAACGACCCCGTCGACACCGAACAAGCCGACGTCATCAACGAGCCACGCCTGTGGCGCAACAACGGCTGGACCGCCCGCGTCATCAAGAACGAAGATGACGAAGGCTGGGCTGTCGAAATGATCAAGGATGGTGAAGCCGAGCCGGCGCTGGTTGGCCCGTGGACCATGGGGCGCGACAAGAAAAATCCCAAGCCGCTCGACGTTTCCGCCTTCCAGACTTTGATCAAGACCGCCTCGGAAGTCCTCCGCCGGCACGAACATCAGCTGCACGCCCAACTGCACAAGAAGCTCACGGTCGACCGGGAAAGCGGGCCAATTTTGATATGCCTCGACATCGTTCCCGACGAGGATGATCCCTACGCCACGCTATCGGCCGAAGATGCCGACGGCGGGCAACTGGCCAAGGTGCGTGTCGGCCCGAACTTCAAGCTCAGCCCGGCCAGCGCCAATGCCTGGATAGACGACGAATTCCGCCAGCCCGAGTAACGATGAGTATCGAAACCATCACCAGAAAACAGGCCGTCCAGGGCTACACCGGCTATTCCTGCATCGGCCTGTACAACCCGAAAGGCCCCGAAAACGTCGGCTCCATCATGCGCGCCGCCGGCTGCTATGGCGTCAACACGGTGTTCTACACCGGCAAACGCTACGAGCGCGCCGTCGAATTCCGCACCGACACCAAGCAGGTTCACATGCAACTGCCGCTGATCGGCGTCGATGACCTGCAACAGGTCATCCCCTTTGGCTGCGTCCCTGTCGCTATCGAAGTCCACCCGGACGCCAAGCCGCTCACCGAATACCAGCACCCCGAACGCGCTTTTTACATCTTCGGCCCGGAAGACGGCAGCCTGAAAAAGAACGTCACCTCATGGTGTCGGGACATCGTCTACATCCCCACCCATGGCTGCATGAACCTGGCAGCGACGGTCAATGTCGTGCTCTATGACCGGATGCTCAAGGCAAGCGGCAATCGCGGTTAAGGGGACAACCGTCCAGCCGTCAGACTGTCTTAAGATTCATCGGCAATAATCGCGAATTGAGTTGAGGCAATGAGACGGGAGCTCGCATGAACCCCTTCAACAAACGCACGGCCTGGCGAATCGGCGCGGTCAGCCTGCTGCTCGCGTTTCTGGCCAGCCCGCTGGCCTGGTTCGTCGCCCGCGAAAACGCCGAGGAAAGCACGGTCTCGCTGGCCATTGAAGAGTCGCAGCGGCTGCTGGGCCATTTTGGCGCCATCGCACTGAGCGGGCCGGATGCCGCGGCACATGCCAACGATGCGGCCAAAACACTGACCGGCGGCCTGTTCGACATCGCCGAAATCTACGACGGCCAAGGCCAAAAAATGGCCGAAGAAATGACGGCGGAAGGCTTGCAGCTCGAAGGCATATTGATTCACCACGCCAAGCCGACTTATACGGCGACCTCTTATGAAAGCCTCAAGTTGCCTGATGGGCGCTGGGTTCTGCGCGTTTTCGTTCCGCTGCGCACCGGTGGCACCCCGCAGTCCGAGATCACCGGCTATTTCGAAGGCGTCCGCGTTGTGCCTGAGTGGCAGCGCCAGCAGATGCTCGACAGTGCGCTGTCCGCCGCCTTGATGGTCGGCTTCGCCTCGCTGTTGTGCGGCGCGGCAATCTATCCGGTGGTCGTCCGCCTGTCCGCCGACAACGAGCGCAAGGCCCGCGAAGTCCTCGATTCGCACATTTCGATGATGGAAGCGCTGGGCCGGGCCATCGCCAAGCGCGATTCCGATACCGGCACCCACAATTACCGGGTCGCCTGGATCGCCTCGCGTATCGCCGGCAAACTCGGTTTTCGCGGCACCACGATGCAGTCACTGATCATCGGCAGCTTTCTCCACGATGTCGGCAAGATCGGCATTCCCGACGCCATTTTGCTCAAGCCGGGAAAACTCGACGACGCCGAATTCGCCATCATGAAAACCCATGTCAGCCTGGGTGAAGAAATCGTGACCGGCATCGGCTGGCTCGACGGTGCCAGCGAAGTCGTCTCCGGCCATCACGAAAGGTGGGACGGTTCTGGTTATCCGCGTCGCCTCAAAGCCGACGAAATACCGCTCGCCGCCCGCATCTTTGCCGTAGTGGATGTCTTCGATGCGCTCTGCTCCAGACGCCCCTACAAGGAAACGATGGGCTTTGACGCGGTGATGGCCATTCTGGAAAAAGACACCGGCAGCCACTTCGATCCTGGCGTAATGGCCGTGTTTCACCCCATGGCGCGGGATATCTTCGATCAACTGGCCGGCTGCAGCGAAGAATTCGCCAGCCAACTACTTGAAGATCAGGTTCGTCATCATTTCGGGATATGAGCCGGTCGGCGGTCAGAAGGACGACGGCATTTCATTTTTGGCTTATTTTTCCGGTTGACCGTAGCCGTCGTTATATGGACTCAAGGAGGCGGATTCCTTTTGTTGTGTAGGAGGCGGATGGGATAATTGCAACATGACTGTCACCCTTTGGGCGCTGTGAACTCAATTGCACTGCGCACCTTCAGCAATCTCGAATATCGCGATCCGCGACCGTTCCTCGTTCGCCTGCGCCAGCTTGAGTTTGAGGTTGCTAATTCAGCTTCACACAAGCGGATACGTAATCTGCGAACAAATCGGTTAAAGGCCGAGCGCGAGTTACGCGAGGCTGCCATTTTTTGTTACCTTGCCGGTCAGCGCATTGGTATAACGGTTGGCTTGGCGCCAGGTGAGGGCCAAGATTTCGATGTCGTAGCAGCTTGGCTGACGCAAGATGGCGGGCACTTTGCCCCTGTTCAGTTGAAGGAGTTGCCGCCGAAGGATACGGCCCCAGAAGCCAGCCTGCAGCGCATAATCTCCGATTTGGCCAAATACACGAGCTCACCGGAATTGGTTGTTGCCATTCATCTAAATCGTGCGTTTAGGTTCGACTTGTCGACGCTTACTATTCCCAACTTGCCAATTGCTGAACTTTGGGCGTTTGGTGCAACTGCACCGGATCAGAGTACATGGGCGCTCTGGGGCAATTTGCTTAACTCTCCGAGTGTTTCATACCATACATATCCAACTGCCTAACTTCAAAGTTGAACGCCTAATTCCGTAAGATGAACATCTGCAGTGGGCTGCGGACAACAACTAAGATCGACTATCTACCTTTTTGCCTGATGTACTTGTGACCTCTCATCCCATCGCTGTTTTCGATTCCGGCCTCGGCGGCCTGACGGTGCTGCGCGCCCTGCGCGAGCGGCTGCCGCAGGAAGACTTTTTCTATTTTGCCGACACCCGCTTTCTGCCCTATGGCGACCGGCCGGAAGTGTTTCTGCGCGAGCGCGGCGTGTTGATTGCTGAGGCGCTGGTCAAGCGCGGGGCCAAGGCGCTGGTGATTGCCTGCAACACCGCGACAGCAGCGGCGGCGGAGGCGATTCGGGCGGCCATTGAGGTGCCGGTGGTGGCACTGGAGCCGGGGGTGAAGCCGGCGGTGGCGCTGACCAGAACGGGCGTCATTGGCGTGCTGGCGACGACGCGGACGTTGGCTAGCGAGCGTTTTCAGCGGCTGGTCGGCAATCACGCCAACGGCCATCGGGTCATTGCCCAGCCGTGTCCGGGGCTGGCCGAGGCGATTGAGGCTGAGGGGCCGGACAGCGCTGCCGTGGCGGCCTTGCTCGATACTTTTGTCGCGCCGCTCGCTGCGGCGGCGGCTGATGTCGTGGTGCTCGGCTGCACGCATTATCCGTGCGTGTCGGCGGCCATTGCCCGGCGCATGCCGGCGGGAACGATTCTGCTCGATACCGGTGAGCCGGTGGCGCGTCAGCTTGAGCGGCTATTGGCGGCGAGCAATCTGCTCGGCGGCGGCGAGGGCCGTCTGACGGTGGCGACGAGCGGGGCGCCGGCTTCGGTGATTGCTACGGTCGACCGGATTTTTGGGCAAAAATTGAAAATCGAACACTGGGAGCCTTGATGAGCGAGGGGCAAAAAAACGAGGCGCAAAAACCGCTGGCCGGTCTCAAGGTTGTCGAGCTCGGCACGCTGATCGCCGGGCCGTTCTGCACGCGGATCATGGGCGAGTTCGGCGCCGAGGTGATCAAGGTCGAATCGCCCGACGGCGGCGACCCGCTGCGCAAGTGGCGCAAACTCTACGAAGGCACCTCGCTGTGGTGGGCCGTGCAGGGGCGCAACAAGAAATCGGTGACGGCCAATCTCAAACATCCGGAGGGCGTCGCTTTCGTCCGCAAGCTCATTGCCGGAGCCGACATCCTGGTCGAGAATTTCCGCCCCGGCGTGCTCGAAAAGCTCGGGCTGGGCTGGGAAACCTTGAAGGCCGACAACCCGGGGCTGGTCATGGTGCGCCTTTCCGGCTTCGGCCAGACCGGGCCGTACAAGGATCAGCCGGGGTTTGGCGCGGTTGGCGAATCGATGGGCGGCCTGCGTTACATCACCGGCTTTCCCGACCGGCCGCCGGTGCGCACCGGGATTTCCATCGGCGATTCGATTGCCGCGCTGTGGGGCGCAATTGGCGCCCTGATGGCGTTGCGCCACAAGGAGGTCAACGGCGGGGCCGGGCAGGTGGTCGATGTTGCGCTCTACGAGGCGGTCTTCGCGATGATGGAGTCGATGGTGCCGGAATTCGACGTTTTCGGCTTCGTCCGTGAGCGCACCGGCAACATCATGCCGGGCATCACGCCGTCGAGCACGCACACGACCAAGGACGGCAAGCACGTGACCATCGGCGCCAATGGCGATGCCATTTTCAAGCGTTTCATGCTGGCCATGGGCCGGCCGGATCTGGCCGACGACCCGACCCTGGCCGACAACGCCGGCCGCGATGGCCGGCGCGATGAGATCTACGGGCTGATCGACGCGTGGACCGCCGAACACGACGAGGCCGAGGTGCTGGAGATTCTCGCCGCGGCCGAGGTGCCCTCGTCGCGCGTCTATTCCGCTGTCGACATGTTCGCCGACCCGCAATTCATCGCCCGTCAGATGTTCGAATCGGCCCGTTTGCCGGATGGCAAGGAATTCAAGATGCCGGGCATCGTGCCCAAATTGTCGGAAACGCCGGGCGCAACCGAGTGGATCGGGCCGGAACTGGGGGCGCACACCGACGCCGTGTTGGCCGGGCTGGGCTACTCGCCGGAGCGCATCGCCACGTTGATAGCCGACCGGGCAATCTGAATGCTCCGGCGTGCCGTTTGGCACGATTCCACGGTCAACCGGAAATTTTGGCCAAAATTGAAATGCGTCCCGGGGCCGCTTTGTGACCAGGGTTCAGCCCGGAGTGCCGGCTCCCGATGAACCAAATCCCGCCGAAAACGTCTCTACAATCGATTCGATCTAACCACGAGGCCCCAGCCATGTCCGCACACTCGCTCGAAGATCGCGCCATCGGCGCCTTGATGGGCGCCTTCATCGGCGACGCCCTGGCCCTTGGCCCGCATTGGTACTACGACCTCAATGCGCTCCGCGCCGACTACGGCCCGTGGATCAGCGACTACACGACGCCCAAAGCGGGCCGCTATCACGCCGGCATGCAGGCCGGGCAGCTTTCCCAATCCGGTCTGCTGCTCAAACTGACCGTCGAGTCATTGGTGGCCTGTGGCGGCTACGACGAGGCGGATTTCTGTCGCCGGATGGACACTGCATTCTTCCCGCTGCTCGACGGTACGCCGATGAACGGGCCGGGCGGCTATACCAGTCAGTCAATTCGCGAGGCATGGCGCAAGCGGGTTGAATCAGGCTTGCCCTGGGGGGAGGTCGGCGGCAATGCGGACACCACGGAAGCCGCCGAGCGAACGCTGGCCATCGCCATCCGCTACGCCCTTCAGCCAGCCGAACTCGCCGCCAGCGTCACCCGAAATACCGTGCTGACCCAGACCGATGGAACCGTCGTCGCCATGACCGTCGCCTTCGGCGCCGTGCTCGGCATGCTGGTTGAAGGCAACGCCCTCGATTCAGGTATCTCGGACAAACTGATGGCCCGGGTCAAAACAGGCGAATTGCCCTTCCACGCCGTGACCAGCGGCAATTTGCAGGCGCCGCGCCCCGGTCAGGCAGAAGCACCAACGGCCGGACGTTTTCCCTCACCGGATGCGCTGCTCAGTCAATCTTCAATTGCCCTGGCCGCCATTGATCCCGACATTCGCATCGAACCGGCCTGGAAAGTGTCGCTCGTCTATGGCATGCCCTGCGCCGTTTATCACCAGTTCCCGGCCGCCTACTACCTGGCCGCGCGGTTTTCCGATGACTTCGAGTCTGCGGTCCTCCATGCCGTCAACGGCGGCGGCCAAAACCAGGCCCGCGCCATCCTCGCCGGCGCCCTCGCCGGGGCCCAAACCGGACTCTCGGGAATTCCGCAGCGCTTCGTTGATGGACTGGACAATGGCGCTGAGTTGCTGGAGTTGGCGGGGAAACTGGCGAGTCAGACGATTGGCTAGCGCCGGACGGCGCGCGCCTTTGTCAAAGTCTCAGGTGTCATTTGGTGAAAACACCTTCAATGAGCGTGATCGCCACGCCGACGACGAAAGCAACACCACTGGCGGTCCGTAAACGTCCCAATCGCACGTAATTCCGCCCCAGTTAATCAGCGCAGCCGGAAGCGCACCGGCAGAACGACCTGGCGCGGGGCGTCGGCGGGCAGGGATTGCAGGGAGCGGACGGCGCGCAGGGCGGCTTCGTCGAGAAGGAGGTGGCCGCTGCCTTGTTCGACGCGGGCGGCGCTGACTTTGCCGGCTTCGTCGATGATGAGGAGGACGAGAACTTCGCCTTCCAGCCCGCGGGCGATGGCGTCGGCCGGGTAGAACTGACCGGCGGTGTCGAGTTTCTTTAGGTGTTCGCGGACGGCCTGGGTCCAGGTTTTTTGGGCGGGGGAGTCGGTTTTTTCGGCTGACTTTGCCAATGCTGGCCTGGGCGTCTTTGGCGTTGGTTCACTGGCCGGCTTGGGTTGTTCCGGCAGGCTGAGCGGCGGTGTTGAAGCCGGCACCGGGGGCGGCCGCAACTCGGCGCTCAGCGGTGCCACGGTCAACCGGAAATTTTGCTCAAAATTGAAATCTGGCAGCAGCGGCAATAGGTGCAGGGAGAGCGACAGCGCCAGCGCCGCAAAAAGCCGGTAATCGATCCGGGTCATGAGAAAATGGGGGCTGGCCTGAGGCAATGGATACGCAATGAAACTAACTGTAAAACGACGGCTTGCCATGATAAGCGCGATAGGGTTTTTGCTGTCGGCTTCGGCGCCGGTTTTTTCGGCCGATGCCTTGCCCGACCCGGTGCGCTTCACCGTCCGCATGGAGCTCGGCGATGTCGGTCAGGCGGAAAGCTGGCTCGATGCCGGTCTGCCGCCCGATTTCATGGGCAGCCGGATCGGTTCGGGCCTGATGATCGGTGCCTGGGAAGGCAAGCCGGACCTCATGCGTCTGTTCCTGTCGCGCGGCGCCGACATCAACAAACTGAACTCGAATGGCGAATCGGCCATCGCGCTGGCAGCCTGGCGCGGCAATCTGGATACCGTCAAATGGCTGCTTGAACGCGGGGCGCGCATCAACGCGCCGGCCCGGCAATGGTCGGCGCTGCATTACGCGGTTTTCGCCGGGCACAGGGAATTGGCCGATTTTCTGATTGGCCAGGGGGCGGACATCAACGCCCTGAGCACCAACGGTTCCAGCGTGCTCATGATGGCGGTGTATGAAGGCCATCAGGGGCTGGCCCGGCAACTCATCGAGAAAGGGGCCGACCGGACACCGAAGAACGATTGGGGCGACGGCGCGCTGGAGTGGGCGATGCGCCACGACCGGCTGGAGCTGGCGCGCATGGTGAGCAATCCGGAAGAATTCAACATTGCGGTCAGTCAGCCCAAGGAAAAATGGGGGGCGCCGGTACGTTCGATGCGCAGCTCGAAGGAGCTCGAGGATTTGCTCAACATGCGTGAAAAGCTCGTCGAGCGGAGCATGTCGACGGATGTCATCGACAAGCGGATCGCCACCGAACGCGTACGCATCGTGCGGGCTGAAATGGACCGGCCGATGCCGGCGCGGGCGGTGACGATGGAAATTACCGCCAGCCGCAATAAGCCGCAAGATCAGTCGGCGACGATCGTGACCGACCAGAAAGGCAAGGATGGAGGCAAGGCGGTCGGCTTCAAGGCGCCACCGGCGACCTATTTCGGCACGCCGAAAATGCCGATCAAGGCCCCGATCAGGAACTACTGATACCGTGCCTTTTCGGCCGGGATGAATTGCAAATCACGATCAGCTAATGCAGACTGCGTCGATCAATCGAGAGAGGAATGGGCATGCTTTACGTGGCAAGAGATAGCAAGGGCAACATTTGCGAAGCGCATCCGATGCCCCTCGGCGACGCCAGCGAAGCCTTGCCGGCCGATCATCCCGATGTCCTGCAGTTCATCCACGAGCGCTGGCGGCAGAACGAACTCCATGAACTCGACCGCGACTTTGTGCGAGTCATCGAAGACACCATCGAACTGCTCATCGCCAAGGACCTGATCATGTTCACCGACCTGCCGCCCAAGGTTCAGGAAAAGCTGCTGCGCCGCAAGGAAGTTCGCCAGCTCAAGCATTACGAAGGCCACTTCGGCACCGGCGGCGACGACATCATCCCGCTCTGAGCGTTTTCAATTTACCGTCACCACGGCCTTGACCAGTTCGGCCAGCGTGCGCACACCCATTTTCTCCATGACCCGCGCCCGGTGGGCTTCGACGGTTTTCATGCTGATGTTCAGTTCGTCGGCGATCTGCTTGTTGAGCTTGCCGGCGACGACCAGTTTCATGACTTCGCTTTCACGCTGGGTCAGCTGATCGAGGCGGTGGCTGATCGCTCCGTTGCGCTGGCGGCGGGCCGATAGCTGGGCGTCCAGCTCAAGGGCGCGGACGATGCGCGACAGCAGATCCTCGTTGTGGAAGGGCTTTTCGATGAAATCGCAGGCGCCACGTTGCAGCGCCGAGACGGCCATCGGCACGTCGCCGTGACCGGTGACGAAGATGACCGGTAATTCGGAGCCGAGGGCGTCGAGTTTTTCATGCAGTTCGAGGCCGCTCATTTCCGGCATCCGCACGTCGAGGATCAGGCAGCCGCGCATGTCGTCGCGGCGGGCCTTGAGAAAGCTCTCGGCCGAGTCGAAGCAGGCGACGACATAGCCTTCTCCCTCGAGCAGCCAGGTCATCGAGTCGCGCATGGCCTCGTCGTCGTCGACGACGTAAATCGTTTGCGTCAGAACATTGATCACTAGTCGTTCTCCTCGCCAATTTCTTCGATCGGTACGGTGAAGTGGAACACGGTACCACCCTCGCGCCGTGGCTCGACCCACAGTCGCCCCTGATGAAACTCGATGATCGAGCGGCAGATCGCCAGGCCGATGCCCATGCCCTCGGCCTTGGTTGTGTAGAACGGGGCGAAAATCTTTTCGATGTCTTCCTCGGCCAGGCCGTGACCCTGGTCGGCCACGGTGATTTCCAGCATGCGCTCGTCGACGCGCCTGGCCTGCAGGGTCAGCAGTCGGCGCTCGACCGGGACGTCGCTCATCGCTTCGATGCCGTTCTTGAACAGGTTGAGCAGCACCTGCTCGATCATGATGCGGTCGACGACGATTTTGGGCAAATTTTCAGGCAGGTCGACAACGATCTGCGTGCCGGTGCGCTGGGCATCGATATCGGCAAAGGCGCGCGTTTCGTCGACCAGTTCCTCGAGGGCGATGGGCTGCCGGTTGGGGTCGCCTTTCTTCACCATGTCGCGCATGCGGCGGATGATCTTGCCGGCCCGCTCGGCCTGGTCGGAAGCCTTCTGCATGGCGGCGAGGATGTCATCAATGCGGTAATTGCCGGCCTGCATGCGCTTGACGCAACCGGCGCAGTAGTTGGCGATGGCCGACAGCGGCTGGTTCAGCTCATGGGCCAGCGACGAGGCCATTTCGCCCATGGTGATCAGGCGCGAGGTCTGTTCGAGGCGCTTCTGCTGCTGCAGATTAACCTCGTCGATGTGCTTGCGGTCGGTGATGTCGGCGCCGATCTGGACGCGCACGGTGCGCCCGTCTACCCAGCGGATGGCGCGTTCATGCAGGTGATACCAGTGGCCGGACAGGGTGTGCTGGAGCTCACCATCGAACAGTTCGCAGGGCAGCTCATCGGCGCCGATCTGCTGTGGGTCGCGGGCCAGCTGATCAGGCGGCGGCCGGCAGGCCGCGGTGACCTGCGCCGAGTTCTGGCCGACGCTGTCGAAGCCGAAGATGTTCTGGAAGGCGCGATTGGCAAAGAGGATTTCGCCGGTTTGCACGTCGGCGACGTGCACCGCCGAGTCGAGACCGTCGATGACTGTGACAAAGCGCTCATGGGCGCGTTCGAGTTCGACGCGAATGCGCTTCGGCTCGGTGATGTCGTTCATCGAGGCCATCCAGCCGATCTGCTGGCCGTTGGTGCCGATCAATGGCGAAAAATAGAGGCGCACGTCGAAGCGTTCGCCGCTCTTGCGCATGATGCGCATCTCGAAGCCACTGCCCGGCGCCTGTCCGGCCAGCGCGGTGTCGATGTTGTTCTGCAGGCGGTCGAATTCCTCGGGCGGCCAATACGGGTAAGGTGGCTTGATGCCGACCAGCTCGCTTTCGTCGAAGCCGGTCATCCGGCAGAAGGCGGCATTGACGAAGGTGATCCGGCCTTCGAGATCGATGGCGCGCAGGCCGGTGATCAGCGATTGCGACATGGCCTGGCGAAAGGCGTAGGCGGTGCGCAGTTCTTCTTCGGTCTCGGCGCGATGCTGGGCATGGCGGCGGAGCTGGATCAGCGTCACCGAAGCGATCAGCGTCAGCACGATAATCAGCGCCGCCGGCACGAAGGGCAGCCAGGCGCCGCCGACGCGGTAGGCGACGATGTTGAGGCCGAGGCGGTTGTTGGGCAGGTCGAGGCTGATCTGCCCCGAAACCTGGCGGTCGGTCGGTTTGACTGACGAATTGCTGAGGACCTCGCGATTTTTCGCGTCGACTACAGTCAGGCTGTAGCGGGTCGTGAAGAGGGTCGGCAAGGTCGTGCGCAGTAGCGTTTCCATCGACTGGAGGGCGATGAAGGCGCCGAGATCGGCGCTGCCGCGCTGCACCGGGTGGATGATGTCGTGCGCCGGGCGCTGCGTGGTGTCACGATAATCCGGCGAAACCACTGCGCTGCGTACGCGCAGGGCTTCCTGGAGGGCGGCCAGGCGCTCGCCGGTCAGTTGTTCGCCGACGAAGACCGCCGTTGATTCATTGGGGGCGACCCATTCGACCTTGCCGTCGGTATCAACCCAGATGATCGCCTGGATTTCCGGCGCCTCGCGCGCATAACGGCTGGCCTTGACCTGGAAAGCCTCATAAGTCAGCTGCTTGAATTCCTGCTCGCGGCCCAGTTCGCCGAGAAAGTCCTGATGCGCGTGCAGGCGGTTTTCGATGGTCCGTTCTGCCCAGTGCATGTCGCCTTCCAGGGCCGAGCGCGCCGTGTCCAGTTCGCGCCACTGGAGCAGGGCGGTGAGGACCAGCATGGCCAGGGCGAATATGCCGATGGCGACGTAGGGCGCGAGCCATAGCCGGGTGTGCTTCGGCTGAGGAAGAGGAGGGCGCATGAGCATGGCCAAATTCTTCGCTGCCCGGGCGGCATCGGCCATAGGTACTTACCCTATGTTGATGAGATATGTGGCAATCCAGGGCACGAGCAGGGCGGTGAGCGCCCCGTTCATGCCCATGGCCAGCGCGGCAAAGGCACCGCTTTGTTCATTAACCTGAAAGGCCCGCGCTGTGCCGATGCCGTGCGAGGCGATGCCGATGGCGAAGCCGCGAATGGCCGGGTCGCGCACCTTCATGGCGTCGAACACGAAGCGCGCGCCAACGGCGCCGAGGATGCCGGTGATGATGACCAGCACTGCCGTCAGCGACGGAATGCCGCCGATCCGTTCGGCGATGCCCATGGCAATCGGCGTCGTCACCGACTTGGGGGCGAGCGAGAGCTGGGTCGAGGCACTGGCGCCGAGCAGGCGGGCCACCAGCACGGCCGAGACGATGGCAGTCAGGCTGCCGGCGAACAGCCCGGCAAGTACTGGCAGTAGCATTGAGCGGACGCGCTTGAATTGCGTGTAGAGCGGGATGGCCAGCGCCACGGTGGCTGGGCCGAGCAGGAAATGCACGAACTGGGCACCGGCGAAGTAGGTTTCATACGATGTCACGGTCAACGTCAAAAACAGCACCAAAATGAAAACGGCGATGAGCACCGGGTTGGCCAGCGGGTTGTTGCCGGAGCGCCGGTAGAGCGCGAAGGCGGCCTGGTAGGCGAGCAGCGTGATGGTCAGCCCGAGCAGTGGCGAGGCTGAAAGGTAGACCCAGATCTGGCTGATTTCCTGGGTCATGGCATTTCTCCCGTTGCAGCGGGCGAGCGCTGGCAGAGCTTCATGACCAGCGCGGTGACGACCAGAGTAGCCAGCGTGCTGACCAGCAGCGAGACGAGCAGCGGCAACCATTCGTCGGACACCCGGTGGAGATGGACCATGATGCCGGTGCCGGCTGGGACGAAGAGCAGCGAGAGGTGTTGCAGCAGGTTCTGGCTGGTCGTCTGCAACTCTTCGCCCGGGCCGCCGCGCAGGACGAGCGCGACAAAGAGCATGAGCATGCCGATGACCGGGCCGGGGATGGGCAGATCGAGCGAGCGGGCGAGAACTTCGCCGGCCAACTGGAAAACGAGCAGGGCGGAGAGGGCGGAAATCACAGGCAGCCTCCAGTAAATTAGGGAAGGCTGCCAGTGTATTGGCTCAGTTAAGTTTTGATAACGGGTGAAAAAGTCGCTTTATCTTGTATCTGGGGTATTGAGTTGGCAAATTAAACAACTCGTCACTCCCGCGGCCTCGACACACCCGGGACTCCGCTTCGCGGCGGGCGAAGCGGGAGTCCATGTTACGAACAGGATTCCCGCTATCGCGGGAATGACCGGCTCCTGGCTCAATATTCCTTGTTGTCAGTCCACATAGCCGGATTGAACCGGACGACCCGATTGCGCCCCTGGTCTTTGGCCTGGTACATCGCCACGTCGGCAAACTTGACGGCCTGCCAGAAGGTGTCGCTGTCGGTCGGGAAATCGGCAATGCCGATCGAGATGGTCTTTTGCAGCGTGATGCCGGCTACCTGTACTTTCAGGCTTTCGACGGCGAGGCGGATTTTTTCGGCGACATGGTCGGCCGCTTCGCCCTCGCTGTCGATCAGGATGATCAGGAATTCCTCGCCGCCATAGCGGATGACCAGGTCGGAAGCGCGCACCGACTGCTTGAGCAGTGTCGACAATGCCTTCAGTACAGCGTCGCCGGCATCGTGGCCATAGGTGTCGTTGACCATCTTGAAGTAGTCAAGATCGAGCATCAGGATGGCGACATGGGTACGTTTGCGCTGCACGCTGGAGACCAGGGTCTCGACGTATTCCTCGAGGAAGCGGCGGTTGTTGAGGCCGGTCATCGGATCGCGCAGTGTGGAGTCACGCAGGTTTTCCATGAGCCGCTTGGTTTCGAGTACCGGCGCGGTTTCCCGCAGGTAAACGTTGATAAAGGGAATTTGGCTGAGCAACTCGGCTGATTTTTCCGGGGTCGTCATCAGTTGAACGACGCTGCCAACGGCACCGGATTGGATGACAGGGAAGCAGACATGACGCCGTTCGCCCAGTTCGGCCGGCGGCTGGAACGAGTAGCAGATGTCCGGGCTGCTGATGCTGTCGACGAGATGGCCGGTGCGCCGGACGCGGCAGGCTTCGGGGCGGATCAGGATCTGCGGGTCGCACCAGCGGCAGGTATCGGCAATTTGGCCATCGACCATGATCGCCTTCATTTGTTTCTTGTTGCTGCTGACCTCATACAAGGAGAATTCACGCAGCTTGAACTCCTCCTGCAGGGCGACGGAGAGGCGCTGGTAGATCTCGTTCTTGACTTCGTCTTCTTCGATGGCTTGCTTGAAGTGCGCGGCCTTGGTTAGCCCGTCGACCATGTCGATGGTCGCCGTCAGCAGGTTTTCGCCGGGGGCCGGGGTGCGTTCGGTGAGGCGGGCGACATTGGTGCCGATGCGGTTCAGGCCATCGTCGAGGAAGGTCAGCAAGCGGTTCATGTCGGTCGCGATCTGGCCGATTTCGTCGTTGGTCTTTTTCTCGACATGCGCCTTGAAATCACCACGCAGGGCGCGCTGAACGGCGTCTTCGACAGCGTTGGCGGTATCCGAAATGGGGCGCAACAGGCGGCGCAGCAGCAAAACGAGCAGTAGCGCGAAGAAGGCGACGACGAGGCCGATGCCGGCCACCGTGATCAGCGCCTTCTCGCGCAGACCTTCGATCGACATGCTCATGCTGACGGCGCCAAGTACGGCGCCTTCGCTGACCTGGTGGCATTGCAGGCAGTTCGGATTGCCACTGGCCGTGGCGATATAGGGAATGATGCCGCGGAAGACGGTTTCATCGCCCTGTTTGATGACCTCGAAACGTGGCTTACCTTCCTTGAGAACCTGCCGTTCCAGATCATCTACGGCAGCTTCTTGGATCAGGCCCTTGCCGAACTGTTTTTCGACTTCGGTCGAGCGGATGACCCGCGCCGACTTCAGTCCCTGGACTTCGACCAGGCGGCGCAGAAAGCTCTCGCGCTTGTCGATGACGCCGTTGATCATCGATTCAGTCAGGTGCACACGGACGATTTCACCAGCAGTCCGGATGTGATCCGTCGCCGAGGCAATGGAGAAGTTGCGGAAAGCGTACAGGCTGATGGCGAGGAGTACGGCCAGCAAGCCGGCAAAAATACTGACAAAAAAGAAAGTGACTTTTGCGTTGAGATTCACGGCAGCGATTTCCGGACGGGGGATTTTTCAGTGCGTGATTATGGCTTAAGGCGTATTTTGGGCAATCCGGACTTATACGATTTGACTAGGAGATGGCAGGTTGTTTGATCAAGGTCAACCTGGGCGGCGGCAAAGAGCGTCCAAGGCCTTGAATATCATCAAAAAGTGATGAATCGGATTTCATTTTTGGCCATTTTTTCCGGTTGACCGTAGCAATTGGTTACTTGCGTCCCGGACTCCCTCGTTGCTCACGGGATTGTTCTGGCTGGGTCAGGGCAATACCCGCAGCATGTCGACAAAGGCTTTCAACCCGGCCGGCATCAGTTTGCGGCTCGGGTAGTACAGGTAAAAGCCGGGAATTTCCGGGCACCAGTCGTCAAGCACTGTTTTCAGCCGGCCGTCGGCTACCGGCGCCGCCGCATACTGGGCATAAACATAGGCCAGCCCGAGGCCCTGTTCTGCGGCCGTGATCATCAGCGGCATTTGGCCGACGGCGACCGGCCCGTCGACCTCGATTTCAAACTGCTCGCTGCCGCGGGCGAATTCCCAGCGATAAAAACTGCCGTTGGGAAAACGGATGCGAATACAGCGGTGCTGCTGCAATTCACGTGGGCAACTGGGCGTGCCATGCGCCGCCAGATAATCGGGCGAGGCAACCACGACAAAACGCTGGGCCGGGCCGAGCGGCACGGCCACCATATCCTGCTGCAGACTTTCGCCGAAGCGAACGCCCGCATCGAAGCCGGTGGCGACGATATCGACGAAGGCATCGTCGGCCACCAATTCGATGCGCATGCCCGGGTTGGCTTCCAGAAAGCGCCCGAGCATCGGCGCCAGAACCAGCTCGCAAGCGGCACGCGGCGCGTTGATGCGCAGCGTGCCGAGTGGCGATTCGCGAAAGGCATTGACCTCGTCCAGCGCGCCATGGATATCCTGCAAGGCGGGCGACAGCCGGTCGAGCAGGCGTTGGCCGGCCTCGGTCGGCGCCACGCTGCGCGTTGTCCGGTTGAGCAGACGGACGCCGAGTCGGGCTTCCAGACCGCGCAAGGCATGGCTCAGGGCTGACGGTGAAACGCCAAGTTCGGTGGCAGCCTTGCGAAAGCTGCGCAAGCGCGCCACGGCGGCAAATGACTGGAGGTCGGCAAGACTGGCGAGGTTCATGATTGATGAGATTTGCTCAATAGCCTATCAAACAGTATGCGGATTGTTGCACAGTTGGCCCGGGAGTAGGCTGCTTGCTGTCATATCCCCAACCCTGCAACGGAGAACAACATGCAAAATATTCTGGCCGACTTGTCGGGCAAAACCATCCTTGTTACTGGCGCCTCGTCCGGCATCGGCGCCGCTACTGCCCTGGCGCTCGGCCGGGCCGGGGCCAAGGTGGCACTGGCCGCTCGCCGTCTGGATGCGCTTGAAAATCTGGTGATGCAGATTCGCGCCGCCGGCGGCGACGCCATCGCCATCCGGACCGATGTCACCGTCGAAGCCGATATCCAGAACGCCGTGGCAACAACAGTCGCCCACTTTGGCCGACTGGACGGTGCCTTCAATAATGCCGGCGTGCTGGGCAAGGTGGCGCCGATTCATGAACTGACCAGCGCCGATTTCGCCGAAGTCATGCAGGCCAACGTATACGGCGTGTTCTGGTCGCTCAAGTATGAAATGGCCGCGATGCTGAAAACCGGCGGCGGGTCCATCGTCAATACCGCCTCCGTCGTTGCCCAGATCGGTTTCGCAAATTTTTCGCCATACACGGCCAGCAAGCACGCTGTGCTCGGGCTGACCCGCAGTGCGGCGCTCGAAGGTTTTCAGCAGGGCATCCGGGTCAATGCGGTCAATCCCGGACCGATCGTCACGCCGATGGCCGAAATCGGTTTCGGCGGTCTGGAAAATCTGGAAGCCACGCTCAAGACCAGCCCGGCGGGCCGTCCCGGTCAGCCCGAGGAAATCGCCAACCCCGTGCTCTTCCTGCTTTCTTCGGCGGCCAGTTACATCAACGGTCAGGGTTTTGCCGTCGATGGCGGCTACACGGTTCAGTAAAGGGTTATCAACATGCAAACACGCTTCCTTGGTCCGCAACAGCAGCCTGTCTCCGCCATCGGACTCGGCTGCATGGGAATGAGCGAGTTCTACGGTGCCAGCGACGATGCCGAGTCCTTGCGCACGCTGGCCCGGGCGCTCGAGCTCGGTATCAATTTCTTCGACAGCGCCGACACCTACGGATTTGGCCACAATGAAAGCCTGATCGGACGTTTTCTCAAGGAAGGCGGCCCGGCGCGACGACAGCAGGTGGTGATTGCCAGCAAGTTCGGCATTGTCCGCCAGTCCGGCAAGTACGAACGGCGCATCGACAATAGCCCAGCCTACATCCGGAGCGCCTGTGACGCTTCGCTGCAACGCCTCGGCGTTGAGCAGATCGACCTCTATTACTGCCATCGGCGCAACCCGGAAGTGCACATCGAGGAAACGGTGGGTGCCATGGCCAACCTGGTCGCAGCTGGAAAAGTCCGCCAGATCGGTCTTTCCGAAGTCTCGGCCAAGACGCTGCGGCTAGCTAGCGCCGTGCATCCGATCGCCGCCGTGCAAAGCGAATATTCGTTATGGACGCGTGATCCTGAGCGCGACATGCTCACCACCTGCGCCGAGCTCGGTGCCAGCTTCGTTGCCTACAGCCCGCTTGGTCGCGCCTTTCTGACCGGTACGGTCAAGCCTGAGGAGCTGGCCGACAATGATTTCCGCAAAACCAATCCGCGTTTTCAGGGCGAAGCTGAACACGCCAACCGACTGCTTGTTGAACAACTTGCTGCCTTCGCCTCGGCGCGTGGCCTGAGCAATGCCCAAGTCGCCCTGGCATGGCTGCTCTGCAAACATCGGCACGTCATCCCCATTCCGGGCACCCGACGTATCGCCTACCTCGAACAAAATGCTGAAGCCGCCAACCTCACTTTGAGCTCGTCGGAAATCGCCGAGCTTGATCGGCTTTTCGATCCGGCCCAGGTCGCCGGCCAACGCTATCCGGATGCGGGTATGGTGGGGCTTGAATCATAGGAAGCGGCTCGGCTCTCTGTGCTCAAATTGCGAACGGAGTTGGCTTTTAAGCGCATCCGGGTCGACAAAAAACGCCGGGTTTCCCCGGCGTTTTTCTTCCAGCTTCTCTGTCGAGGTTGGGCGTCTGAGGCGCCTCTCTCGGGTACTGCTTATTCCATCGCCTCGTACAGCGGCAGGGTCAGGAATTCCGGGTATTCCGGGGTCAGCGACATCTTGTCGAAGATGACTGCTGCCTGATCGTAGGTTGCCGTGTCTTCGCCCTGGGCGGTAACGGTGACCTTAACCTTGGCCAGTTCCTCGGCGATCATCGGGCGGACCATCTCTTCGGTGACCTTGCGGCCGTCGTCGAGGATGCCCTTCGGTGAAACGACCCATTGCCAGACCTGCGAACGGGAGATTTCGGCGGTGGCCGCATCTTCCATCAGGTTGTGGATGGGCACGCAGCCGTTGCCGGCCAGCCAGGAGCCAAGGTAATGGATGCCGACGTTGATGTTGTTGCGCAGGCCGGCTTCGGTGATCGGGGTGCTCGGCTGGAAGTCGAGCCACTGGGCCGGGCCGAACTTGCCTTCGACCTGCTTGCCGAACTGGTTCGGCTTGTCGCCGAGGACCTTGACGAATTCTTCCATGGCGATCGGCACGAGACCTGGGTGAGCCACCCAGCCGCCGTCGTAGCCGTCGTTGGCGTCGCGCGTCTTGTCGTGACGGATGCCGGCGAGGGCCTTTTCGTTGGCGACCGGGTCGTTCTTGATCGGAATCAGGGCCGACATGCCGCCCATCGCCGGGGCGCCGCGCTTGTGGCAAGCCTGGACGAGCGCCAGGGCGTAGGAGCGCATGAAGGGCACTTCCATGGTGATGGCGCCGCGCTGGGCCAGGCAGAAGTCCTTGTTCTTCTTGAACTTCTTGATGCAGGAGAAGATGTAGTCCCAGCGGCCGGCGTTCAAACCAGCCGAATGCTCGCGCAGTTCGTAGAGGATTTCTTCCATCTCGAAGGTGGCGAGGATGGTTTCGACCAGCACGGTGGCCTTGATGGTGCCTTGCGGCAGGCCGATGTGGTCCTGGGCCATGACGAAGATGTCGTTCCACAGGCGGGCTTCGAGGTGGCTTTCCATCTTCGGCAGATAGAAGAAGGGGCCGGCGCCGCGGGCGATCTGTTCCTTGGCGTTGTGGAAGAAGACGACGGCGAAGTCGAAAATGCCGCCGCCGACGCGCTGGCCGTCAACGAGCACGTGCTTTTCATCGAGGTGCCAGCCGCGCGGACGGATCTGCAGGGTGGCGATCTTGTCGTTGAGCTTGTATTCCTTGCCGTTGTCGCCCTTGAACGAGAGTTCGCGGCGGATCGCCTTGTAGAGGTTGATCTGGCCCTGGATCTGGTTGTCCCAGTTCGGGGAATTCGAATCCTCGAAGTCGGTCATGTACGAATCAGCGCCCGAGTTGAAGGCGTTGATGATCATCTTGGCTTCGACCGGGCCGGTGATTTCGACGCGGCGGCAGTGCAGGGCCGGCGGCACCGGGGCGACCTTCCAGTCGCCGGCGCGGATGTGGGCAGTTTCCGGCAGGAAGTCGGGCATTTCGCCAGCATCGATGCGGGCCTGGCGGGCGACGCGGGCCTTGAGCAGTTCCTGGCGACGGGCTTCGCAGGCGCGGTGCAGCTTGGCGACCAGTTCGAGGGCTTCGAAGGTCAGAACGGATTCGTAACCCGGTTTGATCGGGCCGGTGATTTGCACGCCTTGCGGTAGATTGAGGGCCATGAGGAACTCCTGAGTGAAGGATGAATGAATGCTGCGATGCAATGAATTCTATGACTCTTCTATAAGACTTGAAAGCCGGATAGAATCAATTCATCTTTTACTATAGGTATCAAATGGACCGCCTGAAACAGATCGAAGCCTTCGTTTCGGCCGCTACTCGGGGCAGTCTGTCGGCTGCGGCGCGGGTCGAGGGCGTCACACCAGCGATTATCGGCCGGCGGCTCGACGCGCTGGAAACGCGGCTCGGCGTCAAATTATTGCTGCGCACCACGCGCAAGTTGACCATCACTTTCGAAGGGCAGGCTTTTCTCGAAGATTGCCAGAAAACGCTCAACGATCTGGCCAACGCCGAGGCGGCCGTGTCGCTCGGCAGCGTGCGGGCCAGCGGGCAGTTGCGGGTGTCGGCGCCCTCGGGCTTCGGGCGGCAGCATGTCGCGCCGCTGGTCGGCGACTTCATGCTGGCCAACCCGGAGGTCCGGGTCAATCTGAATCTCAGTGACCGGCTGGTCGATCTCGTCAATGAAAACATCGACTGCGCCATCCGCATCGGTGAATTGACCGATTCCAGCCTGATCAGCGTCCGCCTCGGCGAAATGCGCCGGATGGTTGTCGCCAGCCCGGCCTATCTGGTCGCCCATGGTGTTCCGCGCCAGCCGGCCGATCTGGCCAACCACGAATGCCTGTCGCTCGGCCAGCAGCGCGGCTGGGTCTTTCGCGATCCGGACGGTGGGCAGGTCGATACCATCAAGGTGGGCGGCAGCTTCGAATGCAACGACGGCGCCGTTCTGCACGAATGGGCACTGGCCGGGCGCGGCCTGGCCTGGCGTTCGCTGTGGGAAGTCGGGCAGGATTTGAAGGAGGGCCGGCTGACCTCTGTACTTGACGCCTGGCAGGCGCCGCCGATGGGTATCTACGCCGTTTTTCCGCAACGCAAGCATCTGCCGCTGCGGGTCCGGCTGTTCATCGACCTGCTCAAGGAAACCTACAGCCGGCCGAGTTATTGGGAGTTGCGCTGAGGACCATGAAAACACCCGTCTATCGTGGCCTCGGCGTACTTTGTGTCGTGCTCGGCGTGATTGGTGCTGTACTGCCGCTATTGCCGACAACGCCTTTCCTGATCCTCGCCGCCTATTTCTTCGCCCGCTCGCATCCGGAATGGGAAGCGAGGCTGCTGGCCCATCCGAGCGCCGGGCCCGCCATCCGCGCCTGGCGCGATCATGGCGCCATCCCGCTCTTTGCCAAGCGGCTGGCGACGGTCCTCATGGCGATCAGTGCCATCGGCGGCTGGTTTGGCCTGCCGGAGCCGTGGTGCTATGTGCCGCTGGTCGTTGCCGTCACGGTATTGAGCTGGATGTGGACGCGTCCTTCGGTTTGAGCCAGATTTGAATTTTGGCCATTTTTCCCGGTTGACCGTAGCAATCATCGTTCGGAAATGAAAAAGGCCGACACCTCGTGAGTGTCGGCCTTCGTTTGCCGCCCGGTCGGGCGGCAATTCAAAGCTGTGAGCTTCTTAGTGGAACTGTTCTTCTTCGGTCGAGCCGGTCAGCGCGGTAACGCTGGACTTGCCACCCTGAATCACGGTGGTGACGTCGTCGAAGTAACCGGTGCCAACTTCCTGCTGGTGCGAGACGAAGGTGTAGCCACGGTCACGAGCAGCGAATTCCGGCTCCTGAACCTTCTCGACGTAGGCCGACATGCCGCGCTTGGCGTAGTCCTGGGCCAGGTCGAACATGTGGTACCACATGTTGTGGATGCCAGCCAGGGTGATGAACTGGTACTTGTAACCCATGGCGCCGAGTTCAACCTGGAACTTGGCAATGGTGGCGTCGTCGAGGTTCTTCTTCCAGTTGAAGGAAGGCGAACAGTTGTAGGCCAGCATCTTGCCCGGGTGAACCTTATGCACGGCTTCGGCGAACTTGCGGGCAAATTCCAGATCCGGCGTGCCGGTTTCGCACCACACCAGGTCGGCGTAGTCAGCGTAAGCGATGGCGCGGGAGATAGCCTGGTCGAGACCCTTCTTGGTCTTGTAGAAGCCTTCGGCAGTACGCTCGCCAGTCAGGAACGGCTTGTCGTTCTCGTCGTAGTCGGAGGTCAGCAGGTCGGCTGCTTCGGCATCGGTACGGGCGATAACCAGGGTCGGCACGCCATAGACGTCAGACGCCATACGGGCAGCGATCAGCTTCTGGATGGCTTCGGTGGTCGGAACCAGAACCTTGCCGCCCATGTGGCCGCACTTCTTGACGGAAGCCAGCTGGTCTTCCCAATGCACGCCAGCAGCGCCAGCGCGGATCATGGCCTTCATCAGTTCGTAGGCGTTCAGCACGCCGCCGAAACCGGCTTCAGCGTCGGCGACGATCGGCAGGTGGTATTCAACATGGCCAGCATCGCCGGCGTTGATGTTCTTCGACCACTGGATTTCATCAGCGCGGTTGAATGCGTTGTTGATGCGCTCGACAACCTTCGGCACTGAGTCAACCGGATACAGGGACTGGTCCGGATACATTGCGGCGTATTCGTTGTTGTCAGCGGCAACTTGCCAGCCGGACAGGTAGATGGCCTTGATGCCAGCCTTGGCTTGCTGAACGGCTTGACCGCCGGTCAGGGCGCCCAGGCAGTTGACGTAGGGGGTGTTGTTGACCAGATCCCAGAGCTTCTCGGCGCCGCGACGGGCCAGGGTGTGCTCGACCTGGAAAGAGCCGCGCAGGCGGACGACGTCAGCAGCGGAGTAGCCGCGCTTGATGCCCTTCCAGCGGGGGTTTTCAGCCCAGTCTTTTTCGAGGGCGGCGATTTGCTGTTCGCGAGTGCTCATGTGAATTCCTCAGGTAATTTGGTTTGGGGGTTTCGGCGAAGAACCGGGTGTCTATGGTGCAGTGCCGATGGAAGAAAGTATAGTGATTTTTTTGCGGGGCAGCAACAGTCTTATATAAGACATAAGACAAAATTATTTCAAATAAAAACAGAATCTTGTGACCGAAATTTCACGATGCAAAACGCTGTTTGTTTTTATGAAATGATATCGCGCTGCGTCAGCACAAAGTTTTGCTGCTGACCAGGACACCATCCCCGTCGGCGTACAGATATTCACCCGGGTTGAAGGTCACGCCGCCAAATGTCACAGCGATATTCTTGTCGCCGACACCTTTCTTGAGCGTCTTTTGCGGGTGGGTGTTCAAGGCGCGGACGCCGATGTCGATGCCGTTGATGTCGCCCGAATCGCGGATGCAACCGTATACAACGACCCCGGCCCAGCCGTTCTTGGCCGCCAGGATGGCCAGTTGGTCGCCAACCAGCGCACAGCGCAGCGAACCGCCGCCATCGATGACGAGAACCTTGCCCTTGCCGTCCTCGGCAAAGGCTTCGCGGACCAGCGAGTTGTCCTCGAAAATTTTCAGTGTGACGATCTCGCCGGAAAAGCTCGTGCGGCCACCGTAGCGCTGGAACATCGGAGCAACGACGCGAACGGTTTTGCCCAGTTCGGATTCGAATTCATCGCAAAGGTCAGGGGTCTTGAAGGTCATGCTGGAATCCTCGAAATAAAAAAGCCGTGCAATGTTGCACGGCTTTTGGGGTGGATGGCAATCGTTCAGACGGTGGCTTCGGCTTTTTCTTCCTCGAAATCGAGTTTGATTTTGCCATCCTTGTCGAGGTCGACCGTGACCCGGCCACCGCTCGACAGTTTGCCAAACAACAACTCGTCGGCCAGCGCTGAACGGATGGTGTCCTGAATCAGTCGCGCCATCGGGCGGGCGCCCATGAGCGGATCGAAGCCCTTTTCGGCGAGCAGTTCCTTCACGGCCTCGGTGAAATGGGCTTCCACCTTCTTCTCATGCAACTGTTCCTCGAGCTGCATGAGGAACTTGTCGACAACACGGAGGATGACCTCGTGATCGAGCGGGCTGAAGGAAATCGTCGCGTCCAGGCGATTGCGGAACTCCGGCGTGAACAGCCGCTTGATCTCGACCATCTCGTCGCCGGTCTGTTTCGAACTGGTGAAGCCCATGCTCGATTTCTGCAGATCAGCTGCACCGGCGTTGGTGGTCATGATGATCACCACATTCCTGAAATCGGCCTTGCGCCCGTTGTTGTCGGTCAGCGTACCGTGGTCCATGACTTGCAACAGGATGTTGAAGATATCCGGATGCGCCTTTTCGATCTCGTCGAGGAGCAGCACGCAATACGGCTTCTTGGTCACGCCCTCGGTGAGCAGGCCGCCCTGTTCAAACCCGACATAGCCCGGCGGGGCGCCGATCAGGCGGGATACGGCATGGCGTTCCATGTACTCGCTCATGTCGAAGCGGAGCAGTTCGACGCCCAGGCAATAGGCCAGTTGCTTGGCCACTTCCGTCTTGCCGACACCGGTCGGGCCGCTGAACAGGAAGGAGCCAATCGGCTTGCCCGGATTGCCGAGGCCGGAGCGAGCCATCTTGATGGCCTTGGCCAGCGCGTCGATGGCCTTGTCCTGGCCGAAGACGACCGCTTTCAGGTCGCGATCAAGATTTTTCAGCGCACCGCGATCATCCAACGTTACGTGCTGCGACGGGATGCGGGCGATCTTGGCGACGATCTCCTCGATGTCCGTCTTGTTGATGACTTTTTTCTGTTTCGATTTCGGCAGGATGCGCTGGGCTGCACCAGCCTCGTCGATGACGTCGATGGCCTTGTCCGGCAGATGGCGGTCGGTGATGTAACGGGCGGCCAGTTCAGCCGCCGAGGTGATCGCCGTGGCCGAATACTTGATGCCGTGGTGGGCCTCGAAACGGGCTTTCAGACCTTTGAGGATCTCAACGGTTTCGGCAACCGAGGGCTCATTGACGTCGATTTTCTGGAAACGGCGGGAAAGTGCGCTGTCCTTCTCGAAAATGCCGCGGAACTCGGTGTAGGTCGTCGCGCCAATGCATTTCAACTGACCCGAGGAAAGCGCTGGCTTGAGCAGATTGGAGGCATCCAGCGTACCGCCGGAAGCCGAGCCAGCGCCGATGAGCGTGTGGATTTCGTCGATGAACAGGATGGCGTGCGGATTGTCCTGCAAGGCCTTGAGAACGCCCTTCAGGCGCTGCTCGAAGTCACCACGGTATTTGGTGCCAGCCAGCAGCGAACCCATGTCCAGCGAATAGACATTAGCCTTGGCAAGAATTTCCGGTACCTCGCCTTCGACGACTTTACGGGCCAGCCCTTCAGCGATGGCCGTCTTGCCGACACCGGCTTCGCCGACCAACAGCGGGTTGTTCTTGCGCCGGCGGCACAGCGTCTGGATAACACGCTCCAGTTCCTTGTCGCGGCCGATCAGCGGGTCGATCTTGCCCTGCAGTGCCAGTGCATTGAGGTTGATCGTGTATTGCTCAAGCGGCCCGGCTTCAGCTTTTTCGCCATCGGTTTCAACTTCGCCTTCCGGCGCAGCCTTGGCTTGCTGCGGAACCTTGCTGATGCCGTGCGAGATGTAATTGACGACGTCGAGTCGTGTTACGCCCTGTTTCTGCAGGAAATAGACCGCGTGTGAGTCCTTCTCGCCATAGATGGCGACCAGCACGTTGGCGCCGTTAACTTCCTTCTTGCCCGAAGACTGGACATGCAGGATGGCGCGTTGAATGACGCGCTGGAAACCAAGCGTTGGCTGCGTATCGATGTCGTCCTCGCCAGAAACTGTCGGCGTGTGCTCATCGATGAAATTGGTCAGATCCTTGCGCAGCGTGTCGGTCTTGGCGCCACAGGAGCGCAAGGCCTCGGCCGCAGAAGGGTTGTCGATCAGCGCCAGCAGCAGATGTTCGACGGTAATGAACTCGTGGCGTTTTTGACGCGCCTCGACGAAGGCCATGTGCAGGCTGACTTCGAGTTCCTGGGCAATCATCAATTTTCCTCCATGATGCAGGCAAGCGGGTGTTGGTGCTGGCGTGCGAATGCAATGACCTGTTCAACTTTGGTTGCAGCGATGTCCCGCGGGAAAACCCCGCAGACGCCACGACCCTCGTTGTGAACTTTGAGCATGATTTGCGTTGCTTGTTCAGTATCCAGAGAAAAAAACCGCTGCAGAACGGTGATCACGAAATCCATTGGCGTGTAATCGTCGTTCAACAACAGCACCTTGTACATCTTCGGCGGCCCCAGCTTGCTGCGCTGCGCCGCTAGTTGTCCGCCTTCCTGAGCCTTTGTCGCCATGCATTCGATTTTATACAGTCCGTCTTAATCCGCAATACAAAATATTGGGACGAATCTGCCGATTTCCAGACCAGGAGGAATATTTGCTGACCCTTGATTTGCTGCGGCGCCGCATCGAAACTTGTTGACGATAAAATTCGATTGGCGTAGAAAGCAATCGTGTTTGGCTTCTAGCTGTATCGAGGTTGCTGCAATGCACCGGGTCACTGAGTTCAAACAGGGAGTCGGGGAGACCCGTAAATTTGTTCGTCTTTTGTAAGAAAGTTGCAAACATGGCAATCGGTACTGTCAAGTGGTTCAATGATTCCAAGGGTTTTGGCTTTATCACTCCTGATGATGGCAGCGAAGATCTTTTCGCACATTTCTCCGCCATCAACATGAATGGTTTCAAGACTCTGAAGGAAGGTCAAAAAGTTTCCTTCGATGTCGTGCAAGGCCCCAAGGGCAAGCAGGCTTCCAATATCCAGAGCACCTAAGCTTCGGATAAAAGCACGTTATAAAGCCCGTCTGATTCAGACGGGCTTTTTTATTTAGTAAGTCGGAAAATACTCAGGCGACGCTGATTTCGTCCTGGCGCCGGTCGCCGCTGTTGTCCACCCAGGCCACCGATAATTTGTCCCCGGTCTTGATGCCGCGCGCCTTGAAGGTGAATAGCGGGTTCTTTGAGATCGACGTATTGAGCTGACCGTCGATAATCGGCTTTCCGTTCAGGCTGACCGTGAAGGTCTGAATGAAGTGCATCGGAACGCTCTGCCCCTTGTCATCCTTGCGTTGCCCGGTTTCCATCGGGTGCTGCATGAGGATGCGAATGTCAGTGATTTCACCCTGGTTCTGGGCGCGAATTTTGATTTGATCTGCCATGCTCAGCCTCCACATCCGCCAAGTGTTACCTTGATCTCGCGGAAGGCAACGTAGGATTTTCCGTCCGTGGTTTTGGCCACCGCCCGGACGCGTGTGGTTTCGGCCATTTTGATCTGGGCTCTCACATAAGGCAGGACCGGACCGGTGAATTCGATCACCGAGCACAGCGGCATCGGATTCTTGTCGGCAAAGATGGCCAGGGTACGGGTGTTGGCAATATTGCAGGTGATCTCGACTTCCACCTTGGCGCCATTTTCGGCGATCTCCGGCGCGTTGATCACGATGTCGCGCGATTCGGCAGCATTGGCGCTGCCGTAAGCCTTCAGTGCGTCATTGACGGTGCGGGCGGTAAAGGTATTCTTGTTCCACTCGGCGGCCAGGACGCGGGTTGGCATGAGCAAGCCGGTGCCGATCAGGGGCGATAGCAGGGCAGCCGAGACGCTGCCTTTGAGGAATCTTCTGCGTAGTTCGGACATGGTCTTTGCGGGAGGGTTATTCGGCAAGCCAGTGGCCTGATTTGCCGCCGGATTTTTCCAGCAGGCGGATGTTTTCGATGCGCATGCCACGGTCGACGGCCTTGCACATGTCGTATATGGTCAGCAGGCCGACCGAGGTTGCGGTCAGCGCTTCCATTTCGACACCGGTTCGACCGAAACATTCGGCGACGACTTCGCAATGAACTGCGTTTTGGGCATCGTCGATTGAAAAGTCTGCGGTGACGCGAGTCAGGGCGATTGGATGGCACAGGGGAATCAGGTCGCTGGTTCGCTTTGAGGCCTGGATGGCGGCGATGCGGGCGATGCCCAGAACGTCGCCTTTCTTGGCGGAACCGGCGCGAATCAGCGCCAGCGTCTCGGGCTTCATGAAAATGCTGCCGGCGGCGCGGGCAACACGGGCTGTTTCTGTCTTGGCGCCGACGTCGACCATATGTGCCTGGCCGGCGTTGTCGAAATGAGTCAGGGTCTGGTTGGTCACGGGATTTACGATTGATTACGATGCGCCGGGAGGGCGCTTTTCGTGGCTGCGGTATCATAACACCATGCACCTGAGCCAACGATTCATAGCCGCCCTTCTCGCCTGCACGCTGGCCTTGCAGCCGGTGATGGCCGACGAGTTGCCGGAATTGGGCGATGCTGCCAGCAACGATTTGTCGCTGAGTACCGAAAAGAAAATCGGTCAGCAGATCATGCATGAAATACGCTGGCGCGAGCCGTCGTACCTCGATGACGCCGATGTCGAGGCGTATCTGAATCAACTGGGTGGTCAACTGGCGGCGGTCAGCAACGACCCCGGTTTCGGTTTTTACTTTTTCCCGATCAACGATCCGAACATCAACGCTTTTGCCATGCCCGGCGGCTACATCGGCGTGCATACCGGCCTCATCGTGTCCGCCCAGACGGAGTCGGAGCTGGCCGGTGTTCTGGCGCATGAAATATCGCATGTGACGCAGCGCCATATCGCGCGCCAGGTCTTTCAGTCGAAGCAGATCGGTATGGCGTCGATGGTGGCGATGGCGCTGGCCTTGCTGGCGGCGCGTTCGAGCGGCCAGATGGCCGGGGCGGCAATCGCCTCGACGCAGGCCGGGGCGATTTCCGCCCAACTGGCGTTTTCCCGGGATTTCGAGCGCGAGGCTGACCGGCAGGGTTTCGATATTCTGGGCAAGGCAGGTTTTGATGTGCGCGGCATGGGGGTGTTTTTCGAGCGCCTGCAAAAATCGGTTCGCTTGTATGAGAACAACGCGACGGCCTACCTGCGCACCCACCCGCTCACAGGCGAGCGCCTGACCGACATGCAGAACCGCGAGCAGGCGGTGCCTTATCGCCAGGTGGCGGACAGCGTCGATTTCCAGCTGGTGCGGGCCAAGGTGCGGGCCATGCAGGGAACGCCGGGCGATGCGGTGAAGGATATGGACAAGCTGCTGCGCGATCGGAAATTTGCTTCCGAAGCAGCCATTCGCTATGGCCTGGCCTTCGCGCTCTATCGAAATCGCGATTGGGTTGGGGCTGAGCGGGAAATCGAAACCATTCGCCGACTCAAGGTTTCGGCGCCGATGCTGGAGCATTTGCGGGCCGATATCCGGATTGCTCAGGGCGATCCAGCTGGCGGACTGGCGATTTATCGCGATGCGATGGTCCGCTTTCCGCTCAATCAGGGCCTGCTTTACGGCTATGGCGCGGCCTTGCTCAGCGCACGGCGCTACGACGAGGCGCTACGTTTCGTTGAAGCGCGCCTGGGCACTACGCCGGACGACGTCCGCCTGCACAAGATGCGCGCCGAAAGTTACGCCGGGCTGGGCAAGCAGGCCATGCAGCATCGGGCGCTGGCCGAGGCTTTCGCCTTGCAGGGGCAGACGGCGGGGGCGGTCGAGCAATTGCAGCAGGCGCAGAAGGCCGGCGACGCCAATTTCTTCGAGATGTCGTCTATCGATGCACGCTTGCGCGAGTTGAAGCAGCGGCTGATCGATGAACTCAAGGAAAAGCGCAATTAATCGAGGTAAAATCGTGCCTCTAATCCATTTGGCCGAATGAACATGGAATTTAATCGCGATCTCGACGTTAAGGGGCTGAACTGCCCGTTGCCCATCCTGCGTACCAAGAAGACGCTTGCCGAGATGGAGTCGGGCCAGATCCTCCGCGTACTGGCGACCGATCCCGGTTCCCTCAAGGATTTTCCGGCTTTTGCCAAACAAACCGGTAACGAACTGGTTGAGCAAAAAGAAGAAAACCGCGTTTTCGAGTTTTATCTGAAGCGCAAATAAGCCCGGAATTCACCGCATTTTTCGAGGACAGGCGGGCGCCGGCTGGCGAACCCGCCGCTTGGCGTTTTGATGGGCTGATCGATTGGCTCGAGGCCAGCGATGCGGCTTCGCTGGAAGCCGCGTTGCGGATGCTGCGGGATGATCCGCAGTGGACGGTGGTTGGTCTCGACTATGAACTCGGCTATCTGCTGGAGCCCAAGTCGGCGCCGCTTGGCTGGCAACCTGGCGGGCGGACGCTGGCCAGGTTCTGGCGGTTCTCAACGCGAATTTCGCTGTCCGCGGACGATGCTGCAGCCTGGTTGCGGCAGTCTGGCCATGGCGTGGCCGGTGTCGGCGGCTTGCAGCCGGCGATTGATGAAGAAGCCTACGTTGCTACGGTCAACCGGATAAAACGGCTGATTTTCGAAGGTGACTGTTATCAGGTCAATTTCACCTTCCCCCTCAAATTTGAATGGTTTGGTTCGCCGCTGGCACTTTATGCGCGACTCCGCGAGCAGCAGCCGGTTCGCTATGGCGGTTTTGTTGGCGATGCCCGGCACGGCATGGTTTCTCTGTCGCCCGAACTGTTTCTGGAACGTTATGGCGACCGGTTGCTGACCAAACCGATGAAAGGCACGGCGCCACGTAGCGCGCCGCCTGAGCAACTGCGCAATTCGGAAAAGGATTGTGCAGAAAACCTGATGATCGTTGACCTGCTGCGCAACGACCTTGGCCGCGTCGCTGACATGGGTAGCGTCGTGGTCGACCGGCTGTTCGATATCGAGGAATACCCAACGCTCTGGCAGATGGTCTCGGAGGTTTCGGCCAATGTTGGCGGGCGGAGTTTCGGCGACATCCTGCGCGCGCTGTTTCCCTGCGGTTCGATAACCGGAGCACCGAAAATCCGCGCCATGCAGATTGCGGCCGAACTGGAAAATGCCGAGCGCGGCATTTATACGGGCGCGCTGGGTTGGCTGGCGCCGGGTGGAGATTTTCGGCTTAACGTGGCGATTCGCACGCTGGAGTTGGGGGCGGATGGCCGTGGCAAGCTGGGGGTGGGCAGCGGCATCGTCGCCGATTCGCAGCCGGCCGCCGAGTGGCAGGAATGCCTGCTCAAGTCGCGTTTCCTGCGCGACTGCGATCCCGGACTGCTATTGATCGAAACGCTACGTCGCGAAGATGGGCAATATCCACGACTGGCCGGGCATCTCGAACGTTTGCGCCAGTCGGCAACGTGGCTGCGATTTCCCTGTGACGAAGCGCGGGTGGCTGAGTTGTTGGACGAGCAGCCCAGCACCGGCACGTGGCGCGTCCGTCTGACCCTGGCGAAGGATGGCAGTCTCGATGTCCGGTCCTTCCCGCTCGGCGTCGAGCCGGTCGGTCCGCGCTACGCCGTGCTGGCCGCCCAGAGGATTGAATCTGGCTACCCTTTGCGTCGGCACAAGACGACGGACCGAGCGCTCTACGATGAAGCGCTCAAGGCGCTGGATGGCGATCCACAACTCTTCGACGTGATTTTTCTGAATGAGCGTGGCGAGGTTGCCGAAGGGGCACGCAGCAACGTGTTCGTCGAGCGCGAAGGCGTTTTGCTGACGCCGCCGCTGGCCAGTGGTGCCTTGCCCGGCGTGCTGCGGGCAGAACTGCTGGCGAATGGCAGGGCCCGCGAGGCGGTGCTTTGTCCGGCCGACCTGGCCGACGGTTTCTGGCTGGGAAACGCCCTCAGGGGGCTGGTGCGGGTATCGCTATACCCCAAGGGTACTTCCTGCGGGGCGCGGTCAACCGGAAAAATTGCCTGAATTTCAAATTTGGCCGTTTTTTCCGGTTGACCGTGGCAATGCGTCAATCAGCCGCGCAAGCGGCGCAAATAAAGGCCGAGCATCGAGAACAGTGCTGCCGCGATGCCATAATAGAAGGCCCTGCGGACATCGACGTCCTGGTAGTCGAGCAGGATCGGCACTTCATTCTCGACCGTGTAACGGATCGTCGTCTGGAAGTGCCAGGACGAAGCCTTGACCTCGAAAACGCCGTTTTCGATCTTCCACTTGAGCCAGTTGTGTTCTTCCTGGAGGTCGCCGGCCGGCGCTGTCGGCGTCAACGTGGTGTACAGGCCCTTGGCCTTGGCGTCGGCCAGATCCTTGTAGGCCAAGCCGCAAGGCTCCTTGTTGGCGCAGATGGCAACGAGGCGGAATTCGGGCTTCCAGACATCGGTCTTGTCTTTTGGCCACGAGATCATGAAGGCAACGCTCCACGCCCCGACCAGCGCCGAAAAGATCATTAGCGCAATGAAGATCTGGGAGAGGATGCCGCGTTTGTCTTGGGACATTTGAATCCTTTTTAGTTACCCAACTTGGCAAGTTGGGGCTTGAGTTGTTCCAGCGTGGCCGTAAAGTCGGCCACTCGCTGCTTTTCCTGATCGATCACCGCCGCCGGGGCGCGGGCGACGAAACCTTCGTTGGCGAGCTTGCCCTGGGCAATCGAAATCTGCTTTTCGAGCTTTTCGATTTCCTTGGCGAGGCGCACGCGTTCGGCGGCAACGTCGATTTCCACCTTGAGCATCAGGCGGGTTTCACCGACCACGGCAACCGGCGCCATGGCATCGGCCGGCATGTCGGAAACGATTTGTACCTCGGAGAGCTTACCCAGAGCTTGCAGGATGGCCGCGAACTCTGAAATCTCGGCGCCACCACCGGCGACCAGCAGGGGCATGCGCAGGGCGGGCGAGACGTTCATCTCGCCGCGCAGGTTGCGGCAGGCGTAGGCCAAGGCTTTGAGGCGCTCGACCTTGGCTTCCGAAGCCGGGTCGATCTTGTACTCCTCGGCGCGCGGGTAGGCGGCGAGCATGATCGAGTCGTGCGTTTTGCGGCCGGCGATGGGGGCGACGGTCTGCCACAGCTCTTCGGTGATGAACGGAATGAGCGGGTGAGCCAATCGCAGCACGGCTTCCAGCGTGCGCACCAGCGTCCGGCGGGCGCCGCGCTGCTGGGCATCGTTGCCGGTCTGGATCTCGACCTTGGCGATTTCCAGGTACCAGTCGCAGAACTCGTCCCAGATGAACTTGTAGATGGCCTGGGCGACGAGGTCGAAGCGGTAGTCAGTGAAGTGCTGTTCGACTTCCTTCTCGACGCGTTGCAACTGGCTGACGATCCAGCGGTCGGCGAAGCTGAACTCGAGCGGGGCGGAACCACCGCAGGCCGGGCCGTTCTGCTGGTGTTCGAGGGCCAGGTCATGGCCTTCGACGTTCATCAGCACGAAGCGCGTGGCGTTCCACAGCTTGTTGCAGAAATTGCGGTAGCCGTCGCAGCGATTCAGGTCGAACTTGATGTCGCGGCCCGGCGAGGCGAGGCTGGCGAAGGTGAAGCGTAGGGCATCGGTGCCGAAGGAGGCAATGCCTTCCGGGAACTCCTTCTTCGTCTTCTTGGCGATGCTTTCCGCCTGCTTCGGGTTCATCAGACCGGTCGTGCGCTTTTCGATTAGCGCTTCGAGGCCGATGCCGTCGATCAGGTCAATCGGATCGAGCACATTGCCCTTCGACTTCGACATCTTCTGGCCTTCGCCGTCGCGGATCAGGCCATGCACATAGACGTGCTTGAACGGGATCTGGCCGGTGATCTGCTTGGTCATCATGACCATGCGGGCAACCCAGAAGAAGATGATGTCGAAACCTGTGACCAGCACGGTCGACGGTAAATATTGCTGCAAAATCGGATTGGCGGCGTCGATGGTCTCGTCGCCCGTCCAGTCGAGCGTCGAGAATGGCCACAGGGCGGAGGAGAACCAGGTGTCGAGGACGTCTTCGTCGCGGCTCAGGGCGCCGGTGTAGCCCTGTTTGGCGGCTTCGGCCTTGGCTTCTGCTTCGCTGTGAGCGACGAAAATCTGGCCATTGTCGCCGTACCAGGCCGGAATCTGGTGGCCCCACCAGAGCTGGCGGGAAATGCACCAGTCCTGGATGTTGTTGAGCCACTGGTTGTAGGTATTGACCCAGTTTTCCGGGTAGAACTTGATCTCGCCGGAATGAACGACATCAAGCGCCTTCTCGGTGATCGACTTGCCGTCGTCGCCCGGCTTGGACATGGCGACGAACCACTGATCGGTGAGCATCGGCTCGATGACGACATTGGTCCGGTCGCCACGCGGAACCTTGAGCTTGTGCTTGTCGGTCTTCTCGAGGATGCCGATGGCTTCGAGGTCGGCGACGACGGCCTTGCGGGCGTCGAAGCGGTCGAGGCCGCGATATTTTTCCGGGGCGTTCTCGTTGATCTTGGCGTCCAGCGTCAGGATCGAGATCATCGGCAGGCCGTGGCGCTGGCCAACGGCGTAGTCGTTGAAGTCATGCGCCGGCGTGACCTTGACGCAGCCGGTGCCGAATTCGAGATCGACGTAGCTGTCGGCGATGATCGGGATTTCTCTATCGGTCAGCGGCAACTTCACCATCTTGCCGATCATGTGCTTGTAGCGCTCGTCTTCCGGGTGGACCATCACGGCGGTGTCACCGAGCATGGTTTCCGGCCGCGTCGTGGCGACGACCAAGCTATCCGAGCCGTCGGCCAGCGGATAGCGGATGTGCCACATGAAGCCGTCTTCTTCTTCCTGCACGACTTCGAGGTCAGAAACGGCGGTATTCAGCTTCGGGTCCCAGTTCACCAGGCGCTTGCCGCGGTAGATCAGGCCTTCGTTAAAGAGGCGGACGAAGGTTTCGGTGACGACCTTGTTGAGGCCGGCATCCATCGTGAAGCGCTCGCGTTTCCAGTCCGGGCTGGTGCCCATGCGGCGCATCTGTTTGGTGATGGTGTTACCGGAGTATTCCTTCCATTCCCAGACTTTTTCGAGGAACTTTTCGCGGCCGAGGTCGTGGCGCGAAATGCCCTGCGCGTCCAGTTGGCGCTCGACGACGATCTGCGTCGCGATACCCGCGTGGTCAGTGCCTGGCTGCCAAAGCGTGTTGTGGCCGCGCATCCGGTAATAGCGGGTCAGCGCGTCCATCAGCGTCTGGTTGAAGCCGTGACCCATGTGCAGCGTGCCGGTCACATTGGGCGGCGGCAGCAGGATGCAGAAGTTTTCGTCAGCTGCCTTGCTGCGGTCCACGCCGGCAGCGAAGTAATTCTGGGCTTCCCACTCGGGGTACCAGCGGCGTTCGATATCGGCTGGTTCAAAGGCTTTGGCGAGTTCCATGGGCTTGTCGGAAATAGGGGAAACCCATGATTATACCCGCGATTGGCAGCGTGCCTTGCCTGCTAGTCAGGCGACTCCATGATCGCCGTGCCCCAGCTGGATGTTCGGTAGCCGAGTGGTCGCCATAGATGCTTCCAGGGCAACTCGATGATTCCCGGCGGCACCAGGGTACGGGCGGCAGAGGTGGCATTGCGCAAGTCGGCCGGCATTTCGGCGTTCTTGTCCGATACGGGCCAGACCACGGCGATTTTTTTGCCGTCACCAGCCGGAGTAGGCAGGCCGGGCATCTCGACGCGCGAATCGGGGAAAAAGCGGCGCAGATTGCCGCCGACATGCGGGTCGTTGACGATGATCGTTCCCCGGTCAAATCCCTGCTCGCGCAGTTTGTCGGCGAGTTCGGGGAAGGGGACGGCCCAACGGCAACGCGAGCAGAACGGCTCATAGACGAACAGGTTGCCGCTGCGCACGGCATAGGCGGTGATCGTGAAGCCAAGCAGGACAGCCATGAATACACGCACGCGGCGCGGTGTCGGGTTCGTTTCTCGCGCTTTCTCTGTCAGCCAGGGGATGGCGATGACGACCATCGGCAGGATGACATGCACCGCATAGTTCGAGCGTGAGTACAGCAAGCCGTTGAACAGGACGAGGCCGATCAGTTCAATGAGCAGGATGTGAAACAGGAACAGTTTCGGGTCGAAAACGAGTGGGTCGTCTGACCGCAGGCGGGATTGCCTGAAAATGGTCCGGAAGATGGCCGGAAAGACCATGGGCAGGATCACGATGTAGGGCGCGAGGACCAACAAGGGAAACGTGAATGCGTCACGCAGACTGCCGGAGATGCCTTTCGGTGAATATGCCGGAAGCGAGGGAAACAGGTCTGTTACCAGGGCCATTAAACGCTGCGGGTCGGTGTTCAGCCAGAGTGCGTAGGGGCTCATAATCAGCAGCGCGACCGGCAGTGCCGCCAGCATCGGCAGCGAAAAGACTGTTTTCCGCATGGACGGCTGCAGCCAGGCGGCCAGCAGCGTGGCAAACAGGGCAAAGGCGTAGATGTGTTCGGTGAGCAGGCCCAGCCCGATCAGTGCGGCCAACAGCAGGTAATTGCCACGACTTGGTCGATCAACAAGGCGAAAGATTGCCCAGACGGTGGCGACGGCCAGCACCATGGCGCCGACACGATGGGTGAAACCCTCGTGAAATCGCCAAAAAATCTGGTAGACCGTGGCCATCGATTCGACGGCAATGAACGCCCACAGCGCACTTTGGGTGATTTTCCGAGTGATTTGAAACAGGCAGCCGGCCATGCCGACCAGCAGTGCGTACTTGAGGAACAGGAAGCCTGACAGGCCGCTGCCGAAAACTTGCTGAACGAGCCACAGGGCCCAGTCGTAAAGCGGACCATGCTGCGTGTTGTAGCCCGCGGCGAGGGTCTGGGCGATCAGATTGTCGAGCGGGTCGTCTTCGCCGAGGTTGCCCGATGAAAACAGACGGGTCAGCGCATGAATCGTAGTGTAAATGGCAACAACGACGATGACCCCGGGTAGCGTAAAAGGAAAGCGGGGGGCTGCCGTCGAGGCAGGGCTGGATGAATTGCTCGGGTTCATGAGGATTCTGGGTGATGGCCCGCGGGCCGTGCGGATGCTGACTAACTGTTCTCGATCATTTCCTGTTCGGCCAGAAATTCCCTGATGGTCGAACTGATGATTTCGGGCAACGCGGCCTTGATACGGTCCTCGATACGGCTGGTGAGTTCATAAATCAACTCGTCACGCAAGGCCGAAGAATCGATGGCCGATGGGGTCTCCGGCGATGCTGGCAGCGAATCGTCGGCAACGGCTTCGACGGCAGTTTCGTTCGATTCGGGAAGGTCTTCCAGTTCCGGTTCCGGCGCAATTTCGGTTAGAACCGGAATGTCGTCAATTTGATCGATGCTATCCGTCAGGACCGGAATGTCGTCAAATTCGTTATCACTCTGGCGTCTGCGCTGCATCAGAGCGTCAGCTCGGGCGATGATGGGGCTGGCCACGCGTTTTCCTTAGCGGTCGCTGAGATCGAAGTAACGGACTTCGTAACCGCGATCCTTGTAGAACTTGACCCGCTCTCTGGCCGCTGTGCGGTCGCTCTCTTCCTGACCAACGACTTCGATCAGACTTTCGAAGCGCGAAAAACCGGGCGGGATTTCCTGGCTCAGATTCATCAGGCGTTCGTCCTGGGAGATTGTTTCCAGCTTGTCCGTGATCAGGATTGGCGTTTCCGCGGCGAGTGGCGAATCGGCCCGACAATGCGGCACGAAACTGAGCGCGGAATGCGTCCACAGCATGCGGTCGATACCGCTGGCGACGGAGTTGTCCACGGCGTAAACCAGCATCGGCTTTTTTTTGGCGTAGGCCCCGCTCAGCAAGGCGCAGGCCGCGGCGATCTTGTCTGCCGCGCCATGATAGAAAAAAACCTGGGTCAATTGAGCTTGCCTGCGCGCTGCAGCAGGTAATGCGTCAACAAAGGTACGGGGCGGCCGGTGGCGCCTTTGTTTGTGCCAGATTTCCAGGCGGTACCAGCGATGTCGAGGTGGGCCCAGTCGAATTTCTTGGTGAAACGCGACAGGAAGCAAGCGGCCGAAATGGCGCCGCCCCAGCGTCCGCCTATGTTGGCCATGTCGGCAAACGGGCTTTTGAGCAGTTCCTGGTAGTCGTCCCACAGCGGCATGTGCCAAGCGCGATCGTAGGCCTCGTCGCCGGCGTCAAGCAGTTCGCGGGCAAGGGCGTCCTTGTTGGCGAACAGGCCGGTGGCTACGCTGCCCAAGGCGACGACGCAGGCCCCGGTGAGAGTGGCGACATCGATCACCGTATCCGGTTCGAAGCGCTCGGCGTAGGTCAGCGCATCGCACAGAATCAGGCGGCCTTCGGCATCGGTGTTGAGAATTTCTATGGTCTGCCCGGACATCGACGTGACAATGTCACCGGGACGTGTTGCCTTGCCGTCAGGCATGTTTTCAGTGGCCGGAACAATGATGGTCAGATTGATCGGCAAAGCCATCTTGGCAACAGCATGCATGGTGCCGAGCACGCTGGCGGCACCACACATGTCGTATTTCATTTCGTCCATTTCGGCACCGGGTTTCAGTGAAATGCCGCCGGTGTCGAAAGTGACGCCCTTGCCAACGAGGACGACCGGTTTTTCAGCGGCTTTGCCGCCCTTGTAGCTGAGAATGATGAGCTTGGGCGGCTGGTGCGAGCCATGGGCAACGGCAAGCAGGGAATGCATGCCCAGTTCTTCCATGTCGGCGCGATCCAGAATTTCGCAGCCGAGCTTGAATTCCTCGGCCATGGCCTGGGCCTGTTCGGCCAGGTAGGTCGGGTGGCAGATATTGGGGGGTAGGTTGCCCAGTGTCTTGGTTATGGCGACTCCTTCGGCAATGGCCAATCCTTGGCTCAGTGCCTCCTCGGCAGGCGCCAGTTCGTTGCGTCTTTCGACGCTGAACGTCAGCTTGCGCAATGGGCGCCGAACATCTTCCTTCTTGCTTTTGAATTGTTCGAATTTATAGGTCGAATCCAGCGCAGCCAGTGTTGCCTGACGAATACGCCAGCCGATGCTGCGTTTTTTGACGGCAAGTTCGGTCAGGAAGATGGATGCATCAAAAGCGCCGGTTTCGTTGAGTACTTTGACGGATGTGCTGATGGCACTGCCGAATTCCTTTTCGCGAAACTCCTTTTCCTTGCCGAGACCGACGAGCAGGATGCGATCACATAGCGTGCCGGGAACGTTATGCAGCAACAAGGTGCTGCCGGACTTTCCTTCCATGTCACCGCGCCGGACGATGTCGGCAATGTGTCCACCGGATGCCTTGTCGAGCAGCTCGGCCGGAAGGGTGAGTTTTCTCGATTCGAAAACGCCGACAACGACACAGGCGCTGCGCTGTTTCTCCGGGCTGCCACTTTTTATGCTAAATTCCACAAGCTGCTCCTGATCAAGGAAATATCAGTTTCCGAGGGATTATCCTCGCATTTTTTTCGGTTTCGTCAAAGCATGATATTCGAACGCGCCGCACGGCGCGAATTTGCTCAGGCAGCCGCCGGCATCAGCGTTGCGCTGCTGGCAATCCTGGCTTCCATACTGTTGATTCGTCTCCTCAAAGAGGCCGTCGGTGGGCGCATTGTGCCCGAGGCGGTAGCCTCGCTGCTCGGTTTCGCCTTGTTGAATTTCATGCCGCTTGTGCTGAGCTTGATGCTTTTTGTGTCGATTTTGCTCAGTTTGACGCGCGCTTACCGCGATTCCGAAATGGTTGTCTGGTTTTCTTGCGGCTTGCCGCTTACGGCATGGTTGCGACCTGTTCTCATTTTTGCACTGCCTTTCGTGCTGGTTATTGCAGCCTTGGCCGGATTTCTCTCGCCGTGGGCCAATTTCAATACCGCGCAGTATCGGCAAGTCCTATCAGCGCGTAGTGATGTTTCACAGGTCTCTCCGGGGATTTTTCAGGAATCCAGGGCAGGAAAGCGCGTTTTCTTTGTCGAAGCGCTGGATGAGGGCGAGGCTCTGCTCGGAAATATCTTTGTGGCGAGTTTTCAAGACGGAAAACTGGGTGTAGTGGTCTCGGATCAGGGGTATCAGGAATTTGCGGAAAACGGTGACCGCTTTGTTGTTCTGGAAAAAGGGCGTCGTTACGAGGTCGAACCGGGCTCTCCCGAGTTTCGCGTCATGGAATTCGAACGATACCGGGTGCGTACCGAGGATGGTGAGGCCAAGCCTACGGAGCCTTTGCCCAATCGGCTGTCGATGCCAGAGCTTCTCAAAGACGACAGCAACAAGGCCCGTGGCGAACTGCTTTGGCGTATCGGGATACCTGTATCTGCGCTCATTCTGGCGTTGCTGGCGATCCCCCTTTCCTATGTCAATCCGCGTGCTGGTCGCTCGGCCAACATGCTGATTGCAGTGCTTATCTACGCCATTTACAGCAACCTGTTATGGGTAGCTCAAGCTTGGGTTGCTCAGGGCAAGCTCTCTTTCTGGATCGGTGTTTGGGCCATCCATGCCGTCATGCTGGTGCCGCTTTTGTTGCTGTTTTACCGGCGCATTGCCGTGCGCATGCCTTGGCAGGGGAAGTCCAGTGTTTAAGGTAAATACGCATCAACGCTACCTGATGCGAGAAGTGCTTGCGGCGGTGCTTCTTGTCTTGCTTGCCTTTTTGGCTTTGTTCAGTTTTTTTAACTTTGTTGATGAGCTGAGGAACGTAGGACGGGCCGACTACACCGCTGGGCGAGCTGCGCTATTTGTGGCGCTTGGCTTGCCGGGGCTGGTCTACGAACTGATCCCGATTGCCGCCTTGATCGGCACTTTATACGCGCTGTCTACGCTTGCCAGGCATTCCGAACTCACGGTGTTGAGGGCCTCTGGTTTAGCGACATCGGACTTGTTGATGACGTTGTTTCGCACAGCGGCCATGCTTGCCTTGTTAACCTTTGTGTTTGGTGAGGTTCTGGTGCCGTTTACCGAACGCCTGGCTCAGGAAATCAAGGCCAAGGCACTGAGCAAGGTTATTGCCCGCAGCGGTCTGGAGAGCGGTTTGTGGATCAAGGATGGGCGCAGTTTCATCAATATTCGCAAGGTCAATCCGGACGCTACGCTGGAGGGGATGCGGATTTATCGATTTTCCGCGGAAAACAAGCTGGAGTCGGTGACTGACGCACGGGAGGCGAGCTTTCAGTTGCCTGACCGATGGCTTCTAAAAGGGGTGGTCAGGACAATTCTCGATGCAGATACCTCTCGTGTCGAATCGAGCGATGCATTGGACTGGCATTCTGCGGTCAACCCGGATTTATTGGCTATTTTGACGGTTGCCCCAGAGCGGATGTCGCTCTATGGCCTGTTCAACTACACTCGGCATCTGGTCGAAAACAAGCAAAAGGCCGAGCGCTACCAGATCGCGCTCTGGAAAAAGCTTGTTTATCCGCTGACCGCGCTGGTCATGGTCGCTCTGGCGCTTCCGTTTGGTTATTCCCATGACCGGGTTGGCGGTGTCAGCCTGAAGATTTTTGCCGGGGTAATGCTGGGCATACTTTTCTATGCCCTGAACGGTCTGTTCTCGAATCTTGGCGTGATTAACTCATGGCCTCCATTCGCTAGCGCAACCGCACCTGCCGCGCTGTTTTTGGTAGCTGCGATGGGGATGTTGTGGTGGGTGGAGCGCCGCTAGTTAAGGCGCGCTGACAATTCGCGTTCCGGCAATTCTGTCATGCAGGAACTGACCATCCTTGTCGAATAGCGCCCAGAAAATCCCGATGCCGAGCAAGAGAATACTCGGCCATGCCGCCAGGTAGCGAAGAGCAGCCTGCAAAGGGCGGAGAGTTGTTCCTTCGGCTGAAACAATGCGAAGTTTCCACGTCTTCATTGGCAGGGTTTGCCCGCCATTGAGCCAGCACCACGCAAAATAGACCAGCAGCAACAGCAAAACGTGAAGCCAAAGCAGCCGCGGCGATAGCTCGAAATGGAATCCCGAAAGGACGATTTGCGGTAGCAGAAAGCCAATCAGCAGAATGGAAAAAACGACCAGGCTTTCGTACAGCATGCAGACCAGGCGGCGCCTGATACCGGGGAGTGAGGTTGGCATCAGCGCTTGATCGTTTCTGCTGCGGGCGGCTGGCTTGATATGCCGGCTGCGTTTGTGGATGGGGTGGCCGTGCTGTTTGTCGCAGTGCTAGCTGAGTTAGTTGGCGGTGCCAGTAACTTCGACGACTTGCTGTTTTCACGGAGCCGCTGCTGCTGTTCGGGCGGTAGATTCGTATACGCATCCCACTTTTGCTTGACCACCTGCTTTTGTTCCCGAGGTAATTGATTGAAGTCCCTGTATGAATTTCTCACCTTGGCGCGTTGTTCTGGTGTCAGGTTGGCCCATTCGCGCATTCGATACTGCATGCGTTGTTGTTCGTCTGGCTTCATGCTCGGGTAGCGGTCGGCGATACCCAGCCATTTTTTCTTGCGGATGTTCTCCATGCTGTCCCAGTCCTTGGCGAGCGGGGCGAGAGTGTCTTTTTGCTGGGTACTTAACTGAATCCATCCAGGTTGCGGCGGCGTGCCTATGATCGCCGATGTGGGCGGTTCTGCGGCAACGACGGTAGTCAGGCTAAAGCAGAGGATTATTCCTCCGAGGAGTCGTCTTTTAACCATTCGAAGAAGTCGTTATCCAGGAAAGCATCGGGAGGAAGGTCGTCAGTGAGCAAGGCGCTATCCACATTTTCCAGTTCAGTGACGTACTGGATGCTATGCCAATAGAAAGAAATCCACATGCCGAGCAGCAGGGCTAGAACTGCAAGAGCTTGCTTGAGGTAGGGGATGTAGGAGCCGCTTCGGAACGACGAAATGCCAGCGTTGGCAGTCACCATTTGTGGCTCGGCCTGTTTTTGATGTGCCAATGCCAGATGGCGAGCCGCTTCCAGCCTCCGCGACGCAGCCGGCGGAATGTCGTTCAAGCCAAGGTTCAGCGCTTGCCGAATTCGATATGCGTAACGTTCTTCGTTCATAGTTTTATACCTCTTGCCGACAGGGCGGCTGCCAGCGCGTGAGTGGCGCGCGAGCAATGGGTTTTGACGCTGCCTTCCGAGCAGCCCATCGCCGCTGCGGTCTCAGCGACGTCCATGTCTTCCCAATAACGCATGAGGAATGCTTCACGTTGACGTGCGGGTAGTTTTTTTATTTCTTCGTCGATCAGATTGAGCGTCTGGGCTTGTTGCAACTTGCTTTCCGGCGTTCTCGGGCCGGCATCGTCTTCATCGGCGGCCAACGTTTCGAGCGGGTCGTAGTCCTCGTCGTCGTCCGGGGAAAAGGCTGATAGTAGCGTTGTCCACATTGAGCGGACCTTGCTCCGGCGGTAAAAGTCGCGAATCGTGTTCTGCAGAATTCGCTGGAAGAGCATCGGGTACTCTTCGTCAGGTCGGTCGCCGTACTTTTCTGCCAGTTTGAGCATCGAATCCTGAACGATGTCCAGTGCGGCATCTTCATCGTGCACGGCAAACATCGCCTGTTTGAAGGCGCGGCGCTCGACGGATTCAAGAAAACTGGAAAGTTGTTGGGGTGATGACAGGGTCGTCTCTTCCGAAAGTTCTTGAGCATTATAGGGATATGCCGGGAAACCTTGACCGAAAATGGTCGGTCGATTAAGGTTACGCCCTTTTACGCGATAGCTTTTTTGGGCTCAAGAATGATGATCAGCGGTGCAGAAATTGTAATCAGGTGCCTGCAAGAAGAAAAGGTCGATTGTGTTTTCGGATACCCCGGCGGTTCCGTTTTGCATATCTACGACGCCCTTTTCAAGCAGGATCAGGTCAAACACATTCTTGTTCGCCACGAACAGGCGGCTGTTCATGCCGCGGATGCCTATTCGCGGTCTTCGCAGCGGGTTGGCGTTGCGTTGGTGACGTCGGGGCCTGGTGTGACGAATACCGTTACCGGTATTGCAACGGCCTACATGGACTCCATTCCCATGGTGGTGTTGACGGGTCAGGTGCCGTCGTTCTACATCGGCCAGGATGCTTTCCAGGAGTGCGACACGGTCGGTATCACCCGTCCTTGCGTCAAGCACAATTTCCTGGTGAAGGACGTCAAGGATCTGGCGATAACCATCAAGAAGGCTTTTCACATCGCTTCGACCGGTCGTCCCGGTCCGGTGGTGGTTGATATTCCCAAGGATATTACCGCCCAGATGTGCGAGTTCGATTACCCAAAGACCATCCAGATGCGTTCGTACAACCCGGTGGTCAAGGGGCATCTTGGTCAGATCAAGAAGGCCGTGCAGATTTTGCAGGAGGCCAAGCGTCCGGTTATCTATACGGGCGGCGGGGTCATTCTCTCCGATGCTGCTGAGCAACTGACCAAGTTGGCGCACAAGCTGAACTTCCCGGTGACCAATACCCTGATGGGTTTGGGCGGCTATCCGGCGACGGACAAGCAGTTCATCGGCATGCTTGGCATGCATGGCACGTTCGAGGCCAATAACGCGATGCACTACGCCGATGTGATTTTGGCTATCGGAGCCCGTTTTGACGATCGCGTGATCGGCAATCCGGAGCACTTTAGCGAAGAGAAGCGTCGCGTCATCCATATCGACATCGACCCTTCGTCGATTTCCAAGCGCGTCAAGGTCGATGTGCCTATCGTCGGCAATGTGCCGGATGTGCTGGAGGAGATCGTCAAGTTGATGGATGGCGGTTTCAAGACCGATCCTGAAGTTGCCAACTGGTGGAAGCAGATCGACGAATGGCGTGGCCGTGATTCACTGCGCTACAAGCAGTCCGAGCACATCATGCCGCAGTTTGTCATGGAAAAGCTGTACGAAGTGACGGGTGGCAATGCCTTTGTGACTTCCGACGTCGGCCAGCATCAGATGTTTGCTGCGCAATATTACAAGTTCGACAAGCCGCGGCGCTGGATCAACTCCGGCGGTCTGGGCACCATGGGCGTCGGTCTACCGTATGGCATGGGCGTGCTGATGGCCAACCCGGATGCTCAGGTGGCTTGTGTAACGGGCGAAGGCTCGATTCAGATGTGTATTCAGGAACTGTCGACCTGCAAGCAGTATGGCTTCCCGATCAAGATCATCAACCTGAACAACGGTATGCTGGGCATGGTGCGGCAGTGGCAGGAAATGTTCTATTCCAAGCGCTACTCGCAGTCCTACGTGACGTCGCTGCCTGATTTCGTCAAGCTCGCCGAAGCCTACGGGCATGTCGGCATGAAGATCGAAAAGCCGGAAGACGTCGAGCCAGCGTTGCGCAAGGCCTTTACGGAGCACAAGAATGATCTCGTCTTCATGGACTTCATCATTGATCCGGGTGCCAACGTCTTCCCGATGGTGGCGGCCGGCAAGGGCCTGACCGAAATGATCCTCGCTGAAGATCTGTAAGCGGGGAGAGGAAAAACTATGCAGCGTCACATTATTTCCATCCTGATTGAAAACGAATCGGGTGCTCTTTCCCGCGTAGCAGGGCTGTTCTCCGCCCGTGGCTACAACATTGAATCGCTGACCGTGGCACCGACGGAGGATCCCTCGTTGTCCCGGATGACCATTCTGACTTCCGGCTCCGACGAGGTGCTTGAACAGATCACGAAACAGCTCAACAAGCTGGTTGACGTGGTCAAGGTGGTCGATCTCTCCGAAGCTGCTCATGTCGAGCGCGAACTGATGCTGATCAAGGTTCGCGCCACCGGCAAGGACCGCGAAGAGATGAAGCGTATGGCCGATATATTCCGTGGTCGCATCATCGACGTCACGGAATCGACCTATGTCATCGAGTTGACCGGCGCAAGCTCGAAGCTCGACTCCTTCATCGCCGCGCTCGATGCAGGCCTGATTCTCGAAACCGTCCGTACCGGTGTCTGTGGCATCGGTCGTGGCGATCGTATTCTTAAAGTCTAACTATCTGTACATAAAGAGGATTTCATGAAAGTTTATTACGACAAGGACGCCGATCTCTCCCTCATCAAGGGCAAGAAGGTCACCATCGTTGGTTACGGCTCGCAGGGCCACGCCCACGCCCAGAACCTCAAGGATTCCGGTGTCAAGGTCACCGTTGGTTTGCGCAAGGATGGCGCTTCCTGGAAGAAGGCCGAAGCGGCCGGCCTGAAGGTTGAAGAGATCGCCAAGGCTGTCAAGGGCGCCGATGTGGTCATGATCCTGTTGCCGGATGAAAACATTCCGCAGGTGTACAATGAAGAAGTTGCCCCGAACATGAAGAAGGGCGCTGCCCTGGCTTTCGCCCACGGCTTCAACGTGCATTACAACCAGGTCGTGCCGCGCGCCGACGTGGACGTCATCATGATCGCCCCGAAGGGCCCCGGCCATACCGTGCGTTCCGAGTACCTCAAGGGTGGTGGCGTGCCGTCCCTGATCGCTGTGTACCAGGACGTCACCAAGAAGGCCAAGGATATCGCTCTGTCCTATGCTGCTGCCAACGGCGGCACCAAGGGTGGCGTCATTGAAACCAACTTCCGTGAAGAAACCGAAACCGACTTGTTCGGTGAGCAGGCTGTTCTCTGCGGCGGTGCCGTCGAGCTGGTCAAGATGGGCTTCGAAACCCTGACCGAAGCTGGTTACGCCCCGGAAATGGCTTACTTCGAGTGCTTGCACGAACTGAAGCTGATCGTTGACCTGATGTACGAAGGCGGCATTGCCAACATGAACTACTCGATCTCCAACAATGCGGAGTTTGGTGAGTACGTGACCGGTACCGAGGTCATCAACGAGCAGTCCCGTGCTGCCATGCGCAATGCCCTGAAGCGCATCCAGAACGGTGACTATGCCAAGATGTTCATCCTTGAAGGTCGCACCAACTACCCGGCCATGACGGCTCGCCGTCGTCTGAATGCCGAGCATCCGATCGAAACGGTTGGTTCCACGCTGCGCGACATGATGCCGTGGATCAAGAAGAACAAGCTCGTCGACCAGACCAAGAACTAATTAGGTTGTTGCGAGCTCGGTAGCGCGTTGTTCCTTACGCTTGCCGTACTAATGTACTGTCTGCGCATGCGCGCCTAGCGCTACCTTCGCTTTTGGGCGGTGTGGGAAACCTCACCGCCCAAGTTGTTTGAGGGATAGGTGTATCCTTGCACCATTCTGGATGATTCTTTTGGCCAATGACTGAACTCAAACCCCGTAAATCGTTGTTCAATCCTGAAGTGAAGCGGCGCGGTATTTATCTGCTGCCCAATCTGTTCACTACGGCGGCCCTGTTTGCCGGCTTCTTTGCTATCGTTCAGGCGATGCAGGGGGACTTTGCACGGGCGGCGATGGCTATCTTCATCGCCATGGTCCTCGACGGGCTGGATGGCCGTGTGGCGCGCCTGACCAATACGCAATCGGCCTTTGGCGCCGAATATGATTCGCTGTCCGATATGGTCAGCTTCGGCGCAGCCCCGGCGCTCGTGATGTACGAATGGGCGCTACGCGATATGGGGCGCCTGGGCTGGATTGCAGCCTTCATTTACTGCGCCGGTGCTGCCTTGCGTCTGGCGCGCTTCAATACCACGCTGGAAGTGATGGACAAGCGCTATTTTCAGGGCTTGCCGTCGCCGGCTGCTGCGGCACTGGTGGCCGGACTGGTCTGGGTCATGATCGAGACGGGCATTTCCGGTAGCGATGTGCGCTGGCTGGCTTGCGTGTTGACGGTGTTTGCTGGTGTGACCATGGTGTCCAATATCCGCTTTTACAGTTTCAAGGACATCAACCTGAAGAAAAGCGTGCCTTTCTTCGCGATTGCGGCGATTGCCCTGGGATTTGCGCTGGTCGCCTACAGCCCGGAAATTGCCCTGTTCGGTTTCTTCGTCATTTATGGTTTGTCGGGCTATGTTCAGGCTGCAATCAGCTTGTTCAAGCGTAAAGCCCTGTAGTTTGGAGTATTTATGAAACAGCATTTGGTTATTTTCGATACGACCCTGCGTGATGGCGAGCAGAGCCCGGGCGCATCGATGACGCGAGAAGAGAAGATTCGCGTTGCCCGCCAGCTCGAAAAGATGCGGGTCGATGTCATTGAGGCTGGCTTTGCGGCGGCTTCTCCGGGAGATTTCGAATCCATTCAGGCCATTGCTCACGCGATCAAGGATTCGACGATTTGTTCGCTGGCGCGTGCCAACGAAAACGATATCAATCGGGCTGGCGAAGCGATCAAGCCGGCGAAGTCGGGCCGTATTCATACCTTCATCGCAACTTCGCCCATTCATATGGAAAAGAAGCTGCGCATGACGCCAGACCAGGTGGTCGAGCAGGCGGTCAAGTCGATTGGTTGGGCTCGTCAATACACGGATGACATTGAGTTTTCGGCTGAGGATGCCGGACGTTCGGAAATCGACTTCCTTTGCCGCATCTTTGAAGCGGTCATCAAGGCCGGTGCCAGGACCATTAATGTCCCGGATACCGTTGGCTACGCCATTCCGTTCCAGTACGCCGAAACCATGCGCCAGCTAATCGAGCGTGTGCCGAATGCCGACAAAGTGGTGTGGTCGGTGCACTGTCACAATGACCTTGGGCTGGCGGTTTCCAATTCGCTGGCAGCTGTGCTGGCCGGGGCGCGCCAAGTCGAATGCACGATCAACGGCCTTGGCGAGCGTGCCGGTAACGCGGCGCTTGAAGAAATCGTCATGGCGGTACGCACACGTCCGGACGTTTTTGACCTCGAAACACGGATCGATACGACGCAGATTGTTCCGGCGTCCAAGCTGATCTCGCAGATTACCGGTTACCCGGTTCAGCCGAACAAGGCGGTGGTCGGGGCCAACGCCTTCGCCCATGAGTCCGGCATTCATCAGGATGGCGTGCTCAAGCATCGCGAGACCTATGAAATCATGCGCGCGCAGGATGTCGGTTGGTCGCAGAATAAACTGGTTCTTGGCAAGCACTCGGGGCGCAATGCTTTCAAGAGTCGTCTTCAGGAACTGGGTATCGAGCTGGAGAGCGACGAAGCCGTCAACGCCGCCTTTGCCCGCTTCAAGGAACTGGCTGATCGCAAGCACGAAATTTTCGATGAGGATCTGCACGCGCTGGTTTCCGATGAGGTGGTGACGCCTGACCAGGAACATTACAAGCTGCTCTATTCGCACGTCTGCTCTGAAACAGGTGAGATGCCCCATGCCAAGGTGATCCTCAGCGTTGGCGGGGTCGAACAGAAGGGTGAAGCCGAGGGCGGTGGTCCGGTCGATGCCACCTTCAAGGCTATCGAGAGCATCGTCAATAGCGGCGCACAGTTGATGCTCTATTCGGTCAACGCGATAACAACTGGCACCGATGCTCAGGGTGAAGTGACGACGCGCCTGACCAAGGCCGATCGCGTTGTAAATGGCAATGGCGCCGATACGGATATCGTCATCGCTTCAGCGCGTTCGTATCTGAATGCGCTGAACAAGCTGCATTCTTCGCTCGACAAGGTGAAGGCTCAGGGCGACGTCTGATTCGACGTTAACCCCACGCGAAGGCCGCTTCAGCTCTGCTGGGCGGCTTTTTCTTCTTTGGGACCCCGGGTGGCGCGGACGAAGAGGATGGTCAATACGAAAAGAGTTGTGGCCAGAACTGTCTCGACCACGGCTAGTTGTTGGATAAGACCATGGTCGCTGGTAGCGCGTAGCAGGCCTTCCATCAGGTAGAACTGGATGAACAGTGACAGCCATTTGTAGGTGTAGCGCTTGCCACGCAGGATGCCAAAGAGCGGAACGAGCAGGAAAGCGCCTTTCAACACCATCCATGAACCGCCCGGTTTGAGCGGCGCCAGCCAGCCTTCCCAAGCCAGGCAAAGGAAAATCAGCGCGATAAGGCAGGCGCTGGCGGAAATTTGATAGCGGGTAGCGGATGTCACGGTCAACTCAATTTTTTGGCTAAATTTGAAATGCGTTGTCCCTGGACGAAAGCCAGGCGGCTCTCGGCTTCGGTCAGCATCGAATTGCCTGTCGCACCTGCGACGTGGCTTGGGCCGTAAGGTGTTCCGCCGGCACTTGTCGAAGAAAGTTCGGGTTCGGTGAAGGGCAGACCCATGATCAGCATGCCGTGGTGGAGCAGTGGCAGCATCATCGACAACAAGGTGCTTTCATTCCCGCCATGCTGGCTGCTACTGGAAGTAAAGACGCAGGCTGGCTTGCCGGCCAGCGTACCGTTTAGCCAGGCAGCGATGGTGCCGTCCCAGAAATATTTCATCGGCGCCGCCATATTGCCAAAACGAACCGGGCTGCCCAAGGCCAGGCCAGCGCATTCCTCGAGGTCGGCCAATTCGACGTAAGGGGCGCCAGATACCGGAACGTCCGGCTCAGTGACCTCACAGTTCGCTGAAATACGGGGTACGGTGCGCAGGCGGGCCTGCATGCCGGGAACGGATTCGATGCCGCAGGCGATACGTTCGGCCAATGCGCGGACCGAGCCACGGTGGCTGTAATAGAGGACGAGAATGTCTTGCATGGTCGGCTATTATACGGCCCCATGCAAAACCCCTCCCGATCTCGTCGCGGCCGCCTCAAGCCGCCAAGGAGCGTCGGCATCTTTCGCCGCTTTCATAGCGAGAACATGATGCAGACCAGTTCTGCGCTGGCGTTTACCACCCTGATGGCACTGGTGCCTTTGGTGGCGGTGGTGCTGTCGGTTGCTGGCGCTGTTCCGTATCTCGACCTGCTGGCCGAGCGACTCGATTTGTTGATTCGCGAGGCCTTGTTGCCACCCGGAGCGGCCGGCGCCATTGCCGGGAATATCGGCAAGTTTTCGCACAAGGCGCAGCGATTGACGCTGGCCGGCATTGCCATGCTGAGCGTCACCGCATTCTTGCTGATGAACACCATCGAACGGGCGTTCAACCATCTGTGGCAGGTTCAGCCGCGCCCCTTGCTGGCCCGTTTGCGTTTGTACGCATTCGTAATGGCTGTCTGGCCGTTTGTGCTGGGGGCGGTGGCGGGGGCGATGTCGTTTGCCGTGACGACATCACTGGGCTGGTTTGACGAGCCGGTCTGGTTTCGTCGCTTTGCCCTGAAGGCAGTGGCCGTGGTGCTGCTCGGTCTGTTTTTCTCTTTTCTCTATTACGCGGTACCGAATGCCCCGGTTTCACGCCGCGCAGCATTGACCGGCGGCATCTTCGCCACGCTGGCCTTTTCGGTCATGCAAAAGGTGTTTGAAGTATTCCTGGTCAGTTCCGCTATGCTGAAAAGCATCTACGGGGCCTTTGCTGCCTTCCCGGTCTTTCTGGTCTGGCTGCATCTGTCGTGGGCTGTCGTGCTGTTTGGCGGCCTGATCGCCGCCAGCATCAATCGTCCGGCAAAACACTGAAAATTTCGATGGCGCTGGTTTGTTCGTCGAGGCTGGTGGCCTGAACCTCACGAATCTCCAGATTGTCGGCCTCGATGACGACGATGATTCGCCGGGTGTTTTCCCTGAGCAGGCCTGCCGGGACTACCAACGATTGTGATGGGCGCAGCGGTGGCGTCGGGGGTAGCATTAGCGCGGCAATGTTGCTCGATTCCAGTGCATAAGTGTGGGTGATTTCCACAGCGGTCGCCTTGGGCGCCAGTATCTGCAGTCCCAATTCGATATGCTCGGGATTCTCCGATACAGCCCAGCGAATGATGCAGACGTGCCATGCCGGCATTGCCTCGGATTGATCGCCCAGAGTCTGCAGCGCGACAATGTCGCCAACACGCAGGTGCTGGGTTTGGCCTGACATGTGCATCAGCGAGTAGCCATCCGGGCTTTCGTTGGTGACCATCCACTCGCTGAGATCCGCTGGCGTTTGCAGAGACTTCATCAACTGCCAGAGATTACCGAGGCCTGAACAGAGGCTGGCGCGATAGGACTGGCGACGTCGCGAGAATCGCCGTTTGGTGGGGTGGCCCCAGAGCCGGTTTATTCGCAGCAGCGTACCCGGGCCGGTGCTAGTGTCGGCGAATGAAGGCAGGCCGAGTGTTTTTGCGGGAATTCCCTGCAAGAGTGCGGCGCGCTGCTTCAGTGCGTGCTCGGCGATGGTGTCGCATGAAAAGTACAGCACTCGGGCGTCGGGCGATGGGATCCGGCGGATTAGCGCATGGGCGGGGAAGTCCTTGTCGAGGTCGACCCAGAATATGCCGCCGCTATCGAGGGGGGGGGATTCGAGAAGATCAATGCTCGGACTGCTGTCGCTGATGAATTGGTTAATAAATTCGAGTTCGGCCGGCGAAAATGAAGCGGGTTGCGCGGCGGCTGCGAGCAGAATGCCGATATAAATCTGGCGTATGGTCTGCGTGCCCTGCGGTCCGGGAAACTCTTCAAGGCCGAGGCGCCGTGCCGTAAGAAAAGCCGAATGCAACAGTTGCCAAAGACCTGCCGATGCTGGTGCGGCTATCAAGTGAGTGATGCGTACTTGCCAAGCTATCGTGTGCATGGCTCGTCGCAGCGAAACGTGGGGCACCCGTGAGGAGCCAGGCCCTTCCGGATCGAACAGTTCTGCCAGTGTGTTGAAATAATCCTGTGTCAGGGTTTCAAGCACGTCGAGCAGGACGCGAACGCGTTGTCGTTGCTTGCGGGAAATAGGCAGGGAGACATCGTGCAGTCGCGGCAATTCACCGTTGGCGACCCGTTCCGCCTGGCCGTAGAGCAGGTCGAGCAACTTGAGGCGCTGGAAATTGGGAATGGGCGCTTCGCGCAGTTGCAGAAGCTTGCGGTGCAACTGATCAGCGTCATCAGAGCCGGTTCTTCCATGCGCCAGAGCTAGCCATTCAAGAATGCTCTTGACATTGGCGTCGGGTGGCGCTGGTGAAAGGAACTCCGGTGAGGTGATCATGGCTCTCGCAGAATAACAAAAATTTACCTTTTCGCCATTGGTGTGGCGCTGTCGACGAAGGCCGGTATTCGGTGCTGCAGTATTTTCCAATTCCTAAGTGGCTTGTTTTTCCTTGATAAAGCGCTATAATTCCGGGTCTTTTTTCCAGCTAACGAAAGTATTCTCATGGTTGTTATCCGTCTTGCCCGTGGTGGCGCCAAGAAGCGCCCGTTCTACAACATGGTTGTTACCGATTCCCGCAATCGTCGTGATGGCCGTTTCGTTGAGCGTATCGGCTTCTACAACCCGGTAGCTTCCGGCAATGCAGAAGCCCTGCGCGTTTCCGTTGATCGTCTGGCCTACTGGCAGAGCAACGGCGCCCAGCTGTCCCCGACCGTTGCTCGTCTGGTCAAGCAGCACGCTGCTCAGCAAGCAGCCTAAGTTTTTGTTTTGAGCAGCAACGATATCGTCGTACTGGGTCGGCTGGCCGACCCCTACGGGATTCAGGGCTGGCTTTGGTTGCACCCCTTCGGGGATGATCCGCTGGCCTGGGCTGAAATGCCCGTCTGGTGGATTTCCAGAGAAGGCGAGCCGTGGCGCGAATGCAGGCTGAAAAGCCTGAAAGCCCACGGCAACGGTGTAGTGGTGCTGTTGGATGGCGTTGCTGATCGTTCTGCCGCTGAAGCGATGAAGGGCATTATGGTCGGGGCGCCGCGTGAAGCGTTGCCGACGACTGAAAAGAATGAGTTTTACTGGACCGATCTGATCGGTCTGGATGTCATCAATACCGCTGACGAGCGGCTCGGCAAGGTAGTCGGGCTGATCGAAACAGGTGCCAATGCCGTTTTGCGCGTCATGGGCGATGACCAGATAGAGCGCCTGCTGCCGTTTGTTTCTGCCGTGGTACTGACTGTCGAGAAGGAAGCCGGGCAGATTCGAGTGGAGTGGGGCAGCGACTGGTGATCCGGTTTGACTGCATTACCCTCTTTCCGGAGATGTTTGCGGCGGTAACGGAAAGTGGCATTACCCGTCGGGCGCTGGAAGAGCAGCGCTGGGGGTGGCAAAGCTGGAATCCTCGTGATTTCGCTGAAAACACCTGGCGCCGGGTCGATGATCGTCCTTTCGGCGGCGGGCCGGGCATGCTGATGCAGCCGGGGCCGCTGGAGAAGGCGATTGCTGCAGCCAAGGCGCAGCAGCGTGAGGCAGGGCTGGCGAAGAGCCGGGTCATTTACCTCTCGCCGCAGGGCGCGCCGCTCACCCACGAACGGGTGATGCAGTTGGCGACGGGCGATGAAGGGCTGATCCTTCTTTGCGGTCGTTATGAAGGAATTGACGAGCGGCTGATCGAGCGCTGTGTCGATGAGGAAATTTCGATCGGGGATTTTGTGCTTTCCGGTGGTGAGTTGCCGGCGATGGCCTTGATTGATGCCGTTGTCCGCCAGTTGCCGGGGGTGCTCGGAGATGCCGCTTCGGCGGTGGAAGATTCGTTTGTCGGTGGTTTGCTGGATTGTCCGCACTACACCCGCCCGGAGGTTTACGAGGGCGAGGCGGTGCCTGCGGTTCTGCTTTCAGGAGACCACAAAAAAATTCGACGCTGGCGGCTCAAGCAGTCGCTGGCCCGTACCCGGAAGCGCCGGCCGGATTTACTGGCGCACCGCAGTTTGACCGCGGAAGAAACGCAACTACTCACGGAAATTTCCGGAGAGGAGCAATGCGGTGAGTAAGTGTTTATAAATTAAAGGATCTCACATGAACCTGATTGAACAGTTGGAAAAAGAAGAAATTGCTCGTCTGGACAAGACCATTCCTGACTTCGCACCGGGCGACACCATCGTCGTGCAAGTGAAGGTCAAGGAAGGTACCCGCGAGCGTCTGCAGGCTTACGAAGGCGTCGTTATCGCCAAGCGTAACCGCGGCCTGAACTCTGCTTTCACCGTGCGCAAGATCTCCTCCGGTGAAGGCGTCGAGCGTACTTTCCAGACCTATTCCCCGTTGGTCGCTTCCATCGAAGTGAAGCGTCGTGGTGATGTCCGCCGCGCCAAGCTGTACTACCTGCGCGAGCGTTCTGGCAAGTCTGCACGTATCAAGGAAAAGCTGGTCCGCAAGGAAAAGCCGGTCGCTGCTGCTTAAGCGATTTTCCCGGATTGAAAAAAAGGCGCCTCGGCGCCTTTTTTATTGATTTCGTTTTTGGTCAAAATTTCCGGTTCACCGTGGAAGTCACTGCTGTGACCCCCCGGTATCCCAAATCAGCCTGCGCCGTGCGCGCCAGAATTGGTTTTGTCGTTCTCGATCAGGGCGTAGGCCGAATGGTTGTGGATCGACTCGAAGTTCTCGGATTCGACGACGTAGGCATCGACACGCGGCTCGGCGTTGAGGCGAGCAGCGACGTCGCGGACCATGTCTTCGACAAACTTGGGATTGTCGTAGGCGCGTTCGGTAACGTACTTCTCGTCCGGGCGCTTGAGCAGGCCGTAAAGTTCGCAGGAGGCCTCCTGTTCGACGAGCTGGACGATTTCCTCGATCCAGACGAAATCATTGGTCCGGGCCGTCACGGTGACGTGCGAGCGCTGGTTGTGGGCGCCGTACTCGGAGATCTTCTTGGAGCACGGGCACAGGCTGGTGACCGGCACGACGACCTTGACCGAGGTGGCGATCTCGCCGTGGCAGATGTCACCGATGAAGGTCACGTCGTAGTCCATCAGGCTCTGTACGCCGGAAACCGGGGCAGTCTTGTTGATGAAGTACGGAAAATTCATCTCGATGTGGCCGGTTTCAGCTTCGAGCTTGGCGACCATGTCGCGCAGCATGACCGGGAAATTCTCGACCGAGATCTCGCGTTCGTGGCTGTTCAGGATCTCCACGAAACGCGACATGTGCGTGCCCTTGAAGTTGTGCGGCAGGCCGACGTACATGTTGAACATGGCGATGGTGTGCTGGACGCCGGTCGATTTGTCCTGGACCATGATCGGGTGGCGGATGGACTTGATGCCGACCTTGTTGATGGCGATGTGGCGCGTGTCGGCCGAGTTCTGGACGTCGGGGATGCTTGTGTTCGGGGCGTTCATGGGCTGTTCTTCAATGAATTAATGTGGGGTGGTCCGGGCCCGTACTGCACGTACGATGCCGTCCTTGTCGAGGCCGAGTTCGGCCAGCAATTGTCCTTGTTCGCCGTGATCGATGAAGCGGTCGGGCAGGCCGAGGCGAAGTACCGGCACGTTCAGCCCGCGTTCCGCCAGCACGCGCTCGATTTCCGAGCCGGCGCCGCCGATCACAGCGTTTTCTTCGACGCTGACAAGCAGCGAATGGTTCCCGGCCAGTTCGACAATCAGCTCGATATCAAGCGGTTTGACGAAGCGCATGTTGGCGACGGTGGCGTCGAGTTCCTCGCCGGCAGCCAGCGCAGCCGGCACCAGGCTGCCGAAGGCGAGCAGGGCGACATCCTTGCCCTGACGGCGGATTTCGCCCTTGCCGACGGGTAGTGTATCGAGATTGGTTGCCGGAATCTTGCCTGTGCCGCCACCTCGTGGGTAACGCACCATGCTCGGGCAATCCAGGGCATAGGCGGTGGACAGCATCTGGCGGCATTCGGCTTCGTCGGCCGGGGCCATGACGACCATGTTCGGGATGCAGGTGACGAAGGAAAGGTCAAAAGTGCCGTGGTGGGTCGGGCCGTCGGCGCCGACCAGGCCGCCACGGTCGACCGCGAAAACGACTGGCAGATTCTGCAAGGCGACGTCGTGGACCAGTTGATCGTAGCCGCGTTGCAGGAAGGTCGAATAGATGGCGACGACCGGCTTGAGGCCCTCGCAGGCGAGGCCGGCGGCGAAAGTGACGGCATGCTGCTCGGCGATGCCGACATCGAAATAGCGGTCGGCATGTTCAGCCGAGAAGCGCACCATTCCGGACCCTTCGCGCATGGCCGGGGTGATGGCGACGAGCCGCGAATCGGCCTTGGCCATGTCGCACAACCAGTCGCCAAAAACTTGCGTGTAGGTCAGCTTGGCGGGGCCCTTGGCGGACTGGATGCCGTCGCAGGCGGCGAACTTGCCGACGCCGTGATAAAGAATCGGGTCGTTTTCGGCCAGCTTGTAGCCCTGGCCCTTCTTCGTGATGATGTGCAGGAACTTCGGACCCTTGAGCTTCTTGAGGTTTTCCAGCGTCGGGATCAGGGCGTCGAGGTCGTGGCCGTCAATCGGGCCGTAGTAATGAAAACCGAATTCCTCGAACAGTGTGCCCGGGGCGATCATGCCCTTGACGTGCTCCTCGGCGCGGCGCGCCAGTTCGAGCAGCGGCGGGGCGAAGCCGAGCATGTGACGGCCGGCTTCGCGGGCGGCGTTGTAAGTCTTGCTCGAGGTCAGGCGGGTCAGGATGTTGTTGAGCGCGCCGACTGGCGGCGAGATCGACATTTCGTTGTCGTTGAGGATGACCAGCATGTCGGTGTCGGCGACGCCGACATTGTTCATGGCTTCGAAGGCCATGCCAGCCGACATCGCGCCATCGCCGATGATGGCGATGGCCTTGCGGTTCTCGCCCTTGTGTTTGGCCGCCAGCGCCATGCCCAGCGCAGCGGAGATCGAGGTCGACGAGTGGCCGACGCCGAAGGTGTCGTATTCGCTTTCACTGCGCTTCGGGAAGCCGGAAACACCGCCGTGCATGCGCAGCGTGTTCATGCCTTCGCGGCGGCCGGTGAGTACCTTGTGGGCGTAACACTGGTGGCCGACGTCCCAGACCAAGCGGTCTTCCGGGGTGTTGAACACGGCGTGCAGGGCGATGGTCAGTTCGACGGTGCCGAGGTTGGACGACAGGTGGCCGCCGGTTTTCGAGACGGAATCGATCAGGAAGGCGCGCAGTTCGGTCGCCAGTTGTGGCAACTGCTTGCGGTCCAGCCGGCGCAGGTCGGCCGGGCTGTTGATGCTTTCAAGCAGGCGGGAAGCGGTCATTAGAATTGCCGATGGCAGATGAAATCGGCCAGTTGGGTCAGGCGCGCAGCCCGTTCGCCGAAGATGGATAGGGCAGCGAGGGCTTCGCTGCGCAGTTCGTCGGCGTAGGCGCGGGCGCCTTCGAGGCCGAGCAGGCTGACGTACGTCGGCTTGGCGGCCGCTTCGTCCTTGCCGGCGGTCTTGCCGAGCGTGGCGGTGCTCGCCGTGCAGTCGAGAATGTCGTCGACGACCTGAAAGAGCAGGCCGGCGCGTTTGGCGAAGCGATCGAGATTGGTGCGTTCTTCGGCCGACAGCGGCTGGCCGGCCAGGGCGCCGAGCAGTACGGCGGCGCGGATCAGGGCGCCGGTCTTGAGCGCGTGCATCAGTTCGAGTTCAGGCTGGTTCAACGGCTTGCCGACCGAGGCGAGGTCGATGGCCTGACCGCCGGCCATGCCGCGCGAACCGCTGGCGTGGGCGAGCAGGGCAATCATTTCAAGCTGCTGCTTTGGCTCGCCGATGGGCTGGTTGGCGAGTAGTTCGAAGGCCAGCGTTTGCAGGCTGTCGCCGACGAGCAGGGCGGTCGGTTCGTCGAATTCGACGTGGCAGGTCGGCCGGCCACGGCGCAGCACGTCGTCGTCCATGCACGGCAGGTCGTCGTGGACGAGCGAATAGGCGTGGATCATTTCGACGGCGCTGGCCACGATGTCGAGCTTGTCGGCGCTGGCACCGGTCAGTTGGCCGGCGGCGTGGGCGAGCAGTGGACGGACACGCTTGCCGCCACCGAGCGCGGCGTAGCGCATGGCATCGTGCAGGCGGGCGGGAATGTTGTCGCTACCGGGCAGAAAACGGGCGAGGGCGGATTCGGCGCGGTCTTGCGTGACGGCCATCCATTCAGCAAACGGGGTGGTGCTCACTGAGCCTCCAGCGTCTTGCGGTCGACGTCCTTGAATTCGCCATTTTCGAGGATGCGGATCTGTTCTTCGGCGTTGGCGAGCTGGGCCTGGCAGTGCTTCATGAGTTCCATGCCGCGCTTGTAGGCGGCGATGGAGGCTTCGAGCTCGAGTTTGCCGCCTTCCATGCTGGAGACGATGTTTTCAAGCTCGGCGAGTGCCGTCTCGAATTTCATGTCGGCGATGGGCTTTGTGGCCATGTTTGAGGCGATCAAGGAAACACGCGAAAATACTCTATCAAGGGGCGCTTGGTCAAATATCGGGGTAAAATACCTACCCCTTTTTAACCCCCGCTGGAGGCTTGGAATGTCCGACTTGGCGACTCTGTCCCGGTTGGCCCCCGCAGTTTCCCAACTGCCGGTGGACTGGTATTTTGACGAGAAGATTTTTGAGCTGGAGAAAAAGCTCATCTTCGATGCCGGTCCGGGCTATGTCGGCCACCAGCTCATGGTGCCGAACGCGGGGGATTACCGTTCGCTCGAGTGGAAGGACCACGGCCAGATGCTGCTCAACGGCGGCAATGAAGGGCCGAATGCCGGCAACTGGCAGATGTCGAATGTCTGCCGCCATCGTCAGGCGATCATGCTGCAAGGTTCGGGCACGCTGAACGGGCCGATTGTCTGCCCGATTCACCGGTGGACCTACAATCAGGGCGGCGACCTGATCGGCGCCCCGCATTTCCCGCAGAATCCCTGCCTCAACCTCAACAAGGCGAAGCTGGAAAGCTGGAATGGCCTGCTCTTCAAGGGGCCGCGCTCGGCCAATGGCGATCTGGCCGGCATGAAGGTCGCGCCGGAACTCGATTTCACGGGCTACAAGCTCGACCACGTCGAGATGCACGAGTGCAACTACAACTGGAAGACCTTCATCGAGGTCTATCTTGAGGATTACCACGTTGCGCCGTATCACCCTGGTCTCGGCAATTTCGTCACCTGTGACGACCTGACCTGGCAGTTCGGCGACTGGTATTCGGTGCAGCGCGTTGGCATCACTTCGCTGCAGAAATCCGGCTCCAAGGCCTACGAGCGCTGGCAGAAGGCAGTCCTCGATATTTACGGAACCGAGGGCAAGACACCGGAGCATGGCGCCATCTGGCTGACCTATTTCCCGAACATCATGGTCGAGTGGTATCCGCACGTGCTGGTCGTGTCGACGCTGATTCCGCAGGGCGTGAACAAGACGCTCAATGTCGTCGAGTTCTACTACCCGGAAGATATCGTCGATTTCGAGCGCGATTTCATTGAGGCCGAACGCGCTGCCTACATGGAAACGGCGATCGAGGACGATGACATTGGCGAACGCATGGACCGTGGTCGTTACGCGCTCATGAAGGAAGGGCGCAATGAAGTTGGGCCGTACCAGAGCCCGATGGAAGACGGCATGCAGCACTTCCACGAGTTCTATCGGCGGATCATGCAGTCGGCCATTGAGACACGCTGAGCATTTCAATTTTTGGCCTTTTTTCCAGTTGACCGTGGAAGGCTGATTTCGAAGGCGGCGGGGTAAAATCCGCCGCCTTTCTCTTTTTCGAGCCCCTGTTTCATGCAATCCCTGTGGATGATCGCCGCCAGTTTCCTCTTCGCGTGCATGGGCGTCTGCGTCAAGTTTGCCGCGCAGACCCATTCGGCCGTGGAGATCACTTTTTACCGCAGCTTCATCTCGCTGATCCTGATGTTCGGGCTGGTTCGCCTGAACGGTGTGCCGTTGGCGACACCGCATCTGCGCTGGCAGGTGACGCGCGGCGCCGTCGGCTTCATTGCTCTATTCGCCTATTTCTACGCCATCACGCTGCTGCCGCTGGCGACGGCGGTGACGCTCAACTACACCTCGGCCATCTTTCTCGCCCTCTATCTCGGCTTCGCCGGCATGAAGTTGCGCAAGGGCATCATGGGGGCGCTGGTGTTGGGGCTGGTTGGCGTCGTCATGCTGCTCAAGCCGACCATGCACGCCGATCAACTGGTCGGCGGCCTGATTGGCCTTGGCTCGGGCGTCATGGCCGGCATGGCCTATTTCAGCGTGCGCGAACTCGGGGCGCGTGGTGAGCCGGAAATGCGTACGGTGTTCTATTTTTCACTGGTCTCGTCGGTCTGCGCCGGCAGCTGGCTGCTGTTCAGCGAAATTCATGCCGTCGACCTGAAGAGCGGCTTGCTTCTGCTCGGTGTCGCCAGCTTCGCCACGGTCGCCCAACTGGCCATGACGCGCGCCTTCACGCGCGGCAAAACCCTGATGTCGGCGGCGCTCGCCTACAGCACAGTTATCTTTTCCAGCCTCTTCGGCATGGCCTTCTGGGGCGAGCTGCTCGATGCCTCGGCGTGGGCGGCGATCGGGCTGATCATCCTGTCCGGTGTTGCGGCCACCCATTTTTCGCGGGCCAATCCGGCCGAAAGCGACTAGCTTCGCCCGGCGCTGCCTTGCCGCAGCGACAGCACGACCGCCGTGCCGATGATGCTGGCAACGACAGCCAGCGAGACGAGCACCGGAATCGGGTAGATTTCGATGAGCAGCATCTTGACGCCGATGAAGACCAGCACGGCGGCCAGCCCGTACTTGAGCAGCGCGAAGCGGTCGGCCATGTCGGCGAGCAGGAAGTACATGGCGCGCAGGCCGAGAATCGCGAAGATGTTGGAGGTCAAAACGATGAACGGGTCTGTGGTGATGGCGAAGATGGCGGGAATCGAGTCGACCGCGAAAATCAGGTCCGACAGCTCGACGAGCACGAGAACGAGCAGCAGCGGCGTGGCATGGCGGACGAGGCGCCCGCCCGCGTTGAGGCGGACGAAGAAATGTTCGCCATGCAACACATCCGTCACTTTCAGGTGGCGGCGCAGCCAGCGAATGACCGTGTTTTGGGCCAGATCCGGCTTGGCTTCGGCGAACCACCACATCTTGATGCCGGTGATCAGCAGAAAGGCGCCGAAGACGTAGAGTAGCCAGTGAAACTGCGCGATGAGCCAGACACCGGCAAAGATCATCGCCGTGCGCAGCACGATGGCGCCGAGCACACCGAAGATCAGGACGCGCTTTTGCAGCTCGGGCGGAATGGCAAAAAAGCCGAAAAGCATGAGCCAGACGAAAACATTGTCGACCGCCAGCAATTTTTCGATCAGATAGCCGGTGATGAATTCGAGCGCTTTCTGGTTGGCGATCTCGCGCCCGGCGGCGCCGTCGAGATGCAGCCACAGCGCCCCGGCGAAAAGTAGCGAGACGCTTACCCAGACGAGCGACCAGACGGCCGCTTCGCGGATGCTGACGCGGTGCTGCCGGCCGCCGCCGACCGCCAGCAGGTCGATGGCCAGCATGACGATGACGATGGCGAAAAAGCCGACCCACATCCAGGTAGTGCCGATGGTTTCCATCGAGAGACTCCTTCCTGTTCCGCCTGCCCGCCGCGTTCTCCGGCGCTGGCCGGAAAATCTGGCGAGACAAGACCCTGCCGCGCGGCAAGGGTCTGGCTCGCAGTTCGCGGGGCGGACTGCCCGTGGCACCGGAACAGCTTGCGCAACTGTTCGTATTGACGACGCCACGGCGGAGAACTACTCCCCCAGGATGCTGTCGGCCACCGAACAAGGTAGCCGACGGAACTTTGAAATGCGGTGCCCGGGAAAGTTCCGCTGTCGTGTCGAGTTCCCCGAATGGCGCACCTGTGGCGGAATCCGGGTTACACTGGAATCAGAACAACACGAGGAGCGCATCATGATTGTCATCGACCATCAACCGAGCCGCGTAGGCGTTTCCGTCTTCGGCGAATTTACCTTGGCCGACTACAAGGAGTTCGAAGAAGTCGTCAATTTCAAGGTCCAGTTCGAGGGGCCGGTTGATCTCTGCTTTGACCTCAGCCAGATGGCCGGCCTGACGCTTGATGTGGCGTGGGAGGAAATCAAGTTCTCGCGCGCCCATGCCAACGATTTCAAGCGCGTTGCCGTCGTCACCGACAGTCAATGGGTGACGTGGAGCGCCTGGATTTCACAGACCTTCGTCAATGCCGACGTCGAAGTCTTCGACAGTGCTGATGAAGCAAAGTCCTGGCTGGAAGCGACGCCGGCATGAGTTTTACCACGCTGGTCGATGTCGCGACGCTGCAGGCGCATGTCGATGACCCCAATTGGCTGGTCGTTGATGTTCGCCACCAACTGGCCAATACCGGCTACGGCGAACGTGTTTATGCTGAGGGCCACATTCCCGGCGCCGTTTTCCTGCACTGCGACCGCGACCTGTCGGGGCCGATGACCGGCTGCAACGGCCGCCATCCGCTGCCCGATCCGGAAAAGCTGGCGCAACGGCTGGGCGAAATCGGAATCGGGCCGGCGACACAGGTCGTGGTCTACGACGACGCCCAAGGCATGATTGCCGGGCGTCTGTGGTGGCTGCTGCGCTGGTTGGGTCATGATCGCGTGGCCTTGCTTGATGGCGGCTTGCAGGCCTGGCAGGCAGCCGGCCGTATGCTGACCAAGGTCGTGCCGACTACGTCGCCGCGTGTTTTCGTACCCTTGGCGCAAGATCATCTGGTTGAAGCCGACTACGTGCTCGAACGCATCGAGACGCCCAACATGCATCTGGTCGACGGGCGCGGCGCGGACCGCTTCCGTGGTGAAAACGAAACCATCGATCCGGTCGGCGGCCATATCCCCGGTGCGGTCAATCGCTTCTTCAAGGACAACCTGTTGCCCGACGGCCGTTTCAAACCGGCCGCCGAACTGCGCGCTGAATGGCTGGCCATCCTGGCCGGTTCGCCGCCCGATCTGGTTGTCCATCAATGCGGCTCCGGTGTTTCCGCCTGCCTCAATATGGTCGCCATGGAAATCGCCGGACTGCCCGGTTCGCGCCTCTATGCCGGTTCGTGGAGCGAGTGGTGCGCCGATTCGGGACGTCCGGTGGCGTGCTGAACATGGAAAGCCCGAAGACCGGCCTCATTCTTCTCGCGCTGGTCGCCGTCACCACGGCGTCTGGCGCCTTTCTTGGCTGGACGCTCCGGCCACCAGCGGAGCCCGTTGAAGCGGTAAAACCTGTTGCCGAAACGCCTGTCGACTCGCCGGCCAGTCTCAAGGTTCCAGCCGAGTAAGCGCCCATTCGACGTGCTCGCGGACCAGTTCCGACGGATGGTCCGATTTCATTTTTAGCGCTTTTTTCCGGTTGACCGTGGAAGGTCCGTTGCCAAGGGCAACGGCGATGTTGCGCAGCCAGCGTTCATGTCCGATGCGGCGAATCGGGTTGCCGGCCAGACGCTCGTTGAATTCCGCTTCCGTCCAGTTGAACAGCTCGATTAGCGTTGCCGTATCGAGCCCGTGACGCGGCGAAAATTCGGGGGCACCGAGCTGGGCGAAGCGATTCCATGGGCAGCATAGCTGGCAGTCGTCGCAGCCGTAAATACGGTTGCCAATCAGCGGTCGGAACTGTTCGGGAATGGACCCGGCCAGCTCGATGGTCAGGTAGGAAATGCAGCGCCGGGCATCGACCTGGTAGGGCGCGACGATGGCCTTGGTCGGGCAGGCGTCGAGGCAGGCGGTACAGGTGCCGCAATGTTCTTCGATCGGTTCGTCAGGCGGCAGGGGTAGGTCGGTGTAGATATCGCCGAGAAAGCGCCAGGAACCTTGCTTGGAGAGCAGCAGCGTGTGCTTGCCGCGCCAGCCGAGGCCGGCCTGACGGGCGAATTCGACTTCCATGACCGGTGCTGAATCGGAAAACACGCGGTAGCCAAATGGCCCGGTCAGCGCGGCAATGGCATCGGCCAGCTTCTGTAGCCGGTTGCGCACCACCTTGTGGTAATCGCGCCCTTGGGCGTAGCGCGAAATGGCCGCATGCTCCGGATCGTCGGCCGTTTCACGGTGTGGCAGGTAGTCGATCACCGCGCTGATCACGGTGATCGTCCCCGGGTGCAGTTGCTGCGGGTCGGCGCGCAATTCGGCATGGCGGGCCATATAATCCATCTCGCCGTGGCAGCCCGCCGCCAGCCATTCCCGCATTTTTTCGACGGCGGGGCCGGGTTCGGCCCGCGCCACGCCAACGGCAGCAAAGCCGAGTTCCCTGCCGGCCTCGCGGATTTTTTCCTTGAGCGCCGCGTAATCCACCGTGGAGTCCTGATCGTGCATAGCCCCGATGTTACCGCTGTTTTCGAATTGCCCGACGAGGCGGCAACCCAGCGTCTGGGCGAAATGCTGGCGCCATTGCTGCAGCCGGGGATGGTGATATTCCTCGAAGGTGACCTCGGCGCGGGCAAAACCACGCTGTCGCGCGCCATGATTCGGGCACTTGGCCACACCGGCGCGGTCAAAAGTCCTACCTATTCACTGGTTGAAGTTTACGTAGTTTCGAGCTTATACTTATATCACTTTGATTTTTATCGTTTCGAGTCCCCAGAGGAGTTTCTCGATGCGGGCTTTGATGAATACTTTAATGACGCTGCGATCTGTCTGGTCGAATGGCCGGAAAGGGCTGCTGGCTGCGTTCCGTCGCCAGACTTGCGGTTGCGTATTCATCATGCAGGTGTCGGGCGTATCCTCGAAGCCGTGGCAGATTCACCGAAAGGGCAGGCATGTCTAAGCACGCTCATCTCAGCCATGGCCGCCGCCAGCTCCTCCGCTACGCCGGCGCCTCGCTGATCCTTTCCGTTACGCCGCTGGCCGGCGCCGCAGCCAGACTGCCGTCCGTCCTCGCCGTACGCGTCTGGCCGGCCGCCGATTACACCCGCGTCACGCTTGAAACCGACGCACCGCTCAAATTCACTCACTTCACTGTTGAAAATCCCGACCGCCTCGTCGTCGACATCGAAGGTGTCGAATTCAACAGCGTTCTCGACAGCCTCGCCCGCAAGGTAGCTACCGACGACCCGAACATCAAGTTGCTGCGCGCCGGTCGTTTCAAGCCGGGTGTCGTTCGCCTGGTCATGGAGTTGAAGGGTAAGGTCAATCCACAGGTGTTCACGCTCGAACCGGCCGGTGAATACGGCCGCCGCCTGGTCCTTGACGTCTACCCGGTCAATCCGCCCGACCCGATGATGGCGCTGCTCGAAGGCCGCAAGGATGGCGTCGAACCGCTCAAGAACGAGCAGGATTTTCAGATTGCGCGCCAAGATGAGAGCGCCGCAAAGAAGCCGGAAAAGCCGATCGAAGCGCCGGAAATCCAGACCAGCAAGAAATCCGGCAAGCCGATTGTTGACCGTCTGGTCACCATCACCCTCGACCCCGGCCATGGCGGCGAAGACCCCGGCGCCATCGGCAAGGCCGGAACTTACGAAAAGAACGTCACGCTCGAAGTTGCCCGCCGCCTCAAGGCGCGGATTGATGCCGAGCCGAACATGCGCGCCGTGCTGACCCGCGATTCGGATTACTTCGTGCCGCTGCAAATGCGCGTCCAGAAGGCCCGGCGCATCCAGTCGGATCTCTTCCTGTCAATTCATGCCGATGCCTGGATCAAGCCGGATGCGCGCGGTTCGTCGGTGTTCGTTCTGTCCGAAAAGGGTGCCTCGAGCACGCAGGCCCGCCTGCTTGCGCAGAAGGAAAACCAGGCCGACTTGATCGGCGGCGTCAATATCGGCAGCAAGGATCTATTTCTCGCCCGCACATTGCTCGACCTGTCGCAGACCGGCACGATCAACGACAGCCTGAAACTCGGCAAATACCTGCTCGGCGAACTGGGTTCTATCAACACGCTGCACAAGGCCCATGTCGAGCAAGCCGGCTTTGCCGTGCTAAAGGCGCCGGATATTCCGTCGGCCCTGATTGAAACCGCTTTCATCTCCAATCCGGAAGAAGAAGCCCGCCTGAATGACGACGCCTACCAGGAAAAGCTGGCCGGGGCGATTGTGCGCGGCATCCGCCAGTACTTCATCAAGCATCCGCCCGGACCGAAAGCCAAACTGGCCTTGCTCGGCTAGAACAACTCCACTTCGCCCTTGGCGATTTCCTTGGCGGCCACATCGCCTGAGGCGACCAGCTTTTCGTAGCAGTCAACCCGGTTACGGCCATTGCGCTTGGCGAAATAAAGCGCCTCGTCGGCCCGGTCGATTACATCGGTTGGCGTGTCGTTGGGCATCAGCGCACTGAAACCGATACTGACGGTAATACGTCCGACCCGGCTGAACAGCTGTTTTTCAACATTGGTACGGAAGCGTTCCAGTGTAGCCAGGGCGAACTGTTCATCTGTTGGCTGCAGCAGGGCGATGAATTCCTCGCCGCCAAAACGGAACAGTTGGTCATCAAAGCGAAAGGACTGGCGCATTTCCTGAGCCAGCATGATCAACACTTCATCACCGATCAGGTGGCCGAAGTTGTCATTCACTTGTTTGAAGTGGTCGATGTCGCAGACGGCCAGCCAGTGGCTGCTACTGGGGGTGCCGCGTCGACGGCTTTCGGGGCCGCTGAGCATCTCGTCACTGGCGGCCTTGCCGAGCAGTTCAAAAAGATGCTTGTCGAAAGTCTTGCGGCTGGCCAGGCCTGTCAGGGTATCGGCCTCGCCATAATCGAGCAGCGCAATGTGGTTGCCAAAGTACTCGATCAGTCCCATCAGCGTGACGCGATGGTCGGCTGAGAATTCGTCGGTGAGAGTGAGTTCGATCAGGTAGATCGGTTCATTGAGGCGGAGAACCGGAAAAACGATCCGGTGCGAGCCGTCGTCGAGAAAATCGATAACGGCCGAGAGCTCCTTGCGGCAACGGTTGAGCAGCGGGTCGCGCTCGATCGGCTGGCAGAAGCGGTGGTCCGGCAGGTAGGCGTTGCGCAGGAACTGGCCGTTCGGACCATAGCCGGCACAGGCAAAGACCATTGCCTTTTTGTTTCCCACGTAGCAGCGGTAGATGGTCAGGTTCTGCGGGTGAAAAAGGTTGATCAAGGTATCAACCATGGCCGAGTTAATCTCGGTGCGGTCTCGTCGCGCCGAAATTCGGACTACATGGCTGATCAATTCGAGCATGAATTTAGGAGAGGGTGATTTTGTTAAACTCGTTAATTATAGCGAAAAGGAGTCGTCACTGTTTTGGCATGTGCCGCACGCTGGCTGACGCAAAGCTATCCGCCGGTATCCGAAGGGTGGCTTAAATCGTTATAATTCAACGTTTTTCCTGACAATTTACTTATGCGCGTTTTTCGCGGTTATTCGCGTCCCGTTCCTGCTCCTGTTGTGCTCGCCATCGGCAATTTCGATGGCGTTCACCTAGGGCATGCCGCGCTGGTCAAACGCTTGGCTCAGGTGGCCATGGAATGCCAGTTGGCGCCTACGGTGCTGACCTTCGAACCGCATCCGCGTGAATTTTTTGCGCCGGATTCTGCCCCGGCCCGCCTGACGACGCTGCGCGAAAAACTTGAGTTGCTCAGCGAGTGCGGTGCACGGCAGGTCGTCATTTGTCCGTTCAATGCGGCTTTTGCCGCCCTCTCGGCCGACGAGTTCGTCGAGCAGGTGCTGGTGCGTGGCTGTCAGGTCCGCCATTTGATCATCGGTGATGATTTTCGCTTTGGTCGCGGGCGTGTCGGCGATTTTGCCCTGTTGCAGGACGCCGGGCGGCGTTTCGGCTTCGCAGTCGAGGCGATGGGCAGCGTGCTGGCCGATGGCGAGCGCGTCTCCAGTTCGGCCGTTCGTCGGGCATTGCTGGCGGGCGACATGGAGCATGCAGCCCGACTGCTGGGTCGCCCCTATATCATCGACGGTCAGGTTTCGCATGGCCAGAAGCTTGGTCGTCAGATCGGTTTTGCGACGGCCAATCTGCGCATCAAGCACAATCCGCTGCCGATGACCGGCGTCTTCGCCGTTGAGGTCAGCGGTCTGGGTGACAAACCACTCCCGGGCGTTGCCAATCTTGGCGTCCGGCCAACGGTGGGCGGCACCCGGCCCTTGCTGGAAGTTCATCTCTTCGATTTCGATCGTGATATTTATGGGGCGCACATGTCGGTGCGTTTCGTCCATAAGTTGCGCGACGAACAACGTTTTCCCAATATTGACGCCCTCAAGGCGCAGATCGCGGCGGATGCCGCGGCTGCCCGGGCTTTTTTCGAGTTGTGAGCACGCAAAATGGCTGATTACAAAGACACCCTGAACCTGCCGGATACGGCTTTCCCGATGCGCGGTGATTTGCCCAAGCGCGAACCGCAATGGGTCGCTCAGTGGCAGGAGAAAAAACTCTACCAGCGTATCCGCGAAATCAGCACCGGGCGTCCGCGTTTCGTGCTGCACGATGGTCCGCCCTATGCCAACGGCGACATTCACATCGGCCATGCGGTCAACAAGGTTTTGAAGGACATTATCGTCCGCTCGAAAACGCTCTCCGGCTTCGATGCGCCCTACGTGCCGGGCTGGGACTGCCACGGCCTGCCGATCGAGCACCAGATCGAAAAGCAGCACGGCAAGAACATTCCTGCCGACAAGGTGCGCGAATTGTCGCGCGCCTACGCGGCCGAGCAGGTCGAGCGCCAGAAGAAGGATTTCATCCGTCTCGGTGTGCTGGGCGACTGGGGCAATCCCTACCTGACCATGAATTTCTCGGCCGAGGCCGGCGAAATCCGCGCGCTGGGCAAGATTCTCGAGCAGGGTTATCTCTATCAGGGGCTGAAGCCGGTCAATTGGTGTCTGGATTGCGGTTCGGCGCTGGCCGAAGCCGAAGTCGAGTATGAAGACAAGAATTCGCCTGCCATCGACGTTGCCTTCGAGGTCCACGAGAACCACTCCGGGAAGCTGGCCAACGCCTTCGGCCTGACCCATCTGCGTGGTCCGGCTTTCGCTGTGATCTGGACGACGACGCCATGGACGTTGCCGGCAAATGAGGCTGTCAGCGTACATCCCGACCTGCAATACGATCTGTATGAAACGGCCAGGGGCTCGCTGATTCTCGTGCATGAACTCGCCGAGGCCAGCCTGCAACGCTACGGTCTGGAGGCCGAAATCGTCGCCTCCTGCAAGGGCGACAAGCTCGACCAGATTCTCCTCAAGCACCCGTTCCAGCCGCGCGATGTGGCGATCATCTGCGGCACGCACGTGACAACCGAAGCCGGTACCGGTTTGGTCCACACGGCGCCGGCGCATGGCGTTGACGACTACAACATCGGCAAGAAATACGGCCTGCCGGTCAATAACCCGGTCGGCAACGATGGCCGTTTCATCAGCACGACGCCGGCGCTGTCAGTCGGCGAACTGGCCGGAAAGACGGTCTGGGAGGCCAACCCACTGGTCCTGCAGGAACTGGAATCCCACGGTCGACTGTTAAAAAACGAGAAAATCAAACACAGCTACCCGCACTGCTGGCGCCACAAGACGCCGATTATCTTCCGTGCCACGACGCAATGGTTCATCGGCATGGACCACAAGACCAGCGAAGATGCTTCAACGCTGCGCTGGATCGCCGAGCGCGCCGTCGATGAAACGCAGTTCTTCCCGGCCTGGGGCCGCGCCCGCCTGGAAGCGATGATGAAGACCCGCCCCGACTGGTGCGTCTCGCGCCAGCGCAACTGGGGCGTGCCGATTCCGTTTTTCCTGCACAAGGAAACCGGCCTGCCGCATCCGCGTACGGCCGAGTTGATCGAGCTGGTCGCCCAGCGCGTTGAAAAGTCCGGCATCGAAGCGTGGTTCAGCCTTGGCGCTGCCGAGCTGCTTGGCGCCGAAGCAGATCAGTACGTCAAGATGAAGGATACGCTGGACGTCTGGTTCGATTCCGGGACGACCCATTGGCACGTCATGCGTGGCTCGCATGCAGCCGATCTCAGCTATCCGGCCGATCTCTATCTCGAAGGCTCCGACCAGCATCGCGGCTGGTTCCAGTCTTCGCTGCTCTCCGGCTGCGCCATCGACGGCCGCGCGCCCTACAAGGCCTTGCTGACACACGGCTTCGTGGTCGATGGCAAGGGCCACAAGATGTCCAAGTCCAAGGGCAACGTCATCGCGCCGCAGCAGGTGTCGGACAAAATGGGCGCCGATATCCTGCGTCTGTGGACGGCATCGACCGATTACTCGGGCGAACTGACGATTTCGGATGAAATCCTCAAGCGTGTTGTCGAAGGCTATCGCCGCATCCGCAACACGCTGCGCTTCCTGCTCGCCAATGTCTCCGATTTCGATGCGGCTACGGACATGCTGCCGGTCGGCGATTGGCTCGAAATCGATCGTTATGCACTGGCGCTGACCCGCGAATTGCAGGTTAGCTGCTGCGCCGATTACGACAAGTACGAATTCCACCGCGTCGTTCAGGCCCTGCAGACGTTCTGTTCCGAAGATCTCGGGGGTTTCTACCTCGATATCCTCAAGGACCGTCTGTACACGACGGCGCCCAAGTCAGTGGCGCGTCGCTCTGCCCAGTCCGCGCTGTGGCACATCACGCAGGCTTTCGTCCGCCTGCTGGCCCCGATCACCGCCTTCACGGCCGAAGAGGTCTGGCAGGTGCTGACTGGCCAGACCGAAGATTCGATCATGTTCCAGGTCTGGCACGATCTGCCGGCGCAGGCTGGCGAAGGCGATCTCCTCGCCAAGTGGGCGCTGATCCGAACGGCACGCGCCGACGTGACCAAGGCGCTCGAAGCGCAGCGTGAAGCCGGCAAGATTGGCTCGGCGCTGCAGGCGGCGGTGGCAATCCACAGCGCTGGCGAAAAGTTTGATGCGCTGGCTTCGCTCGGCGACGATTTGAAATTTGTGCTTATTTGCTCGTCGACCGTGGCAATTCGCGATGAAAACGAACAAGTCATCGCCACCCCTCTCGAACACGCCAAGTGCGAGCGTTGCTGGCACGTCCGTGAGGATGTTGGGGCTCATGCTGAACATCCGGGACTGTGTGGGCGTTGCGTCAGCAACCTGCATGGTGACGGCGAGGCGCGTACGTATGCCTAGTGCCGGACGCTGGTACACGCTGGCCGGGTTGGTCGTTGTTCTCGATCAATTCAGCAAGTGGTTGGTCCTGGAGAACATTGGGTTTGGCGAAACGATCTACGTCGCGCCGTTCTGGAACTGGGTGCTGGCATTCAATCCCGGCGCTGCCTTCAGTTTTCTGGCTGACCAGCCGGGCTGGCAGCGCTGGTTGTTCACGGTGCTGGCACTAGGCGTTTCTGGCTGGATCGCTTTCATGCTCCGCCAGCATCCACAGCAAAAACTGCTATCGCTGGCCCTGACGCTGGTCATGGGCGGCGCTCTGGGCAACGTGATTGACCGCGTCCGCTTCGGTGCCGTCGTCGATTTCGTCCAATGGCATGTCGCCGGCTATTACTGGCCAGCCTTCAACGTTGCCGATTCCGCCATCACGCTTGGCGCGGTTCTTCTCGTTATCGAGCAGTTGACCGCAACCAACAAAAAAGAGATTTCCTGATGACCACCAGCGTCCGCTCCGACAGTTTCCTGACCCTGCACTACCGAATCAATGCGCTGGATGGCGAAGAGTTCCTGTCCACCTTCGACATGAGCCCGGCCACGCTACAAATGGGCAGCGGCCAGCTGGCTGAGAACCTTGAGTCAGTGCTGATCGGCCTGCCGGCGCATGAAAGATTCGTCTTCGAACTCGAACCGGCCCAAGCCTTCGGCATGCACAACGACCGCCTCGTCGAACGCATTGCCCTTAGCGGATTGCCGGCCGACATGGAACTCAAGGAGAATTCCGTCGTCGAATTCACCGCCCCTAACGGCGGCACCTTCGCCGGCTTCCTGCGCGAGCTAGACGCCACGCACGCCTTGTTCGACTTCAATCACCCGATGGCCGGAAAAACGATCCGCTTCGAGGTGGAAATCATCGGAATCATGTAAATGCAAGTCATCCTCGCCAATCCCCGTGGCTTTTGCGCCGGCGTCGAGCGCGCCATCGCCATCGTCGAGCGCGCCCTGGAAAAATTCGGGGCGCCGATCTACGTCCGTCATGAAGTTGTGCACAACAAGTTTGTCTGCGACGACCTGCGTGCCAAGGGGGCTGTCTTTATCGAGGAATTGAGCGAGGTTCCGTCAGGCAGCACCGTGATTTTCAGCGCCCACGGCGTTTCCCGGGCTGTTCGCAGCGAAGCCGAAGAGCGCGGCCTGAAGGTCTTCGACGCCACCTGCCCGCTGGTCACCAAGGTGCACGTCGAAGTCGGAAAAATGCGCAACCAGACCCGCGAAGTCATCATGATCGGCCACAAGGGGCACCCGGAAGTCGAAGGGACGATGGGCCAGAGCAACGGTGGAATGTATCTCGTTGAAACCGTTGGAGATGTTGCGACCTTGGCGGTTCTCAATCCGGAAAGCCTCTCCTTCGTGACTCAGACCACCCTGTCGGTTGATGACGCCACAGTTGTAATCAATGCCCTGAAGCAGCGCTTTCCTGATATTCAGGGGCCGAAAAAGGACGACATCTGTTACGCCACGCAAAACCGCCAGGATGCAGTTAAGACTCTGGCCGAGCAGTGTGATCTCGTGATTGTTGTGGGTAGCACGAATAGCTCGAATTCTCGTCGACTGAAAGAGGTTGCGATATCCCGAGGTCGCGATGCCTTCCTGATCGATGGACCTGACGAGATATCTCCGGAGTGGTTTATTGGGAAAAATGGCATTGGGATTACGGCAGGAGCATCTGCCCCAGAAATACTGGTTCGGCGAGTTGTTGAGAGAGTCAGGCAACTGACTGATGCAGCCGTCACCGAATCGGCAGGTGCCGAAGAGGGGGTTTCCTTTTCGTTGCCCAAGGGTTTGATTGGGCCGTGATTTCACCACCCACGGTTGAAACATAACCGTTCGTCGTATTCTCTCTCATCAGAAGTGGCAGTTGTCCTAAAGTGACGCTGTGAGAATTGTTCTAATTCTATGGATGGAGAAGCAACGTGCGGCATTCCCAAGAAAAGTTTATCGGAATTTACTCTCCGCGACTTTCGATCAGTGGCTTCACATTGATTGAACTGCTCGTAGTGGTTGCGATTATTGGCATACTGGCGGCGATTGCCTTGCCCGCGTACAACGAATATGTCCGAAAGGGGCAATTGCAGGAGGCTTTTACCTCCCTCTCTGACTATCGAGTCAAAATGGAGCAGTATTATCAGGACTGGAAGAAATACGGTGGTGCTGCCTGCGCTGATAATGCTTCTGCCAATTCTTGGAATGGGTTTTCGCCACCAGACAGAAAGTATTTTACGTATGCATGTGTGCTGACCAATACTGATCAGGGTTTTACGTTGACGGCTACTGGTAGTGGAAATCTTACAACCGGTTATGTATATACCGTCGATGAGACTGGAGCCAAGAAAACAACCCAATATGCAGGTGCATCATCTAGCGCGAACTGCTGGCAAAGAGCATCTTCTTGCTGATGTTTATCATGAAATCCAGAGGTTTTTCACTTGTTGAGTTGCTGGTTGTCGTTGGGATAATGGCTGCCCTTCTGGGGTTGGTTTCGCCGAGCCTGATGGATTGGATGGTAAATCTTCGTATTCGCAATGCGACAGATGCGCTGCTGAATGGATTGCAGCAAGCGCGGCAGGAGGCGGTCCGGCGTAATCAGAGCGTGAGCTTCTGGTTGGTGACAAACGCAGCCGGGAATCCATCGGCACTTGACAATAGCTGCGCGCTGTCTGGGACGAGTGGCTCCTGGGTGGTCAGTGTCCGGTCTCCTGCAGGAAGCTGCAGTTCTCAGCCTTCAACGACGACAGCACCTATGATTGTAAGCACTCACCCGATTGGGGATGGTGTGAGCGGAGTTGCAGTTTCGGCGGTTCAGTCAGATGGCTCGACGAGTGCGACTACGGTTACGTTCAATGGTGTAGGCAGCGTTACCAATACTGCGGATCATATTGCCAGGGTAGATGTTGGGTCGTCTGTAAGCAGCACGAGGTATCGCAGCCTCCGCATTGAAATTACCGGGATCGGGGCGTTTCGCATGTGTGATCCTGCTGTTGCGAGTACCGACGCTCGTGCTTGCAAACTGTAGCCTTGGGGTGACTATGTTTTCACACTCGCAAATTTCAACTCATACACCCAAACAATATTTGTCTGGGATTTCGAGCCGATTGCAGCAGGGCTTCGCCATTCTCGAAGCAATGGTCGCCATCATGGTTTTTGCCTTGGGGATACTGGGGCTGGTGGGCGTGCAGGCGGCGATGACCAGAGAACAAACGGCCTCGAAAATTCGTGCGGATGCGGCCTATTTGGCAAGTCAACTGATTGGCGAGATGTGGGTAGATATCCCAAATCTTTCTCAGTATGCCAGCGGGAGTTGCAATGGTTACGCGAAGTGCGCAGATTGGTCAAACAAGGTCGCGGTCAATTTGCCATCAGGGTCGTCAACTGTCACTGTGGATGCTGCTACTGGTGATGTCTCCATCACGGTTATCTGGATAACGCCGGGTGGTGATGCGCATCAATACGTGACTGCAACGAGCATCGTTAAAACGGATGCCTAACATGAGCGCTAAATATCAACGAGGCTTGTTGCTCATCGAACTGATGGTTGGCCTGTTTATCGGTTTGCTGACGACGTTGGCCATTACGCAGGTGTTGTCATTGGCAGAAGGCCAAAGGCGCGCCGCAACTTCGGGTGGCGATGCCCAAGTCAGCGGGTCAGTGAGCCTTCATACCGTTCAGAGGGAATTGCGTCAGGCTGGATATGGTTTGGCTGACAATCTACGGGGCTTGGGCTGCCTGATTCAAGGTAGCTACGGCGGGAATGATGTGACCATGCGGCTTGCGCCTGTTCAAATTACCGATGGTGCCGGTGGGGCACCAGATTCAATTAGCATTCTGTCAAGTAACAGGCGAGGGGTTTCGGTACCTGTCCTTGTAACTGAGGACCATCTGCAGGATGGAACTTCCTTTCAGGTAAAGGGATCGTTTACGGTTGCTGTGAATGACTATCTGATTGCTGTTCCTACGGTATGGGACGTAACGCTAAAGGAATGGGTATGGGATGGAGCTAAGCAGTGCACTCTGTTCAAGGCAACAGCAACTACTACCACCACTATAGATCATGTGAACGTCAGTACCTATGCGCCTGCCGCTGGTTTCAATGCGAATAGTTACCTCTTGAACTTGGGGAGCTCTCTGAGATTGAGAACGTACGCTATCAACTCGAATGTATTGCAGATGACTGAGTTGGGTGCAGCCAATGCGCAGGATATCGCGCCAGAAATTGTCAATTTGCAGGCCTATTTCGGCAAAGATACGAATGGGGACAAGATTGTTGATGCTTATGACACGACAGCGCCAACGACCTCAGCGGGTTGGCAGCAGATAATTGCAGTTAGGGTTGCACTTGTTTCACGCAGCATGGAATACGAACGGGAAGAGGTTACTTCCAGTCTTCCCGAGTGGGATGTTGGTGCTGCGATTACGGTATCGGGAGCGGTCGATTGCGCCAGCGGTAGCGGTGGTAAGTGTGTTCAGGTCAAAGTGGATAACCTGACGAACTGGAAGCACTATCGATACAAGGTGTATGACACTCTCATTCCTTTGAGGAATATGCTGTGGAACTCCTGAACGTGCGTTCTGGCAAGCACCAACGTGGCTTGTCACTGTTATATGCCATGCTCGCCCTGGCAGCCTTGGCCATTGCAAGTATTGGGCTTATGCGTTCAGTCAGTATGAGCTCTACGGTGGCAGGCAATCTGAGTTTTCAGCAAGAGGCGACAGCGGCTGCAGATCAGGCGACACGCCAAGTCATTGCAACTCTTTATTCCAAAGTTAGTGGCAATTCTTCTGGGCTTGATAGCGATTTGGCCGATATCGGCTACTACGCCAGTACTGATGAATTGGTTGATGTGACGGGCTCACAACTGACGACTAACACAAGAAAATTGGTCAAGTGGACAAGTACATATTGCAGCGAGCAAAGCTCAGGTACATATGCCGAATGTACGAAGCAACCAGTTACTCTTGCCGGAAAGATCAATGGCAATACGGCTAGCTACATCGCTTTTCGGCTCTGCAACACAGATGGTCCTTCCGATTCCGGCACGATTAATTGCGCCCGCCCGCTAAAGGCTTCGACTACTTCTGGCACAAATGAAGTGCGTGACTACAGCTCAGGGACTGGTGTTAGCAAGAGTACCATTTTGCCCTACGTCCGCATTGTCGTCCGTGTTTCAGGAGCCAGGAATACGACCAGCTATACCGAGACTATTGTGCATTTCTGAGGGATACCCTCGAATTGGAGTTGTTATGACATCGCTCAAATCCCCCCGCCTGATGGCCGTGCTTCGGTTTGTTGCGGTTTGCTCGACAGGCTTGCTGGCTTCTATGTTGGTTGATGCTGCCAGTACTGATATCGCCAATGAGCCGTTGATAACAAAAGACAACATAACGGCCAAGCCGAACATTATGTTCATCCTGGATAGCTCGGGAAGTATGGATGGCGACTACATGCCAGATGACATGTGGGACAGCGGGTTGTACGGTTTCAGGACATCACAGTGCAATGGTTTGGCATATAACCCGAACTACACCTATAAGCCCCCGCTTGATTCAACTGGCACCCAGTATGCCGATTCCAGTTTTGATGCGGCTCCGGATGACGGCTATGTTTCCGGAAGTTCGACCACAGATCTCGCAAGGGCTGGCAATACCATATTGGGGCTGTCTTCCAATGTGACACCTGCTGTCGGGAGCCGAACTTTTAATATTAACTCTTCAACAATATATCTGACGGCGAATACCTTTGTGGTCGGAGAAACGATCACGCTTACGTCAGGTAGCTCTCGCAAAGTTACAGGCACGGTCACCTCCTGGAGCAGATCGACCGGCTCGGCTGGAACCTTAGTGCTCAATGTCACTTCGGCATCTGGTTCGACATCCAGTTCCTCATGGAAATTTGCGCATTATTTCGTCTACACCGGTAGCCAGCCTGCGATGAGCTGGAAATATACAGGTTCAGCGGGGAGTCTTGATACATCGACAACGTTCTATTCGGAATGCACTACGTCGACCAGTGCAGCAAGTAGTGTATTTAGTCTTGTAAAAGTAAGTGCAGCTTCTGCCGATGCCACTAACTATGCGAATTGGTACACGTATTACCGCAAACGTATTCTGTTGATGCGCACAGCAGTCGGTAGAGCTTTTTCGCCGTTGGACACTGGCTACAGAATCGGGTTCACTTCGATCAGGGATACCGGGATATCCGATGGCACAAATAATTTTCGCGATGTGAAGATATTCGATTCAACACAGAAATCCAATTTCTACAGCAGTCTGTATGGCGAGTCGGCAAGTGACTGGACTCCATTGCGCGCCTCGTTGAGCAAGGTGGGGCGATATTTTGCCAAGAAAATGTCTGGCCAGACCTATGACCCCATGGAGTATTCATGTCAGCGTAACTATGCCATTCTGTCGACGGACGGCTATTGGAATGCCAATATCGAAACAACAACTTATGCCCCTCTCAAGTTCGATGGAAGTACGTTGGTTGGCAACCAGGATGGCTCTGAAGTTCGACCTATGCACGATGGGGCCACTCCTATTTCTATTCTGACGCGCCAAGCGTTTCGGGTTAGGACGCTAAGCGTCTTTCGATGTGGTGGTACGCAATATCAGCTGACTGTCACAGATCAAACATCTAGCGACTCGGGCGTGAGTTATGTCAATGGAAATTCAGTTACAAGTTGTGTGCCTGGATCTACGGCGGTAAACGGCTCCACTGCAGCTGGGTTGGCGGGGACAACGACGCATAGCATTGCCGTTTCTGCGTCTGGGTATGCTGGTGGAAGCACGAATTCTCTGGCGGATGTTGCCGAGTACTATTACGCCACTGACTTACGTTCGAGTGTGTTAGGGAATTGTTTGTCGAGTACCTCGGGGACTAGTCGCGATGTATGCGAGAACAGTTTGAAGGGGGCTGACCGGGATGCCGCGACTTGGCAACATATGACTACTTACACCATCGGTTTGGGTGTCAGTGGTACCTTGGTGTACGATAAAAATTACCTGACGCAGACCTCAGGAGCATATAAAGACCTGACAAGCGGTGCTGTCTCTTGGCCTGTTCCGTATGACGGCGCAGGCGCGGTGAATATTGATGACTTATGGCATGCCGCAGTTAATGGGCGTGGCCAATACTACTCGGCACTCAATGCTGACGAACTCAAGAACGCGATCAATGGAGTCGTAACTTCAATTCAGGAAAAAGCCGGTGCGGCATCTGCTGCCAGTACCAATACCCTGGAACTGGTGGCAGGTGCGAACAACTATGTTTATCAGGCAAGCTATACGACATCAAGCTGGGTTGGCGACGTAAAGTCTTTCCAGATTGATGCGGCGACAGCTGTCATTTCCTCAACGTCCGAATGGTCGGCTCAGGCCTTGCTTGACGCGACCAGCGCAGCTAGCCGCCAGATATATTTCAACAAGAGCGGGACATTGACTAGTTTTGCTTATGGCAATCTCACGGCCGGGCAAAAGAGCTATTTTGATGGTTTGTGCAGCAAGACATTGGTCGCGTCGCAATGTTCGGGTTTGAATACGACAGATCTGGGTTTGGCAAACGATGGTACGAATCTGGTGGACTTCCTGCGGGGTGATCGGACCAAGGAAGGTTCGATATATCGTGCACGCAGTCATGTACTGGGCGATATCGTTTCGAGTACACCTGTCTATGTGGGGCCTCCGCTGTTTGGCTATACGGATACAGGTTATGCGGCATTCAAGGCTGATAGCGCGTCACGTGCCCATATGATTTATGTTGGTGCCAATGATGGCATGTTGCATGCGTTTTATGCATCTGGGGTTAATGCAGGAAAAGAGGCTTGGGCATTCATTCCGTCGGCTGTTATGTCCAATCTCTATAAATTAGCAGACAGTTCCTACGGATCGCGACATGCCTATTTCGTTGATGGCACCCCTGTCATCGGTGATGTCTATGTCGGCGGTGCGTGGAAGACAATTCTTGTCGGTGGGTTGAACGGCGGGGGTAAAGGATATTACGCGCTTGACATCACTACGCCGGGAAGTCCGGTTCTGCTCTGGGAGTTTACCGATACTAATTTGGGTCTGAGTTACGGAAATCCGATCATTGCCAAACGGACAGATGGTACGTGGGTTGTCGCACTTACCTCTGGTTACAACAATACGACTGGCGATGGGCAAGGGCATCTGTATGTGGTCGATGCAGGTTCTGGCAGTTTGTTGCTCGATATCTCGACGGGCGCTGGTTCTTCTGGAAGTCCCAGTGGTTTGGCCAAGATTAACGCATGGATTGCCGATAGTTCGAACAATACTGCGTTGCGTTATTACGGGGGTGACCTGTTGGGCAACCTCTGGCGCTTTGACATCGATAATCTCGTGCTTCCGCATCAGTCGGCGCAATTGCTGGCGAGCTTCACCACAGGTACGGGAACGGCGCAGCCGATTACCATTCCTCCCAGATTGAAAGAGGTGAATGGCAGCCCGGTCGTTATCGTAGGTACCGGGCGTTATATGGGGACTGGGGATATTACCGATACGACCACACAGACGGTGGCGGCATTCAAGGAAACAATGACCAACTCTGGTTGGGGTGATATACGTACCAACGCGACTATGGTTCAGCAAACATATACGGTTGCTATTGGTGGGGCGACAGTTGGTTCATCGACAACTTCAGTAGACTGGACGGCCAAAAACGGGTGGTGGTTTGATTTGCCTACTTCGGGGGAGCGGATCGTTACTCCTCTGGCCTTGGCTGGAAATACTCTTTTTGCCGGATCGGCCTTGCCAAACGGAGATGCTTGCGTATCGGGCGGCGCTTCTCGGCTCTATACAATCAATTTACTGAGCGGCTCTGGAACCGGAGAGGCTTTCAGCAATCAATACTTGATCGTTGGCTTGACGGTCGTAACTACTTCGGATGGTTCAACCAAGGTTCTGGTCAAGGATAGCAGCGGCGTCACAACGCCGAAGTCTGCTGGCCCCGGCGGTGGTTCTGCTGGAGCGTCTTCACGTCGGACATCGTGGCGAGAGCTTATCGACTAATTATGTCCTTGTTCAGCCCCGCCACGAGCGGGCGGGGTAGGCTGACAGTAGCGTTCGCAGCATCGATTTTTGTGCATGGTTTCGCACTTGGGTATTGGTGGGGAGATATTTGGTTACTACCGACATCCAAATGGCCTGCAGCGACTGCCCGTGGTGATCGTCTGATGGTCCTTCTGGACTCTCGTCAGGTCCCTGAAACTTCCTTCGTGAAGGAGAATGAGGCGCGTGTCTCAGAGATCCTTGTTCAACCAGAAGCGACCCAGAAACCGTCTTTCAGCGAGCAGCGTGGTGAGCGAGGAGGGGTGCCAGCGCCCGATGAGTTTTTGACCAAGGAGCGTCTTTCTGTTTCTGCTCAGCCTCTAACTGATATACAAATCCCGTGGCCTCCTGGTCTCCCGGTGATGGGGGTTAAGAGTGCCGTGTTCACAATATTTATCGATGAATTGGGAATTGTTAGAGAGGTTGTTCCGGATGGGCATACTCTGTCGCCGATCATGGAGGCGGTGGCTCGAGACGCCTTCTTGGCAGCAGCTTTTCGACCTGCATTGCTCAATGGTCGGGCAGTCAAGTCCATGAAGCGAATTGAGGTTGAATTTGAATTTTTACCCATACAGGAGCCTCCGGATATTCCGGAAGTCGTTAGTAACAAAGAGCTTTTATAGCGCCAATTTCGTAGTGGTGGTTCTTTGAGTTGTGATCAGGAACAATTGCTTGCTGCGGCGTTGTTTTTGTAAGATAATCCATGGTTTTACTGACTTGTAGAGATTCCTCCTATGGCAAACAGCGCACAAGCACGCAAGCGCGCCCGTCAAGCTGACGGGCAGCGTTCCCATAACGCCAGCCTGCGTTCGACCCTGCGTACCGCTATCAAGCGTGTTCGTCAGGCGATCGAAGCTGGTGATAAAGCCGCCGCTCAAGGCGTCTTCCAGCAATCCGTTGCGGTTCTCGATCGCATCGCTGACAAGAAGATTGTTCACAAGAACAAGGCTTCCCGCACCAAGAGCCGTCTGTCTGCTCAGATCAAGGCACTTGCTGCTGCCTGATTAGCTGAAGGCTTAAATAAAAATGGCGCCTTTGGGCGCCTTTTTTGTTTTCGCGGTTTCGGTTGTTTGTTTTATTTTTCCAGCGAGCAGACGCCGTCGATGATTTGCAGATCATTGTCCTGGGCGAAGTTGAGCATGAAGCGGTAGGCCATCGGTTCAATTTCGCCGAGGCGACCGTCGACGAAGACTGCTTTTTCGCCGTTGTAGTCGCCCGGGCCGACGTATGGGGAGTATTTCATCTTGCGCTCGGCGCCGAAGGCTGACATGACGCCGCACAGGCGCTCTGCCCAGTCACTGGGGCGGAACTTCTTGCCTTGCTTGGTGAGGCCAACAATGATGAATGTGGTCGAGTCTGTAGTTGTCATTGTTCTAGTCTGCGTTGGGCGATGCGACCTTGCGTTGGCGAATTCTAGCAGAAGCCCGAAGCCTTTCCATAATTATGGCGCATGGCCGCTTGGGCTGGCGTGCGCGGGTGTTTTTGCCGTTCTATACAAGGTCTTCCTTTTGACCTAAAATTCAGGCCTCTGTTGCTCTTGCGGGGTGCTCGCCCGTCGAGTGGCGATCATTCCGGCGGCGATGACCGCCGTTTTCGTTTTTTGGGGTTGCCTCATGTCGCATGTCATGAATACCTATGCCCGGTTGCCGGTGGCTTTCAGCCATGGTCAGGGTTGCCGGATTACAGATACCGAGGGCAAGGAATACCTGGATGCGCTGTCCGGGATTGCTGTTTCCACGCTCGGTCATGCCCATCCCAAGCTGGTGTCGGCGATTGCCGAGCAGGCCGGGCGCATGTTGCATACGTCGAACCTTTATCAAATTCGCGAGCAGGAGTTGCTGGCCGACAAGCTTGCGGAGATTTCCGGCATGCAGGAGATTTTTTTCTCCAATTCCGGTGCAGAAGCCAACGAGGCAGCGATCAAGTTGGCTCGCTTCTATGGCCACAAAAAGGGAATTGAGAATCCAACCGTGATCGTCATGGAAAAGGCTTTCCATGGACGGACGATGGCGACGCTTTCGGCAACCGGTAACCGCAAGGCGCAGGCAGGCTTTGAGCCGCTGGTTTCTGGTTTTGTTCGTGTTCCCTATGATGATCTGGCGGCGATCAAGGCGGTTGCTGAGCATAACCAAAATATTGTTGCGGTCATGCTGGAAATTATTCAGGGTGAGGGTGGTATTCACCTGGCTTCTCTTGAATATCAGAAGGCGTTGCGCCAGTTGTGCGACGAGCATGGCTGGTTGCTGATCTGTGACGAGGTGCAATGCGGTATGGCGCGCACCGGAAAGTGGTTCGGTTATCAGCATTCCGGTATACAGCCTGATATTGCGACGCTGGCCAAAGGTTTGGGTTCAGGGGTGCCGATAGGTGCCTGTATGGCTGGTGGCAAAGCGGCCGGCCTGTTCGGGCCGGGAAATCACGGCTCGACTTTTGGCGGCAATCCGCTCGTTTCCACTGCCGCACTGACGACGATTGAAACAATCGAAGCAGAAGGTTTGATGGCTAATGCCGAACATATCGGCTTATTGATTCGCTCATCGATGGCCGAGGCGCTTGCCGGTACGGCTGGGCTTGTTGAGATTCGCGGCCATGGTTTGATGATCGGTATCGAACTCGACAGACCTTGCGGTGAACTGGTCGGTAAGGCTTTGGCTGCGGGCCTGTTGATTAACGTGACGGCCGACAAGGTTGTTCGCTTCCTGCCGCCGCTGATTTTTAGTGAAAATGATGCCCGGGAACTGGTTGACCGGTGCGCCCCCCTCATCAAGGATTTTCTGGCGGCCTAAATCATGGTGATCAAACACTTTCTGCAGTTCAAGGATTTCACGCGCGACGAGCTTGAATATGTTTTCGAGCGGACGCGCTGGATCAAGAACCAGTTCAAGTCTTACCAGAAGTACTGGCCGCTTAGCGACCGGACGCTGGTGATGATTTTCGAGAAGGCCAGCACGCGGACGCGCCTGTCCTTCGAGGCGGGCATGCAGCAGTTGGGTGGCTCGGCGATCTATCTGAATACGCGCGACTCGCAACTGGGTCGCGGCGAGCCGGTCGAGGATGCGGCGCAGGTTATTTCGCGGATGAGCGATATTGTGATGATCCGCACCTTCGAGCAGGACATCATCGAGCGCTTTGCCGCCAACTCCCGGGTGCCGGTGATCAATGGGCTGACCAACGAATATCACCCCTGCCAAATCCTGGCTGATATCTATACCTATATCGAGCATCGCGGCTGCATTCAGGGCAGGACGGTTGCCTGGGTCGGCGATGCCAACAATATGTGCAATACCTGGCTGCAGGCGGCTGAGGTGCTGGGTTTCAATGTTCATGTCTCGACGCCGCCGGGTTACGAGATCAACGCCGATCTCGTTGGCAAGATCGATCCGGCGCGCTTCAAGGTCTTTGCTGACCCGATGGATGCCTGCCGGGATGCCGATCTGGTGACGACCGATGTGTGGACGTCGATGGGCTTCGAGGCTGAAAACGAAGAGCGGATCAAGGCCTTTGCCGACTGGTGCGTTGACGGTGACATGATGCGCGTGGCCAGCAAGGATGCCCTGTTCATGCATTGCCTGCCGGCGCATCGTGGGGAGGAGGTCACTGCCGAGGTGATCGACGGGGCGCAATCAGTGGTTTGGGATGAAGCAGAAAACCGTCTGCATGTGCAGAAGGCGTTGATGGAATATTTGCTGTTGGGCCGTATTCAAAGTTGAGCGGCGCGGTTAATCGATACAAGGGAACGGAAATGAGCGACATCAAGAAGGTTGTGCTGGCATATTCGGGTGGTCTGGATACCTCGGTCATCCTCAAGTGGTTGCAGGATGTATACAAATGTGAAGTGGTCACTTTCACGGCTGACCTCGGCCAGGGTGAAGAGCTGGAGCCGGCGCGCGCCAAGGCGCTGAAGGCGGGCATCAAGCCGAAAAATATCTACATCGACGATGTGCGCGAGGAGTTCGTCCGCGACTTCGTTTTTCCGATGTTCCGTGCCAATACCGTTTATGAAGGCGAGTACCTGCTCGGTACCTCGATTGCTCGTCCGCTCATCGCCAAGCGTCTGATCGAGATCGTCAATGAAACCGGTGCCGATGCCATCTGCCATGGCGCGACCGGCAAGGGTAACGACCAGGTGCGTTTCGAGCTCGGTGCCTACGCGCTGAAGCCGGGCATCAAGGTCATTGCGCCGTGGCGCGAGTGGGATCTGATGTCGCGTGAGAAGCTGATGGCCTATGCCGAGAAGCATGGCATCGAAATCGACATGAAGCACAAGAAGGGTGGCTCCCCCTATTCGATGGATGCCAACCTGCTGCACATTTCCTACGAAGGCCGCCATCTCGAAAACCCGGCAGCCGAAGCCGAGGAGTCGATGTGGCGATGGACCGTGTCGCCGGAGAAGGCACCGAACAAAGCCGAATACCTCGACCTCGAATTCGCCAAGGGCGACGTTGTCGCCATTAACGGCAAGAAAATGAAGGCGCACGAAGTGCTCGGCACGCTGAATGAAATCGGCGGCAAGCATGGCATTGGCCGTCTCGACCTGGTCGAGAACCGTTACGTCGGCATGAAGTCGCGCGGCTGCTATGAAACCCCGGGCGGAACAATCCTGCTGCGTGCTCACCGCGCCATCGAATCGGTGACGCTTGACCGCGAAGTTGCCCACCTCAAGGACGACCTGATGCCGCGCTACGCCAGCCTGGTGTACAACGGCTACTGGTGGAGCCCGGAGCGCAAGGCGCTGCAGGTGCTGATCGACCATACGCAAGGCAGCGTCAACGGCTTGGTTCGTCTGAAACTCTACAAGGGCAACGTGATCGTCGTCGGCCGCGACTCTAAGACTGATTCGCTGTTCGATTCGACTATCGCCACCTTCGAGGACGATGCCGGCGCCTACGACCAGCGCGATGCTGGTGGTTTCATCAAGCTCAATGCACTGCGTTTGCGTATCGCAGCCAATCTCGCTGCGAAGAAAGCGGGCAAGCCAGTCAAGCCAGCTGCTGCCAAGAAGACTGTGACGGCAAAGCCAGTGGCTAAACCTGCAGCAAAGGCCGCTGTCAAACCGGTTGCCAAGGCTGCCGTCAAGAAGGCTGCAGCCAAACCAGCAGCGAAGCCAGTGGTCAAGGCTGCTGCCAAGCCGCTGGTCAAGCCGGTTGCAGCCAAGGCAGTGGTCGCCAAGGCCGTGAAAGCACCAGTCAAGCCAGCGGCCAAGAAGCCGGCTGCCAAGAAGAAGGGTTAATCGATGGAGGGCGGCACCGTATTCGGGCTGAACGAAGAACAGATCGCAGATTTCTTCTCGACCTGGGGTGTAGGTGCCTTCATCCTCTTCATGTTGTTCATTATTGGCGAGATCGCCTACAAGTCGAAGGCGGGCAAGACGGGCACGTTCGTGCTCTTCTTTGTCTTGGCATTCGGCATGGTCGGCTTCATCGCCAAATCAGTCATTCAGAAAATCTGGGGTATGTAAATGTCGCAATACGACAATGTTTCCGTGGTCAAAAAGGCCAATGTTTATTTCGACGGCAAGTGCGTCAGCCACACCGTGGTGCTGGCCGATGGCACGAAGAAGACGGTGGGCGTAATTCTGCCGGCCAGCCTGACCTTCAATACCGGCGCACCGGAAATCATGGAAGGCGTGGGCGGTTCATGCCGCGTCAAGCTCAAGGGCGAAAATGAATGGAAGAGTTTTGGCGATGGCCAGTCTTTCAATGTGCCGGGCAATTCCAGCTTCGAAATTGAAGTGGCTGCCGGTGACGCTTACCACTACGTCTGCCATTTCGGATAATCATCATGCCAAGCTTTGACTTCACCTCCGAAGCGGACATGGTGGCGTTGAAGAACGCCATCGATGTCACCTCACGCCAGATCGACAATCGCTACGACTTCAAGGGCACTACCGCCAAAGTTGAGCTCAACGAGAAGGACAAGGTCATCACCCTGTGGGGCGATTCAGACTTCCAGCTTGACCAGATCAAGGACCTGCTTTTCCCGGCCATGGAAAAGAAGGAGAAGGAAAGCGTCAAGCGTCTGGATCATCAGAAGATCGTCAGCGTCTCCGGCAACAAGGTGAAGCAGGAAATGAAGATCAAGGACGGGATCGATAGCGATCTGGCCAAGAAGATCGTCAAGCTGGTCAAGGATGGCAAACTCAAGGTTCAGGCCGCGATTCAGGGCGAAACCGTGCGTGTCACGGGCGCCAAGCGGGACGACCTGCAGGGCTGCATTGCGCTGATCACCAAGTCGATTACCGATTTTCCGATCAAATACGGCAATTTCCGGGATTAAGCACACTTCCACGGTCTACCGTAAAAAACGGGCAATAATGAAAACGGGCTGTACGCAGCCCGTTTTCTATTGGAGCCAGCGTATCAGCGAGCCAGGCCCCTGATCCACACCGAATAGAGCTGTTCCGACAGCTGGCGCATGACCGGCAATTTGGTTGATATTTCAGCCAGCATGGTTTCCGGTGTCTGGGCGCTGGGCAGGTCGGCGACGGCAATCGCTTCGTCGGCCCACTGCTCGCACCACGTGGCAATCATCTCCGGCGTCATTTCGACATGGCATTGCATGCCGAGGTGCGGGCCGAGGACGAACATCTGGTTGGCGCAGTAGCCGTTGGCCAGCAAGCGCGTGGCGCCGGTCGGGATGCTGAATGTCTCGCCGTGCCACTGGAAAACCGTGCCGCTCTGGCCGGCGAAATCACCCAACCAGTGGCGGGCAATGGTGTTGTCTTCGCCATGGGCGCCACTCCAGCCGATCTCCTTGACGGGATTGCGCGTGACCTGCCCGCCGAGTGCCTTGCTCATCAGTTGCCCGCCGAGGCAATGGCCGATGACCGGGATGTTTTTCGCCACAGCTTCTCTGATCAACGCGCAGACCGGGTCTATCCACGGCAGCGGATCGTTGACGCTCATCGGACCACCCATGAAACAGAGGCCGGAAAAGGCGTCAACCGTGATCGGTACTTCAGCACCCTCGTCGAGGGCAATCAGCGTCCACGGAATGCCTTGCCGCTCAAGGAATATGGCAAAATAGCCCGGACCTTCAGTGGGGGAGTGGCGAAAGATGGCGACAGGGTGCATGGCGGCGTTGGGGTTCGGAAAAGTGAAGCGTCATTTTACGCTGCTTGCGCTGTTGGCGTTGCTGCTGCCAGCCACAGGAATGGCACAGGATGTCGGGCTGGCCGGGATCATGGGCAGCAAGGCGATGCTCATGATCAATGGTGGCGAGCCGCAGGCGGTACCGGTTGGCAAGACGGTGGATGGGGTCAAGTTGGTCTCCATTCAGGATGATCAGGTGATCATCGAGGCGGGTGGGCGGAAACGACCATTGCGCGTCGGACAGCACGCCATTGGTGTTGGCGGTGGCGAGGGTTCGGACAAGATCGTCATGACGGCCGATGTTCAGGGGCATTTCTATACCACCGGAACGGTAAACGGCACCTCCGTGCGCTTCGTCGTCGATACTGGCGCCACCTCGATTGCTCTTGGCCCGAACGATGCCCGGCGCATTGGCCTGGATCTCCGGCAGGGGCAGCGTGGCCTGACGAGCACGGCAAATGGAACTGTGGTTGTTACACGCATACCGCTAGATACAGTGAGAATTGGCGGTGTCACCATGCACAATGTCGAGGCGGTGGTGTTGCCGACAGAAATGCCGATCGCCCTGCTCGGCATGAGTTTTCTGAATCGCATGGAAATGCAGCGCGATGGCAGTACCATGACATTGAAAAAAAGATTCTAGGAGAGAGAAATGCCCCAAAAAGATCAGGAAATAGCCTTGTTGCGTGACGAACTGGAAATGCTCATGGGCGAACGCCAGGCGCTGTTGCGCGTGGCCGGCGCATCGGCCGTCATGATTGCCAGCATGGACAGCAAGCGCTTGCCGGTCGGTGCCATCGAGTCGGCCGATCTGGTCGCAACTACCATCAACGACCTTTCCGAAGAAACCCTTCAGGATGCGCTGTCTGCGGTCAACGCTGAAATCGAGGAAGATTCCAAGGCCGCATGACGCTTGATCTGGAGCGCCTGCGCGCCAGCCTGTTATCCGAACCGCTGAGTGGGCATTTTGTCCAGGAAGATGGCGTCGATGACCAGCCGCTAACCCCGGCCGCGGTGTTGTTTCCGATCGTTCTGCGCGATGACGGGCAGACGGTGCTGCTTACGCAGCGGACGGCGCATCTCCGGGATCATGCAGGGCAGATCAGCTTTCCCGGTGGGCGGGTCGAGGCCGAGGATCTTTCGCCATCGCACACCGCCTTGCGTGAAACCGAAGAAGAAATTGGCCTGCCACGCGAACGCATCGAAATTCTCGGCTTTCTGCCTGAATACAGGACCGGAACGGGCTTTCGCGTCACACCCGTTGTCGCGTTGGTCCTGCCACCGTTCGACTTGCGGCCCGACCCGTTCGAGGTAGCCGAGGTCTTCGAAGTGCCGCTCGCCTTCCTGCTCGATCCGGCCAATCATCAACAGCATTCGTTGCATTACCGCGGCGCGCTTCGCAATTACTTTGCCATGCCCTACGGCGACTATTTCATCTGGGGCGCCACCGCCGGCATGATCCGTTCGCTGAGCGAGCGTCTTGGCCTTCTCCACGGTTCTTGAGCTTGTGGTATCGTGGCGCTTTACTACATGAAAATAAGCCGAATACGGCAATCATCGGCACCCCATGAGTCTTCTCTCGCTCATCGCAGTTTTCCTCCTCGAGCAACTGCAACCTCTTGATTATCGCCGCATCGTCGCCGAGCCTCTCGGCGCATGGGCTGATTTCATCGAATCCCGCTTTAACGCCGGTGCCTACCGGCATGGCGTGCTGGCCTGGTGCCTGGCCGTTCTGCTGCCGGTGGCTCTGCTCGCTGTTGCTTACGGCCTGCTCTATTCCCTGAATCCACTCTTCGGCTGGGCGCTCAATGTCGGCGTGCTGTACCTGACCATGGGCTTCCGTCAGTTCAGCCACCACTACACCGAAATCCAACTGGCCTTGCGCCTGGGCGACCTTGAGCGGGCCCGCCTGTTGCTCGCCGAGTGGCAAGGGATATCGACCTACGGCCTCGGCTCGGAAGATATTGCCCGGCTCTCCATTGAGGGCGCACTGGCCGCCTCGCATCGCCATGTCTTTGCTGTCGTGCTGTGGTTCGTTCTATTGCCAGGCCCTTGTGGTGCGCTGCTCTACCGGTTGTCGGCCGTTGTTTGTGACCGCTGGAATGCCAGAAACATGGCTCAGGAAAGCGATTTTTCCGCATTCTCGCGGCTGGTTTTCGGTATCATCGACTGGCTACCCTCCCGGACTACGGCTGCGGCCTTCGCCATCGTCGGTGACTTCGAGGATGCGGTTTATTGCTGGCGTACCCAGCCGGCGCAATGGCCTGACCGCGATCTGGGGATCGTCCTCGCGGCCGGTGCCGGCGCCTTGGGTGTCCAGCTGGGCCGGCCGGTCGTTGATGGCATTGAGGTGGCTGATCGGGCCGAACTGGGGCTGGGCGATCCGGCTGATGTTGATTTCATGCAAAGTGCCGTCGGCCTCGTCTGGCGAGCTACTGTGTTATGGATGTTGTTGCTGTTTTTGTTAGGGCTTGCCACGTTGGTGGGCTGAATAATTCTTACAGGAGATTTACATGAGCAGAGATGTCGTCGTTCTAAGCGCAGTTCGTTCCCCTATCGGCGCGTTTGGTGGTGCCCTGGCTGACTTTGAAAGCACCGAACTTGCTGGCATCGTCATGAAGGAAGCTATTGCCCGCTCCAATGTCGATCCGCAAGCCATCAATTACGTTACCGTCGGCACCACGATGCCGACTGATTCCCGCTACGCTTACGTTTCCCGCGTTGCCTCCATTCAGGCTGGTCTGTCGATGGATTCCGTCGCCATGCAAGTGAGCCGCCTGTGCGCCTCCGGTCTGCAAGGTATCGTTACCACCGCCCAGAACATCATGCTGAGCGATGCCGACTACGGCATTGGCGGCGGCGTCGAAGTCATGTCCAAGGCTGCTTACCTGATGCCGTCGCTGCGTTCCGGCGCCCGCATGGGTGACACCAAGGCCATCGACTCCATGGTTGCCGTGCTGACCGACCCGTTCGGCGTTGGCCACATGGGTATCACCGCTGAAAACCTTGCTGCCAAGCACGGCTTCACCCGTGAGGATCAGGATGCCTTCGCTGTCGAATCCCAGCGCCGTGCCGCGGCTGCCATCGATGCCGGCTACTTCAAGTCGCAAATCGTGCCGATCGTCAAGCAAACCCGCAAGGGCGATGTCGTGTTCGACACCGACGAGCACCTGAAGCGTGGCACGACCATGGAATCGCTGGCCAAGATGAAGCCGGCCTTCAAGAAGGACGGTACCGTCACCGCCGGTAACGCCTCCGGGATCAACGACGGCGCCGCCTTCTTCGTGTTGGCTGCGGCCGATGTTGCTGCCAAGGCTGGTCAGAAGGCCATGGCCCGCATCGCCGGTTATGCCGTCGCCGGCGTGCCGAACGACATCATGGGCGAAGGCCCGATCCCGGCCACCAAGCTGGCCCTCAAGAAGGCCGGCCTGACCCTGGACCAGATGGATGTCATCGAATCCAATGAAGCCTTTGCCGCTCAGGCCCTGTCCGTTTCCAAGGTGCTCGGTCTCGATCCGGCCAAGACCAATCCGAATGGCGGCGCCATCGCCCTTGGCCACCCGGTCGGCTGTTCCGGTGCATTCATCGCCACCAAGGCGCTGTACGAACTGGAACGTATCGGTGGCAAGTACGCACTGGTCACCATGTGTATCGGTGGCGGACAAGGTATTGCGGTCATCTTCGAACGCGCCTGATCGCTTCGGCGTTTCAGTTGTACAGAAACCCACCGGAGCGATCCGGTGGGTTTTTTTATTGCACCAGTTTGAAATTGCCCCGCACTGTATTGGGGCATTCCCTTGCGCAATGAGATTGTAATCTACTGATTTTGTGCGCTTTTGTTCCGTGGCATGGAACCTGCTGAATTAGCGCTGAGAGCATCCTCAGCGACGAGTCCAATATGAATTTCTATAACGAAATGATGGACGCCAACGGTGGCGTCCGAGCTCACTATCAGGGTTACGATTCATGGCTCAAGGCGACGCCGCCTGAGCGAATCGCCCGCAAGCGAGCCGAGGCCGATCTGGCTTTTCACCGGGTCGGCATCACTTTTGCCGTCTATGGCGAGGAAGCGGGCAAGGAGCGCCTGATTCCGTTCGACATCATTCCCCGCGTCATTCCATCGGCCGAATGGAAATCCCTGCGTTCTGGGCTACGCCAGCGCGTCAAGGCGCTCAACATGTTCCTGCATGACGTCTATCACGATCAGGAAATCCTCCAGGCTGGCAAGATTCCGGCCGAGCAGGTACTGAACAATGCCCAGTTCCGGCCGGAAATGATGGGTGTCGATCTGCCGGGCAATATCTACGCGCACATCGCCGGTGTCGATATCGTCCGTGCCGGCGAGGGCGAGTTCTACGTGCTCGAAGACAATCTGCGTGTGCCGTCCGGTGTCTCGTACATGCTTGAAGACCGCAAGATGATGATGCGTCTCTTCCCCGAATTGTTTGCCAAACACAAGGTGGCGCCGGTTCAGCACTACCCGGACATGCTGCTCGAAAAGCTGCGCGCCGTGGCGCCGAAGGGTGTGTCGAACCCGACCGTCGTCGTGCTGACGCCGGGCGCCTACAACAGCGCCTATTTCGAACACACTTTCCTGGCCCAGCAGATGGGTGTCGAGCTGGTCGAAGGCCGCGACCTCTTCGTCAAGGACGAGGTGGTCTACATGCGCACGACGCAGGGCCCGCGCCGCGTCGATGTCATCTACCGTCGCCTCGATGACGACTACATGGATCCGCTGGCTTTTCGCGCCGATTCGTCGCTCGGCGTACCGGGCATCCTCAAGGCCTATCAGGCCGGCAATGTCACGCTGTCCAACGCCATCGGCACCGGCGTCGCCGATGACAAGTCGATCTACCCGTATGTGCCGGACATGATCCGTTTCTACCTCGGCGAGGAGCCGACGCTCAACAACGTGCCGACCTACATGTGCCGCAAGCCGGATGAACTCAAGTACGTCCTCGACAACCTGGCCAAATTGGTCGTCAAGGAAGTCCATGGCGCCGGTGGCTACGGCATGCTGGTCGGCCCGGCGTCGACCAAGGAGCAGATCGAACATTTCCGCCAGTTGCTGATCGCCAAGCCGGACGGTTACATCGCCCAGCCGACGCTGGCCCTGTCCAACTGCCCGACCTTCGTCGAGGAAGGCATCGCGCCGCGCCACCTCGATCTCCGTCCTTTTGTGCTGTCCTCGGGCGACTGTGTGGACATGGTTCCGGGCGGCCTGACTCGCGTTGCGCTGACCAAGGGCTCGCTCGTCGTCAATTCGTCGCAGGGCGGCGGTACCAAAGATACCTGGGTTCTGGAGGATTAAGTCATGCTGAGTCGAACTGCCGATCACCTGTTCTGGATGTCGCGCTACATCGAGCGCGCCGAGAATCTTGCCCGTCTGCTGGATGTCACTTGGCAGATGTCGCTGGTGCCGCAATCGCTGGACGCGATCAACCAGAGCTGGGCCGCCATCATTGCCCTGAACAGCCTGGAAGAGGCGTACGCGAAGAAGTATTCCACGGTCAACGGGGAAAATGTCCTGAAATTCATGGTCAGCGACCCGGACAATTTCGCGTCGATACACAGTTGCCTGCGCCTTGCTCGTGAAAACGCCCATGCCGTGCGCGGCACGCTGACCACGGAAATGTGGGAAACACTGAATTCGACCTGGCTCGAAGCACGCGAAAAGACTTTCGATCAGCTCTTCAATGCCGGCATCGGTGATTATTTCGAGTGGGTCAAGATGCGTTCGTCGCTGTCACGCGGTACGACGCTGGGCACCCTGCTGCAGGATGAGGCTTATCACTTCATCCGCCTTGGCACTTTGCTCGAACGGGCCGACAACACGGCGCGCATCCTCGACGTCAAATACCATGTGCTGCGTCCGCAGGGTGACGAGGGGGCGACCGATTTCTACGAATGGGGCGCGCTGCTCCGTTCAGTCTCGGCTTTCGAGGTCTATCGCAAGGTTTACCGCGACGTCATCACGCCGGAGCGGGTCGCTGAACTGCTCATTTTCAACAAGGACATGCCGCGTTCGCTGCAGTTTTGCCTGAACAGCGTAGTCAAGAATCTTGATCTGGTCGCCAACAGCAATTCCGGCGAAACCCAGCGCCAGGCCGGGATGCTGCATGCCCATCTGCGTTTCGGGCGCATCGAAGACATCCTTGAGCACGGCCTGCACGAGTGGCTCAGCGACTTCATGGATCGCATTTATCTACTCGGTAACGGCATCAGCAAGGATTTCCTGGTGCCGACGGAAGAGGCGGCTTAAGCGCTCCTTGCCTCGGGCGCGATCCCGAGAATTACTGCAACAAGCTTCGGCGCCCGTTCATTCCGGCGCCGAAGTGCTTTTCCGGTCGTCCTTTCAGTCGTGTTGCAGACGCCAGCTGGCGAGTGCCTCGAGCGCATCGTCGAGCGTCGTGATCAGTTCGGCGTCGCTGCTCTTGGCAATCCGGGCGACGCCTGATCCGCCGACCCACAGCGCCGTCGCGGCCGGCAGGATCCGCCGCAGTTGTTGCAGCAGACCGGGAATCTGCCGTGGCGGAAATGCGCCGGAAAAGGAGAGGGCGACGATGTCGGCTTGATGGGCCTCGGCGGCGCGGCCGATTTCGAGCAGCGGCATTTGCGTGCCGAGCGGAATGCACTCCGCGCCCTCCAGCGCAAACAGGGCTTCGACCATCAACAGGCCAAGGACGTGCTGCTCTTCCGGCACGCTGGTGAGCAACACGCGTGGCCCGCGCGGGCCGCCGGGAAGGGTGGCGATGGCCTGACGCAACAGGCGCTTGGTCAGCTCGGTATACAGATGCTCCTCAAAAACCTCGAAGCTGCCGTCTTCCCAGTTTTCGCCGACGCGCCGTGTCAGCGGAGCGACCGTGTCCTGGACAAAACGCTGCAAACCCTGCCGGGCCAGACGCTGCTGCATGGCCTGCTGATAGGCAGCGGCATCATGCTGTTTGATCAGGGCGAGCAATTCGCCCAAATCGCCATCATCGCCCGAAGTATTCGTTGTCGCCGGTTTTGACCGGCGCGAGGTCAGCGCACCGAGTTCTTCCTGCGGCGTCGCGATCAGCTTGCCGGGCCGATGCCCGAGGTCCATCAGGCGTTTTATCTGGCGCAGACGGTCGACCTGCTCGGCCGGATAGCAGCGTTCCCCATTGTTGTCACGGCTGGGCACGGGAAAGCCGTAGCGACGTTCCCACATGCGCAGGACGTCCTTGGAGAGCCCCGTGTCGCGCTCGACGGCGGCAATATTAAAAGTGGCGGTATTCATATTTGTCCTGAACAAATGTTAGACAAACCGTTGACAAGTGATTCTTTGGTGGCTATCTTACGAACAAATGTTCTATTTGTCTAGGACAAAACAAATAAGGAGCTGGACATGTTCTCAAGTCTTAAACGCTGGATCGCTTTCGCCGGGTTGCTAGCGGCTGGCATTCTGCCGGCAGCAGCGGCTGGCGAGTGCCCGGCATTGCTCAAGCACGATTTCACCAGCCTGCAGGATGGCAAGCCGATGCCTCTCTGTCAGTACGCCGGAAAGGTGATCCTGGTCGTCAATACTGCCAGTTACTGCGGTTTCACGTCGCAATACGATGGCCTGGAAAAGCTCTATGCGCGCTTGAAGGACAGGGGGCTGGTCGTTCTCGGCTTTCCGTCCAACGATTTCGGCGAACAGGAACCGGGCAGCGAAAAGGAAATTGCCGATTTCTGCCGCCTGACCTATGGCGTCGAGTTTCCGATGGTTGGCAAGACGGTGGTCAAGGGCAAGGGCGCCAACCCCTTCTACCTGAAGCTGGCCCAAGTGACCGGCAGCCGGCCGAAGTGGAATTTCCACAAATACCTGATCAGCCGTGACGCGACGCAGGTGGTCGCCTACACCAGCTTCACCAAGCCGGATGACAAGGATCTAGTGAAGCAAATCGACGAATTTCTCGGCAAGTAGGGGCAAGCATGACATCAAGAAAACGCATAGCTGTAGTTGGCGCCGGGATTTCGGGGCTGGCCAGTGCCTGGCTGCTGAGCAGCGAGCATGACGTGACGTTGTTCGAAGCTGGCGCCTATCTGGGCGGCCATACCAACACCGTTGACGTGACTTTGGAAGGCAAGACGCATCCGGTTGATACAGGTTTTCTCGTTTTCAACGACAAGACCTACCCGAACCTGATCGCGATGTTCGAGTTGCTCGGGGTCGAGAGTGTCGAAACCGAGATGTCCTTTGCGGTCAGTCTGGAAAATCCTGATCTCGAATGGGCGGGCAGCAATCTGGCGACGGTTTTCGGGCAAAAGCGCAATCTGTTTCGCCCGCAGTTCTGGTCGATGCTGGGCGATATCCTGCGGTTCAACCGGGAGAGCACAGCGTGGCTGGCGGAATATCCAGAGAGCGAACTCAGTCTGCAGGACTTCCTGAGCGACGGCGCCTATTCGAGCTCTTTTGCCGACTGGTATCTGCTGCCGATGGCCGCCGCCATCTGGTCCTGTCCGACCGGGCAGATGCGCGCCATGCCGCTGGCCACCTTCATTCGTTTTTGCCAGAACCACGGCCTGCTACAGGTTTTCGACCGGCCGATGTGGCGGACGGTGCAGGGGGGCGGTCGCGCTTATGTGCGGAAAATCGCCACCCGGATCATCAACAATGGCGGGGAAATCCGGCTGGCCTGTCCGGTCAGCGCCGTTTGTCGTGAAGGTGGCTGGCTCAAGGTGACGCATGCGGCCGGTTGCGAGCATTTCGATCAGGTCGTCATGGCCTGCCACAGTGATCAGGCGCGGGCCATCCTCGGTTTTACGGCGACCGACGGGCAGCGCGAGGTGCTCTCGGCCATCCGCTACCAGCCCAACCGGGCGGTCTTGCACACCGACCGCGCCCTGCTGCCGCGCGACGAGAAGCTGTGGTCGGCGTGGAATTACTTTTCCGGCAGCGGTGAACCCGGCGAGCAGCCGGTTGGCGTTTCCTATCTGATCAACAAGCTGCAGCCGCTACCGTTCGAAACCCCGGTCGTCGTCACCCTGAACCCGGCGCGCGAGCCGGACCCGGCCACGGTGGTCGCCGAGTTCGACTACGCTCATCCGATTTTCGACGCCCCGGCAATCGCCGCCCAGCAGCGGCTGGCCGATGTCCAGGGTGAAAACGGCATCTGGCTGGCCGGTGCCTGGGGCAGCTATGGGTTCCACGAAGATGGCCTGAAGTCGGCATTGCGTGTCGTCAATGGCCTGGGTGTTAATGCGCCATGGCAAGCTGAACCGGTTATTGCTAAGCGCACTCTGGAAACGGTCTGAGCCGGCCATGAACCACCCACGCCTTTTCCTCGGCCATGTCATGCACCGGCGCCTGCGCCCGGCGGTCAATGCCTTCGTCTATCCGGTTTTCTACATCCAGTTGCCGGTACGCGACCTGCAATTTGCGAATTGCCTGATTTTTTCGGTTGACCGTGGAAACGTGCTGAGCTTTCGCCAGAAAGACCATGGGCCACGCGATGGCAGCCCGTTGTTGCCGTGGATACAAGCGCAATTGCGTCAGCATGGCCTGCCCGACGACGGCGAGATCACGCTGCAATGTTTCCCGCACGTCTTCGGTTTCGTCTTTAATCCGGTCAGCTTCTGGTTTTGCCGAAATACCGAGGGTGCGCTCATCGCCGTGCTGGCGGAAGTCAATAACACCTTCGGCGGCTATTACTGCTACCTGCTGCACAACGCCGACGGCTCGCCCCTGCGCGATGGTCAGGAACTGCGCGCCGCCAAGGAATTCCACGTTTCGCCCTTCAACGAAATCGAAGGCGGCTACCGCTTCCGCTTTCACCTCGACCGCCCGGTGCCGCTCGCCCGCATCGATTACGACGACGCCGACGGCGAACTGCTGCTCACTTCGATCTCGGGCAAGCCGCGCGCCTGGTCCACGGCGGCCTTGCTCGGAGCCTTCTTCAAAATGCCTTTCCTCACCGCCGGCGTGATGTTCCGCATCCACTGGCAAGCCTTGAAACTGTGGCTGAAAGGGGTGCCTTTCCGCGGCGCCCACGTTCCTCAACCCCTCCGGGACTCGACAAAATGAACAACACGATGATTTTGCGCGGTAGCGACAGGCTTGCCCGCGACACCCGCCTGGTCTTTGACCTGCTCGAAAAACTGCAGGGTGGAATGCTCGAAATCCGTCTGCCGGGCGGCGCCAGCGCGCTGTTCGGCGACGGTGAACATGGCGTCACCATGCAGGTGCATGACGAGGCAATGTTCGGTCAGGTGCTGGCGCGCGGCGACATCGGCCTGGCCGAAGCCTATCTCGACGGGCAGTGGGATTCGCCCGACATTACCGGGCTATTGAAGCTGCTGGCGGCCAATCGTGAGCAGTTGAAGAAGGCCGTTTATGGCTCGTGGGGCAGCCTGCTCGCGGCCCGCGTCCGCCACTGGCTCAACAGCAACAGCCGTAGCGGCAGCAAGCGCAACATCATGGCCCACTACGATCTCGGCAACGATTTCTACAAGTTGTGGCTCGACCCGAGCATGAGCTACTCGTCAGCCGTCTATCGTGAAGCCGACGACGGTTCTCTCGAAACCGCCCAGTACGCTAAATACCGCCGCATCCTGAACTGCCTGAAGGCGGCGCCCGGTCAGAACGTGCTGGAAATCGGCTGCGGCTGGGGTGGTTTTGCCGAGATGGCTGTGCAGGAGGGCTTACGGACGACGGGCCTGACCCTGTCGCCGGCCCAACTGGACTGGGCACAAAAGCGCGTGCCGAGCGCCGACCTGCGTTTGCAGGACTACCGTGATCTGGACGAACAATTCGACCACGTCGTTTCCATCGAAATGTTCGAAGCCGTCGGTGAACGCTGGTGGCCGACCTATTTCAAGACGCTAGCCAAGGCGCTCAAAACCGAGGGAAGGGCGGTCGTCCAGAGCATCACCATCCGCGACGACATCTTCCCGGAATACCGGCGCAGCACCGATTTCATCCAGCAATACATCTTCCCCGGCGGCATGCTCCCCTCGCGCGCCGCCTTCCGTGCCGCTGCCGCCAAACAGGGCCTGATAGTCCGCAACGAATACGCCTTCGGCCACGACTACGCCAAGACCTTAGCCGAATGGCGCCACGCCTTCGAAGCCAACTGGCCCGAAATCCAGAAGCTCGGTTTTGACGAGCCCTTCCGCCGCCTTTGGCGCATGTATCTTTGCTATTGCGAGGCCGGCTTCCTGGCCGGGAATATCGATGTCGTCCAGTTTGAACTCACGCACCGTTGATCTGGTGGCCCCGGGCGCTCGCGCTGGCGAGTTCCACGGTCAACCGGAAAAAACGGCCAAAAATAAAATTTTTTCGGCCGGGCGCCGTCGCCTGCTGCTGGCGATGGCGGCGGCTCCGTTCGCAGCGTTTGCCAACACCGACCCGACGGCCGGCCTCAAGCGTTGGGGCAACGGCGAATTTCGTCGCTTCGGCTTTCTCGTTTATGAAGCGACGCTGTGGGCGGACGATGATCCGCAACGGCCGCCGTTGGCGTTACGTCTGGACTACAAGCGGACGCTTGCCGGGGCGGCGATTGCCGAGGCGAGTGTCAAGGAAATGCGGTCATTGGGGGCGGATGAGGCTTCCCTCAAGCGCTGGGGCCAGCAGATGACGCGGATCTTCCCGGACGTGAAGGATGGGGATTACATCATCGGCCAGTTTGAGCCCGGGGTTGCGCGGTTTTATTTCAATGGTCGTTTGGTTGGGGAGGTTGCCGATGCCGATTTTGCACGGGCGTTTTTTGGCATCTGGCTGGATCCGAAGACGAGTGCGCCCGGGTTGCGGGCGGCGTTGCTGAGGCGGGTTTGATGGCTTTCGTTCCTTCGGAGCTGGCTTGGGTTTCCGCCTTGCTGGCGGGCGTACTTTCTTTTGCTTCGCCAAAAGAAAGTAGCCAAAGAAAAGGCGACCCCAAGGTCGGCGCCCTTCGGGTTCCTTGCGCTACTCGGAATGCCGGGCGGCTGCGGAACTCGGGCTTCGCCCTCAGACAGTCCTCGCCGACAGCCCCCGGCTTTCCTGCGTTGCTCAGCGCCTCTCATGGGGACCCCAAAGGCGTCCGGGCTCAAGCGCTTTGCCTCAAAACAGACTTCCACGGTCAACCGGGAAAAACAGCCAAAAACGAAATTCTCCGGAGGCGCTCCCTTGCCCAAACCCCGTCATTCCCGCGTAGGCGGGAGTCCAGGATGCTGGATTCCCGCCTACGCGGGAATGACGGCACCCAAGCTCAAGCACGGGTCGTTTCACCGGGCCCCTTGAGAGGTGCCGAGCAACGCAGGAAAGCCGAGGGCCTTCGGCGAGGACTGTTTGAGGGGCGCAGCCCCGAGTTCCGCAGCCGCCCGGCTTTCCGAGTAGCGCAGGGAACCGGCGCAGCCGGCACCGACCCAGGGTCGCCTTCTTTTTGCTTACTTTTTCTTGGCGAAGCAAGAAAAAGTGAGACGCCCCGCAAGGGCGGAAACCCAAGCCAATCGTCAGGCACCAAGCCATGACTAACGGTCGCGTTCTAGCCTATGGCCTGCTAGGCCTCCCCCTGGCCTTCGCCGCGCTCCCCATCTACGTCCACGTCCCCCGTTACTACGCCGAAACCGCCGGCATGGAACTGGCCCTGCTCGGTTTCATCCTCCTCGGCGCCCGCCTGCTCGACGCCGGCATCGACCCCTGGCTCGGCTGGCTGGCCGACCGCGTTTCCCGCCCGCGCATGGTGGCGCTGGCCCTGCTGCCCTTCGCCATCGGCTTTGTCGCATTGCTCAATCCGCCGGCCGAACACGCCGCACTCTGGCTGCTCGGCTCGCTGGCCCTGACCTACCTCGGCTTCTCTGCCGCCAGCGTGGCTTATCAGGCGTGGGGGGCGGACATCGGCGAGGATTCCGCCCTGAGAACCCGGTTGACCGCAGCCCGAGAGGGCTTCGGCCTGCTCGGCGTCGTCCTCGCTGCTGCATTGCCGGCCGTGCTGGCGGCCAGCCTGAGCGACGGCATCGCGCGACTGAGCTTGATTCTGCCGCCACTGCTGCTGATCGCTGCGGTCACGACCTTCAGCCGTGTTGGCGTCGGCAAGCCGGTGCTCGCCGCCAGCCAGCCCTTGCTGCCCAGCCTGCGCCGCGTCTTCGCCGACCAAGCCTTCCGCCGCCTGCTTATCGTCTTCGTCGCCAACGGTATCGCCGCAGCGCTGCCGGCCACGCTCTTCCTGTTCTTCGTCGCCGACGTCCTGCAAGCCGAATCCGCCAGCGGCCTGCTGCTTGCCCTGTACTTCGTCGCTGGCGCTGCCTCGCTGCCACTTTGGGTCATGCTCTCGGCCCGGCGCGGGCGCGTCTTCGCCTGGCTGCTGGCGATGGTCGTTTCGATTCTCGCCTTCGCCGGCGCCAGCCTGCTCGGTGCAGGTGACGTCTGGGCCTTCGCTGCCATCTGCATCGCCTCCGGTCTCGCGCTCGGCGCCGATCTCGCGCTGCCGGCCGCCATTGCCGCCGATCTCGGCGAACGTCAGGGGCAGGCCGGGGCCTGTTTCGGTGTCTGGAATTTTGTGGCCAAACTCAACCTGGCGCTCGCCGCCGGGCTTTCATTACCCCTGCTCGGTGCGCTCGGCTATGTGCCGGGCGGTAGCGCCGGGCTGCCAGCCCTGAGCTTTGCCTACGCGTTGTTGCCGCTCGCCTTCAAGGCGCTGGCTGGCGCGCTGCTCTGGCGCTGGCGCCATTCCCTGGAGATCTGAACCATGAAACTCTTGCTCGCTGCTGCCTTCACCCTCGGTCTCGCCGGCTGCGCTTCGACCGGCGTCGAACAATACCGGGCCGAACAACCAACCCTCGACCTCAAAACCTACCTCAACGGCACGCTTGACGCCTGGGGCATGTTCCAGGGACGTTCCGGCGAGGTACAAAAACGCTTCCACGTGGTCATCGACGCCAAGTGGACGGGTGATACCGGGGTCCTCGACGAGAACTTCAAGTGGTCCGACGGCACGAGCTCGCGCCGCGTCTGGACGCTGACCAAGCAGGCCGACGGTACCTTCCGCGGCCGGGCTGACGATGTCGTCGGCGAGGCCATCGGCGAAGTGGCCGGCAACGCCCTGCGCTGGCGCTATGTGCTGGCCCTGCCCGTCGACGGCAAGGTGTACAACGTCGATTTCGACGACTGGATGTTCCTGATGGACGACAAGGTAATGATGAACCGCTCCTACATGTCGAAATGGGGCTTCAATCTGGGCGAAGTGACGCTGACCTTCGTGAAACGATGAACCCGTCCATAACCGACTGGCAGGGCAAGCGCGTCTGGCTGGTCGGCGCCTCGAGCGGCATTGGCGCTGCCGTTGCCCGCGAACTGGCCGGGCGTGGTGCAAAACTCGCCTTGTCGGCCCGTAGTGGGGACAAACTGGCTGCCCTGGCCATCGCCGATGCCTTGCTGTTGCCCTGCGATGCAACCGATGTAGGCAGCCTGAGTGCCGCCCGCGAAAAATTGCTGGCCACTCTAGGCGGTATCGATCTCGTCGTATACCTGGCCGGCGATTACGTCCCGATGCGCGCCGACAACTTCGATCTGGCGGTCGCCGAGCAGGTCGTCACCGTCAATTTCAATGCCGCTATGCGCCTCGCGTCCACCGTTCTGGCCGACCTCAAACCAGGTGGCGGCATCGCTTTCGTCGCCAGCGTCGCCGGTTATCGCGGCCTGCCCAAGGCCTTGGCCTACGGGCCGGGCAAGGCGGCGCTCATACATTTCGCTGAAGTGCTGCATCTCGATCTGGCACCGAAAGGGATCGGCGTCTGGGTGATCAACCCCGGCTTCGTATCAACGCAATTGACAGCGAAAAACGATTTCACGATGCCGGCATTGCTGACGCCGGAACAGGCGGCGATTGCCACGGTCGACGGCTTTAAATCGGCAAATTTCGAAATCCATTTCCCCAAGCGCTTTACCCGCCTCATGAAGCTCTTCGCGCTGCTGCCCTACCGCTGGTATTTCCCGCTCATTCGCCGCTTCACCGGAGGCTGACATGACTCTCGACGAACTGATCGTCTTCTACAACGAATTCGCGCCGGCCAGCGTCGCCCGTTTTCCGGAGTTTTACTCCGATAACGCCTATTTCAAGGACCCGTTCAATGAAGTGCGCGGTCTGCAGGCCATTCAGCGCATCTTCACCCACATGTTCGGGCAGGTCGTCGAGCCGCGTTTTGTCGTTACCGAAAAAGTGGCGGACGGCAATGGTGCGATGCTGGTCTGGGAGTTCCATTACCGTGTCAAGCTGTGGGGCAAGGGCGAAACCCAGTTCATGCGCGGCGTGTCGCATCTCAAGTTTGATGCCTGTGGCAAGGTCTGCTACCACCGCGATTACTGGGATGCGGCCGAGGAGCTCTACATGAAACTGCCGGCCATCGGGACATTGATGCGCGGCCTGCGGCGCATGCTGGCGGCCTGAGCTTCAGGCATGGTGCAAAGAAAAAGGCCCGCAGCGATGCGGGCCTTTTTGCTTCAGCGGAGGCTGAAAATTACTTGGACTTCTTGACAGCCTTGGCAGTGGCGCTGGTAGCGGCAGCCATGTTGGTCTGGGCCATTTCGGTCACTTGCTTGGCGGTCTTACGCATGTTGTCGAAAGCCGAGTTGGCGGCAGCGATGGCGCTCTGAACGGCGGCAACGGCAACGTCGGAACCAGCCGGGGCAGACTTGGCAGCCTTTTCGAGCATGGAAGCAACATTCTTCTGGAAGTCGCCGAACTGGGCTTCAACCATCTTGGCCAGTTGTTCCTGGGTTTCGGTGGAGATTTCGTAAACCGACTTGGAGTAGGCAACAGCCTTCTCGACGCTCGGCTGGGCCAGGGAAGCCTGGATGGACATGGCTTCTTGCGGATCCTTGGCACCCATCAGGGCCTTAGCGTTGGAGACGGAGTCTTCCAGAACCGAACGGGCGGTTTCCAGATTCAGGCTGGCGATGCGCTCAGCGGAAGCCAGGGCGGTGTTGGCGACGGACAACAGGGAATCAACGGCGGCTTTGTTAGCGGCGGCGAACTGCTCGGGATTGATGGACATTGGACGCTCCTTGAATTGGGTAAGTGAATAATTGCTGCGGGTACATTGTAACAATGTTTTTTGCAAAATGCTGCAATGCAGCAATGTCGCCGGTATGGCCCGGGTAAAGAGTTTCGGGGCAGTGTGCCAAACATCTGTTTCAAACGTATTGCATAAACGTGATCCCAGATCAGGCTGTTTTCTGAGGAAAATGCCTGAAAAGCTTTCTGCCATCGTAATTCCATGTAATTCCTGAAACAGTATTTCAGCCTGATCGGCGCATGAGGATTATGCATTATGAATTCTGATTTGGCTTGTTGCGTTTACAACAAATAATTTCCCAGCCGGGCGACGTGTGCCTCGATTTGGTGCCTCAATGGGGTCAAATCGGGCGATCCAGCGCCGGGTGATAGAATCCGCCCCGTTTCAGCGCAAGCTATTTCTCCCCGATCGGACCCCATGCATTTCGACATCATCGTCATTGGCGCCGGCGCGGCCGGCATGATGTGTGCTGCTCAGGCCGGGGCGCGCGGCCGGCGCGTGCTGCTTGTCGATCACGCCGACACGCTCGGCGAGCGCATCCGCATTTCCGGGGGCGGGCGCTGCAATTTCACCAACCGTACAGTCAGCGCCGACAACTACCTGTCGCAAAACGCGCATTTCTGCCGCTCGGCCCTGGCGCGTTTTTCGCAGTTCGATTTCATTGCCATGATGGACAAGCGGCGCATTGCCTATCACGAGCGCGAACATGGCCAGCTATTCTGTGACGATTCGGCTGAGCAGATCATCGACATGCTGCGCGATGCCTGCGACGACGCCGGCGTTCAGTGGGCCTTCCCTTGCGCCGTGCAGCACATTGAGCGCCATCCGGGCGAAAGTGCCAAGCGTTACACGGTCGACACGGAAAAAGGTCGATTTTCATGCCACTCGCTGGTCGTCGCCACGGGCGGCTTGGCCATCCCAAAAATCGGCGCCAGCCCGTTCGGCTACCGGCTGGCCGAGCAGTTCGGCATTCCCGTCGTTGCGCCCAAGCCGGCCCTCGTCCCGCTGGCCTTGGCGCCCGAGGTGCTCGAACCGATCAAGCCACTGGCCGGATCGACGCTCGATGCCATCGCCCAATTTGAAGACGCGCAGTTCCGCGACAACGTGCTGATCACCCACCGCGGCCTTTCCGGCCCGGCCATCCTGCAGATTTCGAGCTACTGGCAGATGCAGGAATACCGCAGCGGCAAAAAGCAGCCCGTCGAGATCGATTTGCTGCCCGGCCTCGATGCCGGTGCCTGGCTCGAAGAACACCGGCAGGGCCGCGTGCATCTGCCCAACCTGCTGGCCGAACGTCTGCCCCGGCGCTTCGCTCACGAATGGTGCGCGCTACTCGGCGGCGAAAAAATCGTGACGCGCCCGATCGGCGAACTGGGTCGCCGCGATCTCGAGATGATCGCCGGCAAGCTCAACGCCTGGCCCCTCATGCCGGCCGGCACGCTCGGTTTTGCCAAGGCCGAAGTGACGCTGGGCGGGGTGTCGACAGATGCCTTGTCGTCAAAGACCATGGAAGCCAAGGCGGTGCCCGGGTTGTATTTCATCGGCGAAGTGGTCGATGTGACTGGCTGGCTGGGCGGCTACAACTTCCAGTGGGCCTGGTCGTCGGGCTGGGTGGCCGGGCAGTTTGCCTGAGTCGACGGCGCATCCACGTAAAATGAACACTCACGCAACGGCGCTCAGGCGAAAGGCAAGGTAGCAATGGACTGGCGAGGATGTGTGAAATTCCGTGCCCGGCTGCGCAGCGAAGTGAGCCATCTGGCGAGCTTCAACGCCAGCGACCGGCGCTGGCCGATGCCTTTCTGCGGCGCGCTGGCCATTGGTCTGCCGCTGTTCGTCGGTGCCTGGTTCGATCATCTCGATTACGGCCTGGTCTCGTCGATGGGCGGCCTGGCCTTTCTATATCTGCCCGCCATGCCGCTGGCCCACCGCCTGGTGGGGCTCATGGCGGCGGCCTTCGGCTTGTGCGCCTGCTACATCCTCGGGGTGATGACCCACTTCATGCCGTTGCTGTTCGTGCCGGTGCTGACTTTCATTGCCATTGCTGTGTCGATGCTCTGCCGCTACTTCGCCGTTGCGCCGCCGGGCAGCCTGTTTTTTGTCATGGCCGCGGCCATCGGCGCCTATTCGCCCGTTGAAATCCTGCAAATCCCGACCTTCGTTGGCTTGCTCGCCATGGGCAGCTTGCTGGCCTGCCTGATCGGATTCTTCTACAGCCTTTACTCGCTGCGACTGGCGCCAGCACAGCCCGTCCAGCCGCTGCCGCCGCTCAACTTCGATTTTGTCGTTTTCGATTCGCTGGTGATTGGGGTGTTCGTCGGCATTTCGCTCGTGCTTGCCCAGCTCTTTCAACTGGATCGGCCGTACTGGGTGCCGGTCAGTTGCCTCGCCGTGATTCAGGGCGCTTCGCTGCGTGCCGTGTGGAACAAACAGGTACACCGCATTGCCGGCACCGCTATCGGCCTGATTATCGCCTGGGGCTTGTTGATTCTGCCGCTCGACAAGTGGAGCGTTTCGCTGATGATGATGGCCCTGGCCTTCATCATCGAAACGCTGGTCGTCCGCCACTACGGTTTGGCGGTGGTTTTCATCACGCCGCTGACCATCCTGCTGGCCGACGCTGCACAGCTCGGCAATGGCACGCCGAACGCCATTCTTGAAGCGCGTCTGGTCGACACGGTGCTTGGCTCGCTGGTCGGGCTGGTCGGCGGCCTGTGCCTGCACAGCCCGGTTTTTCGCGACAAACTAAGCCGCCAGATCAGGCGGCTGTGGCCGTCGCGCAGCGCGTCCTGATTAGCTTTTGTCTGCTATCGAAAGGGCCACGGCCTCGGCAACCTTGATGCCATCGACGCCGGCCGAGAGAATCCCACCGGCGTAACCGGCCCCTTCGCCGGCCGGGTAGAGACCGCGGGTGTTGATGCTCTGGTAGTCGGCGCCGCGCTTGATGCGGATCGGTGATGAGGTGCGCGTCTCGACGCCGGTCAGGATTGCATCGGCCATGGCGAAGCCGCGAATCTGCTTGTCGAAGGCCGGGATGGCTTCGCGCAGCGCGTCGATGACATAGGCTGGGGCACAGCTCGCCAGGTCGGTCATGTGCACGCCGGGCTGGTAGGACGGATCGACTTCGCCGAGGGCTGTGGACGGCCGGCCGGCGAGGAAGTCGCCGACGCGCTGGGCCGGCGCGGCGTAGTTGCTGCCGCCGGCGACGAAGGCGGCCGATTCCCATTGCCGCTGGTACTCGATGCCGGCGAGTGGGTTGGTCTTGAAGTCGCCCGGGAAGTCCTCGGGTTTGACTTCGACGACGAGCGCTGCGTTGGCGTTGCGTTCGGCGCGTGAGTACTGGCTCATGCCGTTGGTGACGACGCGGCCTTCTTCCGAGGTCGCAGCGACGACCTGGCCGCCCGGACACATGCAGAAGCTGTAGGCGGCGCGGCCGTTGCCGCAGTGGTGCACCAGCTTGTAGTCGGCGGCGCCGAGGATTTCGTTGCCGGCATTGGGACCAAACCGCGCGTGGTCGATCATGGCCTGCGGGTGCTCGATGCGGAAGCCGATCGAGAAGGGCTTGGCTTCGATGTAAACGCCTTGCTCGTGCAGGGTCTGGAAAGTGTCACGGGCGCTGTGGCCGACGGCGAGGACGACGTGGTCGGTGGCGATGGTTTGTCCATTGGCCATGACGACGCCACGGACTTGATGGTCGTCGATGACGAGGCGCTCAACCTTGCTGCCGAAGCGAACTTCACCGCCCAGATCGGTGATCGTCGCCCGGATGTTCTCGACCATCTTGACCAGCCGGAAAGTGCCGATGTGCGGCTTGCTGACGTACATGATTTCTTCCGGCGCGCCGGCCTTGACGAACTCTTCGAGCACCTTGCGGCCGTGGTGCTGCGGGTCCTTGATCTGGCTGTAGAGCTTGCCGTCGGAGAAGGTGCCGGCGCCGCCTTCGCCAAACTGGACGTTCGATTCCGTGTTGAGCTTGTTGTTGCGCCACAGGCCCCAGGTGTCCTTGGTCCGTTCGCGCACGGCCTTGCCGCGTTCGAGGATGATCGGCCTGAAACCCATCTGGGCGAGGATCAGCCCGGCCAGCAGGCCGCAGGGGCCTGTGCCGATGACGACCGGGCGGGATTTCAACTCGGCCGGGGCCTGGGCGACGAACTTGTAGTCGGTATCCGGCCGCGGGCCGACGTTGCGATCATCGGCCAGTTTTTCGAGCAGCGCCGGTTCGTCGCGAACATTGAAATCGAGCGTGTAAATCAGCGTGATCGCCGACTTTTTCCGCGCATCGTAGCTGCGCTTGAAAATCGTGAAGTCGATCAGCTCGCCATCGGCAATCCCCAGCCTCTGGCAAAGGGCCGGGCGTAGCGCATCAGCAGCGTGGTCGAGCGGCAGCTTCAGTTCGGTCAGTCTCAACATGCGGATGTTCCGGAAATCTCAGCGTTCCTTGAACTGCTTGTGGCAGGTCTTGCAGGCTTCATGAACGGCGTCGTAAGTCTTTTCGACCTGCGCTTTGTCCTTGCTCTGGGCGGCGACGAGCAGGGCGTCGGTGGCGGCGATGAAGGCTTTCTTGTTTTTCTCGAACTCTTCCGGCTGCTTCCAGACCTCGGCTGTCGCCTTGGTCGGCGGGTAGTTGGTGTCCGCTCCGAAGTACTCCCACGGACCATCCCGCTTGGCGAGCAGCGCCTCGGCCATGGGCAGGAACTTGTCGGCGTCGTAGGTGCTCTTGCGCAGCATCACGCCCATCGGCTCGAAAGTCTTGACGATCTCCTTGAAGGCCACCTGCCGGTGCTTCACCGGCTGACCCGGCCGCGTATCCTCAACCTCGCCGCAGGCAGTGAGCAAGGTTGCGGTCAACAGGCAAAAAAGAGGAAATTTCAAAAGCTTGAACATGGCTGGCAATCGGAAGCAGGGCGGGGCCCGGGAGCGCGAATTATACGGGCTGCGGGCGCCGGACGCAGCGTCGCCGACTCGGCAAGGCGACGCTGGACGATTTGAATTTTGGTTGTTTTTCCCGGTTGACCGTGGCAAGCCGTTTTGCCGGCTTACGTCGTTGGCGAAGAGTCCTCGCCGCTGCTAGCGCGGTCAGGTTGCGCCGCCGCAAGGGTCGACAGTTCAACGCTGATCGCGTCGATCATCATCCGGATTTCCTGGTCAATATTCCCGTCATCCTGGCTTTGGCGCAAGCCAATCTCAAGGTCTCTTGCCATGCCCGAAATCTGCTCTGCACCCAATGTCGCGGCAACGCCTTTGAGTGTGTGGATCAGGCGGTTAGCTGCAGCGCGCTCGCCATTGGTCAAAAGCTCGGTCAGTTGCGCCATGTCATCGCCGTGGGTGGCAACGAATTTTTGCATCAATTCAAGGAATTTGACGACATTTCCGCGCACGATGGATAGCCCTTGGGCCAGATTCAGTCCGGGTATCCCGGACAGACGAGCCAGGGCTTCATCGGCGCTCGCTTCATGTTGGGCAGTCAACGACTCCCCCTTGAGTGTCGCAATTTTTGCGCTTGAATCCTGGCGCGTATTTTCGGTTTTGGCCGGCAGCCATTTGAGCAGGATCGTATAAAGCAGGTCCGGATCGACGGGTTTGGCGACAAAGTCGTTCATGCCGGCGGCTTCACAGGCACGGCGGTCACCATCGAAGGCGTTGGCGGTCATCGCCAGAATGGGCTTGCTTGCATAGCCGGGCAGGGCGCGGATTCCTCTTGTTGCGTCAAGGCCATCCATGTTGGGCATTTGCATGTCCATGAGGATCAGATCGTAGGCATGGTTTCGAGCCATCTCGACTGCTTCCAGACCATCGCCTGCCGTATCCACCGCCAGGCCGACACCGTGCAGCAGTTCCAGCGCCACTTCCTGGTTGATGGCGTTGTCTTCGGCCAGCAACAGTCTGGCGCCACGGTGATTCAAGCGCAGCTCGGCTTCGGCATTGACGCCACGCGGGGTCGGCTCACTGGGCATGATGCCGTGCCCGCGTTGCAGATGTGCCGTAAACCAGAACCGGCTGCCGTGCCCAAGCCGGCTCTCGACGCCGGCATCGCCACCCATCAGCCGCGCCAGGCGTCGGGTAATGGCCAGCCCAAGGCCGGTCCCGCCGTAGGTTCGGGTGGTTGACGCTTCGGCTTGCTCGAAAGCCTGGAAGAGTCGACCGATTTGTTCTTCGCTCAGACCGATCCCGCTATCTTCAACTTCAAAGCGCACCACCAGCTCATCGTTGTACGCCTTAAGCAGTTGGGCGCGCAGGGCAATGCCGCCATTCTCGGTAAATTTGATCGCATTTCCAGCGTAGTTCAGTAGTGCCTGACGAAGACGCATTGGGTCGCCACGTAACCAGAGCGGGACCGAATCGCGATCAAGCTCGATGCTCAGTCCCTTGCTTCGCGCCGCCTCGCCGACGATGGACTGGACGTTGTCGAGGATGGCCGAAAGATGAAAGTCCTCGCTTTCCAGCTGGAGTCGGCCGGCCTCGATTTTCGAAATGTCCAGAATGTCGTTGAGGATCGACAACAGGTGGCGCCCGGCGTTGTCAATTTTGTCCAGTCGCACGATCTGCTTGGGCTCGGCACCAGCATGACGAATCAGATGGGTCAGGCCGATGATGGCATTCATCGGTGTCCGGATCTCATGGCTCATGTTGGCGAGGAATAGGCTTTTTGCCCGATTGGCGACTTCTGCCTCTTCGACGCGAATGGCCAGCGCGGCATTCAGCGCCTCGATTTCCCGCTCCTTGTCCTTGAGCTGTGTGACGTCCGAAACCAGCGCAAAGAACCCTTTGACTTCGTCGCCGCGGATGTCGGGAATGTATTGCACCTGGGTCCAGCGTCGGTCGCCCCGGATATCGACCAGTTCCCGGCTAAAAGACTGCCGTTCACCGCGCAGCACACCCTCGATGAAAGGCTGGCTGACGGCAAATGCCTGTTCGCCGATCACTTCTCGTAGATGATTGCCTCGGATTTTTTCAGGCGGTATGCCATACATGTCCTCGTAGGCGTGGTTGGCAAAATCATTGGTCAGGTCGCCGGTCCAATAAGCGATCAGCGCCGGTGTATTGTCCAGCACCCCATGCAGCATTACCTCGCTCTTGCGCAGCGCCATCTCGAGCGATTTGGTCTGGTTGTAAAGAATCTCAAGCTTCGCCGAGTGCTCGGCCAGTTCTGCATTTGCCTCGCCCAGTTCGCGCGTCCGGGTTTCGATCAGCGCTTCCAGATGATGTCGATGCCGTTCGAGTTCGGCCGCATCCTGCTTGGCCACCGTGATGTCGAAGGAAATCCGGCAAATGAAACTGGCCGCACCCGACGCGTTGAGAATCGGGAACATGTGCACCATGAAATTCCGGAGCTCGCCATCGACCGGCAGGATTTCCTCGACGGATTGCCTGGACATCGTCTGCAGCAAACGTACGTCGTTGGCCCTGATCTGCTTAGCCGTTTCTGCCGGGTAGAGATCGAAATCGGTCTTGTCGATTATTTCTGCTTCGCTCAAGTGATGCAGGCGCTGGAAGTTGGGATTGGCCAGGGCATAACGCCCATCGGGATGCTTTAGCGAGAGCGCGGATGGCGAGTTTTCAACAATGGCTCCAAGCTTGAAGTCGCGCTCGAGCAGGGACTGCTCGGCGAGCGTGCGTTCGGTCACATCCTGAATCGTGCCGCGCATCCTGATCGCTTGGCCGCGCGCATCAAATTCGAGTACGCCCAGGCCATGCACCCAGCGCACTGCTTGGTCGTTCGGGCGGATGATCCGGTACTTCTCGTTGAACTCCTGCCCAAGCCGGAGTACGCTTTCGGCAAAATAGTGGGCCATTCGCGCTTGATCAGACGGGTGGATCAATGCCGCCCAGTTCTCCACAGAATGATCGTAATCACCGTCTATGCCCAGTATTGCGTCCATCACTTCCGAACAGGACCAAATACTGGTTCGAATATCCAGTATGTAAGTTCCGATACCGGCTATTCGCTGGGATTCCTTCAGCGATGCTTCGCTCTCGTGCAAGGCTACTGATGCGGCGAGGCGGGAGTCCATAAGTTCCTCGAGCAGGGAGCGCGCCGCCATGATTTCGGTAATGTTGAGGTCTGTCGGTTCCGATGCCGATGGGTGCGATGGAATGATTGCGCTTACCGCCGCGGCCAGCCGGCGACTGGCCAGCCCGCCGCCAACAACGCTGATCAACGCGGCACTGAGCATGGCAATGGCCAACATGACGCCCGCTGCGAAGACAGGGAGCTGATAGGTTTCTTGCGGAATTTCCAGCTTCACCGACCAGGGCGATATCGTCGAGTGGACGACAAACCGACCGGCAACATCGCCTTCCGGGGCTGGATTCGGGTTTGCCGGCCCGACCCGGGCGATCACTTTCTGTGTGCTGTCCAGAATGCTCATTTCCCAGCCTTCAGGAAGCGAAACACGTTCAAGACGTTTTTGGAGTTGCTCCGTCTCGATGGTCGTCAAGAGCAGATAGGCTGGCTGCCCAACCCGGTAAACCGGCACCGCAATGGCAATCAGTGGCACTTTGCTGACCGGTCCGAAGAACATGTCGCCAATGGCTGGCTTGCCTGAGTCAACAGCTGTTTTTATGGCTGACTTTCCGGCCGGAACGGGAAGTGGTGGCTGCTTCGAACCGAATGGGGTACGGGTGTTAAATAGTGTCTGCTTGCCAATGCTGGCGAAAATGACGTGGCTACCAAAGCTTTGCTTGAATCCTTCAGCTTCGCGGTAGAGATCCTGCCATCGCTCCGCATCATCAATCAGGGGTGAAATGGCAAGCATCTGCAGACCATTGATGCGCGCTTCCAGTTCTTTGTCGAGGGCAGCGACAAAGTTGTTGGCCATGTTCCTGACGGTCAGGTCGCGTTCGGACTGGATGAAGCGGACGTGCGCAAATGCCAGGTAGGCGGCCAAAAGGAGCAGCGGCAAGACGCATAGCCAGATCAGGCGCGTGAGGAATCGGTGCAGCGAGATTCCGGCTCGTTTGCCTGACGGGGCGTTTGAAGAGGAGAGGGGGGTGATACTCATCGGTGTTCGTTCACGCCTTGTGGTTTCCAGTTTTTTCTCGTCACTGGACCTGCCTCCCGCCGGCAAGGGGGCAGAATCAGTTCTTTTTTTCTGGAGGGGATTGCCGATGACGGTGCCTTCTCAAGCGTGCTCCTGTCATTAAGCGTAATGATGAAATGACTGGCCTGCTTTGTCTGTCAGCGTTCCACTACAAACGACAACTATTCAGATCTGTCCGTGAAGTATTGCCAGTGTGACCAGTTCGGCATTGTTCTTGACACCGAGCTTTTCCAGCAGACGGCGACGGTAGGTGGTCACGCTCTGGGTGCTGACTCCGAGTCTGGCTGCAATCTCAAGAATACTGGTGCCGCCCGCCAGGGCTTGCATGACCTCGAATTCGCGACGCGACAATGTCTTGAACAAATCACTGCCCGCCGCTGAATCGGGCGCGGCCCGATTCAGCCTGGGGAAACTGCTGCCACCGGCCAGGATGCACCGAATGGCTCGCAGCAGCTCGGACTCGTCAGCATCTTTGCTGACAAAACCCTGGGCGCCGGCTTGCCGCGCGTATTCGACGTATTGACTGGCTGAATACATCGAGAAAAACAGTATTGGTAATTTGATTCCGTCGGTGCGCAGCGACTCGAGGACTTGAATGCCGCGCCGAATCGGCAGCGCGATGTCGAGAATCAGCAGGTCGGAATTGCCGGCCCGGGCTATTGCTTCCGCCTCAGCGCCGTCGATGGCTTCATTGACCACCTGCAGGTCATCCGTCCGCGAAAAAATGTCGCGCAGTCCCTGACGCACGACCTGATGGTCGTCGGCAATGATGATGCGCGCCTTCATTGCACACCGACCTGCGGAACGCTGATGGCTACCATGGTGCCGCTCGGCCCCGAGGTGATAGTTACCTCGCCGCCATGTCGCGCCATCCGTTCCCGGACGCCGGCCAGGCCGAAACCCTGGGGGGGCCGTTCTTTCGCGAAACCACATCCGTTATCGGCCACCCTCAGGCGCAGCGCCTCAACGCCATTTGAAATGCTGACGCGGACAAGGCTCGCCCCGGAATGCTTGGCAATATTGGTCAGCAACTCCTGAAAAGTCCGGAACAGATCGGTACTCAATTGTTTCGAGGGTTCAACGGCCAGTCGAGCAAAGCGCCCTTCGGCCGGAATGCCTACCAGCCCGGACCAGTCACGCAAATACCAGCGACAGGTCGGGGTCAGACCCAGGTCGTCAAGCGCTGCCGGACGAAGGCTGTCGCAGATGTTCCGGGCGGCTTCGTTGGCTCGCGAGACGAGAGACCTGATCATGGCCAGCTCCGTGGAAACCTGAACGTTTCGGCGGGTCTGGCGATTTAGGGCATCGACACGAAAGGCGATGGCTGTCAGGTGGGCTCCGAGCTGATCGTGAATTTCGCGCGCTATTTCCTTGTGCTGCTCTTCCCGGTCATGGTCGTTCGCCTGGAGAAGGGCGCGCAAATGGATACGGGAGGTGGCGAGTTTCTGTTCCACCTGTTTGCGCGCCGAGATATTGCGGCCGACCGACTGGATTTCCTTGAGGCCGCCCGTGGCATCGAAAAAGGCACGATTGACGAACTGCATCCAGTGTTCGCTGCCGTCGGCGGCATTGACCCGGTTTTCGATGGTGACGACAGGATTGTCCGGGGCCAGCGACGACAGCTTCACTTCGATCATCTCGATGTCATCCGGATGGGCTGCCGGGTGCCAGGTGCGTCCCCTCAGTTCCGCCTCGTTCTTGCCGAAGAAGCGGCAATAAACTTCGTTGACGAAAACCACGGTGCCGTCGGGAAGGTAGCGACTGATCAGTTCCGTCTGGTCGTCGACGACCTTGCGGTAGCGCTCCTCGCTCTCGCGGAGGGCGATTTCGGCCTGCTTGATGGGGGTTATGTCAGAGACCAGGACATAAAAGCCTTGAACGACTCCATCGACGATATCGGGAATGTATTCAGCCAGCGAATGTCGGGTATGCCTCCCGTCCGGAGACGGAATGCACCGTTCAAAGGTCTGTTTTGTACCCCGCAGTGCACCTTCGATATAAGGAAGGTTGAGGTGGTAGCGCTCCTCGCCGATCACTTCCCGGATATGCATGCCCGGCGCTTTTTCGGGATCAATCCCCAACCAGTCCTGATAGGCGTGGTTGGCAAAGTGGTTGCGCAGATCGCGGTCCCAGTAGCCGATCATGGAGGGGATGTTGTCGAGCGTCGATTGCAGGTGTCGCGTGACTTTTGTTCTTTGCTGCTCAGCAGCCATTTCGTTCGTCACATCGCGCAAGTTGGCGATGAAATGAGCTTCTCCATTGAGGCGCACCATCGACGCCGAAAGGCGTCCCTGACGAAGCTCGCCGTCCTTGCGGTTGATGACTATCGGCATTTCATCAATGACTTCTCCGGCTGAAATTTTCGCGAAGAGCTCAGCGTACTGTTCCGGATCGCCCCATATTCCCAGTTCGGCAGAAGTTCGGCCAATCACCTCGGCCCGCTCAAAGCCAATGATCGCCAGCAGGGCATCGTTGAACTCGATGATTGCACCGTCGGACAGGCGTGATATGCCGATGCCGATCGGGCTGAGCCGCAGTATGGTTTGCAGGCGGAGCTGGCTTTCTGCCAATTGTTGATTCAGGATTTCCAGCGTCTCAATGTTTTCCAAGTCCGAGCCTTCATTTTTCCGGCGAATTGCCAAGCTGATACCAGCTTTGAAAGAATACCGCAGAGCAGCTCAAAGATTTCCGGAAAGTCCCTTCCAGAGCGGTGGTGTATGAAAAATGCATTCCACGGTCAACCGGAAAATTTGGCCAAATTTGAAATCGCCACGGTTAAGATCGCAGTTCGCAATCTCTTACCATGCCGCCAGATACTGATTTGACATTGTCTTGCGGTAAAGTTGCCCAGCAAAGGAGAAAACCATGTTCGATCTCTACATCGGCAACAAAAACTACTCGTCGTGGTCGTTGCGGCCCTGGCTGCTGATGAAGCATTTCGCCATTCCCTTTACCGAGCACATGGTGTCGGTGGCCGGGCGCGACTACAACGCGGCGCTCAAGCCGCTGGCCGGCAACGCCCGCGTGCCTTGTCTGCACGAAGACGGCTTCCAGGTCTGGGAAAGCATCGCCATTGCCGAAACACTGGCCGAACGCTATTCGCAAATGTGGCCGGCCGACGCCCGGGCGCGGGCCAGAGCGCGCAGCATTTCGGCTGAAATGCACGCCGGCTTCGCCAAGCTGCGTACCGCCATGCCGATGAACCTCAAGTTAAAGCTCAAGGGCAAGCCGGCAACGCAGGAAGTCCAGCGCGACATCGACCGCGTCATTGAAATTTGGACCGAGGCCTGCAGTCAGTTCGCCTCTGGCAACGGTCCGTGGCTGTTCGGCGATTTTTCGGTGGCCGATGCGATGTTCGCGCCCATCGTCTGCCGCTTCAACGTTTACAACGTGCCGCTGCCGCCGGTCGCCGCCGCCTACCGCGACGCCGTGCTGGCGCACCCGGCGATGCTCGAATGGCACGCCGCCGCGCTCACCGAAACCGAGGCGCACGCTCATTACGACCAGTTGGCCGAGGAGTATGGCGGGGCACGCTGAGGCCGGCGGCGACTCAAACCCTCGGAAACGAGTTTTCGTGACCAAAGCCCGCAAGGTGCCGCTGGCGCACACTATTTGCCTGTCCTCGGTGGCAGCGCGCTCGTCCATTGATTGCGGTTATCATGGCTTGAATTGATTCACATCAAAAGCCACAATGCAGCCAGAAAATGCCAAATGAATTGGCGTTGAGCGAGGTTGATAGCGAGGAGACAGCATGCGGGATTTCCAGCCGGTACAAGTCGAGAGCCTTTTAAGTCGTATTCCCCTGTTCGAGGGGCTGTCACCGGATGAGCTTGCCCGAATGGCCAAAGGTGTTCATGAGGTGCGTCTGACCAAGGGGGATATGCTGTTTCGCAATGGCGATGCCTGCACCGGATTTCATGTCCTGGTCTATGGCCAGATAAAACTGGCGCTCTCCTCCGCCCAGGGGACCGACAAAGTGGTCGAGATCATCCAGCCGGGGCAAAGTTTCGGCGAAGCCATCATGTTCATGGAAAAGTCCTACTTTGTCTTTGCCCAGGCGCTGAGCGACTCGCTGGTGCTGCATGTCTCAAAGACGGCTATTTATGAGGAATTGCAGAAAGACCATGCCTTCGTCAGAAAAATGATGGCCGGCATGGCCATGCGCCTGCATCAGCTGATGACCGATGTTGAAGCCTACTCATTGCATTCGGGAACGCAGCGAGTCATCGGCTTTCTCATGCACGAACTGCCGGAAAGTCAGTGGGATGGAGAGAACGTCACATTCGAGCTTTCTTCGAACAAGGGCGTCATTGCCTCCCGACTCAATCTGACCCAGGAGCATTTCTCGCGCATCCTGCACGACCTGAGCAGCCTTGGACTGATCGTCGTCGAAGGCAAGCGGATTCGTATTCCCAGCGTGCCAAAACTGCAAAAACATCAACCGGTCTAGGCGCCGCTTTATTCTTGCAGCTGCCCGCATGAAACGATGAAGCGGAGCATCAGGGTCATCAGCCTCGGCGTATCCGGCCATTTCAAAATTGGCCATTTTTTACGGTTGACCGTGAAATTGCCGATCCCGTGAAGCAGACGCCAGTTTTCCGGCCCGGCGCTCGAGAGGGATAGAATGGGCAATGCGATTCCGCACCTGTCAGCTACCCGCTATCGAAAACTGTGAACAGCGATCCCACCATTGATGTCAGCGAACTTCGGATAGGACTGTACGTCTATCTCGATCTGCGCTGGTTCGAGCATCCATTTGCCCTTGGCCACTTCAAGATCAAGAGCGAGGAGCAGATCAGGACCATCCGCGGGCTGGGACTCAAGCGCGTGCGCTACAGCCTGGAACTGAGCGACCGCGAGAGTCCGGATGAAACGTCGGCGTCTGCCGCACCGGCCAGGGGCGAGGTCAGCCCGGTCATCGCCCAGGCGTTGGCGGCCAAGAAGGAGATGATCGAGCGCATTCGCGTGCAGCGCGCCGCGGCGGCGCGCATCGAAAACGCCTTCATCGTCACTGCCAGCACCATCCGCGAGGTCGAGAAAAGCATTCTGACCAAGCCGGCCGAAACCGTGAAATCGGCCAATCAGCTGGTCGACCAGATTTCCGAATCGATCCTCAGCGCACCGGAACTGGCCATTCACGTCATGGGCGACATGGCTGGCGGCGAGGAACTGTATTTTCATTCGCTCAATGTCACCATGCTGTCGCTCATGCTCGCCCGCGACCTCGGCGTGCCGCAGGAGGCGGTCACGGCACTCGGCATGGGCGCCTTGTTTCACGACCTCGGGCGCACTGAAATTCCCAGTCGCATCCTGCTCAAGGTCGAGCCCTTGACGCAGGCCGAACAGCATCTCTACGAGCAGCATTGCGACTACGGCGTAACGCTTGGCAAGCGCCTCGGTTTCTCGCCCGCCGTGCTCACCATCATCCATCAGCATCACGAAATGTTCGACGGTTCCGGCTATCCGCAGCACCTCAAAGGCGACAGCATCAACCTGCTGGCGCGCATTGTCGGGCTGGCCAACTACTACGACGAGCTGTGCAACCCGGTCAACATCGCCAACGCGCTGATGCCGCACGAAGCCCTGTCGCTGATGTTCGCCAGATTGCGTGGCAAGTTCGACCCGCGGCTGTTGCAACTGCTCATCCGCCGGCTTGGCGTTTATCCGCCGGGCACCGTCGTGCAGTTGTCGAATGGCGCCATGGCCATGGTGGCAACGGTCAATACCAGCCAGCCGATGAAGCCGATTCTCGTTGTCTACGACGAATCGGTTCCCCGCGACGAGGCAATCCTGATCGACCTGTCGCAGGATTCCGACCTCAATATCGCCAAGGCGATCAAGCCGGCCCTGGTGCCGCGCCATATCTACAACTACCTGAGTCCCCGCAAGCGGGTCAGCTACTACTTCGACGCCTGCCAGGGGCAGGACGGGAGCAAGAAATGATCTCTCTCGAGCAAAAGATGCTCGATCACAGCGCCAGCATGATTCTCCTGGTCGATACCGACGGCTTGCAGATCGTCCGGGCCAATCGCCTGGCCATGCAATTGCTCGGCTACACGGAAGAAGAGCTACTTCAACGCAAGATCATCGATATCGAAAGTTCGCTGCAGGACGTTTTTTACTGGGAAGAGGTCGCGGCCGGCGCATTCACCGAAATCGAATGGCAGGAAGGGCTCTACTGCGGGGCCGATGGCGAGCTCATCGAGGTGTCGAAATCGATCTCGCTGATTCAGCACGAGGACAAAACCTATCTCCTCGTTCAGGCGCGGGATATCCGCCAGGAACGCAAGACTGAAGAGCAGCTCGAGCAGACGCTGTCACGCCTGCGCGCGACGCTCGAAGCCACCGGCAACGGGATTCTGGCTATCGACTGGCATGGCCGGATCGTCAGCATGAACCGCATGTTTTCGGCCATGTGGGCGATTCCCGATGAGCTGCTCGAACAGCACAGGGACGACGACATCATCGGTCACGTGTCGAGCCTCGTGAGTGAGCAGGCCGCCTGCCGGGAGAGGCTGAGCGCCATTGTGGACAGCGAGGAGAGCGACGAGCATTTCAACCTGGCTGATGGGCGGGTATTCGAATGCAAGTCGCGGCCGCAATATCTCGGCGAACACATCGTCGGCCGCGTTTTCAGCTTTGCCGATGTGACCCGCCGGGTCGCCGCCGAGGATGCCCTGCGCGAATCCCGCGACGAACTCGAACGGCGCGTCGAGCAGCGCACCGGCGAGTTGCAATCGGCCAACATTAAACTGAAGGCCGAGCGCGAGCAGCAGGCCGCACTGATTGCCCGTCTGGAAGAAGCGCAGAGCCAGTTGATCCAGTCCGAAAAGATGGCCTCCATCGGCCAGTTGGCAGCCGGCGTGGCGCACGAAATCAACAACCCGGTCGGCTTCGTCAAATCCAACCTTGGCACGCTGCAACGCTACATCGCCGACCTCGGCAAGGTGCTCAAGGCCTATGCCGAAATCGAGCACGAACTCGGCGAAGCATCCCAGGCCAGCGTCACCCAGTTGAAGAAGGATCTCGAACTCGACTACCTGCAGCAGGATCTCGACGTCCTGCTGGCCGAAACCAACGACGGCGTCCAGCGCGTTCAGGACATCGTCCGCGACCTCAAGAATTTCTCCCACGTCAGCAGTTCTGACATCGTCCTGGCCAACCTCGAAATGGGGCTCGACAGCACGCTCAACGTGGTCTGGAACGAACTCAAGTACAAAGCCAAGGTGGTCAAGGAATACGCCGCCATTCCGGAAATCATGTGTGCGCCGTCGCAGCTCAACCAGGTTTTCATGAATCTTCTCGTCAATGCCTCGCAGGCTATCGAAGAACACGGTCAGATCAGCATTCGGACGGCCAGCAGCGAGGCCGAAATCCGCATTGAAATCGAAGACAGCGGGCGCGGCATCCCGCCCGAGAACCTCGGCCGCATTTTCGAGCCCTTCTTCACCACCAAACCCGTCGGCAAGGGAACCGGGTTGGGGCTCTCCCTGTCCTATGGCATCGTCAAGAAACATCATGGCCGCATCGAAGTGAGCAGCGAAGTCGGCAAGGGCACGCGATTCACGGTCATTTTGCCGCGCCATGTTGATTATTCTGCCGGCGAGTCCGCCGGGGAAAATGGCGCAAAGTGACCCGTTTGGCACACTGAATTGCCGCGATTTTCGAGCGTTGCTCCAACTGGATGGACTTCCACGGTCAACCCGAAAATTTGGCAAATTTTGAAATCGACTCGCTTAAAATTGCAGTCTGTAACCAGCCGCCAGAAATCATGAACCAGACCATCAGCTTCATCACCCTCGGTGTGTCCGATCTGGCCCGCAGCCGGGCTTTCTACAAGGCACTGGGCTGGCAGGAATCACCGGCCAGCCAGGAAGCGATTGCCTTCTATCAAGCCGGTTCGGTCGCCTTTGCCCTGTTCCAGCGCGAGGCGTTGGCCGAGGATGCGGCCGTAGCGCCCGCCGGCAGTGGTTTTCCCGGTTTTACGCTGGCTCACAACGTACCCTCCGAAGCGGCGGTGATCGCCACGCTGGATGAAGCGGTAGCCATCGGTGCAACGCTCGTCCGCCCGGCCGACAAGGTCTTCTGGGGCGGCTTTCGTGGCTATTTTGCCGATCCGGACGGCTTCCTGTGGGAAGTCTGCTTCAACCCGTTCGTGGCGCTCGACGCCGATGGTTTCGTCAAGCTCGTATAAATTCTCTTTCAGGCGCCGCCGGACAGTGCTGCACATTTTTGGTGCATGCCTCCTGTCATCAGGCTTTCATGAGGTGCGTGTGAAGATTTGGCTTATTTAAAAACAATGGCTTGCAAGGTGGTTCGCGTCTTGCTTTTAAGCTTTCAATCATTCTGTCTGGAGCAAGCTCGTGTCGATCCATGTCGCGCTGAATCACGTAACCCGTTATAACTACGATCGCCTGATCAACTTAGGTCCGCAGGTCGTCCGCCTGCGCCCCTGCCCGCATTCGCGGACCCGCATCCTGTCCTACTCATTGAAGGTCGGTCCGGACAAGCATTTCGTCAATTGGCAGCAGGACCCGCAGGGCAACTACCTGGCCCGCCTGGTTTTCCCGGAACAGACCCGTGAATTCAGCATCGAGGTCGACATGGTGGCCGAGATGTCGGTCCTCAACCCCTTCGACTTCTTCCTTGAGCCGCACGCCGAAAAGATTCCTTTCGCCTACGAGGATTGGGAGCGTCACGAACTGACGCCTTACCTGCACAAGCTGCCGGAAACGCCCGAACTCAAGAAATACATGGCCGGCATTTCGCGCGAACCGCTGCGCAGCGTCGATTTCCTCGTCGCCCTCAACGCCAACCTGCAAAAGGCAATCGGCTATACCATTCGCATGGAACCGGGTGTCCAGACGCCGGAAGAAACGCTGACCCTGCGTACCGGCTCGTGCCGCGATACGGCCTGGCTGCTCGTCCAGATCCTGCGCCACCTTGGCATGGCCGCCCGTTTCGTTTCCGGCTATCTGATCCAGTTGACCGCCGACGTCAAGTCGCTCGACGGCCCGTCCGGTCCGGAAGCCGACTTCACCGACCTGCACGCCTGGGCTGAAGTCTATCTGCCGGGCGCCGGATGGATCGGGCTCGACCCGACCTCCGGCCTGTTCGCCGGCGAAGGCCACATCCCGCTCGCCTGCACACCGGAGCCGGGTTCCGCTGCGCCAGTCACCGGCGGCCTCGACGAGTGCGAAACCGAGTTTTCGCACCACATGCAGGTCACCCGCATCTGGGAATCGCCGCGCGTCACCAAGCCCTACTCCGATGAGCAGTGGGCCGAGATCGAGGGCCTCGGCCACCAGATCGACGACACGCTCGGCAAGCTAGACGTGCGTTTGACCCAGGGCGGCGAGCCGACCTTCGTCGCCGTCGACGACCCGGATGGCGCCGAATGGAACACCGCCGCCCTCGGCCCGACGAAGCGCATTTTCGCCGCCGACATCTTCCATCGCCTGCGCCAGAAATACGCCCCGAACGGCCTCATGCACTTCGGTCAGGGCAAGTGGTACCCCGGCGAACAGCTCCCGCGCTGGTCGCTGAACTGCTTCTGGCGCAAGGACGGCGAGCCGATCTGGAATGCGCCTGAACTGTACGCCAACGAAAGCGTCAATTACGGTGCGACCAGCGAACACGCGGACCGCTTCCTGAAACGTGTCGCTGAACGCCTGGGCATGACCTCCGACTACGTCTTCCCGGCTTTCGAAGACGTCTATTACTACATGTGGCGCGAACGCCGCCTGCCGGGCAACGTCGATCCTTTTGATTCGCGCGTTGACGACGCGCTGGAGCGCGAACGCCTCATGAAGGTATTCACGCAAGGCATGACCTACACCGTCGGCCACGTCCTGCCGATCATGAAAAATGTCTGGAACCAGTGGCAGACCGGCCCGTGGTTCCTGCGCTCCGAGCGTTGCTACCTGTTCCCCGGCGATTCGGCCATGGGCTATCGCTTGCCTTACGACTCGCAGCCGTGGACGGCAACGAGCGACTACCCCTACATCAATGTCCCGGATGCCGAAACGGCAACCGATCCGCTGGCCAGCTATGCCGCCCTGCGTAACCGCGTCACCGGCGAAGTCGGTGCCCGCGAGCCGCAGATGCAGAGCCGCCAGGGCAGTGCCGGTGCTGGCGCTGGCGCCGCCGGTGCCGCCGCCTCAGCGAGCGGCGACGGCAAAGTGCGGCCGTGGGAAAAGCCAACCGAGACGATGCCGGGTTTCAAGGAATCGGCCGGCTGGATCACCCGCATGGCCATGTGCGCCGAGCCGCGCGACGGTCGTCTCTACGTCTTCATGCCGCCGACCGAGAAGCTAGATGACTATCTGGAAATCGTCGCTGCGGTCGAAGCGACGGCCGAAGAGATGTCGCTGCCGGTCATCATGGAAGGCTATACGCCGCCGTCCGACCCGCGCCTGACGCATTTCAGCGTCACCCCCGATCCCGGTGTCATCGAGGTCAATGTCCATCCGGCGCGTAGCTGGGACCAACTGGTCGACCAGACCACCCACCTCTACGAGGCGGCCCACTACTCGCGCCTGACCACCGAAAAGTTCATGGTCGATGGTCGCCACACCGGCACCGGCGGCGGCAATCACTTCGTCCTCGGCGGCGCCACGCCGAACGATTCGCCCTTCCTCCGTCGGCCGGACCTGCTCAAGAGCCTGATCGCCTACTGGCACAATCACCCGAGCCTGTCCTACCTGTTCTCCGGCCTGTTCATCGGCCCGACCAGCCAGGCGCCGCGTGTCGACGAAGCGCGCAACGACAGCCTCTACGAGCTCGAAATCGCCTTCAAGCAGATTCCGCAACCGGGCGGCGTTGTTCAGCCGTGGCTGATTGACCGCATCCTGCGCAACCTGCTCACCGATGTCACCGGCAACACGCACCGTTCCGAGTTCTGCATCGACAAGCTTTACTCGCCGGACGGCCCGACCGGTCGCCTCGGCCTGCTTGAGCTGCGCGCCTTCGAAATGCCGCCGCACGCCCGCATGTCGCTGGCCCAGCAACTGCTGCTCCGCGCCATGATCGCCCGCTTCTGGGAACAACCCTACGAGCCAGCTCGTCTGGCGCGCTGGGGGACCGAGCTGCACGATCGCTTCATGCTGCCCTTCTACGCCGAGCAGGACTTCAATGATGTCATGCAGGAAATGGCGGAGGCCGGCTTCGCCTTCAAGGCCGAATGGTTCGCCCCTCACTTCGAATTCCGCTTCCCGAAATACGGCGATTTCGCCGTCAAGGGCATGGAGTTCGAGCTGCGCCACGCCCTCGAACCCTGGCACGTCATGGGCGAGGAGGGCGGTGCCGGGACCACGGTGCGCTACGTCGATTCCTCGGTCGAGCGCGTCCAGGTCAAGATCAAGGGCATGGCGCCCGACCGTTACGTGCTGACCTGCAACGGCGTTCCGGTGCCGCTGCAGAACACCGGAACCAACGGCGAATTCGTCGCCGGCGTTCGTTACCGCGCCTGGCAGCCGGCATCCTGTCTGCATCCGACCATTGGCGTTCATGCGCCGCTGGTCTTCGACATCGTCGATACCTGGATGCAGCGTTCGCTGGGCGGTTGCCAGTACCACGTGGCGCATCCGGGCGGTCGCAGTTTCGACACCTTCCCGGTCAATGCCTTCGAGGCCGAAAGCCGTCGTCTGGCCCGCTTCTTCCGCTTCGGCCACACGCCGGGCAAGCTGCAGGTCAAGGCAGCGGAGGTCAGCGCCGAGCACCCGTTTACGCTAGACTTGCGCAGGTTTTAATCAAAAATTCGGGTTGACCGTGGGAACAGGCCGGAAACGGCCTGTTTTTTCTACAAGAACAAAGAAAAATGGCGCGCACCCTCCTCGCAATCTACCCCCACAGTCCCCGCCGCTACGATGAAATGCTGGCTGCGGATGGTGAAGTTCGTCCGCACTGGAAGCAGTTCCTGACGCATCTCGATGCGGTGACGCCGGAGGAAATGCGGCGCCGCCTCGATTTTTCCGAGCAGCGTATCCAGGAAAACGGCGTCACCTACAACGTCTACGCCGATCCGAACGGGGCCGACCGGCCGTGGGCGCTCGATCCGTTGCCGCTGATCATTCCGCCCGACGAATGGGCCGAGCTGTCCGCTGCCGTCGCCCAGCGCGCCACGCTGCTCAACGCCATTCTGGACGATCTCTATGGCGAGCAGACGCTGCTTGCCGAAGGTCTGCTGCCACCGGCGCTGGTCTATGGCCAGCATGGCTACCTGTGGCCGTGCCGCGGCGTCAAGCCGCCGGGCGGGATCTGGCTGCACAATTACGCCGTCGATCTGGCGCGTTCGCCGAACGGCCGCTGGTGGGTCATCGCCGACCGTACGCAGGCCCCGTCGGGAGCGGGCTATGCGCTGGAAAACCGGCTCATCGTTTCGCGTGTTTTCCCGGAAATGTTCCGCGACCTGCGCGTCCAGCACGTCGCCGACTTTTTCCGCGACCAGCTCGATGGCCTGACCGCGCTGGCGCCGGTCGAGGGCGACGAACAGCCGCACATGGTCCTGCTCACCCCCGGGCCGTACAACGAAACCTATTTCGAACACGCCTACCTGGCCCGTTACCTCGGCTTCCCGCTCGTTGAGGGACAGGACCTCACGGTACGCGGCGAAACGGTCTATCTCAAGACCCTGCGTGGCTTGAAGCGCGTTCACGTCATCCTGCGCCGTCAGGACGATGCCTATTGCGACCCGCTCGAACTGCGTGGCGAGTCGGCGCTGGGCATTCCCGGCCTGCTCAACGTGGCGCGGGCCGGACGCGTCGTCATCGCCAATGCGCTGGGCAGCGGCCTGCTCGCTTCCGGCGCGCTGATGGGCTTCCTGCCCGCCATCTGCCGGCACCTGCTCGGCGAAAAGCTGGCCATGCCGTCGGTCGCGACGTGGTGGTGCGGCGAGAAACCGGCCCTCGATTACGTCAAGGAAAATTTCGACGATCTGGTCATCAAGCCGGCCTACCCGACCCAGAACATGGAGCCGGTTTTCGGTAACGAACTGAAGGGCGAGGCGCGCGCCGAGATGCTGCGCCGGATCGAGGCGCGACCACACGCCTACGTCGCCCAGGAAATGATCAACCTCTCGCAGGCGCCAACCTGGAGCCGGGCGCATGAACGTCGCCTGCTGGCCCGTCCGGTCGGTCTGCGCGCCTACGCGGTGACGACGCCGGACGGCTATTCGGTGATGCCGGGCGGTCTGGCCCGGGTGACGACGGCGGCCGGCACGCGCATCATTTCGATGCAGCGCGGCGGCGCCTCGAAGGATGCCTGGGTTCTGACCAATGGCCCGGTCAGCCAGTTCTCGCTGCTCAAGCCGTCGGTTGGCGTGCGCGACCTGGTGCGGGCCGGCGCCAATCTGACTTCGCGCGTCGTCGAGAACCTGTTCTGGCTCGGCCGCTATTCCGAACGCTTCGACGACAGCGCCCGCATGCTGCGTGTCGCCTTGTCGCGCGTCGTCGTCGGCGGCGGCCAGAAGACGCCGGTAGTCATCGCGGCGATGGAACTGGCCCGGCGGCTGGGCGTGTTGCCCAAGCCGGGCGAGGAGGAGGCCAAGCTCAAGGAAAGTGGCGGCGAGGTCAAGGAGGGCGGCGAGCACGAGTTGCTCGAGGCGATCTACGATCCCGAGCAGCCGGGCAGTCTGGCCCGCAATATCCGCGCCCTGATGTGGTCGGCGACGCATGTCCGCGAACGCCTGTCGCTTGATCACTGGCATTCGCTCAACCGCCTGCAGCGTGACCAGCAGGCCGCACTCAAGACACATCCGACGCTGACCGAGGCGATCGCCTTCCTCGACCGCGTGCTAGGCGTCTCGTCATCGCTGACCGGTTTCGCCATGGACAACATGACGCGTGACGACGGCTGGCGCTTCCTGTTCATCGGCCGACGGCTCGAACGGCTTTCCTTCCTGTCGCTGATGGTTGCCCATTTTCTGCGCATGCCGGCAGCGCGCAGTCAGGGTTCGCTCGAATGGCTGCTCGAACTGTCCGACTCGATCATCACCTACCGCTCACGCTACTCGCGCCAGCCGGAACTGCTGCCGGTCATCGACCTGCTTGTTTTCGACGAGAGCAACCCGCACGGCGTGGTGTTTCAGGCCAACGTCCTGGGCAACTACCTGGAGCGCATGCAGCGCGAGCTCGGTGACGATTTTGGTGGCGGCCTGGCCGCTGCGCTGGCGGCTCTGGAAGCCTTTGACCTGCATCGTCTGGAAAACATCCAGTTCGACAGCGCCCGCGATTATTCAGCCTGTGAGGAACTCGCCGACCTCTTGCTGGCGCTCGATAGCGCCGCGAACAAGCTCTCCGAGGCACTCGGCATGCGCTACTTCACCCATGTCGGCGATGTCAGCCGGCAGACGATGGCGGTCTGATCATGGAACCCGTTCGCTACCGCGTCCTGCACGAAACCCGCTACGACTACGGCAGCAACGTGTCGCTGTCGCAGCAGCAGTTGCACCTGTCGCCGCGCATTCTCGACTGGCAGCAGGTCGAAGAGCAGCGCATCGACATCACGCCGGTGCCGACCTGGCGCCGTGACGGCCGCGACGCCTTCGGCAATCCGGTGACCTGGATGGCCTTTCATACGCCGCATGACGAGCTGTTCATCAGTTCGGCCATGACCGTCGCCGTCATGCCGCATCTGCCCAAGGATATCGAGGCATCGTTGCCCTGGGAGGAAGTCCGCGACCGCCTGGCTTACGATTCGACCGATCCGATCCCGGCCGACCTCGATGCCACGCGCTTCCTGTTCGAAAGCCCGCACGTGCGCGTCAAGCACGAGCTGGCCGACTACGCCGCCGACTGTTTCCCGCCAGATACGCCGGTGCTGGTTGGCGCCAAGGCGCTGATGGCCAAGATTTTCCGCGAATTCACCTTTGATCCCGAGGCGACCACGGTGTCGACGCCGGTCCTCGAAGTGCTCGAAAACAAGCGCGGCGTCTGCCAGGATTTTGCCCATCTGATGATCGCCTGCCTGCGGGCGCTCGGTCTGGCCGCCCGTTACGTCAGCGGCTACCTGCTGACCCGGCCGCCCCCGGGCAAGCCGCGCCTGATCGGCGCCGATGCTTCGCACGCCTGGGTTTCCGTCTATGCACCGGGTAGCCAGGAGGAAATGAGCGACTGGGTGGATTTCGATCCGACCAACAATCTGCTGCCCAATACCGAACACATTACGCTGGCTTTCGGCCGCGACTTTTCCGACATTTCGCCGTTGCGCGGCATCATTCTCGGCGGCGGTGGCACCGAGCCGGACGTTGCGGTGACGGTCATTCCGCTCGACGAGGAAGAGATTCCCGGAGAACTGCTCAAGGCAGAAAAAGACGAGCCAGCCGAACCGTCCGAGGCGCCGGAAGCCGACGCGGACGACAAGTGATGCCGCGTGTCGCCATCATCGGTGGCGGCCCGGCTGGCCTGATGGCGGCCGAAACGCTGGCGGCAGCGAATTCCACGGTCAACCCGAAAAACATCCAAATTTTCGAATCCATGCCCTCGGTCGGCCGCAAGTTTTTGATGGCCGGCAAGGGTGGCATGAACATCACCCATTCCGAGCCGCTGGCCGATTTCATCGGGCGCTATGGAGAACGAGCGGCGAACATCGCGCCGCTGCTCGACGCCTTCGGCCCGACCCAGCTGCGCGAATGGATCAATGACCTCGGCATCGACACCTTCGTCGGCACCTCGGGCCGGGTCTTTCCGACCGACATGAAAGCGGCGCCGCTACTGCGCGCCTGGCTGCATCGGCTGCGCGGACAGGGCGTGCAGTTTCATGTGCGGCATCGCTGGCTCGGCTGGGCGGCCGATGGCAGCCTGCGTTTTGCCACACCGGCCGGCGACATTGCGGTCGAGGCGGATGCGGTCATTCTGGCCCTCGGCGGCGGTAGCTGGGCCAAACTCGGTTCGGATGGCGCCTGGGTGCCCATACTGGTCGACCGCGGCATCGACGTGGCGCCGCTCAAGCCGGCCAACTGCGGCTTCGATGTGGCGTGGAGCCCGTATTTCAGCGAACGTTTTGCCGGTGCCCCGGTCAAGGCCGTTTCGGCCCATTGCCACGGTCAACCGGAAAAAAAGGGCGAATTCAACATCACGGCGACGGGCATCGAAGGCGGCCTGATCTACGCCGTTTCGGCGCCCTTGCGCGATGCGCTGGCCCGCGACGGCAGCGCTGTGCTGCATCTCGATCTGGCCCCCGGCCGCAGCCTCGACAAACTGAGCGCTGACCTCTCCCGGCCGCGTGGCCGCGATTCGCTGGCCAACCATCTGCGCCGGCATGCCGGCATCGAAGGCGTCAAGGCCGGACTGCTCCGGGAGTTCTGTTCGGCCGAGACGATGAATCAAGCAAGCCGTCTGGCTGCGGCGATCAAGCGCTTGCCGCTGGTGGTGACGGCAACCCGGCCACTCGACGAAGCGATCAGCACGGCTGGCGGCGTTACCTTCGAAGGGCTGGACGAAAACCTCATGCTGCGTGGCCAGCCCGGTGTGTTCTGCGCCGGTGAAATGCTTGACTGGGAGGCGCCGACCGGCGGCTACCTGCTCACCGCCTGTTTCGCCAGCGGCCGGGCCGCCGGTCTGGGCGCCAGTCGCTGGCTGGATAGTCTGGCCTAAACTGCGCTCGCGGGCGAAGTTGCGTCGTTAAGCACGGCCAGTGCGCCTTCAAAATCGAAGACGGAGACGCAGTCCTCGAATGCCCGGAAGTCCTTGCCGAGGACCATTTTCAAGGTCGCTGCCTGGTGTCTGACCAGATCCTGGGCACTCATCTCGCCTTGTTGCAACTCTCGGCGGAGGCGCTCGATCAGGGCGCTGCTTGCCACCGCGTCGCCCGCATCTTCGCCGACATGCAGCGGTTGGGCGACAGCGGCCAATTGCTCGCGCAATGAGATGTAGGCTTGCTCGGCAGCCTCAATGAGCGGTTCGATGGCGGTTGATTCACGCCCTTCCTTGATTGCCGCTTCCAGCGCTATCGAGGTTTTGTTGATGAGCATGGCGCCAAGCGTCGCCGAGACGCCTTTCAGCGAGTGGGCGAGGCGGCGCGCCTCGTCACGGTTGCCAGCGGCAAGATGGTTGCGGATGCGGGCAAAGTCGTCGCCGTGGTTTTCCGTGAATTTGGCGAGCAGCCGGAGATAGCTGTCCATCCGGCCGCGCACCGATTGCAGGCCGAAGCGGCTGTCCAGACCGCTGATGTCGGCCAGTTCGTGGCGGGCAACTGGCGGCTCGTCAGCCGGAGTCGGGATGGCAGCCTTGATCGGCAGCCAGCGGGTAAGCGCGGCAAAAAGGACATCCGGGGCGACGGGCTTGGCAACGTGATCGTTCATGCCGGCGGCCAGACAAATGTCACGATCTTCGTCAAAGGCATTGGCGGTCATCGCCAGAATGGGCGTTTTTCCCCAGCCCGGCAGGGCGCGAATCTGGCGGGTCGCTTCAAGGCCATCCATGAGCGGCATCTGCATGTCCATGAGAACCAGATCGTAGTGCCGTCCGCGGGCCATCTTGAGGGCCTGGCTGCCATCGACAGCGAGATCGACTTTCAGTCCGGCGCAGTGGAGCAGTTCACTGGCGACCTCGGCGTTGATAGCGTTGTCTTCGGCCAGCAGGATGTGTGCGCCGCGCCGGTAGCCGGCGGCGAATGCAGCGCTCGCCTCGGGCAAGATCTCATTTTCCAGTGCCACGCCGAGCCGGGCAGTGAACCAGAAGGTGCTCCCTGTGCCCGGCTCGCTGTCCACGCCGATCTCGCCATGCATCGCTTCGGCCAGCCGACGGCTGATTGCCAGACCCAGTCCGGTGCCGCCGTAGCGGCGAGTGGTCGACGTGTCGCCCTGCTCGAATGGCTGGAACAGTCTGGCCAGGCCTTCCGGAGAAATGCCGATACCGGTATCGGCAACTTCGCAGCTGATCATTGCATGGCCATCGGCGCGACCGAGCAAGCGCATCGTGATGCGGACGTTGCCACGGTGGGTGAATTTGATGGCGTTGGAGAGGAAATTGAGCAATATCTGCTGGATCCGCAACGGATCGCCGAGCAGGGTCGCCGGCATGGCCGGGTCGATCACGCAGCTCAGCGGAAGATGTTTGGTTTGAGCCCGGTCGGCCACCATCGCGCAGGTATTGGCGCAGATATGGGCGAGCGAGAAGCCGGTATGTTCGAGCTGCAGCTTGCCGGCTTCGATCTTTGAGATGTCGAGCACATCGTTGATGATGCCCATCAGGTGGTGCGCGGCCTCGGCGACCTTGCCCAGCCGATCGTGCTGTTCGGTACTGCCGGCGCTGCGCTGGGCAATATGGGTGAGGCCGATGATGGCATTCATCGGTGTCCGGATTTCATGACTGATGTTGGCCAGGAAAGCGCTCTTGGCGCGGCTGGCCGATTCGGCTTCGTCCTTGGCCTGGATCAGTTGCTCGGTGCGCTCGGCGACCAGCGTTTCGAGGTGGTGACGGTAATTTTCCAGCTCGGACTGGTTCCGCTTTTTCTCGGTAATGTCTTCCTTGATGGCGAGATAGTGGGTAATCAGTCCATCCCGCTGGCGCACCGGTGAAATGATGGCGAATTCGGTGAAGACAGAACCATCCTTGCGCTGGTTGATGAACTCCCCACGCCAGGTATTCCCTTCGCCAAGCGTTGCCCACATCTCGATATACGTCTCTTTTGGCGTTTGCTCCGAGTGCAGCAGGTTCGGGTTGGCGCCAATCGCTTCTTCGCGGAGATAGCCTGTGTTGCTGACAAACGCTTCGTTGACGTACTCGATTTCGGCACGGGTATTGGTGATGACGATGCTGTGCGGACTTTGCTCGATGGCCAGCGACAGCTTGCTCAACTGTTCCTCGGCGAGATGACGCTCGGTGACGTCCTGCACCGTGCCGACGGCGAATACAGCCTGACCGGCCTGGTCAAAGCGGATATTGGCCCGCTCGCGGACCCAGCGCAGCTCGCCATTGACGACGATGCGATGCTCGCTGTCGTAGCTGGCGCCGGCCAGGGCGGCCTGCCAGTCGGTCAGAACGCGCGCCTGGTCGTCCGGATGGATGCGTTCGACGAAATCGGCCAGGCGCAACGGGTGAGTGTGCGGGAGCTTGAAGATCTGGTAGACCTCGGTGCTCCAGTTGAGCTTGTCATTGACAATGTCCAGCGTCCAGCTGCCAAGGTGGGCAACGGCCTGCGCCTCTTTCAGTTCTGCTTCGCTCTGGCTCAGGCGCTGCTCGAACTGCTTGCGTTCGGTGATGTCCTGGCTCGTGCCGAATAGCCGGCTGACCCGGCCATCGGCGCCGTAAGCAAGCTGGCCGACGGTGTGTATCCAGCGTTCCTGGCCATCATTGCGGCGGATCAGCCGGTATTCGTTGTCGAATGGCTGGCCACCCCGGAAAACGTGGTCCCGCGAGTAATCGCTCATCCGTGCCCGGTCTTCGGGATGGATCAGGCGCCGCCAGTCCTCGGTATTGAGCAGTTCTCCCGGACCCATGCCGAATATTTCGTTGTGCGTTGGCGAACCGGTCAGGCAGTCGTTGGCTGCGTCGAAGGTGAAATGGCCGAGCCGTGCCAGGCGCTGGGCTTGAAGCAGCATCGCCTCGCTCTGAGCCAGCGTCTGCCGCGAGCGCTGCATGCTCAGGCCAAGGCCGAGTTCGCCGGCGAGGTTGCAGAGCAGGGAGATCTCTTCGTCGTCGAACGGGTCGATCGCTGCCGAATAGAGATTGAGGACGCCGATGACCTGTCCGTCAACCCGCAGCGGGAGTGAAATCGACGAATGAAACCCCTGCGCATTGGCTGCTAGCCGCCACGGTTCGAAGGAAGCATCGCAGTCGATATTCCGGATGATCGACGGGACGCCACTGCGGACGGCGCGGCCGCTTGGCCCGCGCCCGGTCGGCGTATCGTCCCAGGTGACGTTCAGGTTGGTGACATACGGTTCACAAAGGCCGGAACAGGCCGTTGGAGCAATGCTCCTTCTTTCGTCGTGAACCGCTTCGCCGACCCAGGCCGTCAGATAGCCGCCAATATCAACCAGTACGGAGCAAACGTCAGCCAGCATCTGCTTTTCATCGTTGTGGCGGACCAGCGACTGGGCGACGCTGCTCATCATGCGCAGGGCGCGGTTCTGGCGGGTAATCTGCTGACGGGTAATCTGCCGTTCGGTAATGTCATTGACGACGCCCGTTGTCACGCTGGGGCTGTCGTCGGCATTGCGTTCAACGACGCAGCTGCGATCCTCGACCCATAGCCAACGTCCGTCGCTATGCCGGATCCGGTATTCGAGTACCCGGGAATGATTTTTCGGGCGATTTTTGTCGTTGACCGTGGCAACCAGCAGATGCCGGTCATCGGGATGGATTTGCCCCATCCAGTCCGCCTTGGTCTCGGGCGCGCCGGATCGCGTATGACCGAGCATGGCGAGCAGACCATCGCTGGCGATCAGATAGCTGCTTTTGTGGCTGTACTCCCAGCTGCCGGCAGCGGCGCCGTCGAGTGCCAGTCGCAAGTGGGTTTCGAGATGCAGCCGCTCGCGTTCCTGCTGGGACTGGAGCATGGCGTTTTCCAGACGTTCGAGCGCCAACTGCTCGAACAGCCGGCGTTGGCTGATGACGCCGAGAATCCGGCCGTCGTCGGCGAGAACCACCATGTGCCGAAGCTGGAAATGGTTCATCGTTTCCAGCGCCGTGGTAACCGTCGCGTCGACATGGACGCTGCGCAAGGGCGCGCTCATGGCCTGGCTCAGGCTGGCGCCGTGCGGGTCCTGAAAAACGCTGATCAGACGCGGGATGTCGCGTTCGGTGATGATGCCGAGCGGCTTTTCGTCGGCGCTGACGATCAGGTAGTCGGCAGCATGCCCGACCATGCTGGCCAAGGCCTCGCCCAGCGTCGCTTCGGGTGGCAAAAGCGGGATATTCCTGTCCATGATGCCTTCCAGCGTCCGCAGGTGGCGGAAGGCTTCGGTACCCAGGCGCAGGCGGAAATCGGTGTCGCTGACGATACCGCAGACCAGCCCCGACGAATTGACGACGACGAGGTGACGGATGCCATGTTCTTCGACAAGGTGGCGGGCGCTGGCCAGATCAAGATTGGTCGGGGCGGTGATCAGCGGGCGCGACATGACTGCATCGAGTCGAACATCTCCCGACTGGTGCTCATGCAGGGTACGCAGGATGTTGCTTTCGGTGATGATGCCGAGAGCTTGCCCATCGGCTATCACGAGCAAGCTGGAAATATGTTCCCGGGCCATGAGATTTGCTGCTTCGCGCAGCGTCGCGTGCGGCGGCAGGCTGCGCACGTCGGCGGTCATGATGTCGAGGAGCGTGGTTAAGGGGGCGCTCATTTGGTATCCGTGCGGCTCGCCGCAATGATGGGGGACAGGGCGCCGCAGGTTTCCCGCAGGCGCTCGGCAAGGGTGGCGAGGCGGAGGGAAATGACCGGTGGTGCGGCGGGTTCGCGCAAGGCCTCATTGAGGGCGCGGGCGGCATCGTAGATACCCTTGAGGCCAAGGGTGCCGGAGACGCCTTTGAGGCCATGGGAAATTTGTTCAGCCTGGGCGTTGGCGCCGCTGCTCAGGGCGGTGCTGATCTTCGCGTGATCGTCGCCATGGGTGTCGACAAAAATGCCGAGCAGGCGCAAATAGCTTGGCAGCTTGCCGCGCATGGATTTCAGCCCATAGTCGCTGTCCAGTCCCGGGACTTTCTCCAGGGCGGCGATGGTTGCCTGCGCGGCATCGATCGGGGCCGGTTCTGGTTGCGCTGCCGCCGGGAGGGCTTGGGGGCTGGTTGTGATCATTGGCGGTGTCAGCCATTTGATCAGCGTGGCATAGAGCGTCGACGGATTTACCGGCTTGGCGACGTGATCGTTCATTCCGGCATCAAGACAGCGCTGACGATCCTCGCCGAAGGCGTTGGCCGTCATCGCCAGAATGGGCACCTGACGGCCGCCCGGGCTCTGCCGTATGAGGCGGGTGGCGGTCAGGCCATCCATGACCGGCATCTGGATGTCCATCAGAATCAGATCGTAGACCGTTTCCGCGGCCATTTTTACGGCTTTTTCGCCGTTGACCGCGAGGTCGGCCTGCAGGCCGATGCCGCGCAGCAGGTCGAGCGCCACTTCCTGATTGATCGGATTGTCCTCGACCAGCAGGATGCGCGCATGGGCGTATTCGCTGCTGATCAATTGTTCCGCTTCATTGGCCGAGAGGCGCGGGGTGGATACGTCGGTGGCTGTTGTCCCGGCTTGCAGGCGGGCGGTAAACCAGAAGGTGCTGCCTTGTCCGGGAACACTTGTCAGCCCGGCTTCGCCACCCATCAGGTGGGCCAGTCGGTGGGCAATGGCGAGGCCCAGTCCGGTGCCGCCGAAGCGGCGGGTTGTCGAGTTGTCGGCTTGTTCAAAGGCGTTGAAAAGACGGCCTTGTTGCTCGATGGGGATGCCGATCCCGGTGTCGGATACGGCAAAGCGCACCATCAGGTTCTCAGCCTCGGCAGAGAGCAGACTGACGGTGACGGAAATGCTGCCCTTTTCGGTGAATTTGACCGCGTTGCTCAGGTAGTTGAGCAGAACCTGGCCAATTCGCAACGGGTCGCCATGCAGCACGGGCGGCAAGGCCGGGTCGATGTCCTGGCGGAATGCCAGGCCACGGGATTGCAGTCGGTCGAGTATCAGTTCGCTGGTGTTGTCGAGGATCCGCGAGAGGAGGAAATCAACCGGGGTAAGCTCCAGTTTTCCGGCCTCAATCTTCGAGATGTCGAGGATCTGGTTGATGATCGCCAGCAGGTGGTGTGCGGCATCGGCTACTTTGTTCAGGCGCCCGAGTTGCTCGGCATCCTGTGTGTGATGTTCGGCGAGGTGGGTGAGTCCGATAATGGCATTCATCGGCGTCCGGATTTCGTGGCTCATGTTGGCCAGAAAGTCGCTTTTCGCGCGGTTGGCCTGTTCGGCAGACTCCTTGGCAGCCTCGAGTTCGGCTGTGCGTGCCTCGACCAGTTCCTTGAGGTGCTCGCGATGTTGTTCGAGTTCGCTGGCTGTTTGCTTGGCTTCCGTGATGTCCTGCCAGATGGCCGATACCTTGATGCCCTCGCCGACCCGGACGGCCGCCGCCGCGATCCGGGCAATCTGGATGCTGCCGTCGCGGCGTCGGTGCTGACGCTCGAAGGTGGCGTTGCCCTGGGCAATGACCCAGGACATGAACGAGCGCAGGTCGGCCTCGGTCGTGTCGACTTGCAGGTCGAGAAGGGTGAAGCCGGAAAATTCGGCGCGGCTATAGCCGAGGTTATGAATGACCGCATCGTTGATTTCGATGAACCCCAGCGTTTCGGGATCGATCAGGCAGATTCCGTCGTTGGCCTGGGTGACGATGCTCCGGAAGATTTCTTCGCGTTCGCGCAGTGCCTGTTCTGCAGCCTTGCGTTCGGACACGTCGATAATGTAGACAACGAGATGGGGTTCGCCGTTGATATCAATTTTGGCAGCGGAAAGGCTGATGCGTCGCCGACGTCCGTCGCGGCCTATGCCGATGCTGTCGAAATCGACGACATGACCGTCGCGTTTGAGTATGTCGACCATTCTGGCCCGATCCTCGGCTTGCCAGAGTCCGGCCTCGATAGTCGTCTTGCCGATCAGTTCTTCGCGTGTCGAGCTGTATTCGCTGAGCAAGCGTTCGTTGACATCAACCATTTTGCCATCGGCCGCGCGGGTGATGCAGGCAGCGACCGGGGCGGCGCGGAAGGCGATGGCCAGTCGCTCCTGCAACTGGGCAATTTGCTCGGTTGCCCGTTTGCGTTCGGAGATGTCGAGGATGAAGGCAAGGATGTAAGGATTGCCACCGAGATGGACGATTTCGGCCGAGAGGCTGATCTGGACAGGCGTCCCGTCGCGTCGCAACCACTCGGTCTGAAAGTCCTGGAGGAGGCCCGTTTCCAGTAGCTGATTACGCCATGTAATTCGGGCCTCGGTACTCGGCCATAAATGAAAAACGAGAGCGCTTTTGCCAATCAGCTCCTCCCGCTGCCAGCCAAGGAGATCCAGGTAGCGCGGGTTGACCTCGAGAAATGTGCCGTCGTCCAGTGTGGTTAACGAAATGGCCGCCGGGCTGCCATTGAAGGCAACGGTAAACCGTTCCTGCAGTTCATGGTTCTGGGTAATGTCGCGGCTGATACCAAGGACACCAATCAGATGCCCGGTGCTGTCGTGGATCGGTGCCTTGGTTGTCTGCAGCAGTTCGCGATGGCCGTCGCTGGCGAAGGTGACCCATTCGTCGTTACGGCACGGCCCTTTGGCGAGCAGTGCGGCGAGATCATTGGCCCGGAAGAGTCTGGCCAGTTCGGGATCGACGAAATCGAAGTCGGTCTTTCCGCAAATGCTGGCTTCGTCAGCGCCGAAGAACTGCTCGAAGCGCTTGTTGCAGCTGAGATAGACACCATCAGGATCCTTCAGCCAGACGAGGTCGGGCATGGTGTCGAACAGGGTGCGCAGATGGCCGCGTTCGCGCTCGAGACCGACTTTGGCATCTTCGGCAGCTGCGCGGCGAGCCATGTTCTCGCGCAGCAGGCGGTAAAGCAGCACCGAAAGGAGGGCTGCCGTAATGGCGATGAAAAACCAGCCTTTGAACATGCTTGCCGTGATACGCATGTCTGCATCGGTGATCAGGTAGGCAACAAGTTGGTCAGATACCAGGATCCACAGTGCTGCCAGCGCAACGTAGGGCAGGACTACCTGGGCGATGGCCCGATGTAATTCTTTTTGCTGGCTGCGTTGTCGGGCGCTCGGCATTGTCTACTCGGCGTAGGTCTTGGCGACGGTCATGAAAGTGGCGTATTCCCGAATGAAGGCGTCGACGACGTCCGGATCGAAATGGTTTCCTTTGCCATCGACGATGATGCGGTAGGCGTCGTCAAAGGAAAATGCAGGTTTGTAGACGCGTTTGCAGGTCAGTGCATCGAATACATCGGCCAGGGCCATCAGGCGTGCAGCAATCGGAATCCTGTCGCCGATGAGTCCGTCCGGATAGCCGCTGCCATCCCATCTTTCGTGGTGGGAGCGGGCGATCAGCTTGGCGATGGCAAGAAATTCGACCGGTTTGTCGGCGTCCGCTTCGGCTTGGGCTATGGCATTGCTGCCGAGTTCGGCATGGGTTTTCATGATTTCCCACTCTTCCGGCGTCAGTTTTCCAGGCTTGAGGAGGATGTGGTCGGGAATGCCGACCTTGCCGATGTCGTGGAGCGGGGCGGACTGAGCCAGTGCGTTGATGGTCCGTTCGTCGAGATAGCCGGAGAAACGCGGATTGTCACGCAGTGCCTTGGCCAGGGTCAGGACATACTCCTGCGTGCGCCGAAGGTGCTTGCCGGTTTCCGGGTCGCGGGTCTCGGCTAGGCGGGCCAGCGCATGGATGCTGACTTCCTGAATCAACTGGTTTTCGCCCATGCGGCGAGCCACTTCGGCTTCCAGATAGTTGTTCTGGTTGCTCAGGATGTCGCGCGCCTGTTTGAGTTCGAGTTGCGTGCGGATGCGGGCGAGGACAATGCTGGGGCGGATCGGCTTGGTGATGTAGTCCACCGCGCCATGGTCCAGGCCGCGTTCTTCGTCTTCGGTGCCGTCCATGGCCGTGACAAAAATGACCGGGATGTTTCGTGTGGCCGGGGTAGCCTGCAATTCGGCGAGGACATCGTAGCCATCCATTTCCGGCATCATGACATCGAGCAGGATGAGATCAGGTGTCGGGCTGCCGAGCGCGATCTGCAGCGCGCGTCGGCCGGAATTGGCAGCACGGACGCGATAGGCAGGTTGCAACAACTCGCCGAGGACGCTGAGATTCTCCGGGGTGTCGTCTACGATGAGAATGGTCGGCGGGTTGGCGCCCATTTTGTCTCCTGTCGCCCAATCATGGCGAATTTCTCAGAATTATCACCTTGTGGTCGTGAAATTGCTATGGTGGCAAACCCTCATCGGCCGCCATGGGAGGATTTATATCCTCTTCTATTCAGATCCCGCGTTGCGTTCCGACAATACGGTGATAGGTGGCAAAGCGCGTTTTATCGATCTTTCCGGTGTCGATCGCAGCAATCAGGGCGCAATCCGGTTCCCGGTTGTGATGGCAGTCGCGGAAGCGACACTGACCAAGATAGGGGCGAAATTCCGGAAAGGCCTGTTCGATATCCTGCAGGTCGAGGTGGCCCAGGCCGAATTCTTGCAGGCCTGGCGAATCGATCAGATGGCTGTCGGCATCGAGGTGGTAGAGCGTGGCGTGCGTTGTCGTGTGCTTGCCGGAGTCGAGCGCCTGCGATATTTCGCGGGTGGCGGCCCGGGCTTCGGGGATCAGCGCATTGACCAGCGTCGATTTGCCCATGCCGGATTGGCCGACGAGTACGCTGGTCTGGTTGGCGAGGTAGGGGCGCAGGTCTTCGGCGTGTTCGAGGGCGGACAGTTCGAGGACGCGGTAGCCGAGGTTGGAGAACACGGCCAGGCGTTGGCGGGCGGTCGGCAGCTTGTCGGCAAGGTCGCACTTGTTGAGCACGATGAGCGGCGCGATTTCCTCGCTTTCGGCTGCCACCAGGGCGCGGGCGATCAACTCGTCGGAAAAGGCCGGTTCGGTGGCGACGACGATGACCAGTTGGTCGACATTGGCGGCGATCAGTTTCTGGCGGGTTTCATTGGAGCGGTAGAGTAGGCTGCTGCGCGGCTGAATGGCCTCGATGACGCCCTGATCGTCGGATGTTTGCTTGATGTCTACGCGATCACCACAGGCCACATCGCTTTTCTTGCCGCGCGGGAAACAGGGCAGCCGTGAGCCGTCGGCCAGTTCGACGACGTACTGGCGGCCGTGCGCGGCAATGACGCGGCCTTCCATCAGTCTTTGAAGTGGTAGTACTGCTGGTTCAGGTAGGCGGCGACTTCGGCTTCTTCTTCCGGGAACCAGCCGGCCTTGGTCATCGCGTTGCAGGTGGCGACGCGTTGCAGGATATCGAGCTGGGTCGACAGCAAGCGACCGTCACGGGTGTACATCTTGCTGCCATCACCACCGTAGAGGCGGACATGGCAGGCGACGCAGGCCTTGTCGTGGTGTTCCTTGCCGATTTTCGGGTCGGCCTTGCCCCATGGTTCGGCGGCCAGCGCCGGTAGTGAGATCAGGGAGGCAGCAAGCAGTGCGTTGACTGTTTTCATGCGGGTTTCTCCTGAATTTGCAGGTGCGCGATGCGTTGCGCGGCCGGCGGGTGGGAATCGTGGAACAGCGAGTGTAACGGGTCGGGCGTCAGGGTTGAAGCATTGTCCTGATAGAGCTTGACCAGAGCGCGAATGAGATCGCTGGCGGCAGCATGCTGAGCAGCGTAAGCATCGGCCTCGAATTCGTGGCGACGGGACAGGTTACTCATCAGCGGACTGAGCGGAAAGGTGAATACCGGCATGACGAGGAAGAACAGGATCAGTGCCAGGGTCGTGTTCTGTGTCGCAACGCCGAGCCCGGCGTAGAACCACTGGGCGTCGATCAACTGGCCGAGCAGCCAGAGAAAGCCGAGCGAGCCGGCGAACATCAAGACCATGCGCTTGACGACGTGTTTTTTGCGGAAATGGCCCAGTTCGTGGGCCAGCACGGCTTCGACTTCGGGCGGTTCGAGGCGCGAGAGTAGGGTGTCGAAAAAGACGATGCGTTTGGTGTTGCCGAAGCCCGTGAAGTAGGCATTGCCGTGGCTCGAACGCTTCGAGCCATCCATGATGAACAGGCCGGAGGAGCGGAAGCCGCAGCGGGTGAGCAGGGCTTCGATACGCGATTTCATTTCGCCATCCTCGAGCGGCGAGAACTTGTTGAAGATCGGCGCGATCCAGGTCGGATAAACGAACATGATGAGCAGATTGAAGGCGCTCCAGAATAGCCAGACGTATAGCCCCCAGTACTCGCCCATGGCGCCCATCAGCCAGAGCACGGCGGCGATGACGGGAGCGCCGATGGCGACGCCGAGCAGGGTTTGCTTGAGTAGATCGGTAACGAACAGGCCGAAGGTCATCCGATTGAAGCCATGACGGGCCTCGATGACGAACTGGCTATACAGCGAGAGCGGCAGGTCGATCAGCCCGGAAATGAACATCACGCTGAAAATCATCGCCAGGCCGTAGGGGAGTCCATCCAGACGGAGCGACCAGAAGTCGTGCAGTGTAGCCAGGCCGCCACCGAGGGTGAAGGTGAGCAGCACGCAGGCTTCGATCAGGGTGTTGAAAATGGCTGCCTTGCTCCGGTCGACCGTGTAATCGGCCGCTTTCTGGTGTTCTGCCAAGGCGACGCGTTCGGCAAATTCGGCCGGTACGGCACCGCGATGAGCTGCGACGAAACGGATGTGGCGCAGTTTGAGCCAGAGGCGCGTTGCCACGGTCAACCCGAAAAAAAGCAGAAAAATGAAAGTGAAGTCAGGTGTCACGGATGGGGGACCAAAGCTGTGCGAAAATCGCGGTTTTCAAGGATTCGGGCAATTATATGGCAGGCACTGCAAACAACCTCGTCTGGCTGGACATGGAAATGACCGGCTTGAACCCGGATGGCGACCGGATTATCGAAATGGCCATGGTCGTCACCAACTCGGAACTTGAAATGGTCGCCGAGTCGCCTGCCTGGGTCGTCCATCAGAGCGACGAAATCCTCGCTGGCATGGATGATTGGAACCAGAAAACCCACGGACGTTCCGGCCTGATCGACAAGGTCAAGGCGTCGACCATGAATGAGGCTGAAGTCGAAGCCCAGGCGCTGGAATTTCTGAAGAAATATTCCCTGGCCGGCCACTCGCCGATGTGCGGCAATTCGATCGGCCAGGATCGTCGATTCATGGCCCGCTATATGCCGACGCTGGAAACCTTTTTCCATTACCGGAATCTTGATGTCAGCACCCTCAAGGAGCTGTGCAAGCGCTGGCAGCCGGAGATCTACAAGGGCTTCAAGAAAAAGAGCAAGCACACGGCGCTGGCCGATATTTACGAATCAATCGATGAAATGAAGTATTACCGCGAGCACTTCCTGAAGGGGTAATCGCGTCGCAACCGCTGCTGTCAGCGCCGGAAGAGACGGAAAGTTTCCTTGCGGTCGCCCGGGCGGTTGCCTTCCCAGACCTTGGACCACTTGCCATTGGGCGCCGCCAGTTCGCTGCGCGTGTCGCCGACGACCAGCAGCCAGTTGCAAGCCTGTCCCGCTTTTGAACTTTCGTTCACCGGTTCGATGCCGACAAAATAGGACAGCGAGGCAAGCTGGGTTTGGTTCAATCTGCGTTCGGCTAGGCAGCCGTGATCGGCCGGCAAAGTCTGCGCGATGGACTGGGCAACCAGGCGGTACGATTTGTTGAAGTCGAACCACGGCATGATCAGTGTCGTTGCCAGCAGCCACAGCGTCGTGCAGCCGAGCGTCCAGTGCGTCAGGCTGCGATAGGGCGAACGCGGTGCGGTGACAATTAGCCAGATCCACCATGCCGTTGCCGCCAGGCCGATGAGTAGTGCCACTAAGTCGAAATGCCCGGAGAAGCCGGGGCGCAGTACCAGCGCCCGCTTGGCCATCTGCCCTGGCCAGCCGAGAACCATTGCCGACCAGCCTAGCCAGACGATGCCGACAAAGACGCTGAAGGTCGACATCGCGAACCAGTCGAAGGCATTCGCCGAGCCGCGCCGCAAGGCGAGGGCGCCGGGCGTGGCGAGCAGGGCCAAGGGAGGTAACAGCAGTAGCGCGGGAATTTGCTGGGGGCGGTAGGCCCAGGCCAGCAGTAGAAGCGTTATCAGCAAAAAGGAGAGGGGCAGCAATTGCTCCGCTGCCTTGAGGCTCTTGCGCCTGATCCATAGCGTCCATCCAGCGAGCGGAATGGCAGGAAAGGCGAACCACGGCAACATGGCGAGAAAACGGCCGCCGCCAGCGAGCGAAAATGGTGTTTTGAGCGGCGCCAGTTCGGTGGCCAGCCAGCCGTGGAAGCGACTCGGCTCGAGATTGAGCAGAAGCAGCGGCCACGGCAGAATCAGGACGGTGGCCAGGGCAAGGCCAATCAGCAGGGTGTGCAGGGCTTTCGGGCGGTCCGGAGACAGCCACCAGGCGATGGGGGCAATGGCCAGCAGAGGCAGTGTCGGGGCGATGCCGGTTCCGAGCAGGCAGCCGGCTACCGCGAGGCCGTAGAAAATGCCGGTCAAGCGAGGTTTTCGGCCAATCGTGGCAAGTGCGCCCAAGCCGCCGGCGTAGGCGGCAAGTGCGATCAGCATCGGCTGTGCATCGTGGGCGTGGAAGAGAAGGCCGGCACAGCCGGCGAGCAGCAGCGGGCTGGCTGCCGCGCTCTCCTCGCCATACAGCTCGCGGCCGGCGTAGTAGAGCCCCATCAGCGCCAGCGCAACCCAGATGCCGCTGGCCAGGCGCATTGCTTCATGCAGCGGCAGCAACCAGCCGAACAGTTTGCCGGTCAGGGCCGCGCTCCAGTAATAGAGCGGCGGCTCGTGGAAAGGGCGGCCAGCCAGATCGGGCGATAGCCAGTCGCCAAAGTTCAGCATATGCCAAGCGGCGCCAATGTGGATGGCGTCCTCGCCCTTCCACGGGTCGCGGCCGAACAGGCCCGCAAGTACGTAGAAGGCCAGGATGGCGGCGAGCACCCAGCCGGCGGGAGGCAGGCGAATGCCGCGACGCAAGGTGTCGCGAATCAGTACGAGGAAATCAGACATGTCGGCCAGAAATGAAAAAGGCAGCCATCAGGCTGCCTTTTATACCGTAACTCGGGCAGATCAGGCAGCAGCCTTGCCGCGCATGGCACCGAATTTCTGGTTGAAGCGTTCAACACGGCCGGCGGTGTCGACGATCTTCTGCTTGCCGGTATAGAACGGGTGGCAGAGCGAGCAAACTTCGACGTGAAGAGCCTTCTTCATGGTCGACTTGGTCGTGAAGGTGCTGCCGCAGGAGCAGGTCACCTGAATCTCGTTGTAATCCGGATGGATATTGGCTTTCATCTTTAGTCCTTAGTCAAGCGACCGGCGGATGTGGCCGATCTGGAAAACGCATGATTATCCTCGAATAATCACGCGGTTGCAATAGCTCTTAGCCGCGACGCATCGCGTCGAAGAATTCCTGGTTGCCCTTGGTCGATTTGACCTTGTCGAGAAGGAACTCCATCGCTTCGAGATCGTCCATCGGGTAACATAGTTTGCGCAGAACCCACATTTTCTGCAGGACGTCGGGTTTGAGCAGCAATTCTTCGCGGCGGGTGCCGGAGCGATTGACGTTGACTGCCGGATACATCCGCTTCTCCGCCATGCGACGGTCGAGGTGGATTTCCGAGTTGCCGGTACCCTTGAATTCTTCGTAGATCACTTCGTCCATGCGCGAGCCAGTGTCGATCAGCGCCGTGGCGAGAATGGTCAGCGAGCCGCCTTCCTCGATGTTGCGCGCGGCACCGAAGAAACGCTTCGGCTTCTGCAGGGCGTTGGCGTCGACGCCGCCAGTCAGTACCTTGCCGGAGGCCGGTTGCACGGTGTTGTAGGCGCGGGCGAGGCGGGTGATCGAATCGAGCAGGATGACAACATCCTTCTTGTGCTCAACAAGGCGTTTGGCTTTTTCAATGACCATTTCGGCAACCGCGACGTGGCGGGTGGCTGGTTCGTCAAAAGTGGAGGCAACGACTTCGCCTTTGACGGTGCGGGTCATTTCAGTGACTTCTTCCGGACGCTCGTCGATGAGCAGGACAATCAGGATGACTTCCGGGTGGTTGGCGGTGATGGCGTGGGCGATGTTTTGCAGCATCACGGTCTTGCCGGTCTTTGGCGGAGCGACAAGCAGGCCGCGCTGGCCACAACCGACTGGCGCAATCATGTCGATGACGCGGCTGGTGATATTTTCTTCGGACTTGATGTCGCGTTCGAGCTTGAGGTGACGCGTCGGATGCAGCGGCGTCAGGTTCTCGAACATGATCTTGTTCTTGTTCGCCTCGGGCGGGAAGCCGTTGATCGACTCCAGTTTGGTCAATGCAACGTAGCGTTCGCCTTCCTTCGGCGTGCGAATCTCGCCTTCGACGGTGTCGCCGGTGCGCAGATTGAAGCGGCGAACTTGCGACGGGGAGACGTAAATGTCATCCGGGTTGGCAAGGTAGGATGTGTCGGAGGAGCGGAGGAAGCCGAAGCCGTCCGACAGTACTTCCAGTGTGCCATCGCCGTAAATTGTTTCGCCGTTTTTGGCCTTGGCTTTCAGGATGGCGTAGATCAGCTCCATCTTGCGCATGCGGTTGGCGTTTTCGATGGCCAGTTCGGTGGCCATGTCCAGCAGTTTGCTGACGTGTAGTGTTTTTAGTTCGGAAAGTTGCATGTGGGAGTGTGTGGCGCCAGTAAATGATGGGCCGGGCTGCTGCCCGAAACCGGGGCGCAAGAGCTTGGGAGCTTTTGGGTGGGGAGTGATGCGTGGGCCCTGGGCCGGAGGCATCTGCCTGAAGGTGCAGAACGCACCTTCAGGGCGGGAGACTACGGAGATTACAGGTTGCTGTCAATAAAGGCAGCGAGTTGTGACTTGGACAGTGCCCCAACCTTGGTTGCTTCGATGTTGCCGTTCTTGAAAATCATGAGCGTCGGAATGCCGCGGATGCCGTACTTGGCAGGGGTTGCCTGATTGTCATCAATGTTGACCTTGGCCACCTTGAGCTTGCCGGCGTATTCGGTTGCTACTTCGTCAAGGATCGGAGCGATCATCTTGCAGGGGCCGCACCATTCTGCCCAGTAGTCGACGAGAACGGGTTGCTGCGACTGCAGCACTTCCGCATCAAATGTGTCGTCGGTTACGTAATGGATGTGCTCGCTCATGGTTGCCTCATGGGATGGGTAAAACGAATGGGTAAGGTCGCGCCGGAGTGGCGACGTGAATGTTGCGTGATGCTAGCGAAAAAAGAAGCGCTAGGGAAGCATCGGTGTCAGGGTTTAAGTAGATTGGCTAGTTCGACTGCGGTTTTCACCTTCATTTTGTCGAAAATATTGGCGCGATGCACCTCGACGGTGCGCATGCTGATGTTCAATTCGTCGGCGATCACCTTGTTGAATTTTCCGAGCAGAACGAGTTCCATGATTTGGCGCTCGCGGGTGGTCAATGTCGAAATTCGTGCTTTTACCGAGTCGACCGTGGCATTTGCCGCTCGCTGGCGCGCATCAATCCCCATTGCTTCCTCGATGCGAGTAGCCAGCTCATTGTCGTTGAGCGGCTTTTCAAAGAAGTCGAAGGCGCCTTTCTTGAGCGTACTGACGGCGAGCGGGACATCACCGTGGCCGGTGAGAAATATTACGGGCAGCGTTGATTTCCTTTCGAGCAATTGATCAAAACAATCGAGGCCGCTAATGCCGGTCATCCGCATATCAAGAACCACGCAGCCACTGGTGGTGGCTGTCCAGGCAGCCAGGAAGCTTTCTGCTGAATCGTAGGTTGCATACGGAATGCCGCGTGATTTCAACAACCAGGCCAAGGCGTCACGAATGGCATCGTCGTCATCAACCAGATGTGCTTTGGGGGCGTTCATTCGGCTTCCATAGGCAGGGTGAAAATAAATATCGTACCGCTTCCGTTTGGCGATTGCTGGTTGTCTTCAACCCACAATCGGCCGCGGTGAAACTCGATGATCGAGCGGCAGATCGACAGCCCGATCCCCATGCCTTCAGGCTTTGTAGTAAAAAACGCGGTAAATAACTTGTCGCGGATTTCCGGCGAGATGCCGCAGCCTCGGTCGCTGACCCTGACATGCAGTTCGCTGCCGCTGATTTCAGTCGCAATATGCAACACGCGGTCGGCTATATCGTTGCTGGCCATCGCTTCCATACCGTTCCTGATCAGGTTAAGAAGGACTTGTTCGAGCATCAGTCGATCGGCCGGAATCGGCGGTAGCGAGGGGATTTCGCATTCGATCCGGACATGCCGCTTGCGCGCCTCGGCTTCGACGAATCCGAGGCAGTCTTCAATGACTTCGCCGAGCAGGCAGGGGGCGCGTTTTGGTTCGCTTTTCCGGACGAAGTCATGGACGCGGCGAATGATTTTGCCGGCGCGCTGGGCTTGCACCCCGATTTTTTCCAGGGCCGGCAGAATTTCTTGTGGGGTCGCTTTGCCGCTGCTCAGCAAATTCTGGCAACCGGTGTTGTAGCTGGCGATGGCCGCAAGTGGCTGATTCAGCTCGTGGGCAAGGGTGGATGCCATCTCGCCCATGGTGACCAGGCGAGAGGTAAATTGCAGTTGCTCCTGTTGTTGGCGAGCTAACTCTTCAGCGTGTTTGCGTTCGGTTATGTCAAGCACCGAGGCCATCCAGCCGGTATGCCGTCCACTACCGTCGATCAGCTTGGCTTCGTAGACAAGTGCGTGGAAACGTTCGCCATTCTTGCGCATGAAGGTGATCTCGAAACCATCCGGTGGTGCCTCACCAGCCAGGACGGTCTGGTGCATGGCGTAGGTTTCTTCCAGTTGTTCCGGCGCCCAATAGGGCATGGGCGGCGCCTTGTTGACCAGTTCTGCTGGACTGAAGCCCGTCATTCTGCAGAAGGCTGGATTGACGTAGATGACCCGTCCGAGCAGGTCTCGAGCCCGCATGCCGACCGTCAGTGAATCCTCCATGGCGGCACGGAAAGCGTGTTCTTCGCGCAGCGCATCTTCGGCGAGAGAGCGCTTTTTCATCAGGTCGCGGACCAGCCACAGGCTCCAGAAGACGCCAGCGGCGAGCAAAATGATGGCGGCGACCAGCAGGCGTTGCAGTGAGTTATCCGGGGCGTTGTAGTTTGTTACGCGTAGCAAAAGACCGGAACCCGGTGGATCGAAGGGGATTTCGTAGCTCTGGCTGCGGTTGCCGGAAATGTGGGTTTTGGTGGCGAATTGGAGATCGTTGTCGTCGACAATTTCGACTTTGTATTTCTCGGTAAACCACCATGGCACTTGGTTGCCGAGGAGTGTGTCCAGTGGATACAAGAGGACGAGCATGCCTGTTGTCCGACGCTCGTTGAAGATGGGAACGAGCAGCTCGACGAAGGCTCGGTTACCTTCAAGAAAGAAGGGCTCGGTGTATTGCCGTTTGCCCAGCCGGCTGGCCAATTCGAAAGCCTTGGCTGTCACGGAGGGACCGAATGATTCGATCTCGCTATCCGGCTGAGTTGTGGTCGGCAAGGCGTCAAGCACCTGCCGGTCGGCATCCAGCCAGAGTACCTGGGCAATATCCGGCGAGTTTTTCAATATGTGCTCGGCGCGCAGTCGGAACAGCTTCTGGCGATTGGGCGAATTGGCGATTTCCAGCGCCAGTTGCTGCATTTGTTCTTCGTTGCCATCGAGGTGAAAACGCAGATTCTGTTCCAGCCAGAGCACGTCCTTGATCAGGGCTGAGCGCTCTTCTTCCGCTTCGTTGCGGTGCAGCAGCCAGATCAGGGTGAGCACGGCGACGAGCAGCAAGACGATACCCAGCTTGGGCAGGGCCAGTAGCCAGCGCAGCCGGCGCGAACTGCCCGGGAGGATCGGAAGCGTGTGATTCATTTGCAAAATGGTACACCACGTTTTTTCGGGCCGGTTGATTGTGGTTTTCCACAACACGGATATCCACAATGGTCGGCCGAAGCCATGTTGGAGATACTGCCGCCCGTTTTCCGGACTTTTCCGGAGTCCGTATTCGAGGAGGAGCACAAGTACCATGGCCAGAAAAACGATATTCAAGAGTCTCTATTTTCAGGTGATCGTCGCCATCATCATTGGCGTGTCGCTCGGGCATTTCTATCCTGAAACCGGCGCGGCGATGAAGCCGCTTGGCGACGGGTTCATCAAGCTGATCAAGATGATCATCGCCCCGATCATCTTCTGCACCATCGTTGTCGGCATTGCCGGCATGGAAGACATGAAAAAGGTCGGCAAGACCGGTGGCCTGGCCGTGCTCTATTTTGAAGTGGTCAGTTCCATCGCGCTGGTGATTGGTCTGGTCGTCGTAAACGTCTGGCAGCCCGGTGTTGGCATGAACGTCGACGTGTCGACGCTGGATACCAAGGGCATTGCCAAGTATGCCCAGCCTGGCCAGATGCAATCGACGACTGACTTCCTGTTGAACATCATCCCGACCAGCGTTGTCGATGCCTTTGCCAAGGGCGACATGCTGCAGGTGCTTTTCTTCTCTATCCTCTTCGGCTATGCCATGCATGCCTTCGGTGAGCGTGGCAAGCCGGTCTTCGAGTTGATCGAGAAATTGTCGCACGTGCTGTTCGGCATCGTCGGAGTGATCATGAAGGTCGCTCCGATCGGTGCTTTCGGTGCGATGGCCTACACCATTGGCAAACACGGTGTCGGTAGCCTGACCCAGTTGGCCAGCCTGATGGGGGCGTTCTACCTGACCTGCGTGATCTTCATTCTTGGTGTATTGGGAAGTATTGCTGCGTTTCACGGCTTCTCCATCATCAAGTTGATCAAGTACATCAAGGAAGAGCTTTTCCTGGTGCTCGGTACCTCTTCGTCGGAATCTGCCTTGCCGCGCCTGATGGCCAAGATGGAAAATGCGGGTGCGCAAAAGTCGGTGGTTGGTCTGGTTGTGCCGACCGGCTATTCCTTCAATCTCGATGGCACCTCGATCTACCTGACCATGGCTGCCGTTTTTATCGCTCAGGCGACCAATACACCGATGGATATCGGGCAGCAAATTACACTGCTGGTCATTTTGTTGCTGACCTCCAAAGGTGCCGCCGGGGTGACAGGAAGTGGTTTTATCGTGTTGGCAGCGACGCTGTCGGCCGTAGGCACCGTACCGGTGGCTGGGTTGGCCCTGATTCTAGGGATCGACCGTTTCATGTCAGAAGCCCGTGCCCTGACCAACTTCATTGGCAATAGCGTTGCTACGCTGGTGGTGGCCAAGTGGTGCAATGCGCTCGATACCAAGCGCCTGAATGCTGTTCTCAACAACGAAACCGCAGACGAGGCAGACAATCCGGAACTGGTTCTGGATGACGCCCCGGAACTGGTCATTCCCCACGTTCCGCGGCCTATCGTCGAACATCACTGATCGCGAATATCGTTGCTAACAACCGTCGGCTGGTCCGGCGGTTTTTTTATGGGTAATCGGTATGTGGAAAACCACAATACACGGCGGTTATATCTTTCGTAATAATTTAACTCAGCTGAAATTTTTTTAAATTTCGCTATTCCATATCTGGAGGAGAAAACAATGAAAGTATCCAAGCTTTTGGTTGCCCTGTTTGCCGGCGCGCTGTCGCTGGCCGCCTATGCCCAGGCACCCATCGTCATTAAATTCAGCCACGTGGTAGCCGCCGATACTCCGAAAGGCAAGGCTGCCGAAATGTTTGCAAAGAAAGCCGGCGAACTGACGAAGGGCAAGGTCAAGGTTGAGGTTTATGCCAACTCGACGCTGTACAAGGACAAGGAGGAGATGGAAGCGCTGCAGTTGGGCGCAGTTCAGATGCTCGCTCCGTCGCTTGCCAAGTTTGGTCCGCTCGGTGTCAAGGAGTTTGAGGTTTTTGATCTGCCGTTCATCTTTAGTGACTACGATGGTCTGCGCAAGGTAACCAACGGCGCTGTCGGCAAGCAATTGCTGGCCAAGCTGGAACCCAAGGGTATTCGTGGTTTGGGTTACTGGGACAACGGGTTCAAGTCCTTCTCGCTGAATACGCCGATCAAGACGCCAGCAGACCTCAAGGGCAAGAAGCTGCGCATCCAGTCGTCGAAGGTGCTTGAAGAAGAAATCCGTGCCCTGGGTGGTTTGCCACAGGTAATGGCTTTCTCCGAGGTCTATCAGGCGCTGCAGACCGGTGTGGTCGACGGCACCGAGAATCCGATTTCGAATCTCTACACCCAGAAGATGCACGAAGTGCAGAAGCATCTGACGCTGACCGAGCACGGTTACCTTGGCTATGCGGTGATCGTGAACAAGAAGTTCTGGGACGGTTTGCCGGCTGACGTTCGGGCTCAACTGGAAGATGCCATGGAGCAGGCTACCCGTTACGCCAACCAGATCGCCAAGGTTGAGAACGACAACGCACTTGAGGCAGTGAAGAAGAGTGGCAAGACGACGGTCTATACCCCGACCAAGGAAGAGCGCCTGGCTTTCAAGAAGGCGCTGGTGCCGGTCCATCAGAAGATGGAAGGTCGCGTCGGCAAGGAAGTGATCCAGGCGGTTTACAAGGACACCGGGTTCAAGCCGGATAGCCTCTAACCGTAGCTGCAACATGAATGCGGGGGCTACGGCCCCCGCATCACAACGGGGGAACTCGTCATGATCAACAAGGCGTTGAATCACCTTGAAGAGTTGCTGGTCACCTTCCTGATGGGAGCGGCCACACTCATTATTTTCGTCTCAGTCATGCACCGTTATCTGGCCGGGATGGATATTCCCGGGCTTCAGGACTGGTTGCTGACACTCAATTTCGGCTGGGCTCAGGAGCTCTGCATCATCATGTTTGTCTGGATGGCCAAGTTCGGTGCGGCTTACGGGGTGCGTACCGGTATCCACGTCGGGGTCGATGTGCTGATCAACCGTCTTGACGACAGCGCCCGCGGCAAGGCCATTGTGTTCGGATTGCTGGCCGGCGCCTTGTTTACGGGCATTGTAGCGACGCTGGGCGGTCATTTCGTCTGGGAAAACGGGGCGCATTACGCCATCTTCCAGTTCCTTGGTATCGACACCGGCGACAACTATGAAGGACCGACGACGCCTGATCTTGAATGGCCGACGTGGATTGTTTACAGCGCCATCCCGCTGGGTTCTTCGCTGATGTGCTTCCGCTTCCTGCAGGTCTGCATCTCGTTCATGCGTACCGGCGAACTGCCGCACCATGACCATGGTCACGTTGATGGACTGGAGGATGAAACGCCGCCGGTCGATGTCAATCTCTATGGCATGGATGACAACTTGCACATGCACGACCTGAAGCACCCAATGATTGGCGAGCGTCGCACGGGTGAGGATCGCCGGCGTGGCGAGAGCGAGGCGTTGGAAAACGAGCGTCGCGCGGCTGAGCGTCGCAGTGAAGACGACAAAGGAGGTCAGCAATGAACGCCCTGGTGATTTTCGGCCTGCTGGCCGTGCTTATGCTGACCGGCATGCCGATTTCGATCTCGCTTGGCCTGACGGTTTTGACCTTCCTCTTTACGATGACCGAGGTGCCGCTTGAATCGGTAGCACTCAAGTTATTTACCGGCATCGAGAAGTTCGAAATCATGGCGATTCCGTTCTTCATCCTCGCCGGCAATTTCCTGACCCATGGCGGGGTGGCGAAACGGATGATCAACTTCGCCACGTCGATGGTCGGTCACTGGTACGGCGGTCTCGGTCTGGCTGGCGTGCTGGCCTGTGCGCTGTTTGCTGCGGTATCTGGCTCCAGTCCGGCAACAGTCGTAGCGATCGGTTCCATTCTGCTGCCGGCAATGGTCAAGGCTGGCTTCCCGAACAAGTTCGGGGCCGGCGTGATCGCGACGTCCGGGGCGCTCGGTATCCTGATTCCGCCATCCATCGTCATGGTGATGTATTCGGTGGCGACCAATACTTCGGTCGGCGCCTTGTTCATGGCCGGGGTGATTCCGGGTCTGGCGCTGGCGGCGACGCTGGGCGGTGTTACATGGTATCGCGCCAAGAAGTTTGATTATCCGCGTCAGCCGAAGGCGACCTGGGGTGAGCGCTGGAAAGCCTTCCGCGCTTCGGTCTGGGGCTTGTTGTTGATTGTTGTCGTGATGGGTGGTATCTACACTGGCATCTTCACGCCGACCGAAGCGGCAGCGATGTCTGCGGTCTACGCCTTTATTTGTGCCGTTTTCATCTACAGGGATCTGGGCTTGAAGGATGTGCCGAAGGTGTTGCTCAATTCGGCCAACATGTCGGCGATGCTGCTCTACATCATCACCAATGCCGTGCTCTTCTCGTTCATCATGACCAATGAGAACATTCCGCAAGCACTGGCTGACTGGATGCTGGGCAACGGGCTGGGCATCATTAGCTTCCTGCTGGCAGTGAACGTGATTTTGCTGCTCGCCGGTAACTTCATGGAGCCGTCTTCCATTGTCCTGATCTTCGCGCCGATTCTATTCCCGGTGGCGATTGCGCTCGGCATCCATCCGGTGCATTTCGGTATCCTGATGGTGGTGAATATGGAAGTCGGCATGTGCCATCCGCCGGTCGGCTTGAATCTCTATGTCGCGTCGGGGATAACCAAGATGGGCATTACCGAGTTGACCGTAGCCGTCTGGCCGTGGCTGCTCTCCATGCTCTGCTTCCTGATGGTTGTTACCTATTGGCCTGATCTTTCGCTCTGGTTGCCACGGACCATGGGCATGATTTAAGGCTGGCCTTCCCGCAATAGACAAGCCCCGACTCCGTTCGGGGCTTGTTTTTTTGTGGGGCGGGTGTGGCACAATCCGGTCCCCGGAAAGTACGTTAGGAAATCATGAAATTCGCACTCTCGATGATCGCGCTGATTGCCATTGCTTTGATTGTTCCCTTTTTGGTTCCGGGGCTGGGGAAGCAGGACGGTGTCGATCCCAATGCCAACCTGCCTTGGCAAATCGAACTCGATGCCCAGGGTGGTAGTTCAGTCTTCGGTCTGCACCCGGGGGTCAGTACCGTCGGCGAGGTGCGCCAGAAGTTTGGTAGCGAGATGGACGTGGCGATCGTCGCCGAGCCAAACGAAATGGGCACGCTCGAAGGCTATTACTCGCAGGTGGCACTCGGTTTTGTGCTGGCCAAGGTGATTGTCACGGTCGACGCGAAAAATGAGCTGATTTTGGAAATGCGTGATCGAGCCCTCAAGGCCAAACACATGGAAAGCATGACGCGCAAAATCACATTGAACCCCGATGATCTGGCTGCAATTGAAAAAATGCCGGTCAAGGCGATCAGCGTCATACCGTCGGTCAATCTCGATGAGGCGACGGTGATCCAGCGCTTCGGGCCGCCGGGCGAACGGCTGGCAGTGTCGGAAAAGCGGGTGCATCTGCTCTATCCCGAAAAAGGGCTCGATGTTGTCGTCGACAGCGATGGCAAGGAGCTGCTGCAATACGTTGCGCCGCGCAATTTTGCCGAGTTGCGCGAGCCGCTGAACAAGCCCGAAGACGAGAAATCGCTAGTGCAGTGATTCGGGCGTTCGTGTTCTGAATCTGCTAAAATTGCCCGTTTTTCAACTGACTAGCTTTTGCGGAGCAATTAAATGGCTATCGAACTCGCCCTCTCCATCATCAAACCCGACGCTGTTGCCAAGAACGTTATCGGCAAGATTTACTCCCGTTTTGAAACCAATGGTCTGAAGATCGTTGCTTCCAAGATGGTCTGGCTATCCGAACAGGAAGCCGGCCAGTTCTACGCTGTGCACAAGGCTCGTCCTTTCTTCAAGGATCTGGTTTCTTTCATGACCTCCGGTCCGGTCATGGTTCAAGTGCTCGAAGGCGAAAACGCCATCGCCAAGAACCGTGAACTGATGGGCGCCACCAATCCGAAGGAAGCCGCCGCCGGTACCATCCGTGCCGACTTTGCTGAATCGATTGATGCCAACGCCGTGCACGGCTCTGATGCACCGGAAACCGCTGCCGTGGAAGTTGCTTTCTTCTTCCCGGGCCTGAACGTTTACGCTGGTCGCTAATCAATACCGAATGACCGTCAATCTGCTGGATTTCGATGGCGAAAGCCTGACTGCCTGGTTTGCCGAGCAGGGCGAAAAGCCCTTCCGCGCCAAGCAGGTCTTGCGCTGGATCCATCGTTCCGGCGTGGCGGACTTCGATGCCATGACCGATATCGCCAAGAGCCTTCGCGAGAAGCTCAAGGCGACGGCGGTCGTGGCGCCGCCGGCCATCGTCTCGGACAAGCTGTCGGATGACGGCACGCGCAAGTTTTTGTTTGATGTCGGCAACGGCAATGCCGTCGAGACGGTGTTCATTCCCGAAGACGACCGCGGCACGCTGTGCATTTCGACGCAGGCCGGCTGCGCGCTCGATTGCGCTTTCTGCTCGACTGGCAAGCAGGGCTTCAACCGTAACCTGACAGTGGCGGAAATCATTGGCCAGCTGTGGCAGGCCAATCATGCACTGGGTGCGGTCCACGGCGACGAACGGGTTATTTCCAACGTTGTGCTGATGGGCATGGGCGAGCCGCTCGCCAATTTCGAAAATTCCGTTGCCGCCTTGAAGCTGATGCTCGACGACAACGCCTACGGTCTTTCCCGCCGACGTGTCACTGTATCCACCTCGGGTCTGGTGCCGGTCATGGATCGTCTGGGTGATGAGTGTCCGGTCGCCCTGGCTGTCTCGCTGCATGCGCCGACCGACAAGCTGCGCGACCAGATCGTGCCGATCAACCAGAAATACCCGCTCAAAGAACTGATGGCCGCCTGCCAGCGTTATCTGGACAAGGCGCCGCGCGATTTCATCACCTTCGAATACATCATGCTCGACGGCATCAACGACAGCGACGCCCACGCCCGCGAACTGCTGACGCTGGTCAAGTCGGTTCATTGCAAATTCAACCTGATTCCCTTCAACCCCTTCCCGGGTTCGCCGTTCAAGCGTTCCCCGGCCGAGCGGGTGCGCCGGTTTGCCGATATTTTGATGCAGGCCGGAATCGTGACCACGACGCGCAAGACGCGCGGTGACGACATTGATGCAGCCTGTGGCCAGTTGGCCGGGCAAGTGCTGGATAAAACCAAACGTACCGCCGGACGAGTGATTCCCTTAGTGGAGGCAAGATCGTGAAAATCCTTTCGCTGAAAAATCGAATCGCGGGTGTTTTTTTGGGGGCCCTCTGCGTTTTATCTGTTCAGGCTCAATACGACTTCAACCCTTCTGCAACCGGCCAGTCAAAGGGCACAACCGATCCGCGTAATCGGGCCAAGATTCACACTGAGCTCGGTGCCATGTATTTTCAGGCCGGAAATCCGGGGGTTGCGCTGGATGAGTTACGCATTGCACTGAGTGCGGACTCCAGTTATTTCCAGGCGTATAGCGTGCGCGGCTTGGTCCGCCTATCGCTGAAGGAGTACGACAAGGCGGAAGACGATTTTCGGCAGGCGTTGAATCTCGCGCCGAACGATCCTGAGGTCAATAACAACTACGGTTGGTATCTCTGTGAAACGGGAAAGGAGCGCCAGTCAATCGCTTATTTTCTCAATGCGCTGAAGAGCCCACTGTACGAGACGCCAGACAAGGCCTACACCAATGCCGGAACCTGTGCTTTCAAGGCGGGTGATTTTGATGGTGCGCAGGATTACCTGCTCAAAGCCTTGCAGCTTTCGCGCGATGGTGCGGTGCCGGCTCGCCTGCAACTGGCAAAAATTTTTTACAAGCGCGGAAATTTTGAAGAGTCACGCATTTATCTGGCTGAAGCGCTGAAAATGATGGAGCCGCCAACGGCGGATGCCCTTTGGCTCGGATTGCGCCTTGAGCGCAAGCAGGGTAATCGTGCGGGTGAAGCGGGCTACGCTTCGCAGCTGCGTGGGCGATATCCGACATCGTCGGAGTATCAGGAATTCCTAAAAGGCAATTTTGAATGAGTGAGCAGGTGAATATTCAGGACATCGTTGCAGAAGAGGTTGTTGTGATGTCCGGGCCGCAAGTCGGCGAGCAATTGCGTGTGGCGCGCGAAGCGCGCGGGTTAGAGGTGGCTGATATCGCGCAGACGCTCAAGCTCGGACCGCGGCAGGTGGAAGCGCTTGAGCGCGGCGACTGGAAAAGTTTGCCAGGTAATACCTTCATTCGTGGTTTTGTTCGCAATTATGCCCGCCTGATCCAGATTGATCCGGCGCCGCTGATGGCGCAACTCGATGAAGTACTGGAAAAACCGGTCAATAACCTTGGTGTATCCGAGATGACGCCGGCAGCAATGCCGCATTCCGGCAGTGCCGGATCCCGGCGCAGCAAGCTGGTCGTGTTGGTTGGGGCCGGAGCGGTCGTTCTGGCTGCCTTGGCGTATTTTTTGATGCCAGGTGATCTTTCGTCTTTGCGCGAAAGCACCCAATTGCTGCTCGACTCTTTGGCTCGCAAGGATCCGGAAGTGTCGACATCGGCGCCTGTTGCACCTGTTGCCGAGCCTGTTTTTCCCCCCGGAACGACGCCGCAACAAGTCATGAACCCGCAGGTGCTCGCGCCGGCTGAACTGCAGGCTCCCCAGTCGGCTTCCCCGGCTCTGCCTGCCAGCCAGGATGGGCGAGAGTCCGGAGCGGCGCCGGCAAATGCTCCCCAAATGCGTTTTCTGTTCGAGAAGGATTCCTGGCTTGAGGTTCGCGATCGCGACAACAAGGTTGTGTTTTCCCAGAAGCTGACGGCTGGTACGGAGCAATCCCTGTCCGGACAGGGACCACTCTCGGTCACCATCGGCTACGCGCCGGGCGCCCGTGTGTTCTGGCATGGCGAGGCCGTTGATCTGGCACCATACACGCGTGGCGACGTGGCTCGCCTGGTTCTGGAGTAAATCGTGAGCGCTGTTGCCAAACGCTTGACCCGGTCGTGTTTCGTCGGCCATGTGAAACTGGGGGGTGATGCCCCGACGGTTATCCAGTCGATGACCAACACTGATACTGTCGACTATCTAGCCACCGCCCTGCAGACCGCCGAACTGGCACGCGCTGGTTCAGAGTTGGTGCGCATCACGGTGAATTCGCCGGAGGCAGCCGCTGCCGTGCCGAAAATCCGCGAGCACCTTGACCGGATGAACTGCAATGTGCCGCTGATCGGTGATTTCCATTACAACGGCCATCGCTTGCTGACCGAGCATCCGGCCTGCGCCGAGGCGCTGGCCAAGTACCGGATCAACCCAGGCAACGTTGGATTCGGCAAGAAAAAGGATGAGCAGTTTGCCCAGATGGTAGAGCTGGCCTGCAAGTACGATAAACCGGTCCGTATTGGCGTCAATTGGGGCAGCCTCGATCAGGAACTGCTGGCTCGAATAATGGATGAAAATTCCGGTCGACCGCAGCCTTTGGATGCGACCGAGATCATGCGCCATGCGATGGTGACGTCGGCCCTCGAATCCGCTGCCAAGGCCGAAGAGGTCGGCTTGGCCGGCGAAAAAATCATTCTGTCCTGCAAAGTCTCTAGCGTTCAGGACCTGATCGCCATTTATCGCGAGCTTTCGAAGCGCGCCGACTACGCGCTGCACCTCGGTTTGACCGAAGCAGGCATGGGGTCGAAGGGAATCGTCGCGTCGACCGCAGCGTTGTCCGTTTTGTTGCAGGAAGGCATCGGCGACACCATTCGTATTTCGCTAACCCCGGAGCCGGGTGGTTCGCGCACCCAGGAGGTCATCGTTGGCCAGGAGATCCTGCAAACGATGGGTCTGCGCGCTTTTACGCCGATGGTTGCAGCTTGTCCCGGTTGCGGACGGACGACCAGCACACTATTCCAGGAACTGGCCGGCGAAGTCCAGGATTTCGTGCGCGCCAAGATGCCGGAATGGAAGCTGCGCTACGACGGGGCAGAGAACATGACGCTGGCTGTGATGGGCTGCATCGTCAATGGGCCCGGCGAATCAAAGCACGCCAATATCGGAATTTCCCTGCCGGGGACCGGTGAGGCCCCATCGGCGCCAGTTTACGAGGATGGCCAGAAGACGGTCACCCTCAAGGGCGACAATATCGCCAACGAATTCAAGCAAATCATCGAGCGCTATGTTGAGCGCACCTACACCAAGAAACTGAAGTCATGAGTCAAACCTTGCAAGCCGTCCGCGGGATGAACGATATCCTGCCCGACGAAGCCGCATTCTGGGAGCTGTTCGAGGACACCATCCGGTCGTGGCTCAAAAGTTACGGCTATCGCCCGATTCGCATGCCCATCGTCGAGCCGACGCCACTTTTCAAGCGCGCCATCGGTGAAGTCACCGACATCGTCGAAAAGGAAATGTATTCCTTCATCGACGGCCTCAACGGCGAAGCGCTGACCCTGCGTCCGGAAGGTACGGCTGGTTGTGTACGCGCCGTTATTGAGCACAATCTGGCCGCCCGCCAGACCCAGCGCCTCTACTACATTGGCCAGATGTTCCGCCACGAGCGTCCGCAGAAAGGACGTTACCGCCAGTTTCATCAAGTTGGCGTCGAATCCTTCGGTATGACCGGCCCTGATATCGATGCCGAAATGATCCTGATGGGTGCGCGCCTGTGGAACGACCTTGGGCTGGATGGCATCGAACTGCAACTCAATAGCCTCGGTCAGTCCGATGAGCGAGCCCAGCATCGCGCCGCCTTGATTACCTATTTCGAGGAAAACGCCGAGTTGCTTGACGACGATGCCAAGCGTCGCCTGCATACCAATCCGCTGCGCATTCTCGATACCAAAAATCCGGCTATGCAGGACCTGTGCGCCGCTGCGCCAAAGCTGATTGACTACCTTGGCGCCGAGTCGCTGGCCCACTTCGAAGGCGTGCAGCGCGTTTTGCGTGATGCAGGCATCCCTTTCAAGATCAATCCGCGTCTGGTGCGTGGTCTGGACTATTACAACCTGACCGTTTTCGAATGGGTGACCGATAAATTGGGCGCCCAGGGTACGGTCTGTGCCGGTGGTCGTTACGATGGTCTGGTCGAGCAACTCGGCGGTAAACCGACGCCAGCCTGCGGTTTTGCCATGGGTATCGAACGCCTGATCGCCTTGATCAAGGATTCCGGTGGCGAGCCGACGGCGCCGGCGCCGGATGTCTATCTGGTGCATCAGGGCGACGAAGCCGCTCGCCTTGCCTTCCGTGTCGCCGAAGGCTTGCGCGATCAGGGCGTCGATGTGCTGCAGCATTGCGGTGGTGGCAGCTTTAAGTCGCAGATGAAAAAAGCCGATGGCAGCGGCGCGACATTCGCGGTGATTATTGGCGATGACGAAGCATCGACCGGAGAAGTCCAGTTGAAGTCGCTACGTCAGGCTGGCATTGAACAACGTAAACTGAAAGTCGATGAACTGGCAGAAGCCATCATCGATCAAATTATTGATTCGGACGAAGAGGAATAAGCAGCATGGCGCATTACGACCTCGAAGAACAGGAACAGATCGATACCCTGAAAACCTGGTGGAAGATGTACGGCAACCTCGTGACGGGCGTGGTTGTTGCTGCTTCGCTGGGGGTTATCGGTTGGCAAGGCTGGAACTGGTACCAGCGCGGGCAATCGACGCAAGCCGCGGCCATCTATGGTGTGCTGGAACAGGCGACAGCAGTCGGCGATGTCCAAAAGGTCAAAGCGGCGGCGGGCGAACTGGCCGAGAAATTCGGCGGTACCAGCTACGCCTCTCTGGGCGCAATGCTGGCTGGCAAGCAGTCTTTTGAAGCTGGCGACCTGAAAACGGCCAAGACCCAGTTTGGTTGGGTGGCCGAAAATGGCAAGGACGAAATTAGGGATCTGGCTCGCCTGCGGCTGGCCGCCGTTCAAATTGACGAGCAAGCCTACGACGATGCGATCAAGCAGCTCGAGGCAGCTCATGCGCCAGCTTTTGATGCGCGCTTTCAGGAATTGAAGGGTGACGCACTTGCGGCTCAAGACAAGAAAGCTGAAGCGCGGACGGCCTACAAGGCCGCGCTGGAAAAAATGACTGGCAAGCAGGGCGCCGGTCGTGAATTGCTGCAACAGAAACTTGACAACCTGGGTGAGGCCGTCTGATGTCACGACAACTTGCTGCCCTGTTTGCCGCCGCCGGACTTCTCCTTGGCGGCTGTGCGACTGTGTCGGATACGATCGATTCGATCAATCCGTTTGCCAGTGCCGGGCCGAAAATGGCTCCGTTGGTGCCGTTGACTACAACAGCGGAAGTCCGTGCGGTGTGGTCTGTCAGTGTTGGCAAGGCCGGTGACTATACCTTCACGCCAGCCGTGGTCGGCAGCGTTGCTTATGTGGCGAGTCGGAGCGGCACGGTTTCCAAGCTGGAAGACGGCAAGCTTGTCTGGAAAGTCGAAGCCGGCCAACCCCTATCGGCCGGGGTTGGTGCAAATAGCCGCTTGCTGGTTGTTGGTACTTCGAAAGGTGATGTACTGGCCTTCTCCGCCGATGACGGCAAAGCGCTTTGGCAGGCCAAGGTTTCGAGTGAGGTGCTTGCCGCCCCCGTCATCGGTGATGATGGCGTCGCGGTGAAGAGCGGTGACAACCGCATTCATCTGCTTGATGCTGGCGATGGTGGGCGCAAATGGGTCTATCAACGGTCGACGCCTTCGTTGTCCGTGCGCAGTGCCGGTTCTCCGGTGTTTACTGACCGCTACATCTTTGTCGGGTACCCCGGCGGCAAGCTTGTCGCACTGGCGGTACAAAATGGTGCCCCAGTCTGGGAGGGCGCAGTAGCCTTGCCCAAGGGTGCTACCGAACTTGACCGGGTGGCGGATATCGTTGCGCCACCTGTCGTCGATGGTCGCCAGATCTGCGCGGTCGCCTTTCAGGGGCGCGTGGCCTGTTTCGACATGGGGCAGGGCGGGGCAATGATATGGTCACGTGACTTGTCATCCGTGGCTGGGTTGGCGATGGATAGCCGTTATCTATTCGTCGCAGATGACAAGGGTGTTGTCTATGCGCTGGACCGTCAGTCCGGTAGCAGCTTGTGGAAACAGGACAAACTCAAAAACCGACGACTCTCAGCGCCTGTTGTGCAGCGCGGTCTGGTCGCCGTGGCTGATGGCGAAGGCATTGTTCATTTTCTTTCCCGTGACGATGGCAGCTTTGCCGCCCGCCAGAAAACCGATGGCACGCCGGTTCGCGCGCCACTTCAGATGCTCGGTAATGCCGTTCTGGTTCAGACCACGGGCGGCAGCGTGAGCGCAATAGAGGCTCGATGAAACCTACGCTCGTTCTGGTTGGCCGACCCAATGTCGGTAAATCCACTCTGTTCAATCGTCTGACCAAGTCGCGCGACGCTATCGTCGCCGATCTGCCTGGGCTGACTCGCGACCGTCACTATGGCCACGGAAAACTGGGCAAGAAGCCCCATCTGGTGGTCGATACGGGCGGTTTTGAGCCGCTGGTCAAGGAAGGCATTCTGCACGAAATGGCTCGCCAGACGGAACAGGCGATTGCCGAAGCCGACGCCATCATCTTCGTTGTCGATGGTCGTGCTGGCCTGACGCCGCACGACAAGGAAATTGCCAACAAACTGCGGCGCGTCGACTGTCCGGTCATTGTTGCAGTCAACAAGGCCGAAGGCATGAATTCCGGGATGGTAGAGGCAGAATTCCACGAACTCGGCCTCGGCGAGCCCAATGCCATCTCCTCGGCCCATGGCGAAGGGGTGCGTGGTCTGGTCGAACTGGCGCTCGAAGGTTTTCCTGAGCCCGAGGATGACGAATGGCACTCCGACGCCATTCGCGTCGCCATCGTCGGTCGCCCCAATGTTGGCAAGTCGACCCTGATCAATACCTTGCTCGGTGAAGAGCGGGTCATCGCCTTCGATGCGCCGGGAACGACGCGCGACTCGATTGAAATCGATTTCGAACGAGGCGGCCGAAAATATGTGCTGATTGATACAGCAGGGATGCGCAAGCGCGGCAAGGTATTTGAATCAATCGAGAAATTCTCGGTGGTCAAGACGCTGCAGGCCATTGAAGACGCCAATGTTGTCATCCTGATGGTCGACGCACAGGCAGATGTTTCGGATCAGGATGCGCATATCGCCGACTTCATCGTCCAATCCGGCAAAGCGCTGGTGGTTGCGGTGAACAAGTGGGATGGCCTCGATTCCTACGTTCGTGAGCAAACTCGCCTGATCCTGCAACGGAAGTTGCAATTCCTTAGTTTTGCCAAGTTCCATTTCATTTCGGCACGCGACAATGTCGGTCTCGAGTCGCTGTTCCGCTCGGTTGACTCAGCCTATGCCGCAGCAATGGCCAAAATGACCACCCCGCGCCTGACTCGTGTGCTGATCGATGCGGTTGCCAAGCAAGCGCCGGCCAAGCACGGGCTATTCCGGCCCAAACCGCGCTATGCCCACCAAGGAGGGTCGAACCCACCGATCATCGTCATTCACGGCAATGCGGTCGACAAGATCACGGACAGCTATCGACGTTTCCTAGAGCATACTTTTCGTGAAGCCTTCAAATTACAGGGGACGCCATTGCGCATCCAATGTGTAAGCGCAAAAAATCCGTTTGCCGACAAAGACAAGAAATAAACTGCAAAATCTTTGGCAGCACTTTATAAATTTGGGTACATTAGGACCCTCATAACAATTACATGGAGTCCACACCATGAGTAACAAAGGGCAACTTTTACAAGACCCCTTCCTCAATGCTCTTCGTCGCGAGCATGTTCCCGTCTCAATTTACCTGGTTAACGGGATCAAACTGCAGGGCCAGGTTGAATCATTTGATCAGTACGTTGTGCTGCTCAAGAACACGGTTACCCAGATGGTGTACAAACATGCCATCTCAACGGTGGTTCCGGCGCGTCCGGTCAACCTCCAGCAGGAACAGGCCGCGGAATAATCGAATCCTGTCCAGCGACCCGCCTTTATGGTGGGTTTGCGCTTCTTCTTCCTGGAAACGCCCATGATTGAACGACCCGCCGCCGGTGAACGTGCGGTGATCGTTCAACTTGATTTTGGCCAGTCCGATCTCGAAGATCAACTAGAAGAAGTTCGTTTGCTGGCCGAATCGGCTGGCGGCGTGGTTGTTTCAGAAGTTTTTGGCAAGCGCCGGAGTCCCGATGCCAAGACGTTTGCCGGTAAAGGCAAGGTTGACGAAATCGGAGCGATGGTTGCGGCGGGTGAGGCGGATCTGGTGATTTTTAATCACGAGCTTTCCCCCGCGCAGGAGCGCAATCTCGAGAGGGAGCTAAAATGCCGTGTGATCGACCGAACCAGCCTGATACTCGATATTTTTGCTTTGCGTGCTACCAGTGCGGAGGGCAAACTGCAGGTCGAACTGGCTCAGCTTGAGCATTTGTCGACACGCTTGGTGCGTGGCTGGACTCACCTCGAACGGCAGCGCGGTGGTATTGGTATGCGTGGACCAGGCGAAAAGCAGCTGGAAACGGACCGCCGCTTGCTTGGTAACCGCGTCAAGTTGTTGAAGGACAGGCTTGGAAAGCTCTCAAGACAACGAGGCGTTCAGCGTAAAGCTCGGATGCGCGGTGATGTCCTGAATGTATCGCTGGTTGGTTATACCAATGCAGGAAAGTCCACGTTATTCAACGCGCTTACCCACGCCGGCGTTTTTGCGGCAGATCAGTTATTTGCTACGCTCGACACAACTTCGCGCAAACTGTGGGTCGAAGGGGCTGGAAATATAGTGATTTCAGATACTGTCGGCTTCATTCGTGACCTGCCTCATTCTTTGGTTGATGCCTTCCATGCAACCCTGGAGGTGGCAACGCATGCGGATTTGCTGTTGCATGTGGTGGATAGTGCGAGTCATGCTCGCGACGAGCAGGTAGACGAAGTCAACAAGGTACTCAGGGAAATTGACGCCGACCGTGTCAGGCAATTGATTGTCTGGAACAAGATAGACCTGACCGAAGCCCTGCCGGGGATCGAGCGGGGCGAGTATGATAATATCGCGCGCGTTCGAGTTAGTGCGCGTACTGGAGAAGGCGTGGATTTGTTGCGTGAATCCTTGGCCGAATATGCCCGAGCGAAGGCTGAAGCCCGTCAGAAGGCGATTGCTGAAGCTGAATATGAAGCACAACACGATTACATTTACTGAATTCCCGACACCCATGATTCCGACCCTAGGTATTTTTATGTCGCTCAATGACCCTCAGTGGGGCAACCGCGGTGGCAGTGATGGTGATAAACCCAATGGCAGTGGTCCTCGCCGACCCAACGATGGCCCACCTGATCTGGAAGAGCTCTGGCGCGACTTCAATCGCAAACTAACCGGCATGTTCGGCAAAAAAGGCGGTGGTGGCAATGGCGGTGGTGATGGTCCCCGCATGCCGAATATAGACTTCAATCCGAAATTCATCGGCGGTGGCGTCGGTTTGCTTTTCGGATTGGTCGCTATTGTTTGGCTGGCGTCGGGTTTCTACATCGTGGATGCTTCGCAGCGTGGTCTTGTGCTCCAGTTCGGCAGCTTCAAGGAAGCGACTGATCCCGGTCTGCGCTGGCGCTTGCCGTACCCGATCCAGTCGCATGAACTGGTAAATCTGACCGGTGTACGCACCATCGAAATTGGCTATCGTGGAAGTGAGCGCAACAAGGTGCTGAAAGAAGCCCTGATGCTGACCGATGACGAGAACATCGTGAACATCCAGTTTGCTGTCCAGTACATACTGAAAGATCCTGTTGAATATCTGTTCAATAACCGCTCGACGGATGAGGCGGTGATGGGGGCCGCTGAAACTGCGGTCCGCGAAATAGTTGGCAAGAGCAAAATGGACTATGTGCTCTATGAAGGTCGCGAGCAGATTGCTACCCAAGCCGCCAAGTTGATGCAGGACATCCTTGACCGCTACAAGAGCGGTATCATGATTTCCAAGGTGACCATGCAGAATGCTCAGCCGCCAGAGCAGGTGCAGGCAGCATTTGATGACGCGGTCAAGGCAGGCCAGGATCGTGAGCGCCAAAAGAATGAAGGCCAGGCTTACGCCAATGACGTGATTCCGAAGGCAAAGGGTACGGCAGCACGACTGCTTGAAGAGGCCAATGGTTACAAACAGCGCGTGATCTCCTCGGCCGAGGGTGATGCTTCCCGCTTCAAGCAAGTTCTTGCCGAGTATGCCAAGGCCCCGGAAGTGACGCGTCAGCGCATGTATCTGGAAACCATGCAGCAGATTTATGCGAACACCAGCAAGGTCATGGTCGATACCAAGGGGCAGGGCAATTTGCTCTATCTGCCGCTTGACAAGCTGATGCAGGCGGCTAGCGCAGCGACAGCGGCTCAGGTTGCGCCGGAAGCTTCCGTGGCGCCGTCGACAGCCAGGCCGACTGCGCAGTTGTCTGCCGACGCGCCGCCACAGCTTGAAAGTGCGCCGAAGGTCGGTGGTGGTTCGAATTCTTCAAGTTCGCGCGATGGTTCGCTGCGTTCGCGTGATCGGGAGGGGCGTTGATGAGTCCGCGTATCAATTTGTTGGGGGCTATTATTGCCACCGTGTTGGTCGTAATGGCTATGTCGATTTTTACCGTCGATCAACGTCAGTATGCCGTGGTTTTCCAGTTGGGTGAGGTCAAACGGGCGATCAGCGAGCCGGGGCTCTACTTCAAGATTCCGATGATCCAGAACGTCCGTTTTTTCGAAAAACGCATCATTACGTTGGATAACGCAGAGCCGGAGCGTTTCATTACTTCGGAAAAAAAGAACGTACTGGTCGATTCCTACATCAAGTGGCGCATTGTCGATCCGCAGCTTTATTACATCTCGGTGGGTGGAGACGAGTCACGGGCAAAGACCCGTCTGAATCAGACGGTCAATGCGGGTTTGCGTGAGGAATTCGGCAAGCGCACCGTGCATGACGTAGTTTCTGGCGAGCGTGACAAGATCATGGAACAGATGCGCGAAAAAGCGGACACCGATGCGCGCAAAATTGGCGTGCAGATCGTTGATGTTCGAGTAAAGCGTGTCGAGTTGCCGACCGAAGTCAGCGAAGCCGTCTATCGCCGCATGGAGGCTGAGCGCAAGCGGGTCGCCAACGAATTGCGTTCAGAGGGTTCAGCCGAGGCCGAAAAGATTCGTGCAGATGCCGATCGTCAGCGTGAAATCCTTGTCGCCGAGGCCTATCGCGATGCGCAGAAAATCAAGGGGGAGGGTGATGCCAAGGCCACTAATACCTATGGCCAGGCGTTTGGCCAGAACGCCGAGTTCTACGCGTTCTATCGCAGCCTTGAAGCGTATCGTGGCAGCTTCAAGAACAAGAGCGATTTGCTGGTGATCGAACCCAGCTCGGATTTCTTCAAATACATGAAGAATGGTGGGCGTGGGGCAGACAAAGGCAAATGACCTCGACGTTGCTGATGGCCTTCGCGCTGATGCTGGTGCTCGAAGGCCTCATGCCCTTTATTGCCCCGGCGGCCTGGCGTGAAACCTTCCGTCGCCTTGTTCAATTTTCGGATGGGCAGATTCGCTTCGTTGGCCTGACGTCGATGCTGATTGGCCTGATCCTCCTGATTGTTTTCTCATGAACTGGCTGTTACCTGAATACCTTGCCGATGCGCTGCCTGCTGAAGCGGCGCGCATTGAGAACCTGCGTCGGACCATCCTCGACCATTTTCGCGGCCGTGGCTACGAACTGGTCATGCCACCGATGCTGGAATATCTGGAATCGCTGCTGACCGGTGCCGGTCAGGATCTGAAATTGCGGACATTCAAGCTGGTCGATCAGCTTTCAGGCCGGACCATGGGCGTTCGCGCCGATATAACGCCGCAGGCTGCGCGCATCGATGCGCATCTTCTCAACCATCAAGGTGTTACCCGGCTGAGTTATTGCGGAAGCGTGTTGCATACGTTGCCTGCGACAATTTCAGCCGGTCGCGAGCCGGTGCAGATTGGTGCTGAACTCTACGGCTATTCAGGGATCGAGGCCGACCTTGACGTTATTCGTCTGATGGCTGGTGCTTTCGAGCGCGTAAAACTGCCGATTAGTCGTATTGACCTTGGCCACGTTGGCATCTTCCAGGCGCTGGCAGAGGCCGCTGGGTTGCCGCAGGAAGCCGAGGATACGGTCCTCAGTCTGCTTCAGGCCAAGGATGTTCCGGGTCTGGAAGAGGCTTGCGTTGATGTGCCGTCACCATATCGTGACGCACTGTTGCGCCTGCCGCAACTCTATGGTGGTGCCGATGTTCTGGCCCGGGCGGCGGCAGAGTTGCCTGCCTTGCCGGCCATTTCGGCTGCCCTCGACGGTCTGCGTCATCTGTTGGCCGGTGCGCCGGACTTGCCTTTCTCGATTGATCTTTCAGACCTGCGCGGTTACCACTATCACAACGGCGTGGTTTTCGCCGCCTACTGCCCGGGCTACCCGGCGGCGATCGCCATGGGCGGCCGCTACGATGGCGCGGGCAAGGCCTTCGGTCGCGCTCGTCCGGCCACTGGATTTTCGATGGATTTACGCGAAGTGGCGCGTCTGGCACCCGCAGGCAAATTGCACGGTGCGATTCTGGCGCCGCATGCCGGGCATGATGTGCGTCTCGCCACCCATATTGCCGCGCTACGCGAACAGGGCGAAATTGTTGTCCAGTTGCTGCCAGGCGAAACAGCATGTGAGGGCCCGGTCTGTGACCGAAAACTGGCGCTGGTTGGCGAACACTGGATTATTGAAGCAATACAAGAGGACTAAAAAATGGCAAAGAATGTCATCGTGGTGGGTACGCAATGGGGCGACGAGGGTAAAGGCAAGATCGTCGACTGGCTGACCGATCACGCCAAGGGGGTTGTACGTTTTCAGGGCGGCCACAATGCCGGTCATACGCTAGTGGTTGGTGAACAGGTTTACAAGCTGAATCTGGTGCCTTCAGGCATCGTGCGTGATGGTGTCGAATGCTACATCGGCAATGGTGTTGTGCTGGATATTCATCATCTGCTGTCGGAAATCGCCGAACTGGAAAAGGGCGGTATTGACGTTCGTTCGCGCCTGAAAATCAGCCCGGGATGCCCGCTGATCCTGCCCTACCACTCAGCCATTGACCAGGCTCGCGAAGGTGCCAAGTCCGACGACAAGAAGATCGGCACTACTGGCAAGGGTATTGGCCCGACCTATGAGGACAAGGTTTCCCGCCGTGGTCTGCGCGTCTATGACCTGTTCCATCCGGAACGTTTTGCCGAGAAGCTGAAGGAGGTTCTGGAGTATCACAACTTCGTGCTTACCGAGTATTTCAAGGCGCCGGCCGTTGATTTCCAGATGGTTTACGATCAGGCGATGGCCGATGCCGAGCAGATTCGACCAATGGTGACCGATGTTTCAGCTGCGCTTTATGCCGCCAACAAGGCCGGCTCTAACCTGCTGTTCGAAGGCGCGCAGGGTACCTTGCTCGACATTGATCATGGTACCTACCCGTTTGTTACCTCGTCGAACTGTGTTGCCGGCCAGGCTGCCGCGGGTTCGGGTATTGGTCCAGGCATGCTGCATTACGTACTGGGCATTACCAAGGCCTATTGTACTCGGGTCGGTGGTGGTCCATTCCCCAGCGAACTGGATATCGAGACCGAAGGCGTACCGGGGTACCAGATGTCGCAGGTTGGTCGTGAGTTCGGTACGGTTACCGGCCGCAAGCGTCGTTGTGGTTGGTTCGATGCCGCAGCTCTGCGTCGTTCGGGCCGTATCAATGGCCTGACCGGGCTGTGCATCACCAAACTGGATGTGCTCGACGGCCTCAAGGAACTGAGTATCTGCACCGGCTACAAGCTGGATGGCCAGATTATCGACCTGCTGCCGATCGGTGCCGATGAGGTGGCCCGTTGCGAGCCGATCTACGAAACGATGCCGGGCTGGAGCGCGACTACTTTTGGCGTCAAGCGCTGGGAAGACCTGCCCGCCGAGGCGCGCGCCTATCTCAATCGCCTGGAGGTGTTGTGCGAGGTGCCGATCGCCATCGTGTCGACCGGCCCGGAGCGTGACGAAACCATCCTCAAGCAGCACCCGTTCAATAACTGAGCGAAAGCCGGATTGCTACGGTCAACGGGCCTTCTGGGCCCGTTTTCTTTTTTATTGCGCCGGTACCGCTTGCCAGCCTTCGGGGCAGGCGTTGGTGTACGGATAGTATTGGCCGGACGAACCGCAGTAGTACCAAGTACCGTAGTTGGCGCTGGGCATCGGGCGCGGCGGGGGGCTATAGACCGGGGCTGGTGCGTAGTTGTTCTGGGAAGCGACGGCAGCGCCAATGGCCAAGCCTGTGATGGCAAGTATGGCGGCCGGGCCAACCCAGCCCGGACCGGATCGGTGGCCATGGTGACCGTAGCCGTGGCCACCATGATGGCGGCCCCAGTCGGCCTGCGCAGGAGTGGCGGCGGTCATGGCCAATGAGGCGGCGAGAAACAGGGTGGCAATCTTCGTCATGGTTCGGCTCGTATTTGTCGTTTGGATAAGCCGAATAACGCGATAGCTGGCCGGGCGATGACCTGCGCTGTGTACCCAAGTGTTAGCAATTGTTACGGCAGTGCTGCAAAGCATCTGCTATGAGACAATGCGTTCGCAATTGGCAATCGGCCGTGTTGGCCGGTTACCGAAGCCCGGCGGCAGAAATGAAAAAAGGCCTTGTTTTAACAAGGCCTTCTATCAAAATCGCTGGTGCCCAGGAAGGGACTCGAACCCCCACGGAGTTACCCGCTAGTACCTGAAACTAGTGCGTCTACCAATTCCGCCACCTGGGCACAGGTGCGAAGAGCCGCCATTATAGAGAAAGAAGAATTGATGTCAAGAAAAAA
>NZ_JBASFI010000024.1:0-293329 GCF_049652925.1 Azonexus sp.
ACCGTGAAACAGATGAGCGCCAATGATAGTGAGCTTCCGCTCGCGAAAGTAGGTCAACGCCAGACAACCCATACCAAAAGCCCCGTTCAGCTCACGCTGAACGGGGCTTTTGCCTTTGTAGAGGAAAATTACGTTAACTTGAAAAAAAAGGGATCCACCGAGATGCCAGGTTTTTGCCTGTGTTAGAATCGAAAGTGGCGGGTCTCCCCGCATTGCAGGGTGGTGAATCTGGTCAGGTCCGGAAGGAAGCAGCCACAGCTACTTACTGCAAGTGCCGGGGGTTAGGCTCGCCACTTTCATTTTCTGCATTGGTGTGGAGCGCATGAGTTATCAGGTTCTTGCGCGCAAGTGGCGGCCGCGCAATTTTTCTACGCTAGTTGGGCAGGAACATGTCGTTCGTGCGCTGACGCATGCGCTCTCTGAGCGGCGCTTGCACCACGCCTATCTTTTCACGGGTACTCGAGGGGTTGGGAAGACAACCATCGCGCGGATTTTGGCGAAGTCGCTAAATTGCGAAGCCGGGATCACTGCTACGCCGTGTGGTGTCTGTTCTGCTTGTCAAGAGATCGACAGCGGTAGATTTGTCGATTTGCTAGAGGTGGATGCGGCCACCAACACCAGGGTTGACGAGATGCGACAGCTCCTTGAGAACGCTGTCTACGCGCCTACCCGTGGCCGCTTCAAGGTTTATGTGATTGACGAAGTTCACATGCTCTCCAATTCAGCGTTCAATGCGATGCTGAAGACTCTTGAAGAGCCTCCAGAACATGTCAAATTCATTCTGGCGACGACCGATCCACAAAAAATTCCAGTGACGGTTCTTTCCCGTTGTCTGCAATTCAATTTGAAGCAGATGCCTGCGCTGGCTATAACCAAGCATTTAAGCCAAATTTTGCAGGCAGAGGAAATTCCTTTCGAGGCCCCGGCTTTGACGCTAGTTGCACGTTCTGCATCCGGGAGCATGCGTGATGCCCTTTCCTTACTGGATCAGGCAATTGCTCATGGTGCGGGGAGGGTCGAAGAGGTTCAGGTGCGAAGCATGCTGGGTACTGTCGATCAGGATTATCTGTTCAGTATTCTTGACGCGCTGCAGGGCGGTGATGCATCCACTTTGCTGCAGGTGGCTGCAGACCTTGGAGTGCGCAGCCTTTCATTTTCTTCAGCTTTGCAGGAGCTGGGGGCATTGCTGACGCGTTTGCAGGTGGCTCAATGTGTTCCCGCAGCAATAGATGATGACGATCCAGATAGAGGCAGGCTGCTCCGGTTGGCGGCAGCGTTTTCGCCAGAGTTCGTACAATTGGCCTATCAAATCGTAAATGTCGGCCGAAATGAGCTGTCGACCGCGCCGGATGAATATGCGGGTTTCGTGATGACCTTGCTCAGGTTGCACACCTTTCGCCCAAGCACCGTTGCTGACGTGCTTGTAGCTGTGACGCAGAAGACCAGACCGGTGGTCAGCGCCCAGCCGTTACTCGTTGGTGCGCCTGGCGGCGCCCTTCGGGGCGAGCCAGTAGCGGCTGCACAATCGGCCGCGAAGCCGTTGGCATCCGGGGAAGCTGATTGGCATCAGATTGTGGCATCGCTCCCATTGTCCGGGTTGGCCAGGGAGTTGGCGCAAAATTGTGAACTGAGGCGACTTGGCGAAGCTGAGTGCTTGTTGAGACTATCGCCATCCCAGGCACATCTGCAAATGAAGCCTGGACCTGACAAACTGCAGCAGGCTTTGAGTGAACATTTTGGCCGCTCCATGAAGGTGCGTTTTGAGCTGGCTCAAAACGAATTGGATACCCCCGCCGAAACAGTAGGGCGTCAACGCCAAGAGCGACAGGATCATGCTGTAGCATCAATTGCTCAGGATACTTTTATACGTGATGCAATCGAATCCCTCGATGCATCGATTGTTGAATCATCCATTAAACCTATTGCGTAACGGAGAGTGACGATGATGAAGGGTGGCTTGGCTGGCCTGATGAAACAGGCACAGGCGATGCAGGAAAACATGAAAAAAGCCCAGGAACAACTTGCCCAGACCGAGATCGAGGGCGTTGCCGGGGCCGGCATGGTCAAGGTTGTAATGACAGGTGCGCATGAAGTACGCAGAGTCAGTATTGATCCGTCAGTGATGGATGACCGGGAAATGCTCGAGGATCTGATAGCCGCGGCGATGAACGATGCTGTTCGCCGAGGCGAAGCATTAAGTCAAGACAAGATGTCAGGCTTTACTTCGGGCCTAAACCTGCCGCCTGGCTTCAAGCTGCCCTTTTGATTTGTGAATCCATCGGGGCTTGATTCGCTGATTGAATCGTTGCGTTGCCTGCCTGGTGTTGGGCCAAAGTCAGCTCAACGTATGGCATATCACCTGTTGCAGCATGACAGGAAGGGCGCTCAGCATTTGGGGGAGGCGCTGCAACATGCTTTGCAGTCAATTCGACATTGTCGGCGCTGCAATACATTTACCGAGGCGGAGATCTGTGATCGCTGCGCATCGCCACGGCGCGATGGAAGTTTGCTGTGCGTTGTTGAAACACCGGTTGACATGAATATGATGGAGCAGACTCAGAGTTATCAGGGGCTCTATTACGTGCTGATGGGCAAAATATCCCCCCTTGATGGTGTCGGGCCAAAAGATATCGGGCTGGATCGTCTCGTGGCCAGAGCGCTTGACGGCGTTGTTCGGGAGGTGATTTTGGCGACGAACTACACCAACGAGGGAGAGGCGACAGCCCATTACATCACGGCCATGCTTGGCTCCAAAGGAGTCCGGGTGACCAGGATTGCCCGCGGCGTACCCGTGGGTGGCGAGCTCGAATATGTCGATAGTGGCACCCTGGCGCAGGCATTTCGCGAGCGCAAGGCTTGTGGTGGGTGATATCCGGCTTTTATCGGGCCGTCCGATATCGTATAATTTAGCGTTTAATTTTTATCCCATCTAATTCCGTTAGGGGTCAGCGTAATGAGCAATCAAGGAAAAATGGACTGCGGACGGCGACGTCTGGTCGTTGCGACCGCAGCCGTGGGCGGGGCGGGCGCGGTTGCCGCACTCGTGCCGTTCGTATCCAGCTTGCTTCCGTCCGAACGTGCCAAGGCTGCAGGCGCACCGGTCGAAGTGGATATCAGCAAGCTCGAGCCGGGTCAGATGATGACCGTCGAGTGGCGTGGCAAGCCGGTGTGGATCATCAACCGCACCAAGGAGATGATGGATACGCTGCCCAAGCTGGCTGATGCGGTCGCTGATCCCAAGTCCGAGAAAAACCAGCAACCAGCTTATGCACAGAACGATACGCGTTCTATCAAGCCCGAAATCATGGTTGTTGTCGGCATCTGTACCCACCTTGGTTGCTCGCCTTCCCAGAAATTCAAGGCCGGCACCGAAGAGGGGATGCCTGATGGTTGGCTGGGCGGCTTCCTGTGTCCTTGCCATGGTTCGACCTTCGACTTTGCCGGTCGTGTTTACAAGTCGAAGCCTGCCCCGACCAATCTAGAAGTGCCGCCGCACGTGTATCTCGCCGATACCCGTATCATGATCGGCGAAGACAAGAAGGGAGCATAAGAAATGGCTGCAGGCAATTTCGAAAAATACAAATCAGACGGCTCACTGGCCGGTAACGCTCTGGAATGGGTTGATGCCCGTTTCCCGGCGACTTCCATGTGGAAGGGCCACCTGTCTGAGTACTACGCCCCGAAGAACTTCAACTTCTGGTATTTCTTCGGCTCTCTGGCGCTGCTGGTTCTGGTTATCCAGATCGTTACCGGCATCTTCCTGGTTATGCACTACAAGCCGGATGCCGCGCTCAACGCCAATGGCGTGCCAATTGCATTTGCTTCGGTCGAGTACATCATGCGCGATGTATCGGGTGGCTGGCTGATCCGCTACATGCACTCGACGGGTGCTTCTGCCTTCTTCATCGTGGTCTATATGCACATGTTCCGTGGTCTGCTCTACGGTTCATATCGCAAGCCACGGGAGTTGACTTGGCTGTTTGGTGTGGGCATTTTCCTTTGCCTGATGGGTGAAGCCTTCTTCGGCTACCTGCTGCCATGGGGTCAGATGTCTTATTGGGGCGCTCAGGTTATTGTCAATCTGTTCTCGGCGATTCCTGTCATCGGTGGCGATCTGTCGCTGCTTATTCGCGGCGACTTCGTCGTTGGCGATGCTACGCTGAACCGCTTCTTCTCCTTCCATGTGATCGCCTTCCCGCTCGTTCTGATCGGTCTGGTTGCGGCTCACGTCTTGGCTCTGCACGAAACCGGTTCGAACAATCCGGATGGTGTCGAGATCAAGGCCAACTTGGACGCCAACGGTCATCCTGTCGACGGCATCCCGTTCCACCCGTACTACACGGTCAAGGACATCGTCGGCGTCGTCGTCTTCCTGATGGTATTTTCGGCTGTGATGTTCTGGGCACCGGAAGGTGGCGGCTACTTCCTGGAAACGCCGAACTTCTATCCGGCAGACCCGCTGAAGACCCCGCCGCACATCGCGCCGGTCTGGTACTTCACCCCGTTCTACTCGATCTTGCGTGCGGTTACCTATCCGCTGTTCGGTCTTGATGCGAAGTTCTGGGGTGTGGTTGCCATGGGTGCTTCGGTGGTGATCTTCGCCTTCCTGCCCTGGCTCGATCGTAGCCCGGTCAAGTCGATCCGTTACCGTGGTCCGATCTACAAGACGCTACTGACCATCTTCGTCATCTGCTTCTTCGTTCTTGGTTATCTGGGCACGCTGTCCCCGTCGCCGATGGGCGAACTGGTATCGCAGGTTTGTTCGGTGTTCTACTTCGGTTTCTTCCTCGCCATGCCGTGGTGGTCGCGGATGGACAAGTTCAAGCCGGTCCCCGACCGTGTGACGTTCAAGTGAGAGGATGACAAAAATGAAAAAATTCCTTATCGCCTTGCTCTTCGCGCCGATCATGGCATTTGCCAGCGGTAGCACCGCCCATATCGACAAGTGGCCTGGTTCGGTCAGCGACAAAGCAGCGTTGCAGAATGGTGCCAAGCTGTTCGTCAATTACTGCATGAACTGTCACGGTGCTTCCTATATGCGCTACAAGAACCTGCTGGATCTCGGTCTGACCGAGCAACAGGTCAAGGAAAACCTGATGTTCACGTCCGACAAGATCGGTGAACTGATGCGTGTTGCAGCCCGTTCCGACGAGCAGAAACAGTGGTTCGGTGCTACACCTCCGGATCTGACCATCATTGCCCGGGCCCGTGGCGAAGCCGGTAACGCCGGTGCCGGTGCGGACTGGCTCTACACTTATCTGCGTTCCTTCTATCGTGATGCTAACCGTCCGACAGGCTGGAACAACACGGTGTTCGAGAACGTCGGCATGCCGCATATCCTGTACGGCCTGCAAGGCCAGCAAGTGATGAATCACGAAACGCACAAGCTGGAACTGGCTGTCCCGGGTTCGATGGCGCCGGCCGAATTCGACAAGTCGGTTTCCGATCTGGTCGGCTTCATGGTCTGGATGGGCGAACCGCAGCAAGAATATCGCCGCACTCTGGGCTGGTTCGTTCTGGCCTTCCTGGCAGTTCTCTTTGTTGTCGCCTACGCGCTCAAGAAGGAATACTGGAAAGACATTCACTGATCCTTCCTGGATCAGCTAACGGCATCGCGGGTTTGGCTCTGGCCGGCCCCCGATGCCGAATCTCATTTTGAGGGTTACCACAAATGATGAACCTCTACTCGGGCACCACCTGCCCCTTTAGTCACCGTTGCCGTATTGTCCTGTTCGAAAAGGGCATGGATTTTCAGGTCATCGACGTCGACATGTTCAACAAGCCGGAAGAAATGGCGGCGATCAATCCACACAATCGTGTGCCGGTTCTGGTCGAACGTGATCTGGTCCTGTTCGAGCCGAACATCATCAACGAATACATCGACGAGCGTTTTCCGCATCCGCAACTGATGCCGGCCGACCCGATCATGCGCGCCCGCGCCCGCCAGTTGCTGGTCGGCATGGAGCGCGAAATCTTTTCGTTCATGGAAGTGATCGAGAAGAATGGCAAGACCGCCGACAAGGCGCGTCAGGAAATCAAGGCTCGTCTGACTGAAATCGTGCCGATCTTCAACAAGCAGAAATTCATGCTGGGCGACGAGTTCTCGATGCTCGACGTGGCCATTGCGCCGTTGCTCTGGCGTTTGGACCACTACGGAATCGACCTCGGCAAGGCGGCTGCGCCGCTAATGAAGTACGCTGAGCGCATTTTCAGCCGTCAGGGTTTCATCGACGCGCTGACGCCGTCCGAAAAGGCAATGCGCAAGTAGGCATGGAACTTCCGTCTACCAAGCCCTACCTGCTCCGCGCCATCTGGGAGTGGTGCTGTGACAACGGTTTCACTCCGCACATAGCGGTCGAGGTCGATGAACGTACCCGCGTACCGCGCGAGTTTGTTCGCGATGGCCAGATTGTGCTTAATCTGGGGCCTGATGCGACCAAAAAATTGCTGATTGGAAACGATTTTATCGATTTCCAGGCCCGTTTTGGTGGTGTTGCCCGCGACCTGTCTGTGCCGGTCGAGCGTGTTTCCGCAATTTACGCACGCGAAAATGGAGCCGGAATGGCTTTTGAGGTTGACGGTGCGGAGGATGAAGGGACTGCTGAATTCATCGATGCCGGCGAAGCTGCAGTGGAGCCCGAAGAGCCGCCGCCCGAGCCGCCACGCCCAGAAGCAGGGCGTCCCTGGTTGCAACGCATCAAATAGGGACGCTGGCTGCGGTTGACGCACTAAAAAGGGGAAATTCCACAAATGGATTTCCCCTTTTGTCATGCAAGTCCATGATTTTTCAACTTGGCATAGCTGTTGCTCAAGCCAAGCCGGAAGGAAAATCATGCGAACTGAAGTCAAGTCTACCTGTTGCTACTGCGGAGTTGGTTGTGGCGTACTCATCGAAACCGAGAACGGTGCGATCACCGGATTAAGGGGCGATCCTGAGCACCCGGCCAATCGCGGCCGTTTGTGTACCAAGGGTGCGACGCTGAATCAGACCGTCAATCCGACATATCGCCTGCAATTCCCCGAAAAACGAGGAAGCCGCGGTGGGATCGGGCAACGCCTTGGCTGGGAGGGCGCACTTGATGAGGCAGCCGAGCGTTTCGCCGCGACCATTAAGCAATATGGCCCCGATTCGGTTGCCTTCTACATTTCTGGCCAGTTGCTGACCGAGGACTATTACGTCTTCAACAAGCTGGCCAAGGGGCTGATTGGCACCAACAATGTCGATACCAATTCACGCCTCTGCATGTCCTCGGCCGTTGCCGGTTACAAGCAGACGCTGGGCGCCGATGCACCGCCATGCAGCTATGCCGACATCCAGCAGGCCAAGGTGATTTTTATCACCGGGGCCAATCCCGCTATCGCGCACCCTATTGTTTTTCGCTACATCGAAGATGCCAAGGCGGCCAACCCTGATCTCAAGATCATCGTCGCCGACCCGCGTCGCACCGAAAGCGCGGAGATCGCCGATCTTCATTTGCCGATCAAGCCAGGCAGCGACATTGCGCTGTTCAACGGCATGCTGCATGTGCTCATCGCTGAGGGCCTGGTCGATCAGGATTATGTCGAAGCCCACACCAGCGGTTTCGAGGCGTTGGCAGACATCGTCAAAAATTACTCGCCGGACAAGGTTGCCGACCTCTGTGGCGTCCCGGCCGAGGCCATTGTTCAGGCGGCCCGCTGGTTCGGCGCCAGCGACGCCTCGCTGTCGCTCTACTGCCAGGGGCTGAATCAGTCGGCTCACGGCACGTACAACAACGCAGGGATCATCCACCTGCACCTGGCAACAGGCCAGATCGGCAAACCGGGGGCCGGGCCGTTCTCGCTGACCGGGCAGCCGAATGCCATGGGCGGACGCGAGGTGGGCGGCTTGGCCAACCTGCTGTCGGCCCATCGTGATTTGGGAAACCCGGAGCATCGGGCTGAAGTCGCGCGTTTGTGGGGAGTTTCTGATGTGCCGGCAAAGCCCGGCAAGTCTGCGGTCGACCTTTTCAAAGCACTCAAAACCGGAGAAATAAAGGCCGTCTGGATCGCCTGTACCAACCCGGCCCAGTCGCTGCCCAATCAGGCCGCCGTACGCGAGGCGCTGCAGGCGGCTGAATATGTCGTATTGCAGGAAACCTACGGCAATACCGACACCGCCGATTACGCCGATTTGCTGCTGCCAGCCAGCGGCTGGGGTGAAAAGCATGGCACGGTGACCAATTCTGAACGCTGCATCACGCGCATCCAGCCAGCTATTCAGGCGGCCGGTGAGGCGCGCCACGACTGGGAGATCGTTGTCGATTTCGCCCGCCGTCTGGGCCAGAAGCTGGGCAATGCCGACGCCGGGCGCTTGTTCCCCTACGCCAGCCCCGAAGATATCTTCAACGAGCACCGCGAAAGCACGCGCGGGCGCGATCTCGACATCACCGGCTTGTCCTATGCCTTGCTCGAAGCGCAGGGGCCGCAGCAATGGCCGTATCCCGAGGGGGCTATTGCCGGCAAGGTACGGCTCTACGAGGACGGTCGTTTCCCGACACCAGATGGCAAGGCGCGCTTTCTTGCCATCGAACATCAGCCAACGGCCGAACTGACGACGCCCGAGCTGCCGATCAGCCTGCTTTCCGGTCGCATGCGCGACCAATGGCACGGCATGAGCCGGACCGGCACCGTGCCGCGCCTGTTCAACCTCGAAGACGAACCGCTGCTCGCCATGCATCCGTGCGACATGCGGCACCGCGGGCTGGAGTCGGGCGATCTGGCCAAGGTGAGCAACGGTCGTGGCGAGATGCTTGTCCGGGTGGCCGAGCGTCCCGGTCTCGTCAAGGGCCGGGCCTGGATGCCGATGCACTGGGGCAACCAGTTCATGAACACGCCGGGCGCCAATGCGCTGGCCTCCGATGCCATCGACCCCTATTCGCAGCAGCCCGAGCTGAAGCATGCTGCCGTGCAGATCATCAAGGCCGAGCTGTCCTACCCGCTCGCCGTGGTCCGCCGCTGCGCCAGCCAATCCGAGGCCCTGGAGCTGCTCCAGCGGGCCCGAGGTGCCCTGGCTGACTTCCCGTATGCCAACGTCGGACTCTATGGCCGGACGACGCCGCTGGTCGTCTTCCGCGGTGCCTGTGCCGGGCCGGCGGCCGAGGCCAAGATCCTCGCGCTCGATCGTCTCTTCGGCCTCGATGGCGAGGAGGGGGCAATTCTCTATGCTGACGCCAAGCGCCATATCAGCAAGAAGGCCATTGCCCAGCAAGGCCGCCTGCTTGGCGTCCGGCTGGCCGGCGAGACACAGGCCCAGGCGTGGCTGAGGCAGGCGATGGCCGAGGATGAACTGGATGTCAGCCTGATTCGCTTCGCTCTGGCGCCGTCGGCCAAGCCGCCGGTGAGCATGGTGGCACGCAACATCGTCTGCAAATGCGCTGATGTCAGCGATGTGCAGATTCACCAGGAACTGGGGAGCGGGGCCGATTTGCCGCAACTCCAGAAAAACCTCAAATGCGGAACGTTTTGCGGTTCATGTGTGCCCGATATCAAGCGCATGGTGGCAGAGCATTCCCCCAGAATCGCAGCTGCGGCCTGACCGCAACCGGAGGAGACAGTGAGCTACGGACAATTCATCAAGGAGATCGGACGCGGTGCCCAGGGTGCGCGTGATCTGCCGCGCGACGATGCGCAGCAGATTTACGCGGCGATGCTCGACGGCGGCGTGCCGGATCTCGAAATGGGCGCAATCATCCTTGGCCTGCGCGTCAAGGGTGAATCGCTCGACGAAATGCTTGGTTTCATGGACGCCACCGCCGAGCGCACCCACCGTCTCGACATGCCACATGGCCGCGTTCGCCCGGTTGCCCTGCCAACCTACAACGGGGGCCGCAAGGAAGCCAACCTGACGCCGCTGCTCGCCCTGCTGCTCCAGCGCTTTGGCGTGCCGGTCGTGGTCCATGGCCTGTTGGAGGGCTTTGGCCGCGTAACCACGGCGCACATTTTCCGCGAGCTGGGCATCATGCCCGTCGCCTCGACGACGCAGGCGCAGATTGCTCTCGAAGAGAAAGGACTGGCCTTCCTGCCGCTTAACGCCATGTGCCCGGGCATCCACAACCTGCTCGGGCTGCGCAGCCGCCTCGGCGTACGCAACAGCGCGCACAGCCTGGTCAAGCTGATCAACCCCTTCCACGGCGATGCCGTTCTGGTGGCGCCAGCGACGCATCCCGAATTTATTGATCTGATGCGCGACATCCTCCTTGCCCGTGGCGACCGTGCATTGCTGCTGCGTGGCACCGAGGGCGAGCCCTTTGCCAATCCGAAGCGCCGGCCTCGCCTTGAGTTCATCCACGATGGCGGGGTCGATACCCTGTTCGAGGCCGAGCACGAGAGCCTGCGCGCCTTGCCCAATCTGCCGGAAGCCAACGATGCGGTGAGCACGGCGAAATGGATTCGACGCATTCTCGACAAGCAGGCCCCGCTGCCCAAGCCGATTGCCAACCAGCTGGCCTGCCTGCTCTACGCCAGCGGTTATGCCGAGGATTTCAACCAGGCCAAGGCCATCGTCGCCGTTGAAGCGACCGGTCTGATCATCGGCGGCAACTGATCTGAATCTGCACCGCTCTGGAACCGCTTGCCCCGCCTTGGTGCGCGATTGCCACGGTCAACCGGAAAAAAAGCCGAAAAATCAAAAGCCTGATCAGCTGGCACACTGATTGCAAGAAGATCAATAGTTACAGCGAATCAACCGCCAACGTCGGCGGTTCGATGGCAACGACGTCATGCGCTGAAGTAAATTTTGCACCCCCGGGTGCGCGCAACGTTGGAGTCAACCATGAGCACAACCGCTGTCAAACCTCGTCTCGTCCTGATCGGCAACGGCATGGCCGGTGTCCGCACCGTCGAAGAGCTGCTGAAGATCAAGCCGGATCACTACGACATCACGATCTTCGGCGCCGAGCCGCACCCGAACTACAACCGTATCCTGCTTTCCCCGGTTCTCGCCGGTGAAATGACCATCTCCGAGATCGTCCTCAACGAACTCAACTGGTACAAGGAAAAAGGCATCACGCTGCACACCGGCAAGCAGATCAGCAAGATCGACCGGGTCAAGCGCAAGGTCATCGCCGACGACGGCACGGAAGTGGAATACGACCGCCTGCTCATCGCCACCGGCTCGACGCCCTTCATGCTGCCTATTCCCGGCAACGATCTGCCCGGCGTCATCGGTTACCGCGACATCAAGGACACCGACGAGATGATCGAAACTGCCCGCCTGCACAAGCACGCGGTGGTTATCGGTGGCGGCCTGCTCGGCCTCGAAGCGGCCAACGGACTCAAGCTGCGCGGCATGGATGTCACCGTCGTGCACCTCGGGCCGTGGCTGCTCGAGCGTCAGCTCGACGAAGTGGCGGCCAAAATGCTGCAGAAGTCGCTCGAAGACAAGGGCCTCAAATTCCTGCTGCAAAAGCAGACGGAAATGCTCGTCCAGGGCGAGTCCGGCCGCGTCGCCGCCGTGCGCTTCAAGGACGGCATGACCATCCCGGCCGACCTCGTCGTCATGGCTGCCGGCATCCGCCCCAACTACGCGCTGGCCGAGAAATCGGGCATCTACTGCAACCGCGGCATCGTGGTGAACGACACGATGCAGACCTACGACCCGAAGGTGTACGCCGTCGGTGAGTGCGTCACCCACCGCGGTATCGCCTACGGCCTCGTCGCGCCGCTCTTCGAGCAAGCGAAGGTTGCTGCCAACCATCTCGCCGGCTACGGCATAGGCCGCTACACCGGCTCGGTGACATCGACCAAGCTCAAGGTGACCGGCATCGACCTGTTCTCGGCCGGCGACTACATGGGCGGCGAGGGCACCGAGGAAATCCTGCTCAACGACCCGCACGGTGGCGTCTACAAAAAGCTGGTCCTCAAGGATAACAAGCTGGTCGGCGGCGTCATGTACGGCGACACGGCCGATGGCCCGTGGTATTTCCAGCTGCTCAAGGATGGCCGCGACATCCACGACATCCGCGATTCGCTGATTTTTGGCCAGTCACTGGTCGGCGACGTCGGCCATGCCGGCAACAGCAAGGCCGCCTCGATGGCCGACAGCGCCGAAGTTTGCGGCTGCAACGGCATCACCAAGGGGGTCATCGTCCAGGCCATCAAGGCCAAGGGACTGTTCACGCTGGATGAGGTCAAGAAGCACACCAAGGCAGCGTCTTCCTGCGGTTCCTGTGCCGGCCTGGTCGAACAGATTCTTGCTTCGACCATCGGCGGCGCCTACACCCCGGCCGCTTCCGACAAGAAGCCAATGTGCGGCTGTACCGAGCACTCGCACGACAAGGTTCGCAAACTCATCCGCGACGAGCACCTGACGAACAAGGAAACTGTCTTTGCCGAACTCGGCTGGACGACGCCGAACGGTTGCGACAAGTGCCGCCCGGCCATCAACTACTACCTGATCTCGACCTGGCCGCATGAGGCGAAGGACGATCCGCAGTCGCGCTTCATCAACGAGCGTGCCCACGCCAACATCCAGAAGGACGGCACCTACTCGGTCGTGCCACGCATGTGGGGTGGCCTGACCAACCCCAAGGAACTGCGCGCCATCGCCGATGCGGCTGAAAAATACAACGTGCCGACGGTGAAAGTGACTGGCGGCCAGCGTATCGACCTGCTCGGCATCAAGAAGGAAGACCTGCCCGGCATCTGGGCCGATCTCAACGCCGCCGGCATGGTCTCCGGCCACGCCTACGGCAAGTCGATCCGCACCGTCAAAACCTGCGTCGGCATGGAACACTGCAGGTTCGGCACGCAACTGGCGATGTCGATGGGCGTCAAACTCGAAAAGATGCTGTTCGACATGTACGCCCCGCACAAGGTCAAGCTCGCCGTTTCCGGTTGCCCGCGCAACTGCGCCGAAGCTGGCATCAAGGACGTCGGCGTGATCGGTGTCGATTCCGGCTACGAACTCTACGTCGGCGGCAACGGCGGCATCAAGACCGAAGTCGCCCAGTTCCTGTGCAAGGTGAAGAGTGATGAGGAGGTCATGGAATATTCCGGCGCCTTCCTCCAGCTCTACCGCCTCGAAGGCTGGTACCTCGAGCGCACCTGCCACTGGCTGGAACGCGTCGGCCTGGATTACGTGAAAGGCAAGATCGTCGAGGATGAAGAAGGCCGCAAGGCGCTCTACGCGTCGCTGCTTGACTCGCTGAAGGACGCCAAGGACCCGTGGGCAACGTCCCGCGAAGAAGGCCCCGTCAAGCAATTCATCCCCATCATGGTCGAAGCCTGAAAACCGAGGACAGAAAAATGAGCAACTGGAAACTGATCTGCAAACTGGAAGACATCCCGCAACTGGGCTCGCGCGTCGTGCATTGGGAAGAACGCGGCAAGATCGCCGTTTTCCGCACCTCCGACGACGAAGTCTTCGCCATGCACGACAAATGCCCGCACAAGGGCGGCCCGCTGTCGCAAGGCATCGTGCACGGTAAACGCGTGACCTGCCCGCTGCATGGCTGGAACATCGGTCTCGAAGATGGCCAGGCTGTCGCGCCCGATGTCGGCGGCTGCAAGAAGTTCGAAGTCAAGGTCGAGAACGGCCAGGTCTTCATGGCCGCTTGAGCGGCCTGTGCATGAACAGGGCCGGCAGCGTCGCCGGCCCGGCAAATCCCAATGGTGGGATTCAGCTTCCCTGGCCAAGAGAGCGCGCCGGGGGGGCTTCCAAAACAAACCTATATCCCACGAGGAAACCACCATGGCCTATCTGGCTCCCACCGAATTCGTCACGAAAATGATTGACGCTGGCGAATCAAAAATCTTCATGTCCACCCGCGATACCCTGATCCGCTCCTACATGGCCGGCGCCATCCTGGCGCTTGCTGCTGCCTTTGCTGTCACCGTCACCGTGCAGACCGGTCAGCCGCTGGTTGGCGCCATGCTCTTCCCGGTCGGCTTCATCCTGCTTTACCTGCTGGGTTTCGATCTGCTCACCGGCGTTTTCACGCTGTGCCCGCTGGCGCTGATCGACAAGCGTCCGGGCGTCACCGTCGGCGGCATCCTGCGCAACTGGGGGCTGGTCTTCGTCGGCAACTTCGCCGGCGCGCTGACCGTGGCGATCATGATGGCCATCATCTGGACTTTCGGGTTCACCGAGGCACCCAATGCCGTCGCCCAGAAGATCGGCACCATCGGCGAAGGCCGTACCGTCGGCTATGCCGCGCACGGCGCCGCCGGCATGCTGACGCTGTTCATCCGCGGCGTGCTGTGCAACTGGATGGTGTCCACCGGCGTCGTCTGCGCCATGATCTGCACCAATGTGACCGGCAAGGTGGTCGCCATGTGGATGCCGATCATGGTCTTCTTCTACATGGGTTTCGAGCACTCGATCGTCAACATGTTTCTCTTTCCGTCCGGTCTCATGCTCGGCGGCAACTTCTCGATCTACGATTACATGGTGTGGAACGAAATTCCGACCGTGCTCGGTAATCTGGTCGGCGGCATCGCCTTCGTCGGTCTGACCCTGTACTCGACCCACGTGCGCACCGCCCCGAAGCGTAACGCCTACTGATCGGCCCGGAATTGCAGCGCAGCTCCCGGCGACAGCCGGGGGCTGATTTCAATTTTGGCCGGAATTTCCGGTTGACCGTAGCAGAAGCAAGGGGCGCCATGAGCCGTCATCTGAAAGTCGCCATCGGGCAGTACTCCGACCGGGGGCGCAAGGAACTCAACCAGGATTTCCACGGCGTCGCCATTCCCAGAGAGCCGCAACTGTCGGCCAAGGGCATCGCCATCGCGCTGGCCGATGGCATCTCGAGCAGCGCGGTCAGCCAGGAGGCCGCGCAGTCGGCGGTGACCGGCTTTCTCGAAGACTACTACTGCACATCCGATGCCTGGTCGGTCCGCAAGTCCGGCCAGCACGTGCTCAGCGCCACCAACTCCTGGCTGCATTCGCAGACCCAGCAAAGCCATCACCGCTACGACCGCGAGCGCGGCTACGTGTGCACCTTCAGCGCCATCGTCATCAAGTCCACGACGGCGCATCTCTTCCACGTCGGCGATGCCCGCATCTACCGCCTGCGCGGCAGCGAGCTGACCCAGCTAACCGAGGACCACCGGGTCCAGGTCTCATCGGCCCAGAGCTATCTGGCCCGCGCCCTTGGTATGGATCGCAATGTCGATATCGACTACGACGCGCAGCAACTCGCCGTCGGCGACCTGCTGCTGCTCGCCACCGACGGCGTCTATGAATACGTCGACGCCGCCTGCATTGGCAGCGCCATCGCCGGCAGCCCCGATCTCGATGCGGCCGCCCGGGTCATCACCGAAGCCGCCCTGCAGCGCGGCAGTCCCGACAACCTGACCATCCAGCTCGTGCGTATCGATGTCCTCCCTGATCCCGAAGCCAACGAAGTCTACCGCCAGCTTGCCGACCTGCCATGCCCGCCCTTGCTCGACGCCCGGGCCGAGTTCGAGGGCTACCAGATCGTCCGTGTCATCAAGCACAGCGCCCGCAGCCACATCTACCTCGCGGTCGACCGAGAAACCGGCGAACGGGTCGTGATCAAGACGCCATCGACCGACATGCAGGCCAACCCGGCCGCCCTCGAACGGTTCCTGCTCGAAGAGTGGATCGCCCGTCGCATCAACAGCGCCCACGTCCTCAAACCCTGCGCCCACACCCGCCAACGCCAGTCCATCTACGTCGTCACTGAATACATCGAAGGGCAGACGCTGACGCAATGGATGATCGACAACCCGCGGCCGGAACTGGCCGTCGTGCGCGGTCTCCTCGAACAAATCGCCAAGGGCCTGCAGGCTTTCCACCGGCTGGAAATGGTCTATCAGGACCTCAAGCCGGACAACATCATGATCGACACCACGGGCACCGTGAAAATCATCGATTTCGGCGCCACCCGGGTTGCCGGCATCGAGGAAATCACCACCGCCGTTGAACAGATCAACCTGCTCGGCGCCGCCCTCTACGCCGCGCCCGAATACTTCCTCGGCGAGCCGGGCAGCGCCCGTTCCGATTTCTACTCGCTCGGCGTCATCGCCTACCAGATGCTGTCCGGCGGCTTCCCCTTCGGCACGGAAGTCCCCAAGTCGCGCACCAGATCGGCGCAGAAGAAACTGGCCTACAAAAGCGTGCTCAGCGAAGAACGCGAAATCCCCGCCTGGATCGACGACGCCATCCGCAAAGCCGTCGAACCCGACCCCTTCGCCCGCTACGAAGAGCTTTCCGAGTTCATCTACGACCTGCACCACCCGAACCGGATTTTCCTCAACAAGACCAAACCGCCGCTCATAGAACGCAACCCGGTGATTTTCTGGAAAAGCGTTTCCTTCATGTTGATGCTGGCGCTCATGGTCGTCAGCGTCGTCCGTTTTCACTGACCCGGGGAGCCTCCCCGCAGCCATCTCAAGGACACCCCCAGCCAATGTTTTTTTCAGGTCGTCGAAAAATAAATCGTCTGCTCGGCGCCGAGCTCGGCATCAGCGAGCCGGAAGAAGTGCACATCATGCTGATTCCGCATCTTCATCTATCGCACTTGCTGGCCAGCGGCGAATGGAACAACCTCCATGTCGCGTCGGTTGCCGGCGTATTCAACGTTGCCCTGGCGCTGGCCTATATCAACAAGGACAGGCGGTCGATCAATTTCTACAGCGGCATTCAGGACCTGCTGCTGGCCATCGCTAATGGCCAGGTCTTTGGCGATGCCGAGAAGCGGCGTCTGCGGATGGTGTTTTCCGAGGCCGACAAATACGTTTGCGCCCAGCGCAAGACAGACATCCTGACGGCCATCCGCATGGTCGAGTACCAGATTCAGCACGCCCCGCCCGAGACCGATATTCGTCCCGACGTGGCGTAAGGCGGCATCTCATTGCGCCATGGTTGGCGCAAAATCGATTGCTACGGTCAACCGGAAAAAACGGCTAAAAATGAAATGCCCCCTTCCTGCGTTCGCTATCGAACAGAGCCGATAATTGGTAGAGAATATGTTGGCGGTATTCGCAGTTTCTTCCTACTGAGCGGGGCATGCCATGTTGGGACGCAGACAGTTTGTTGTGGGCGCGGGCGCGTTGGCGGTTGCGGCGCCTTTGCTGGTCGGCTGTTCGTCCGGCCCGCGGGTTGAGGACGCGGCTCGCCGTCTTCGTCGCCCGGAGGCGGTGAGTACCAGCGACCGAACGCTGCTGCTCGGCGAACTTGTGCGCCATGCCACGCTGGCGCCATCGAGCCACAACACCCAGTGCTGGAAGTTTCGTGTTCAGGAAGGCTTGATCACCATCGCGCCGGACCTCGCGCGGCGCTGCCCGGCGGTCGATCCGGATGACCATCACCTGTTCGTTTCGCTGGGCTGTGCCACCGAAAACCTGGCGCAAGCTGCCTTGGCCAACGGGCTGCAGGCCGGCGCCAGCTTCGATCCGGCCGTGGATGGCACGGTGGCGGTGCGCCTGGAAGCGACCAAGGCCCATGCCTCTTCGCTGTTTCAGGCGATTGCCGAGCGGCAGTGCACCCGTGGCGACTACGATGGCCGGCCAGTGTCTTCCGCCGAGCTTCGCTTGCTTGAACAGGCCGGCAGCGGCAATGGGGTGCGCGTGCTGCTGCTGACGGAGCGGTCGGCGATGGAGACGGTTCTCGAATACGTGGTAGCCGCCAACACGGCGCAAATAGATGATCCGGCCTTCGTCGAGGAACTGAAAATGTGGATTCGCTTCAGCAATGACGAAGCCATCCGGACTGGCGACGGCCTGTTCGCCGGCGCCACGGGCAACCCGGCCGTGCCGCGCTGGCTGGGCAGCCGGATGATGGGACTGTTCTTCACGGCCAAATCCGAAAACGAGCGTTACGCCCGGCAAATTCGCAACTCGGCTGGCATCGCCGTCTTCGTTTCGGAGGTCAGCGACAAGGCTCATTGGGTGGAAACCGGCCGCTGCTATGAACGCTTCGCCTTGCAGGCGACGGCGCTGGGCATTCGCAATGCGTTGCTCAACCAACCGGTCGAGGTGGCAGTGCTTCGGCCGCAGTTCGCCGCTGCCATCGGTCTGGGCGAACTGCGCCCTGATCTGGTCGTGCGTTTTGGCCGCGGCCCGCTCATGCCCCTGTCCATGCGCCGACCGGTTCAATCCGTGCTGGTCTGATCCGGAAGAAGAATGACATCAATCCTGTGGCTTGGCCTGGCGCTCGCCGCGATCGCCGCTTTCGCCATCGCCCTGAACGCCTACGGCGCGGCGCGCTGGGCGGATTCGACGCGCCGGCTTCTCGCTCGCCTTGAAGACAGCCGTGCGCCGGCAACTGCTACGCGCTACGACGCAGCTGAGCTCGAAGGCCTGCCGGCGCCGGTACAGCATTACTTTCGCGCCGTGCTGAGCGATGGTCAGCCGATCATCGCCGCCGTCACCTTCGAGATGGCGGGCAGCTTCAATTTGTCGGCAACGGGCGAGCAATGGAAAGCGTTTACCTCGCGGCAACACGTCATCATTCGTCGCCCCGGCTTCGTCTGGGACGCCCGGATTGCGATGCTGCCGGGATTGACGGTGCGCGTGGTGGACAGCTACATCGCCGGCCAGGGCCTGCTGCGTGCCGCGATCCTGGGTTTGTTCAAGGTGGCTGATCTGAGTGGTGACGGCGAGATTGCCCGCGGCGAGTTCATGCGCTTCTTCGCTGAAGCAGTGTGGTACCCGACCGCCCTGCTGCCCAGCCAGGGCGTGCGCTGGGCGGCGGTCGACGAGCATTCGGCCAACGCCACCATGGCGGACGGCCGGCTCACGCTGACCCTGCTGTTCAGGTTCAATGAAGAAGGCCTGATCGACTCGTTCCGCGCCGAGGCGAGGGGCGGCATGGTGGGCAAGGAAATGGTCATGGCTCCCTGGGAAGGAAACTTCTCGGATTACCGGACGCGCGACGGCATGCGCGTGCCGACCACGGGCGAGGTGGCATGGCTGCGCCTCGACGGGCGTAAGCCGTATTTCCGCGGCAGGCTCACCGCGTTGAGCTGCGAGTTCTCGCCGTAAGAGCCTGTCGCCGAGACTGCTACGGTCAACCGGAAATTTCGGCCAAAATTGAAATGATAGTCGTCCGGCGGGGCTTCGCTTAAGCTCCATTTCCCTCTCGCAACCATGCCTCTGCAGCCATGAGCAACGCCAAGTCCACTACGCCGGTTCCATCGAAAATGCCCCGAGGCATCTGGATGCTCGGTTTCGTCAGCCTGCTCATGGATGTTTCTTCCGAAATGATCCACAGCCTGCTGCCGCTGTTCATGGTCGGCACGCTGGGGGCGAGCGCGCTGGTGGTTGGCGTCATCGAGGGGCTGGCCGAGGCGACGGCGCTGATCGTCAAGGTGTTTTCCGGGGCGCTCAGCGATTACCTTGGCAAGCGCAAGGGGCTGGCGGTGTTTGGCTATGCGCTGGGGGCGCTGACCAAGCCGGTGTTTGCGCTGGCCTCGAGTACCGGCCTCGTCTTCGCTGCCCGCCTGGCGGATCGCATTGGCAAGGGGATTCGCGGGGCGCCGCGCGATGCGCTGGTGGCTGACATCGCGCCGCCGGAATTGCGTGGGGCGGCGTTCGGTTTGCGCCAGTCGCTTGATACGGTTGGTGCCTTTGTCGGGCCGTTGCTGGCCGTCGGTTTGATGTTGCTGTGGCACGATGATTTTCGCGCCGTCTTCTGGGTGGCGGTGATTCCCGGCCTGCTTGCCGTGGCTGTGTTGATCTTCGGCGTGCATGAGCCGGCTCGGCCGGCGCAGACGGCGCGGCGCAATCCGATTACGCGGGCCAATCTGCGGCGGCTCGGTTCGCCCTACTGGTGGGTGGTGGCGGTCGGCGGGCTGTTTACGCTGGCCCGCTTCAGCGAGGCATTTCTCGTGCTGAGGGCTGAGCAGGGGGGTATGGCGCTGGCGCTGATTCCGCTGGTCATGGTCGCCATGAACGTCGTTTATTCGCTGTCGGCCTACCCGTTCGGCAAGCTGTCTGATCGCGTCAGCCATACCAAATTGCTGGCGATCGGCCTGCTCGTTCTGATCGCCGCTGATCTGGTGTTGGCGAGCAGTGCGCACTGGGCCGTCGTGCTTGGTGGCGTGGCGCTGTGGGGCGTGCATCTCGGCATGACGCAGGGGCTGCTGGCGACGATGGTGGCCGATACGGCGCCGGCCGATTTGCGCGGCACGGCTTTCGGGTTCTTCAACCTGCTCAGCGGCGTCGCCATGTTGCTGGCCAGCGTCTGCGCCGGCTTGCTGTGGGATGTCTATGGCGCTGCATTCACCTTCTACGCCGGGGCCGTTTTCTGTCTGCTCACCTTGCTGCTGCTGGCCTGGCGCCGAAAGCCGGGGTGACTCGTTTTTCGCGCCTTACCCCCAAATACCGGATTCCACGGTCAACCGGAATAAACGCCCAAAAATGAAATGCTTCGGCCAGGGCTTTTCCTGTGTTCCAGCAATCAGCTTCTGGGCGCGGCCAGCCATTTGGCCAGCGTCTGGTAGAGAATTTCCGGGACGACGGGCTTGGCGATGAAGTCGCTCATGCCCGCGCTGATGCAGCGTTCCCGATCTTCATCGAAGGCGTTGGCGGTCATGGCGATAATCGGTGTCCACGCCCTTTCCGGCATCTTGCGGATGATGGCGGTGGCCTCCAGACCGCCCATGACCGGCATCTGCATGTCCATCAGGATCAACGCGTAATTCACGCTGGCCGCCTTGGCCACCCCCTGCCGGCCATTTTCGGCGATTTCGACATACAGGCCGGTCTCTTTCAGCAGTTCGCAGGCCAATTCCTGGTTGATCGGGTCGTCCTCGACGAGCAGGATTCGCGCCCCGGCATGGTGGCGCTCGATGACTTTTTCCGGGGGCGACGGCATGGCTGGCGTTTCATGAGCCATCTCGTCACCCGCTTCAAGGCGCGCCGTAAACCAGAAGGTGCTGCCGACGCCAACCTCGCTCTCGAAGCCAGTCTCGCCACCCATCAGTTGGGCCAGTCGCTGGGTTATCGCCAGACCAAGTCCGGTGCCGCCATATTTGCGCGTGGTTGACGAGTCGACCTGCTTGAAGGCCTGGAACAGTTCCTTCCGGCTTTCGCGGGGAATCCCGATGCCGCTGTCTTCGACTTCGAAGCGGATCAGCAGTTGGGCTCCCTGCCGCTCGAGCAGGCGGGCGCGCAGCGTGATGCCGCCCTGGTCGGTAAATTTGACGGCATTGCTGGCGAAGTTGAGCAAGGCCTGGCGCAGTCGGGTCGAGTCTCCGCGCAGCATGGCGGGCACTGTGCCGTAGTCGACCGTGACGGTCAGCCCCTTGGCGCTGGCCGATTCGGCAATGATTGAATGGACGTGATCGATGACGCTGCTGAGCGGGAAACTGGCTTGTTCGAGGATCAGTTGTCCGGCTTCGATTTTCGAAACGTCAAGAATGTCATTGATGATCGAGAGCAGGTGTTTGCCGGCACCTTCGATCTTTTCCAGGCGGTCCGTTTGTTCCGGCAGCAAGGGCGTCTTGCCCAGCAAATAGGTGTAGCCGAGGATGGCATTCATCGGCGTCCGGATTTCATGGCTCATATTGGCCAAAAAGGAGCTCTTTGCCACGTTGGCCGCATCGGCCAGTTCCTTGGCTTCCTTCAGTGCCGCTTCCGCCGCCTTTTGCGCCGAGATGTCGGTAAAGGTGGCGATCATGCCCTCGTCAATCAACTGGCCGCCGATGAGCAAGGTCAATTCCCGGCCATCCTTGCTGTGGACTCGATACTCCAGACTTTCCAGGGTGCCCGCAGTAGCGCTGGCCCGTTCGATGGCGGACTGCCAGGTTTCCTTTACCCAGTCGCGATAGACCGGATCGGGATAGGCGCGCAGCCACCAGGTTTCGAGGTTGGGAATCTCATCGCTTTGATAGCCGAACAAATCAACGAAACGCTGATTGACCAGGGTGATTTCCTCGCCCCGGACATAGGAAAGCGCCACCGGTGCGGCCTCGAAGAGGGTACGGAAATGCTTGTCACGCTCAGCGAGGAGCGAAGCTTCCCTGGCTTCCAGCAGCGCCTGTTCGGCTTCCCGGCGCGGGGTGATGTCGCGGGACAGTACCATGGCATGGAAGGAGCCATCGGCTTCCGGTGCCTTGCGTGTTGCCGAGAGCTCGAACCAGTGCTTCTTGCCGCCGAGTTCCAGGCAAATAGTCCTGCCGTAGTCGCTGCCGTGCTCGATGGCCCCGGCTATCGCCGCCTTGGCCATGGGCGCTGCATCGGGCGGCAAGACCTCGTCGACCCGCTTGCCGATCATGTTTTCCTTCGGGCTGGCGAGTAGCGTCTCCTGATTGGCAAAGACGTCGATGTAACGTCCGTCGGCATCCAGTTCGAAGAGCAGGTCGGGGATCGCCTGCAGCGTCGCGGCAAGGTTTTCCTGGGCTTTCTGGGTTACCTGATGCGCCTCGTGCAATTCCGCCAGGGCTTGCTTGAGCGTCGATGTCTTGGCCGCTACCTGGCGGCGCAATGTCAGGTTCCAGGCCAGCAGCACGGTGCCAAGCAGCAGCGTGGCCAGAACGCCCCAGCCCAGATAACGACCGTAGGCTCCGAGATCGAGCGGCGTGCCGAACCATTTTTTTCGAAGAGCGGCCTCTTCATCGGCGCTGATCGCCTGCATGCCTTGCTCGATCACCTTGAGCGTTTCGATATTGCCCTTGCGGACGGCCCGGTGGAACTGGCCCTGATACAGCACGAATGCCTTGAGAAAGGTGTTCTCGGCTTTGGCCTTGTAGAGATAGAAATTTGCGGGATGCTCGTCGAGACAGAAAACCTTGACCTCGAGACGCTGGGCGGCACCGATCAACTCGGCATAATTCCGGTAAATGAGCAGATTGGTAATACCGCTCTCCGCCAGCTTGTCGATGCACGCATCGCCCGCCTGGACCCCGACCTGAAAGCCGTGAAGTGTCGACACGCCGCTGATGCCGGTGATCGAGGCGTGGTTGAAGATGGCAACCGGGAGGTCGGCGTAGGGCGCCGAGAAGTCATATAAAGGCTCGCGAGGTGGCGTGCGAAAGATCATGTCGATGACCTCGGCCCGGCCATCCTTGACCATTTGCTGCGCTTCGGCCCAGTTTGTTGCGGTCAACCGGATTTTTACGCCATTTTTCTTTTCCCAGAGTTTCCAGTAGTCGACCAGATAGCCCTCGGGTTCGCCTGCCGAGTTGCGGAAAAGATAGGGCGGGTAGTTGTCATCAGTGACAACATGAAGAGTGCGGGGGGCGCTTTCGGCGCCGTTGCTTGCCGCCAATATCGGGATTGACCAGAGGGCGCTCGACAAAAAGCAGAGAAAAATGGTCAGGTGCCATGAGCGGATTTGACGATTCAGTGATCCTGGCATTTTTCCCCTGTCCGCGCCCCGTCCATGGGGCATCTCTCGAATTTCGTTCATCCTAGCCCAAGCACTCGCAAAGTGCACGATGCGGTTTTCCTGACTTGCCTTTTTATCGATTTTCCGGGTTGCCATTCATGGTTTTGGCGATGTCCGGGGAACCCTGCAGTTAAGATACTGCCCTACCCGCGGCGGCCGGTTCCGGCCGCCAGACTGAACAAACGGAAGATTTGCCATGACCACTGCCCTTATCCTCTTCGCCCACGGCGCCCGCGACCCGGAATGGTCTAATCCGATGCGCCGCGTGCAGGCCGCCATTCGTCAGCGCATGACGAGCGTGCCGGTCGAACTGGCCTTTCTCGAATTCATGAGTCCGACCCTGCCGGAGCGGGCGGCCGAGTTAATTGCGCAGGGCGCCGACAAGATTGTCGTGATGCCGATGTTCGTCGCCCGTGGCGGACATTTGAAGAAGGAAACGCCGGAGATGATCGAAACACTGCGGTCGACCTACCCGAATGTCGATTTTTCACTGGGCAACGCCATCGGCGAGCACGAGCTGGTGGTTCAGGCCATGGCGGCGGCGGCGCTCGAGGTCGCTGGCCTGTAGCTTGCTAGTTAAGTCTCATGATCACCGTACTCGTCATTGATGAATCCCGTTCCCGCGCTGGCGAAATCTGCGCCGGGCTTGCCTTGGCTGGCTACCAGGTTGCCGCCATTCTGGCCGGCTCGGAAAACCTGACAGCCGAGGTCGAGCGTCTGCAGCCCGACGTCATCCTGATCGACACCGACAGCCCGAGCCGCGATACCCTCGAACACCTGGCGGCAATGAACAAGGATATGCCGCGCCCGGTCGTCATCTTCACCCAGGAAGATGGCCAGTCAACCATCCGCGATGCCGTCAAGGCGGGCGTTTCGGCCTATGTGGTCGACGGTCTCGACCCGAAACGGATCAAGCCGATAGTCGAAGTGGCGCGGGCCCGTTTCGAGGATACCCAGGCCTTGCGCCGCGAACTCGACGAGGTCTCGCAGAAACTGACCGACCGCAAGCTTGTCGACAAGGCCAAGGGCGTTCTGATGAAGGCGCGTGGCCTGGACGAGGATGCGGCTTATCACGCCATGCGCAAGCTGGCCATGGAGCGTGGTCAGTCGATGGCCAAAGTGGCGCGTGACGTCATCGACATGGCGCGCGTGCTGCTCTAAAGCTGTGCGGCAAAGCTGCTTGCTGCACTGCAATAGTGCATCGGTGCCGGCCCGGTAGGGCAAGAAAAACAAACTCCAAGTTATTGAAAATAAAGTAGTTATTTGTATCTAGTGCGAAATAACTAGGGCTGGCACGGCCATTGCAATAGTCCTGTCAAAACGCACGGTCAAAGGCGGCCGGGCGAGAATCGAGTTAAAGCCGATTCAAGGACAAGGGCGTCCATCCGAGCTGCCAACCGGCGGCCAGGATGTGACGCCCATTTTGTTTTTAGATTCTCGCAATCAAGGAGCAAGCAATGGAAGACAATAAACTGGCCGTGCCGGAAGTCGTCGCTGACAAGCCGGGCTTTTCACGTCGTGATTTCGTTTCAACTGCCTTGGGAGCCTCTCTGATGGCCATGGTCCCTCCTGGTGTTCGCAGTGGCGCATGGGCCGCTGGTTCGGACGCCCCAGAAAAAAAGGAAGTCCGTATCGGCTTCATCCCACTCACCGACTGCGCCTCCGTCGTGATGGCTTCGGTCATGAAGTTCGATGAGAAGTACGGCATCAAGATCATCCCGACCAAGGAAGCCTCGTGGGCTTCGGTCCGCGACAAGCTGGTCAATGGCGAACTCGACGCTGCCCACGTGCTGTACGGCCTGATCTACGGCGTGCAGCTCGGCGTCGGCGGCCCGAAGAAGGACATGAATGTGCTGATGGGCCTGAACCACAATGGCCAGGCCATCACGCTGTCCAACCAGCTCAAGGACAAGGGCGCCACCGATGGCGGCAGCCTGGCCAAGCTGGTCGCCAAGAAGGAACGCGAATACACCTTCGCCCAGACCTTCCCGACCGGCACCCACGCCATGTGGCTGTACTACTGGCTGGCGGCGCAGGGCATCAACCCGCTCAAGGACGTCAAGACGATCACCGTGCCGCCTCCGCAGATGGTCGCCAACATGCGCGTCGGCAACATGGATGGTTTCTGCGTTGGCGAACCGTGGAACAACCGCGCCATCATGGACAACATCGGTTTCACGGCAACGACGACCCAGGACATCTGGACCGACCACCCGGAAAAGGTGCTCGGCACGACAGCCGATTGGGTGAAGCAGAATCCGAACACGGCGCGTGCCGTAGTCGCCGCCATTCTCGACGCCAGCAAGTGGATCGACGCCTCGATCGCCAACAAGCAGAAGACGGCCGAAACCATCGCCCAGAAGGCTTACGTCAATACCGACACCGAAGTCATCGTCGCCCGCATGCTCGGCCGCTACCAGAATGGTCTGGGCAAGAGCTGGGATGACAAGAACTGCATGAAGTTCTTCAACGAGGGGACGGTCAATTTTCCTTATCTCTCCGACGGCATGTGGTTTCTGACCCAGCACAAGCGCTGGGGCTTGCTCAAGAGCCATCCGGATTACCTGGCGGTCGCCAAGCAGGTCAATCGCATCGACATCTACAAGCAGGGCGCCGCCGCAGCTGGCGTTGCGCTGCCGAAGAGCGAGATGCGAACCTCGAAGCTGGTCGATGGCGTGGTCTGGGACGGCAAGGATCCCGCCAAGTACGCCGACGGTTTCAAGGTCAAAGCTTAAAGCCAGCCCGGAAGCGTCATTCCCGCGAAAGCGGGAATCCAGAAGTACGCATCTGGATTCCCGGTCAAGCCGGGAATGACGGTTCACCCAACGCTTAGGAGAGAACCATGAGCGCACTGACGATGAATGTTGAATTTGGGGCAAAAATTCCGGTTGACCGTGGAATTGAGGAAGTCGCCATTGTTGAAGCGACGGCAGCGCCCGCCAAGGAAAAGAAAATGGAAAAAACCACAACCGTGCCGACCGAGCCAGGCACGCCCTTCACCGAGACGCTGGCCAGCATTGGCCGCGCCGTCCTGCCGCCGCTCCTGGGCATGGCGATACTGATCGGCATCTGGTACATCGCCACGATGAAAGGCGGCAGTATTCCCGGCCCGGTCAAGACCTGGGATGCCGCCACCATCCTGTTCGCCGACCCGTTCTACAGCAATGGCCCGAACGACCAGGGCATCGGCTGGAACATCCTGTCCTCGCTGCAACGCGTCGGCATCGGCTTCGGCTTCGCGGCGCTGGTCGGCATTCCGCTCGGCTTCATCCTTGGTCGCTCGGCTTTCCTGTCGGCGATGATCAACCCGATCATCAGCCTGCTGCGCCCGGTTTCTCCGCTGGCCTGGCTGCCGATTGGTCTGCTCGTCTTCCAGCGGGCCGACCCGGCGGCGACCTACACCATTTTCATCTGCTCGATCTGGCCGATGATCATGAACACCGCCCAGGGCGTCCAGCGCGTGCCGCAGGATTACCTCAACGTTGCCCGCGTGCTGGCGCTGTCCGAGTGGAAGGTCGTCACCAAGATCCTGCTGCCGGCCGTGCTGCCCTACATCCTGACCGGCATCCGCCTGTCCATCGGCACCGCCTGGCTGGTCATCGTTGCTGCAGAAATGCTCACCGGCGGCGTCGGCATCGGTTTCTGGGTGTGGGACGAGTGGAACAACCTGAAGGTGGAGCACATCATTATTGCCATCTTCGTCATCGGAATCGTCGGCCTGATTCTCGAGCAAAGCCTGATCCTGCTCGCCCGGAAGCTGACCAAGGAATCGTCATGAGCGGAGCGCACAACATGGAAAAGTACGTCCAAATCGAATCTGTCGGCCAGACCTTCGACACCAAAAAAGGCAAGTTCGTCGCCCTGCGCGACATCAACCTGACCATCAAGCAGGGCGAGTTCGTGGCGCTGATCGGTCACTCCGGTTGTGGCAAGTCGACCCTGCTTAACCTCATCGCCGGCCTGACCCTGCCGACCGATGGCGTATTGCTGCTCGAAGATCGCGAAATTGCCGGCCCAGGCCCGGAACGTGCCGTGGTCTTCCAGAACCACAGCCTGCTGCCCTGGCTGACCTGCTTCGAAAACGTCTATCTGGCCGTCGAACGGGTGTTCGGTGCCAAGGAAGGCAAAGCGAAGCTGCGTGAACGCACGGCCGCCGCGATCAGTCTGGTTGGCCTCGATCACGCCAGCGGCAAGTATCCGAACGAAATTTCCGGCGGCATGAAGCAGCGCGTCGGCATCGCCCGGGCGCTCTCCATGGAACCGAAGGTTCTGCTCATGGACGAGCCGTTCGGTGCCCTCGACGCGCTGACCCGCGCCAAGCTGCAGGATGAGTTGATGCGCATCTGCGAGGCGACCAAGGCGACCACGGTCATGGTCACCCACGATGTCGACGAAGCCGTGCTGCTCTCGGACAAGATTGTCATGATGACTAACGGCCCGGCGGCGACCATCGGGGAAATCCTGGAAGTTAACCTGCCGCGTCCGCGCCATCGCCTGACCCTGGCCCACGACCCGGACTACATCGGCTACCGCGCCGCAGTGCTCGAGTTCCTCTACGAAAAACAGGCGCACGTCGAAAAACAGGCGGCCTGAACCCTTCAGTCGATTCATCGTCGCCGCGCTCTCTCCAAAGCGACTTTTGCCCGCCGGATAAAACCGGCGGGCTTTTTCTTGATCTATCCCCTTTGCTTTCCCGCTGGCGGGGCGCTAAGGTTAGACAATTCGTTTTCGGGCAATGATTGATGCTAGCCAACCCCGGCAAGCTCTCGCGCAAGATCATCGGTATGCTGGTGGTCTTTTTTCTGGTGGCCGCCACGGCTATCGGTCTGACGCTGCTTATTTCCTGGCAACTGGAAGGTGTCGCTGCGGCAATTAATGATGCCGGCAGCCAGCGCATGCGGACCTACCGCATGGGCCACTTGATGGCGCGCGACCTCGAGGCGAAGGCGCCTGAAGCCGGCGCTTCGCAGGCCTTGAGCGAAGAAATGCAGCGTTTCGACAAGGTTTTGCGTGACCTGCAGCAAGGTGATCCGGAGCGGCCGTTGTCGCCGCCGCGCAATGCCGAGGTGCAGGAACACCTGCATAAGGTTGAACAGGTCTGGCGTGATACGGTGCGTCCACTGGTCGCAGGCTATCTGGCTGGCGTTCGGGGCGAGCGCGAGGGCGCCGTCGATCATTTCGATGCCGAGCTCGAGCCCTTTGTCAGCAAGATCAACGAGCTGGTGCTGGCGATGGAGCGTACCTACACCTTTGATACCAATTTGCTGCGTACCGTGCAGGCGGCGCTGGTCGCCCTGGCGATCATTGGCACCATCGTTCTGATCCGCTATTTTTCGCGGCTGGTCATCAGGCCGGTCGGCGTCCTCCACGCCGGCATGCAGCGCATGACCAGCGACGACCTGACGGTGCGGGTTCCGGTCTCCAGCGATGACGAACTGGGCGGGCTGGCCTTCGGCTTCAACCAGATGGCGGAGCATCTGCAGAATGTTTACAACACGCTGGAACAGCGAGTCGAGGCCGAAACCCGCCGTCTCGCCCAGCGTAATCATGAATTGAGCATCCTCTATTCGGTGACCACCTTTCTCAGCGAACCGGCCCCGGTGACAGTGCTCAGCGAGGGGTTTCTCGACCGGATCATGAACGCCCTGGGGGCCGATGCCGGCGCCGTGCGCATGTATGAACAGCAGTCGGACCGGCTGTTTTTGATTACCCATCAAGGGCTGTCCGTCGATTTCCTCGACTACGAGGCGGAAATGAATTGTGGTGATTGCCTGTGCGGCGAGGTCTTCCAGACCGGCATTTCGGCCGCCTTTGCCACGGTCAACCCGCCGGAAGGCATGAAATTGCGCACCTGTATCCGCGAAGGTTTTGCCACGGCGACCGCCTTCAGCATTCTTTACGACAAGCAGAAACTCGGCGTTTATAACCTCTATTTCAAGCGGCCGCAGGCGCTCTCCGAGCAGCAGATCCATCTGCTTGAAACGCTCGGGCATCACCTCGGCGTCGCAATTGAAAACCAGCGCCTCAAATCGCGCGAGAAAGAACTGGCCGTTTCCGAGGAGCGCAACCTGCTTGCCCAGGAGTTGCACGACTCGATTGCCCAAGGCCTGGCTTTTCTCAATATTCAGGTCCAGTTGCTGCAGGATTCGCTGCGTAAGGGCAAGGTCGAAGAAGCGATGCAGACCGCTGGTCAACTGCGCGAAGGCGTGCAGGAAAGCTACGACGACGTGCGCGAATTGCTCGTTCATTTCCGGACGCGCGTCCATCAGTCCGACCTCGATACGGCCATCCAGTCCACGCTGGAAAAATTCGAGGGACAGACCGGGATCGCGACGGAATTCGAGCGCATCGGCAGCGGCGCGTCGCAGGTGCCGACCGACGAAATCCAGATCATGCACATCGTCCAGGAGTCCCTGTCCAACATCCGCAAGCACGCCAAGGCCAGCCAGGTGCGGGTTGTCGTCAAACGTGAAATTGGGCGGATTGGTGTCGATATCGAGGATGATGGCGTCGGCTTCGATCCGGAAAACGATCCGAATTGCTTGTCCGACCGCCATGTCGGGCTGAAAATCATGCGCGAACGCGCCCACCGCATTGGCGGCGAATGTCGCGTCGCATCGAAACCCGGCGAAGGTTCCCGGGTTACATTGACCCTGCCCCGCGCAAACAAAGAGGTTGTCTGAAATGAGCGAAAAAATCCGTGTCCTGCTGGTTGACGACCACACGCTGTTTCGCAGCGGAATCAAGTCGCTGCTCCAGCGCAATGATGATTTCGAAGTCGTCGGCGAGGCCGGCGACGGGCTTGAAGGCATCAAGCGCGCTCGTTCGCTGAAACCCGACGTGACCTTGCTCGATCTCCACATGCCCGGCGTGTCGGGACTCGAAGCGGTCAAGGTCATCGCCGAGGAAATGCCGGAGGTCAGCGTCTTGATGCTGACCGTGTCGGAGGATGCGCAGGATCTGGTCGATGCCTTGCGGGCCGGGGCCAGCGGTTATCTGCTCAAGAATATCGAAACCGACGCCCTGATCGATGCCATCCGGCGGGCCGCACAGGGCGAGTCAGTCGTCTCGCAGCAAATGACGGCGAAACTGATCCAGGGTGTGCGCAATCCGCCCAAAGCCGAGGCCGGGAGTGGTGAGCGCGATCGCTTTTCGCCGCGCGAACGCGACATCCTGCTTTCTCTGGCGCATGGCGAGAGCAACAAGGAAATTGCTCGCAAGCTCGATCTGGCCGAGAGCACGGTCAAGATTCACGTCCAGAACATCTTCAAGAAACTGAACATGAGCAGTCGCGTGCAGGTTGCGCTCTACGCTGTCGAACACGGCTATGCGCAAACGCGACACGCCTGACCCACTGGCGTCGGGGCGTGGTGTGTTTGCTACGGTCAACCGGAAATTTTGGCCAAAATTGAAATGAAAAAACCCCGACCTTGACGGTGGGGCTCGGTTCGCACTACCTGTTTGCGAAGATACAGTCGCTAATTTGACGGTATCGGGTGAGTCCGCTGCAGATGTTCGTAGGTTTGCGCCAAATCCTTCACGTGCTGGTAATGACCTGATTCAAGCGCCTGCTGCATGTTCTCGATAATCATCGAATGCAGACGGCAAACGCCATCGGGTGAGCACAACAATACTTCACTCATTTCGGCAGCAACCGTGATCGGGATATGTTCGTGCTCTGCGATGGCCTCGATCTCGCCTCGATCGAGGTCACAATAGTCAATAACGTCCTGAATAGACAGCATAAGCTCCTCCTGGATAGGAAAAATAATAAGTCAGGTTGAAACCCCTAGCTTGCTATTTTTGTTCTGTCCGCCTTGTCGTTATTGTCGGTGGAGGATCATCTTATTGTGGCTGAAAAATTGGGAAAGGCAAGCGATCGTCGAAGTCAGATGCGCAGGCGGCCTTCCGGCAAGGGATGGGCCAATTGCAGGCGGCTGATCGTTGGCAGGAGGTCGAGGCGGGTGTCTTTTTTCAGTTGTACGGCGCGGGCGCGCAAGTCGTCCAGCGAGACATCGACCGGCTCGCCACCGGTCGCAAAGGCGATGGTGTTGCCGCTGTCGCACGACGGAAAAACGGCGATACGGCGATCAAACGCCGAGCGGATGCGATCGACGCTACCGGCAAAACCCCTGTTGCGGCCGAGCAGGTTGATGCTGCACAGCCCCTTGTCGCTCAGTCTGGCACGGCAGGCCTGGTAGAAAGGCTCGGTGTCGAGCACGCCGGCTTTCGCCTCGGGGTCGTAACCATCGATCAGCATCATGTCGAAACGCCGGTCGCCGCCCAGCATGTAGTCGGCGCCGCAACCAATCACCACATCAAGGCGACGCGGGGCGTCCGGCAGCTTGAAATACTGGCGTGCGATGAACTCGACCTGCGGATTGATCTCGACCACCGTGATCCGGCAATCGGGCAGGTAGCGGTAAATGAACTTGGCCAGCGAGCCGGCACCGAGTCCGACGAGAAGGGCGCTGCGCGGCCAGTGGCTGGTTGGCCGCATGAGCAGCCCGGCCATCATTTCTCGCGTGTAGGCCAGTTCCAGCGACCACGGGCGGGCAATGCGCATGGCGCCCTGTATCCAGTCGGAGCCGAAGTGCAGATTGCGGACGCCGCTCTCTTCGCTGATATCGACGGCATGTTGGGGGGGCTTTTTTGCTGGTCTCATGGCCTTGCGCCGAGGAATGGGGCTGGTACCCCCAGGTGGAATCGAACCACCAATTCGCCCTTAGGAGGGGCGTGTTATATCCATTTAACTATGGAGGCATTCAGCGGAGCGCATTGTACCGATGAGGAAAGCATTATGATAGATTTGAAAATCACAATATAACGATACGGGGATATTTGTCATGTTTGCTGGTTTTGCCCGACGCCCTATTGCTCAGCAATTGATATTCGCAACGATTGCTGCCCTGATTGCCGTGTTTTCAATTCTCGCTTTGCTGGTTCAGAGCAAGGCCGATAGTGCGGCTGTTGCCGTCGCCGAAAGGAATCTGGAGCACGAAGCAAAGCTGATGGCCAGCATGCTGGATTCCATATTCAGCGGCGTGCAGGTCAGAGGCGACGCGGAGTCTCAATTCTTCGTCAAATTCATTGGCGGCCAGCCCGAACTCGGGGTTGGCATGATCAAGACCGGTGCGATTGACTTGCCGGTGGTCAGGCTGGGCAGTGAAGTCCTCAATGGCAATGATCGGCTACTCAAGGCATTTCGCGATTTGACTGGCGACGATACAGCCTTCCTCGTCATTCACGACAAGAAGCTCTATCGTCTGGCCACCTTGTTGAAGGACAAGGACGGCAAATACATGAACGGCGTGCCGATTCCCGATGGCGATCCGGTGGCCAAGGCCATTTTGGCCGGACATGACTATCAGGGCCTGGCCATACGCGGTGGAAAATACAATTTCAGCACCGTCAAGTTGCTCAAAGGGCCGGATGGAAAAGCTTGGGGCGCCTATTCAGTGCGCATTTCGCTCGATAATGATTTGAAGCGCATCCGCGACCAGTTTGGCAGCCAGGTTGCTGGCAAGACGGGCTACGTTTTCATCGTGCGGCCGACTGACGAGAAAGGTATCGGCGAGTTCGTGCTGCACCCCAAGTTGCAGGGCATGATGGTTGGCGAAACGGATGTGCCGGCTGTTGCCAAGACGGCGATTGCCGAACTGCTGGCCAAGAAGACGGGGTTGGTTCGTTATGCCATGACCGATGCCTCCGGCGCCGAGCGCGAAAAAATCGTCTATGGCGCCACTTCCGCGGCCTGGGGATGGACAGTGGCAACCGGTAGCTGGCTGGACGAGTATCTCGAAGAAAGCCACGCCCTGCGCAATATGGTCATCCTGATCAGCATCGCTGCCGCCGTTTTGTTGGCGACTATCGTCTATCTGTTGGTCAGTTTCCGTCTGCGTGGCTTGGGGCAGATGGTCGAGGCGGTGAAGCGGATCAGCAACGGAGATTTGCGCGCCTCCGGGCTTGAGGCGGTGGAGCCTGATAGTCGCAACGAGGTGCACGTCATCGGCAACACCTTCCGGCTGATGTCGGAAAGCGTGCGAAATCTGGTGCGCGGTGTTTCTGCCTCGTCGTCGCAAGTTGGCGCCGCGGCGAATGAGTTGCAAAATGCCGCCCGGTCGGCTTTGGCGGCATCCGAGCAGGCCTCGACTTCGGCTTCGGGCATCGCCGCTTCCGTCGAGCAATTGTCGGTGAGCATCACCCATGTTGCAGATAACGCCAATCATGCGGCACAGATTTCGGAGAGCGCCAAAGAAGTCACGGGTTCCGGGCGTCAGGTGGTGTCCAGCGCGATGCTTGAACTGGAGCGCGTTGCCGGTGAAATCAACGAGTCGGCCGTGCTGATCGAGTCGCTCGGCGAGCGTTCGAAGCAGATATCCAGTGTGGTCGGCGTGATCCGCGAAATTGCCGATCAGACCAATCTCTTGGCGCTCAATGCCGCCATCGAGGCGGCACGGGCTGGCGAGCAGGGGCGCGGTTTTGCCGTGGTTGCCGACGAGGTCCGCAAGCTGGCCGAGCGGACTTCCGTGTCCACGCAGGAAATCGCCACCACGGTTTCGGCTATCCTCGATGAAACGGGGCGGGCCGTGCAGCGCATGCAGAGCGTTAGCGCCAACATGAGCGGCAGTGTCGACATGGCGCGACAGGCCGGCGAGTCGTTGCAGATCATTGACCAGCGGGCGCAGGAAACGGTGGAAGTTGTGCATGGCATTGCCGATAGCACCCGGGAACAGAGTGCGGCGAGCCAGGAAATCGCCCGGCTGGTCGAAAACATTGCCCAGGCTGCCGAGGGCAGCAACAGTCGCGCCCTGCAAAACAGTGATCGAGCGCAGAACCTGCAGCGCATGGCCGATGACTTGCAGGCGCAGTTGGCACGCTTTACCACCTGATTGTTCCGCTAGCGGCTAAAATTCGGCTCTTCCCAACGCGGCGCCCTGTGGGGCGCCGTTTTTATTGCGACCAATGCCCTACCTAAAACTTTCCTCTGCCTGCCTTGCCTACGGCCATGTGCCGCTCCTCGATCACGCCGATTTCCTGCTCGATCCGGGCGAAAGGGTCGCCCTGATTGGCCGTAACGGCACCGGCAAGTCCTCGATGCTCGCTGCCATGGCTGCCGGCTCCGGGCGCGGCCGGCTTGATGATGGCGAGGTCTGGGTACAGCCGGGCATCCGCGTCGGCTACGTGCCGCAGGAGCCGCCATTCGACATGGAGGCGACGGTCTTCGAGGCGGTCATTTCGGGCATGGGCGAGAACGCCGCGATTTTGGCGGAATACCACGAGGTATCGCACAAGCTGGGCGAAATCGATGCCGATCACGATGTCCTGCTCGAACGCATGTCGGAGCTGCAGCACGAACTGGAATCGCGTGGTGCATGGGCTTTCGAGGCGCAGGCCGAGCGGGTCATCGAGCGTTTCAGTCTGGATGCGGATGCCAAGGTCGGCAGCCTGTCCGGCGGTCAGAAGAAGCGTCTGGCGCTGGCTCAGGCCCTGGCCGTCGCGCCTGAGGTGTTGCTCCTTGACGAGCCGACCAACCACCTCGACATCGCCGCCATCGAATGGCTGGAAAACCTGCTCATCGAATCTGGCGTCACGCTGTTTTTCATTACCCACGACCGTTCCTTCCTCGACCGCGTGTGCACCCGCATCGTCGAGCTCGATCGTGGCAAGCTGGTCAGCTTTCCCGGCAGTTTCAAGGATTACCAGTTCCGCAAGGAAGCCATGCTGCACGAGGAGGGCCTGGCCAATGCGCGGGCCGACAAGCTGCTCAAGGAAGAAGAAATCTGGATTCGCAAGGGCGTTGAAGCGCGGCGGACGCGCGCCGTGTTCCGCGTCCAGCGGCTCGATCAACTGCGGGCCGAACGTCAGGCCCGGCGCGAGCGGATGGGCAAGGTCAATCTGCAACTCGACTCAGGCGACAAGAGCGGCAAGCTGGTGGCCGAACTCGAGCACGTCTATAAATCCTACGGTCAACGGGAAATTGTGCGCGATTTCTCAACCCGCATTCAGCGTGGCGACAAGATCGGCCTGATCGGCCCGAACGGCGCCGGCAAGACGACGCTGCTCCGCCTGATTCTCGACGAAATCAAGCCGGATTCCGGCATCGTCCGCCAGGGCACGAAAATGGATATCGCCTATTTCGACCAGTTCCGCACCCAGCTCGATCCCAATTCGACGCTGTCCGACGTCATTTCACCGGGCTCGGACTGGGTGGATATCGGCGGTGCCCGCAAACACGTGATCGGCTATCTGGAGGATTTCCTGTTCGCACCAGAACGTGCCCGTTCTCCCGTCAGTTCGCTGTCCGGCGGTGAGCGCAATCGTTTGCTGCTGGCCCGCCTGTTCGCCAAGCCGGCCAACGTGCTGGTCCTCGACGAACCGACCAACGACCTCGACATCGAAACGCTGGAATTGCTCGAAGAGTTGCTGCAGACCTACGAAGGTACGCTGTTTTTGGTCAGCCATGACCGGACTTTCATCGACAATGTCGTTACCCAGACCATTGCCGCCGAAGGCGACGGCACTTGGAAGGAATACGCCGGCGGTTACACCGACTGGGCGACCTACAAGGCCAGCCTGGCCAAGGAAGCGCCGAAGGCCAAGGCAGAAACCAAGCCCGCCGCCAAGGCCGCTGAGCCCATCAAGGCCGTCGAGCCGGCCAAGGCGAAAGGCGAAAAGCTGTCGTGGAAAGAGCAGCGTGAACTGGAGGATCTGCCCGGAAAAATCGCCGGCCTGGAAGCCGAACAGGCCGAACTGGGCAAGCGTCTCGCCGATGCTTCCCTCTACCAGACCGATCCGGATGCAGCGCAAAAGGCCTCCGACCGTCTGGCCGCCATCGATGATGAACTCATAGCCATGCTCGAACGCTGGGAAGGGCTCGAAGCACGCGCCGGGAACCCGGCGTAATCCTCATGCTCCAACGGGCCTTGTCCGGGATCATTCATGAATACAACAAACACTAGCTGGCGCACGCCGACGCTCATCCTGATTGCCGGCTGCGTCATTCTGACGCTGTCGATGGGCGTCCGCCACACGGCGGGCCTCTTCCTGCAGCCGATGTCGGCCGACAACGGCTGGAGCCGCGAGACTTTCTCGTTTGCCTTCGCCCTGCAGAACCTGGTCTGGGGCCTCGGCTCACCGTTTGCCGGCGCCATCGCCGATCGCTATGGCGCCGGGCGCACCTTGTTTGTCGCGGCGACACTCTATGTGCTCGGGCTGGTCCTCATGTCGGTGTCGCCGACGCCGCTGACGCTTGATCTCTCAGCCGGCCTGCTCATCGGCCTTGGCCTGTCGGGAACAACCTTTCCTGTCATCATGGGCGTCATCGGCCGCCATACGACGCCGGAAAAGCGCAGCCTCGCCCTCGGTATCGCCAGTGCCGGCGGTTCGTTCGGCCAGTTTGCCGTGCTCCCCGTCGGCCAGATGATGATCTCCAACTATGGCTGGGAGAGCGCGCTCGTCCTGCTCGCCTGCGGTGTCGGACTGATTGCCCCGCTGGCCTATGCCATGGCCGATGGCCACAAGCCGTCGGCCGGTGCTGGGCAATCGGTCGTCGAGGCGCTGCATGAGGCAAGCCGCGAGCGCAGTTTCCACTACCTGTTCTGGGGCTATTTCGTGTGTGGCTTCCAGACGGCTTTCATCATGCTGCATCTGCCGTCCTATCTCGTCGATGCCGGCATGTCGGCCAACATTGGCATGACGGCGGTGGCGCTGATTGGCCTGTTCAATATTTTCGGCTCTTTCTATTTTGGCTGGGCCGGCGGGCGCTCGAGCAAGAAAAACCTGCTCGTCTGGATCTACGGCCTGCGCGCCGTGGCCATTTTGATTTTCATGCTGGTTCCGCTGTCGACCGCAGCAGCCTGGATATTCGCTGCCGTCATCGGCATCCTGTGGCTCGGTACCGTGCCGCTGACCAACGGCCTGATCGCCCAGATTTTCGGGCTGCGCTACATGTCGATGCTGACCGGCGTGGTCTTTCTCGGCCACCAGCTCGGCAGCTTCCTTGGCGCCTGGCTCGGCGGGCGGATTTTCGACGAAACTGGCTCTTACTCGCTGGCCTGGTCAATCTCGATCGGCTTGTCGATTCTGGCTGCCATCTGTTCGTGGCCGGTCAGCGAGAAACCGCTGGCCCGACTGAGCGTGGCAACGTGAAGCCGAACTGGCGCTGGTTCCTCGGTGGCGTTGGCGTGGCGCTGGTTGTGCTGTTGCTGGCGTTGATCTTTGCTGCTTACCAGATGCCCGAGCTATTGCTCGACTGGGCCAACCTGCGATTCTGCGGGTAGCGCACTAGGCCAGGGCGGCCTCTCCGTCAGCCTCGCGGGCCGGTACCGGCAACAGGCCGAGGCGCTGGCGAACGGTGTCCGGCGTGACATTAAGCAGCTCGCCGATATCCTTGTAGTCGTCGGGCAGCGCCGGGTCTTCCCAACTGTAGGACGAATGACGGGCGAGGCGGACGGCCAGCGTGACGTTTTGCACGCGCGGGTTCTCTGCGTTGTCTTCGTCGATCAGCGTGCGCAGCAATTCAGGCAGATTCCAGACGCGGCAGAGTTCAAGCTGGATTTCGTGGAAGGTGAAGCCAAGGGCCTGCTTCTGCGCATCGGCGCTGCGCATGGTCGGGTTGGCCTTCTGCTGGTCGTGAATAGCCAGCCCGAGGCTCGGTGCAGAACACCAGACCAGAATTTCGGCAAGGTCGTGCAGCAGCGCGGCAATACGCACCTCTTCCATATTCACGTCATGCCGCCAGACTGCCCAGTCCTGCGCGTAGTCAGCTGCTCGCTGGGCTCGGCGAACGATTTGCAGGACGCCCAGCAGAGCATGTGGGCCCGCCTCCTTGAGTTGGTCTTCGATCGTAAACAGTTCGCTGAAGTGATTGAAAAATGGCTCGATGCCAGCCATGACGACCGAGCTGGCAATGGTTGTGATGTCGTGCTGCAGGGAGCGTCCGCGCATCGGCTGGGTGAAGGCAAGGACGCGGACAGTCATGATAGGGTCCTGGAGGATCAGCCGGGCTAGTTCACGGGCGTCGACGCGGTCAAGATTGGCCCGCATTTCTTCGATTCGCCGCTTGGTGATGCGGAGGATAGGCAGCGTATTACTGCTGAAGAGAAGAGCCCAGGCATCAAGATCGGGTAGCGGGTGGTCGAGCATGAGTGGCTGGCTTTCGCGAAGAGAAATGGGCTGTCGGCAGGGAGTTTAAGGGGGAGGGCGGTGCCGGGCAAGCGCGCTGGCATGCGATAATCCGGGCCGGTCAAATTATCCATTTTCAGCCATGCGCTACGCCATAGTTCCCGTTACCCCCTTCGAGCAAAACTGCACCATTTTCTGGTGCGAGAATACCCGCCAGGCCGTTGTCATCGATCCGGGTGGCGATGTCGAGCGCATCCAGCGGTTTTTGGCAGATGAAAAGCTGACCCTGGTCAAAATACTCGTTACGCATGGCCACATCGACCATGCCGGGGGGGTTGCGTTGCTGGCCGAGCAGAGCGGGGTCAGCATCATCGAAGGTCCGCACGAGGAAGACCGTTTCTGGATCGAGGGCATGCCGCAGCAGAGCAAGATGTTCGGTTTTCCCAATGTGCGCAGCTTTGAGCCGACGCGCTGGCTCAAGGATGGCGACAAGGTCAGTTTCGGCGAGGTTGAGCTGGATGTGCTGCATTGCCCCGGCCACACGCCCGGGCACGTTGTCTTCTACCACGCGCCGAGTCATCTGGCCCAGGTCGGCGATGTGTTGTTCCAGGGCTCAATCGGGCGGACTGACTTCCCGCGCGGCGATCACGACACGCTGATTCGCTCGATCAAGGAAAAGCTCTTTCCTCTGGGTGACGACGTAGAATTTGTGCCCGGCCATGGGCCGATGTCGAACTTTGGCGAGGAGCGCAAGTACAACCCCTTCCTGAGTGGCCGCTTTGGCTGATCAGGCGCCTGCGTGGATTTTCGAAGCCCAGCCATAGGCTTCGAGTTGGGCAGCGAAGTAATCATTGCTGTCGATGCCAAGGTCCTTAAGCCTGACTGATGCCAATTTCAGGTCGTGCTTGTCGACGGCGGTGACGGCGGCCAGAAGCTCGCCCAAGCCGCCTTGGTGTTCGACCAGCGCTTTCTGCGCTGCTTCGGGCAGTGGAAGCTGGCGCATGATTTCCGGCATGGACATGCCGAGTAATACGTCAAGCAGAGAGAAGGTCCCGATCATGAAGGCTGTATCGGCTAGCTGCTCGGGGGGCAGTTCTGGAGTTATGTGCTGGGCCAGTAGTTCAAAGAGGCGGCCGCGTGCAGCCGCTTTTTGCAGCAGTGGATTGGGGTGTTGACCGTTGTTCGGGTCGGAATAGACCAGCAATTGCAACCAGCGCTGCAACTGCCGACGGCCAAGCAGAGTGATGGCCTGGGTAAAGCTGGTGATCGGGCTGCCTGGCGAAAGGGCGGCTGAATTGACGAGCCGAAGCAGGCTGTAGGAGAGCTTTGGCTCTTCGCGGAAAATAGTGTCGAGGGCGCTGGCGTCAGCATCATCCGCGATCAGGGTGAGCAATTTCAGCAACTTCAGGCGAGTTATGTCGGCCTTCGCATTCGGGGTTGAGCGTGTTTGCAGAAATTCGCAAGTCGACAGGACGCAGGCATTGTTCAAAATCCACTCGCGATCGTTGTGGGTGTGCACATCCGTGGCAACCAGCGTGGTGCGACTGGCCAGGCCGATCAGGATAAAAGGCGGCAGGCTGCGGGCGTGGCTGCTGCCAATCAGCAGGTAGTCCCAACATCCGGCACCTGGCAGCTTGGAGTCAGATGTCGCTGCCAGCCCTACCTTGCGCCGAGTCAGGCGAAGACTCGCCTCAAGTTCGCTCAGTGCATCGGCATCCTGTGGGGCGGGATGGCTCGGGAAGACGGTGACTGAACGTTCGGTCAACAAGCCGGCATCATATCCGCCAGCAATTGCCGGCATCAACCATGGGAGTCGTTGATCAAACGTGTCGAGCAGCGGCGAGGAAAACAGCCGTGCCAGCGTCTCGCGATCGGTTTTTCCGGGAGCGAGTTCTATGCTGAAGCCAGACCACGACTCATCCGCGCCGAGAAGCGGATAAACAAAAACTAGGCCAGTGCCGGGCATTGATTGTTCTCCGGATTATTTTGAGCAATGTTAGCAAACTTGATCATGGCCGTGTCCTATGTAATTCGCAAATAGGCTCGTTTTCCCGGTTGACCGTGGCATCACCGTATAATTTGCCGATGTCTCCCGAGTATTGGTCCCAAGCTGCAGTCGAATTGTCGCGCCAGGATCCGACGATGGCGGAACTGGTCGAGCGTTATACAGGGGTGTCGCTTGCTTCGCGTGGCGATGCTTTCGGTACTTTGGCGCGTTCGATTGTCGGTCAGCAGATTTCCGTCAAGGCCGCAGATGCGGTTTGGGGGCGATTTGTCGGGCAAATCGGTGAAGTGGTGCCGGTCCGCGTGGTTGAATTGGGCGAGAGCGGCTTGGTCGGCTGTGGCCTATCCAGACGAAAAATAGAATATCTTTGGGATCTGGCCGGACATTTTGTCAGTGGGCAACTTGATCCTTCAGCCTGGTTGCAGTTGAGCGACGAAGAGATCATTGCCGAACTGACCGCTGTTCGCGGTATCGGTCGGTGGACAGCCGAGATGTTCCTGATTTTTCACCAGTTGCGACCTGACGTTTTTCCGCTCGACGACATCGGCCTGCAACGTGCCGTCTGCGAACGATATTTCGCCGGAGAAAAGCAGACTCGCCGAGCCCTCGCCGAGTTCGGAGAGCGCTGGCGCCCCTGGCGTTCAGTCGCCACCTGGTATCTGTGGCGCAGTCTCGATCCGGTGCCCGTCGAGTACTGAAACGGTAGCCTTCTTACCTTTGGGGTAAAATGCGCGCCAACTTAGCAAACGAGCAGTCCATGAAAACTAGTTTCCTCGACTTCGAACAATCCATCGCCGACCTTGAAGCCAAGATCGAAGAACTGCGTTTCGTGCAGGATGATTCCGCCGTCGATATCTCGGAAGAGATCGAGCGACTGGAGAAGAAGAGCGGCCAACTGACCAAGGATATCTACGCCAAACTGAGTCCGTGGCAGATTTCCCAAGTGGCGCGCCATCCGCAGCGTCCCTACACACTGGATTACCTGTCGCTGATCTTTACCGACTTCGAAGAACTGCATGGTGATCGTGCCTTCGCTGATGACCATGCCATCGTTGGTGGCCTGGCTCGCTTCAACGGTCAGTCGGTCATGGTCATTGGCCACCAGAAGGGGCGCGATACCAAGGACAAGATTTATCGCAACTTCGGCATGCCGCGTCCAGAGGGCTATCGCAAGGCACTACGGCTGATGAAGCTGGCCGAAAAGTTCGGTATTCCGGTCATGACCTTCGTCGACACGCCGGGTGCCTATCCGGGTATCGATGCCGAAGAGCGCGGCCAGTCCGAGGCAATTGGTCGCAATCTGTACGTGATGGCTGAACTGAAAGTGCCGGTCATCGTCACCATCATCGGTGAGGGTGGTTCCGGCGGTGCGCTGGCCATTGCCGTCGGCGACACCGTGCAAATGCTGCAATACTCGACCTACTCGGTGATTTCGCCGGAAGGCTGCGCTTCGATTCTCTGGAAGAGCGCCGAAAAGGCGCCGGAAGCTGCCGAGACCATGGGTATCACGGCGCAGCGCCTGAAAACCCTGGGTTTGATCGACAAGATCATTAGCGAGCCGCTGGGTGGAGCGCACCGCGATCACGCTGCGATGGCGCAGAACCTCAAGAAGGCCCTGCAGGATGCACTGAAGCAGCTATCCGGCCAGTCGACTGCCGAACTTCTGGCCACCCGCTACGAACGGCTGATGAGTTATGGCCGCTACAAGGAACAGCCTGTCAGCTGATCTTCGGAAACGGGTAGGCGCTTTCCTCTCCACCCGTCTCCAGCCGGATGCCCGCCTTTGGGTAGGGCTGTCCGGCGGTTGTGACTCTGTTGTCCTTCTCCATGTTCTGAGCAATCTCGGCCTCGGCGAGATTGCGGCCATTCATGTCCATCATGGGCTATCGCCCAATGCCGACGCCTGGGCAGCGTTCTGTGCCGACTATTGCGAGCAGCTTGGAATTCCGCTGGCTATCCGTCATGTGGCGGTAGATACGTCGTCCGGGCTTGGTCTTGAAGCGGCTGCCCGTGCTGCGCGTTATGCGGCATTTGCCGAATGTACCGGCGATAGTCTGGTCCTGGCGCAGCATCGCGGCGATCAGGCTGAAACTGTCTTGTTTAACCTGTTGCGTGGCACCGGGCTGACCGGCGCGGCGGGAATGCCGGTTGAGCGTCGTTTTGGCCGGCTGCGTCTGTTGCGGCCGCTGCTGGATATTTCCCGGGCTGAAATCGAGCGCTATGCCTTGGACGAAGGTCTGGCGTGGGTCGACGACGAGAGTAATGTCGATACCTCTTTGACCCGAAATTATCTTCGCCATGAGGCGTTGACCACGATAACTCAGCGCTTCCCATCGGCTGAAGCTTCTCTGGCTCAAGCAGCAAGCCACTTCGCTGAAGCGGCCGGTCTGCTCGATGAGCTTGCCGCCCACGACTGGCAACTGGTTGCCGAGGGTGAAGCAGCGCTCATGCGGCCCTTGCGCCAGCTTTCGCTGCCCCGCCTGAAGAACCTGTTGCGCTATCGCCTGCGTTCCCTGGGGTGGCAGGTTCCGGTCGCGGCCCGCCTTGAGGAGTTCGCTCGACAACTGCAATCTGCTGCTCCGGATCGTCACCCGGAACTGATGTTGCCCGGTGGGAAAATGCGTGTGGCGCGTGGCCTGCTCAGCTGGCTGCCGGAAAAATAACAAAGTGTTACCAAGCGCCTTTCCGCGGTGAATGGCCTTCAGTTACAATCAACAGATTACTTATTCCATAAACAGGCCATGATTACTGGATCCATTGTCGCCATCGTTACGCCCATGCATGAGGATGGCAGCCTCGATTTGAACGCTTTCCGCAACCTGCTCGACTTCCATGTCAGCGAAGGGACCGATGGCATCGTGGTCGTCGGAACGACTGGCGAGTCGCCGACGGTCAATGTCGAGGAACATTGTGAACTGATCAAGGTCGCGGTCGATCATGTCGCCGGCCGTATCCCGGTCATTGCCGGTACCGGCGCAAATTCGACGGCTGAAGCGATCGAATTGACGGAGTTTGCCAAAAAGGCCGGCGCCAATATGGCCCTGTCCGTCGTTCCCTACTACAACAAGCCGACACAGGAAGGCCTCTATCGCCATTTCAAGGCGATTGCCGAAGCCGTCGAACTGCCTGTCCTGCTCTATAACGTACCGGGCCGCACCGTCGCCGATATGTCGAACGACACCATTTTGCGTCTGGCCGAAGTTCCCGGCATCGTTGGCGTCAAGGATGCGACCGGCAATATCGACCGCGCTTGCGATCTGATTGCCCGTGCGCCCAAGGATTTCGCCCTGTACACCGGCGATGACATGACCGCCGTGGCGACCATCAGCCTTGGTTTTCATGGCGACATCTCGGTAACTGCCAACGTCGCGCCGCGCCTAATGCACGAGATGTGTGTTGCCGCCGCGAGTGGCAACATCGTCAAGGCGCGTGAAATCCACTTCAAGCTGCTTGGATTGCATCGCGATCTGTTCTGCGAAGCCAATCCGATTCCGGTCAAGTGGGCGGTGCACAAGATGGGCCTGTCGCCCAACGGCATCCGTCTGCCCCTGACCACCCTGTCCGAAGCCAGCCATGCCCGTGTTCTGGCCGCCATGCGCCAGGCTGGCGTTCTTGCCTGAGCGGAGTGAAGAAATAATGAATCGTCGGCTTTCCGGTCTCTCCCTTTCCGTGCTTGCCATTGCTCTGGCCGGGTGCGGTGTTCTTCCCGATTCCCGCAAGATTGAATACAAATCGGCCGGCAAGGCGCCGACGCTCGAAGTGCCTCCCGACCTGTCACAGATTACCCGTGACGACCGCTACCTCGTGCCGGATGTGGCGGGCAAGGGGAGCGCCACATTCTCGGCCTACAGCGCCGATCGCACGCCGCAGGCTCAGGCGCAGAACTCGGTTGTCCTGCCGCAGGTCGACAAGGTGCGTGTCGAACGTTCGGGCAATCAGCGCTGGCTGGTTGTGGCCGCTGCACCGGACAAGCTGTGGGATACAGTCAAGGATTTCTGGCAGGAAACGGGTTTCATCATTTCCGTGGAACGTCCCGAAGCCGGCGTGATGGAAACCGACTGGGCTGAAAATCGCGCCAAGATAGGTGACGATATCATTCGCAACACCGTCGGACGCTTGCTCGACTCGCTGTACTCGACCGGCGAGCGCGACAAGTTCCGAACCCGCTTCGAGCCCGGCACGACGCCGGGAACAACCGATATTTTCGTCAGCCATCGCTCTATGGAAGAGGTCTATACGTCAACGGCCAAGGATGACACGCGTTGGCAACCTCGTGCCGCCGATCCTGAGCTGGAGGCGGAGATGCTGCGCCGTTTGATGGTTCGTCTCGGTTCCGAAGAGAAACGCGCCGAAGCCTCGATCGCGTCGGTCAAAGCTGAGCCGCGCGCAAAACTGGCCAAGTCGGACGATGGTGCCGGTACGCTGGAAGTGCTTGAACGTTTTGACCGTGCCTGGCGTCGTGTTGGCCTGGCACTGGATCGTGTCGGGTTTACGGTCGAAGATCGTGATCGCTCGCGTGGCCTGTATTTCGTGCGCTATGTTGATCCTGAATTGGACAACCGCAGCAAGAAGGACGATGGATTCCTTTCCAAGCTGGCTTTCTGGAAGAGTACCGAGCCGCCGGCCAGTTCCAAGGTCCAGTATCGTATTTTTGTCAGCGATGCTGGCGAGCAGAGTACCGTCAAGGTCCTCTCCAACGAAGGCGGTACTGATAAGTCGGAAACCGCAAAGAAGATTCTCGGCCTGCTCCTCCAGCAGTTGCAGTGATTCGTTTTGCCTCGCTCGGCAGCGGCAGCGCTGGAAACGCGCTGCTTGTCGAGCATGGGGCAACCTGCCTGATGCTCGACTGTGGCTTCGGGCTACGGGAAACCGTGGCTCGTTTGCTCCGCCTTGGCCGGGCTCCATCTGATCTGGCGGGGATTCTTGTCACCCATGAGCATGGCGACCATGTCGCCGGCGTGTTTCGGCTGGCCCGCAAGTTCGGACTGCCGGTCTGGATGACGCACGGGACCTGGGTTGGCTGTCGTGAAGCCGATTCGGAGCTGGATCTGCACATTATCGATAGCCATCGTTCGCTGTCGATCGGCGATCTGGAGGTTCAGCCTTTTCCTGTGCCTCACGATGCGCGTGAACCTGTGCAATTCGTCTTTTCCGGTTCGGGTGTTCGGTTGGGGGTGTTGACCGATATCGGTGAACCGACGGCGCATGTCTGCGCAATGTTGTCCGGTTGTACTGGCCTGGTCCTTGAATTCAACCATGATGCCGAGATGCTCGAACGCTCGGCATACCCGGCGTCACTCAAGCGACGTATTGCCGGGCGCTATGGTCACCTTGAAAATTCAGCGGCAGCTACATTGCTGGGGCGAATCGATTGTTCATGCCTGCAAACGCTGGTGGCTGCACATTTGAGCGAGCGCAATAATCGGCCCGAACTGGCGGTTGGCGCGGTGGCGAGGGTACTGGGGTGCCCGGATGAGTGGGTCGGCGTGGCGAGCCCTAATCACGGATTTGGTTGGCGAAGCGTGGTTTAAAAATTCTGCACAATAAAAAACGGGGCCGAAGCCCCGTTTTCATTGTGCTGGAAGAATTACTTCGCAGCAGCCGGAGCAGCGGCATCAGCCGGCTTGGCAGCATCAGCAGCCGGAGCGGCAGCCGGGGCAGCGGCATCAGCCGGCTTGGCAGCATCAGCAGCCGGGGCAGCGGCCGGAGCAGCGGCTTCAGCCGGCTTGGCAGCTTCAGCAGCCGGAGCGGCAACCGGTGCAGGGGCGGCAGCCGGAGCTTCCGGCTTCTTGCCGCAAGCGGACAGGGCAACGGCGAGCAGAGCAGCAACGAGGATAGACTTATTCATGGGATTTCCTTATCGACAAGAGGCAACAAAATCTGAATTGATCGGAGATCAGGAGCTACCTAATCAGTCTGCGATTATAACAATAATTTATTTCTGTGGGCGAGACTTGCTGCACTGCAAAATAGCGCTTGAAGATTAGAGCCCAAGGGTAGTGCTGGCCACGCTTTCTCCACCTTCTGACCAGATTTCCTTGAAGCGGGTCAAATAGGGCCGGACTTCGTCAATTTCATCGATTAGCAATTTGCTGCGTGGTTGATCCCGTTCGAAGCGGATCAGTGCGTGCTTGTCGTCAACGAGGATCATGCTGTCCCGAAGATGGGCAAGCTGCGGTGGCGTTTGGCGGGCAACGGCAAGGTGGCCGTAGGTGGTTAGCTGGGTGAGAAATTGCGGATGTTTTTGCCGGATCGGACCGGCATTGCGAACGGCTATTTGCAGGGTGTCGCGCTCACCGGCCTGAAGGACTCGTTTGATATGAAGCAGGCGGGGGGCGGATTCGAGCTTCAGCGCGACAAGGTCTTCGTCATAAATGCTGATCTTATGACAGGCAATGGCCAGCAGGCGGTCGAGCGCCATCTGGTAGTCTGCCCAGGAGGTAATCAGTTCGCGAGCCATGGCGCTTAGTTTAACCGATTGTTAAAATTCGCGCTTTTTCGGAGTTGACCGTGCCAATCGGGATCATCGTAGCGCTGGACCATGAGGCACGGGGAATTACCCGCCAGGACGGCAAGGCCATTTTTGTCGATGGCGCCTTGCCGGGTGAAACCGTCGAATACGCCAGCTTCCGGAAAAAATCAAAGTTCGAATTGGCGAATCTGGTGCGTGTAATCAAGCCGTCGAATGCCCGCGTTGTGCCGCGCTGTCCGCACTTTGGCGTTTGTGGCGGATGTGCCATGCAGCATATGGATCCGTCAGCGCAGGTTGCGGCCAAGCAGCGTGTGCTTGAAGACAGCCTCTGGCATATCGGGCGCGTCCGTCCGGAAACGATGCTGCCGCCGATTCAGGGCGAGCCTTGGGGCTATCGGCACCGGGCCCGCCTGGCGGTTCGTCAGGTTGCGAAGAGCGGGGGCGTGCTGATTGGCTTCCATGAATGGCGCAGCAGCTACATTGCCGACATCCGGACCTGCGACATTTTGCCGTCCCATGTTTCAGCCTTGTTGATGCCGATGCGCGAACTGCTCGGCGCGCTGACGGTGGCCGACCGTATCCGCGAGGTCGAGGTGGCGGTTGGCGAGCACTGCACGGCTGTGCTGTTGCGCATTCTGGATCCGCTGACAGCGGCTGACGAGCGTTTGTTGCGCGAGTTTGCCGACCGGCACGCCATTGTCTTTTATCTGCAGCCGAAGGGCCCGGACTCCATCCAGCGCTTCCATCCGCTGCCCGGCCCGCGTTTGTCCTACACCCTGCCGGAGTTCGGTCTTGAGTTCGATTTCAAGCCCAATGATTTCACCCAGGTTAACCATGCCGTGAATCGCGTGCTGGTCCGCCGCGCCATGCGCCTGCTCGATCCGCAACCGGGTGAGCGGATCGCCGACATGTTCTGTGGCTTGGGGAATTTCACCTTGCCGATTGCTCGCTCGGGAGCTGTCGTGGTCGGTGTCGAAGGCAGTGCCGGCCTGGTGGCGCGCGGGCGGGAGAGCGCGGTCTCGAATGGCCTGGCGGAGCGCGTCGAGTTCGGCGTTGCCAACCTCTTCGAATGTTCGGAGCAATCACTGGCGGCGCTCGGACGTTTCGACAAGATGCTGATCGACCCGCCGCGCGAGGGGGCGGTTGAGCTGGTCCGGGCACTGGGAAAAGATGCGCCGCGCCGCATCGTTTACGTGTCCTGCAATCCCGGTACGCTGGCCCGCGATGCGGCGGTGTTGGTCACGGAGAAGGGCTACCGTTTCATCTCGGCCGGTGCCGTGAACATGTTCCCGCACACCGCCCACGTCGAGTCGATTGCCGTTTTTGAACGGCCCTGACGATACGGGTTTTCCAGACGTGAAAAAGGCGGCCGAGGCCGCCTTTTGCTATCGAGCCAGCGAAGCTTAGTCGCGCTCGCCGGTGAAGGCCATAATCAGTTGCAGCAGGCCGACGAAAACGTTGTAAACGTCGAGGTAGACCGCCAGGGTCGCGCTCACGTAGTTGGTTTCGCCACCCTGAATGATGCGGCTGATGTCATACAGGATGTAGGCCGAGAAGATGCCGACAACCGCGACGGCGATGGTTAGCGACAGCGCCGGAATCTGGAAGAAGATGTTGGCGACGGCGGCGAGCAGGACGATGATCATGCCGACGAACAGGAACTTGCCCATGCTGCTGAAGTCACGCTTGCTGACGGCGGCGATGGTCGACATCGCGAAGAACACCGCGCCCGTGCCACCGGCGGCCATGGCGATCATCGAGCCACCGTTGGAGAAGCCGAGGGCGACTTGCAGGATGCGCGACAGCATGAGGCCCATGAAGAAGGTGAAGCCGAGGAGCAGGGCGACGCCTAGTCCGCTGTCCTTGTTCTTCTCGATGCCCCACATGAAGCCCATGGCAACGCCCATGAAGAGGAGGAAGGAAATGAACGGGCTACCCGCCAGGAAGCTGAATTGCATCTGGATGCCGACCAGTGCGCCAATGACTGTCGGTACCATCGAAAGGCCGAGCAGCATGTAGGTGTTGCGCAGAACGCGGTTCTGCTGAAGCGCTAGGCCGGAAGAGCCTTGATTGGCAATCTCGAAGTTGGTGTTCATGCGGGAAGCTCCCTTGTGTTATTGCGACAAACGTTAAGACTAACGGAGCCGGAGCGAAGTTTCAATTAATCCTGTGCGCTTTTGTGTCAGATTGTACCGGAGGCGACTGTGCTATCATGCCCGCCTTCCGGGTCTGTGGCAGAGTGGTTGAATGCACCGGTCTTGAAAACCGGCGTGCTGAAAAGCATCGTGAGTTCGAATCTCACCGGACCCGCCAAGGAATTGCATCGGCCCCATTGGGGCCGTTTTGCTTTCTGTGGTTTTTTGTTTTAGGCCGTTTTTTCCGGTTGACCGTGGAAGATCGAGAAAAACGGGTTGCAGGCGAGATTTGACTGCTAGAGGTCATGTGCAGAGGCCCCTGCCTTCGTCCTGTTTACCAAAGCCACCTACTGTGCGTTCGCGCACTGACTGCCTTTTCCCCAAATGCAAAAATACTCTTGAGAGTGCGGGCTTGAGTGCCTCGCTAAATGTTGCCGAACTTGCTTGTGGTGAGCTTGATTCGCCTATTGTCAGGACCCTTGAACGCATGCCAAAAAATACAATCGCGCAGTTGTTGAAACCCCCTCCGTCCGCCAAGTCGCTGACCCAGGTGTTGGGCCAAAGCGAGCGCGTCAAGGATATCGTCGAAGAGTGTGCAGACGACTTGTCGTCGGTCAATGCCGGTCTGAAGCGGGAATTGCAGGACGGAGATGTTTCGCCAGGCGTTGAAAACGCGCTCGAAAAAAGCGAGGCCGTCGAGACCAAGGTGCAGGATGCTTCCGAGGCCTTGTCCTTGGTCAATAAGGCGCTGGAGGAAGAGGTCATCGAGCGGCATGCTCTGGATGCTCAATTGGCCACGGTCACCAGGCAGGGGGACGCGGCGCGCCATGCATCCCTCCACGACCCTTTAACTGGCCTGCCTAACCGCGCGCTGTTCAATGATCGGCTCGAACATGGGCTGGCCGTTGCCAATCGGCATGGTCTTCATTTTGCTGTGATGTTTCTGGATCTGGATGACTTCAAGGCGATCAACGATACGTATGGGCACGACGTGGGTGATTTCGTCTTGCAAACGATCGGCGGGCGACTCAAGGAAACGACGCGGGACGATGACACGGTCTGCCGCTATGGTGGTGACGAATTCCTGTTTGTTTTGATGAATACCGAGAGCGAGCAGGACATCGCGATCGTCGCGGATAAAATCATCAAGGCGGTACAAGTACCGTGTGACATTCGGGTGCGGGACATTCGCATCAGCCTGAGCATCAACCCTAGCCTTGGCGTGTCGATCTTCCCGAAAGATGGCACGACTTCGGATGCGCTGCTCGATGCTGCGGACAAGGCCATGTACCGGGCGAAGCGCAACAAGCGTGGCTATTCATTTGCCGGAGATGAGTAATGCCGCGTAAATAAGGCAACCCGCCCGTTGGGGCTGTTTTGCCGGTGTGCGGCAATATGTCGCATCCCCCTGGCGCACCGAAGTCGTTAGCATGGCGACAAACGCGTAAGGGAGAGCGCCATGAACCAGAATCAGAAATCTCAGAATCAGCCGGAAATGGCTTCGCTGCTGCTCGGCGCCGGGTTTGCGCTGGCTTCGCTGATTATTTTGCCGGCCGTTGCCCAGCGCGTCGGACTCGGTTCGGCCGTGACCATTGCCCTGCGCGGTGCCTTGATGCGGGCATCGAACCGTTTTTGATCTGAGCGCTACCGCCATCGCAGTAATACCGGCAGACTTCAGGTCTGCCTTTTGTTTTTCCGGACCATGAAAAAATATGCCTTGATCGGCGTGGCACTTGGCCTCGCACTATTGCTGGGGATTGCCTTGCTGATGCGTGGCGGAACCGCTGGCCGTGATCCAAAATTGCCGCTTGGCGCTGACTTCGTGCTCCAGTCAGCCGATGGCCCGGTCGATTCCAAAGCCTTGCGCGGCAAGGTCTTGCTGGTCTATTTCGGTTACACAAATTGCCCGGATATCTGCCCGGCTTCGCTGGCTTCTGGCGGCCTGGCGCTGAAGGCTTTGAGCGCGGAAGAGCGCAGCCGGGTCAAGCTGATCATGATTTCGGTCGATCCCGAGCGCGACACCGTCAAGCACTTGAAGGAATATACCGCTTACTTCCATCCCGAGATGATCGGCGCGACCAGTTCCAGCGAGCAGATCGCGATACTGGCCAAGGCTTTCGGCGCCGGTTACATCAAGCAGGCGGCAGCCGCGGATGGCAGCTATGCGGTTGATCACACGACGTCGACCTACGTTGTCGGGCCGGACGGCAAGCTGGCGGCGGTTCTCGAATTGGGCGCACCGACCGACAAGATCGTATCTACGGTGAAAAAACTGCTCTGATGCGCCCATCGACTGTCGCACTCGGATTACTCGCGGCCCTCGCTACCGTGTGCCTTTTGATTTTTGGCCTTTTTTTCCGGTTGACCGTGGCAGACGAGCAAAAGCTGACCGCCAACCGCGCGCTGGTCGAAAAACTCGGCCTGACCGACCTGGCCTTGTTCACCGAAGCCCGCTATACCCGCCACCCGACTCAGGCCGATCTGCATTCGGCCTTGCAGGACCACCCCGGCGCCTTCGACCATTTTCCCAGCGGCTCGCTGCTCCCGCCACCGGCAATTCTGACCCAATCCCATGAAAATCTGGCTGGAAAAACAACGTCACCTGATTGACTTCACGCTGGCCTCGCTGGCCCGGCGCAAGACGAAGAACATCGGCCTGCTGCTGGCCTACACGCTGCTCGTTTTCGTGCTGGCCTCGCTGACGCTATTTACGCAGGCCCTGCGCACGGAGGCGACCTTTGTGCTGGCCGGCTCGCCGGAAGTGATTTTGCAACGCATGGTGGCCGGCCGCCATGACCTGATTCCGCCTGGCTATCTCGACAAGATCGGCCGCATCCGGGGCGTGCAGAAGAAGGAAGGCCGGCTCTGGGGCTATTACTACGATCCGGTGTTGAACGCCAATTACACCTTCATGGCGCGGCCGGCCGACGAGGTGGCGGACGGCCACATCATGGTCGGCAACGCGCTGGCCCGCGAGCGGGGGCTGGCGCTGCACAACACCGTTTCCTTCCGTTCCTACTCGGGCAAACTGTTTACGTTTGAAGTCAACGGCGTGCTCTCGCCGGATTCGGAGCTGCTCTCGGCCGATCTCGTGCTGCTCTCGGAGGACGATTTCCGCAAGTTCTTCGAATACCCGGCCGGCCATTACACCGATATCGCGCTGTCAGTGGCAAATCCGCAAGAAGTCCGTACCGTGGCTGCCAAGCTGTCGAGCGCGCTACCCGATTCCCGCCCCATCCTGCGCGAAGAAGTCCTGCGCACCTACCAGAGCGTTTTCGACTGGCGCGAGGGCATTGTGCTGACGGTCCTTGCCGGGGCCATCCTCGCCTTCGCCATCCTCGCCTGGGAGAAGGCTTCCGGGCTGTCGGCCGAGGAGAAGCGGGAAATCGGCATCCTCAAGGCCATCGGCTGGGAAACCGGCGACGTCATCCGCATGAAAACCTGGGAAGGCCTGCTCATTTCGCTGATCGCCTTCTTGCTCGGCTTCATCGCCGCCTACGTCCATGTCTTCCATTTCGGCGCGGCGGTGTTCGAGCCGGTGCTCAAAGGCTGGTCGGTGCTTTACCCGAAATTCACGTTGGTCCCGGCCGTCGATGGCTTGCAGATCGCCACTCTGTTCTTTTTCACGGTGTTCCCCTACACGGCAGCGGTGCTCGTGCCGATCTGGCGGGCGGCGATCACCGACCCCGATGCGGTGATGCGATGATCGAACTCAGCAACATCAAGAAGGCCTTCAACCAGGGCAAGCCGAACGAATACTGGGCGCTGCATGGCATCGACCTGACGGTTGAAGCCGGCAAGGTCACCGCCTTCCGCGGCCCGAGCGGTTCCGGCAAGACCACGCTGCTGACCATTGTCGGCTGCCTGAGCCGGCCCACCCACGGCCGGGTGCGCTTCAAGGGCGAGGACATCTCCGGCCTGCCGGAACGTTTCCTGACCGACATCCGCCGGCAGAGCTTCGGTTTCGTCTTCCAGCAATTCAACCTGATCAAGGGCCTGTCGGCGCTGGAAAACGTCATCCTGCCGGCCTTCCCGACCGGCCGGCCACGCGCCGAACTGGTCGCGGCGGCGAACGAGCTCTTCGACCAGCTCAAGCTTGGCCATCGGGCGCAAGCCAAGGTCGAATGGCTGTCCGGCGGCGAACAGCAGCGCGTCGCCATCGCTCGCGCCCTGATCAACAACCCGGAAGTGATCATCGCCGACGAGCCGACAGCCAACCTCGATACCGCGCTATCCAAGGAATTCATGGCCATCCTCGAAGGCTTCACGGCGGCCGGCAAGACGGTGCTGCTGACCAGCCACGATCCGCTGGTTGTCGAGTCTAGCGCCGTGCATCGGGTGGTCGGCATGCGCGACGGCCGGTTGACCGAAGACTGATGCTCTTCCAGCCCGCCATCATCGCGCTGCTCATGGCCGCCGGCGTCGCGGTGCTTATGCTGCTCGCCGCCGCGCCGTTTGCCGTGCAGGTCATCCGCCATTGGGACATCGCCAGCGGTTCGGAGCGGCAACTGGCGCTGGAACGCCGCACCTATCTGTTCTCGACGCTGCTCTCCTTCGTCATGGTCGTCCAGCTGGCGGCGTTGCTGCTTTTTGTCTTCAACGCCGATCGGCTGTCGGTGATGTTCGTCGGCGCCATGTGCGCGGTCGGCACGCTCAACGTCAATGGCTACGGCTTTCCGTCGCTGATGACGCAGATGGCCATCTTCTTCCTGGCCGCCATGTGGCTGGCCATCAACCACGTCGACACCAAGGCCCGTGATTACCCGCTGGTCCGCATCAAATACGGCCTGCTGCTGCTTCTGCTGCCCGTCCTCGTCACCAGTTTCTGGTTGGAGTTGCAGTATTTCATGGGCCTCAAGGCCAATGTGATCACCTCGTGCTGCGGCAGCATGTTCTCCGGCGATGCCAAGACCATCGCCGCCGAAGCCTCCGGCCTTGAACCTTTGCCGGCGATCTGGCTGTTCTATGGCGCGATGGCCGCCGCGATTGGCGTTGCGCTCTGGCACTGGCGGCGGGGCGGACGGACCAGCGGCTATCTGCTGGCGCTGACCAGCGCCGGCGGCTTCATTGCGGCCATCACCGGCGTGTTGTCCTTCATTTCGCTCTACATCTACGAGCACCCGCACCATCATTGCCCGTTCTGCATCCTCAAGCCGGAATACAACTACCAGGGCTATTGGCTGTATGTGCCGTTGTTCGTCGCCACGGCGGCTGGCCTTGCTGCCGGCGCGGTGCAGCCCTTTGCCCGGGTGCCCAGTCTCGTCAAAATCATTCCTTCCATTTCTCGGCGTTTTTCCGGGTTGACCGTGGCAGGCTATGTTCTGTTCACGGCGCTGGCTACCTGGTTCGTGCTGACTTCCAACCTGATCCTGATCGAACATTGAGATGCGCATTTTTATCTTCATGGCCGCCTTGTTCCTGGCCGCCTGCGGTAGCGAGACCCCGAAAGCCAACATCAACATCGGCAGCATCGCGCCGACTTTCCAGGCCTTTCGCGCTGATGGTGGTGCCGAGCATTTTCCCGCCGCTTATTTCGGCATGCCGCTGGTCGTCCGCTTCTGGGCCGACTGGTGCAAGTACTGCGAAGGCGAAATGAAGGCCATTGAAACGGTCTATCAGGCCAACAAGGGCAAGCTGCAGGTGCTGGCCATCAACGCCGGGCAGGACAAGGCGACGATCAATGCCTTCATCAAGAAGATCGGCGTCACCTATCCGGCCGTGCTCGACGAAAACTCGGCCATCGCCCGCAGCTACGGCGTCGTTGGCCTGCCGACGACCTTTTTCATCGACGGCAAAGGCATCGTCCGCGCCAAGATCGTCGGCGAGGCCGATGAAGCGACCTTCGCCCGCCACGTGCAGGAATTGCTGAAATGAGCGAGAACCGGGCATGCGACCTGTGCAGCCTCGATGTCGGCATCAAGCCCGTCCTCCTGAACACGCCGGAGAGGCAATACCAGTTCTGCTGCGAGGGCTGCCGGGGGATCTACGAGATGTTGCATGACATCCAGGAAACGCCGGTTCAAAATGGGCAGAATGCAGACAAGAAATCCTGAAAGGAAACGACCATGATGACTGAAGAGATGATGAAGAAAATGCCGCACATGATGAGTGCGGCGGGCCATGCGATGAGCAAGCCGATGGCCACCGGCGCGATGATGGCGGGCGCCGGTTTTGCGGCGGGAAAGGGCCTGCTCGGCGGCGCCCTGCTGCGCAATCCGCTGACCTTGCTGGCCGTTGGTGCGGCGGGTGGTATTGCCGCTGGCTTCCTGCTCTTCAAATACCAGAAGGAAATCGTCGATGGCCTCTCCAAGGCGACCGGCATGGGCAAGGATTTCGCGTTGCACCAGAAGGAAAACCTCAACGATCTGATGGCCGAAGCCCAGGACAAAATCGAGGGCAATCCGCCGCCAGTCAGCGAAACCCCGGCTGCCTGACGGAGGCGACATGACGCAAACCGCCGAACTGGCGCAACGCATCGTCGTCCTGCACCGCGAACAGGGCTATCTGCGCCTCGAACTGCCGGCGGAGATCTGCGGCGAGGCCGCCGTGGCCGCCATCGAAAAAGGCATGAAGTCATTGGCCGGTTTGAGCAGTGCTGCGGTCGACCGTGGCTGGAAGCGGATTTCCATCCGCTTCGACGCGCAGATTTTGAGCACGCCCCAGGTCGCCCGCCATCTGTTCAGCCTGCTGCCCGGCCTGCCACTGGACGAAGCGCCGGCCGCCGAACCGGAAGCTGCCCCGTCCGTCGACCTGAACAACGGTTTCCAGCCGCTGCTCGACAAGCTCAAGTCGATCATCATCCCGGCCGCGCCACCGCCCGAAGGTTCGCTGCAGGCCCGTTTTCAGCCGATGGTCGAAAGCGCCCTGACCGAAAAGGCGATCACCAATTTCTTCAACGACATCGTCGCCTTCTACCTGATCCGCGTCCATTGGGACCTGATCACCAAGCGCTGGCTGCAGAATCCGGTCGCCAACAGCAATGCCTGGCTGACGGTGTTCTATCTCGTTTTCCTGCTCGTCCGTTACCGTAAAACCAAGTGACCCCCAAGCATTTCCGGATCGCCCACCGCCTACGCCGCCGCCTTCGGGTGCTGGCGCCCTCGCTCGAAAAAGAGCAGGAGCGGTGCTACATCCTGGAAATCCTGCTGCGCAAGCATCCGGCCATCAAGGAAGTGCGCATCGTCGCCGACATCGGTTCGCTGGTCATTGAATACGACCCGGCGGCCTTGCCGGAAGAGCGGCTGCTGGCGACACTGGACGCCGTCCTCGGCAACCTGATCGCCGCGCCCAAGGCGGCGCCAGTCGTGGCCGCGCCGGTCGATGGCCCGGTGCAGGAATGCTCGCTGGCCATCGAAGGCATGAGCTGCGCCTCCTGCGCCCTGCTCATCGAAATGAAGCTCAAGCGCGACCCGCGCGTGCGCTACGCCTCGGTCAATTTTGCCGCCGAAACGGTGACGGTCAATGGCGTGATCGACCGCGAGGCGGTGTCGAAAGTCGTCGGCGCGCTCGGTTATACGACGCGGCCGATGGACACGCTGGCCCAGCGTCGGCTGATCGTCGAGCGTGAAAAGGAGCGCGTCGAGGAAGCAAAGAAGCGTTTCATCCAGGCCGCCATCCTGACCGTGCCGGTGATGCTTTCCGGCATGGCCATGCACCGCTCGCCCGCTCTGCGCGTCATGGAGTTCGCGCTGTCGTCGGCCATCCTTTTCGGCAGCAGCAACAGCATTTTCCGCAAGGCCTGGATGCTCGCCAAACAGGGCGAAGCCAACATGGACACGCTGATCGCCATCGGCGCCGGCGCGGCCTGGGCCTACAGCATTCCCGGCGTATTCAGGATGCATCACCACGTCTATTTCGAGTCGGCGGCTGGCATCTGCACCTTCGTGCTGCTCGGCCGTTACATGGAAGAACGCGCCAAGGGCAAGGCCGGCGAGGCGATCCGCAAGCTCATCGAACTGCAACCGGAAACGGCGCTGCGCATCGAGGCCGACGGCAGCGAATTTGAAGTGGCCATCGACGATGTGGAGATCGGCGACCGCCTGCGCGTGCGGGCCGGCGACAAGATCCCGACCGACGGCTGCGTGCTCGAAGGCGCTTCCTCGGTCGATGAAGCGATGATCACCGGCGAATCGCTGCCGGTGGCCAAGACGGCCGGCGACAAGGTGATCGGCGGATGCCTGAATGGCAACGGCAGTTTCGTCATGACGGTGACGGCCATCGGCGGCGACACCGTGCTCTCCGGCATCGTCAAGCTGGTCGATCAGGCTCAGGGCAGCAAGCTGCCGGTGCAGAAACTGGCCGACCGCATTTCGGCGCGCTTCGTGCCGGCCGTCGGCGGCATTGCCGCGCTGACCTTTGGCGGCTGGGCGATGGCCGGCGCCCCGGTTTCGGCCGCGCTGGCCCATTCCGTCGCCGTATTGCTCATCGCCTGCCCCTGCGCGCTCGGCCTTGCCACGCCGACGGCCATCATGGTCGGTACCGGCCAGGCCGCCAAGCGCGGCATCTACATCCGCAACGGCGAGGCGCTCGAAACGGCGGCCAAGCTGACCACGGTGGTCTTCGACAAGACCGGCACGATCACCGAAGGCAAGCCGGTGGTCACCGACACCTTGATCCTGCCCGAGATGGGTGAGGCCCGGCTGGCGGCGCTGGTAGCGGCGGCCGAAGCCGGTTCCGAACACTTCCTGGCCCGCGCCCTGGCCGACTGGTGCCGGCCGCGAGGGAACGAAACGCTGGTCGCCGAAGCCTTTGCTGCGCGGCCCGGACTGGGCGTCACGGCGACGGTGGGCGGCGTGGATATCGTCATCGGCAACGCTCGCCTGCTCGAGGCCGAAGGCATCGCCATCGGCCCGCTGGCCGACGAAGCCGCCCGTTGGGCCGAGCAGGGCAAGACGCCGGTGTTTGCTACGGTCGACCGGAAAAACATGGCTATTTTTGCCATCGCCGACCAGCCTCGCGCCGGTGCCCGCGAGGCCATCGCGCTGCTCCACCGCCTTGGCCTGAAAACCGTGATGGCGACCGGCGATGTCGACGCCGTCGCCCGCCACGTCGCCCAGCTGGTCGGCATCGACCGCGTCGTCGCCCGCGCCACGCCGGCCGACAAGCTGGCCGTCATCCACGCATTGCAACAGGCCGGCGAAAAGGTCGGCATGATCGGCGACGGCATCAACGACGCACCAGCCCTGGCCGCCACCGACGTCGGTTTCGCCATCGGCGGTGGCGCCGACATCGCCGTCGAATCCGCCGACATCACGCTGGTCGGCGGCGACATCGCCCGTGTCGCGGCCGGCATCGACCTTTCCCGGCGGACCATGGCGATCATCCGCCAAAACCTGTTCTGGGCGCTCGGCTACAACGTCATCGCCATCCCGGTCGCCGCCGCCGGCCGGCTCAACCCGATGATCGCTGCGGCAGCGATGGCGATGAGCTCGACCTCGGTTGTTGCCAACTCCCTGCGCCTGCAACGGTGAATATTTCAATTTTGGCCGTTTTTTACGGTTGACCGTAGCAAGCCATACATGGACCACAGCCACCACGCCATCGCCGAATTTTCTTACATGCTCTCCTTCATGACCGGCCTGCTCGGCAGTGGCCATTGTCTGGGCATGTGCGGCGGGCTGGTTTCCGGCTTTTTCATGAAGCTCGGCGCCAAGGGTGTCTGGCCCTATCTGGCCTATCACAGCGCGCGGGTCGGCATTTATACTGTCGTCGGTATCATCGCTGCAGCGATTGGCGCCGTCCTCGTATCGACTGGCCAGTTCGGCAAATTGCAGGGCGTGCTGCAGATCGTTGCCGGGGTGATTGTCATCCTGCTCGGCCTTGATCTGCTCGGTGTTTCGCCCTTTCGCAATCGCCTCGGTTTTGCCCCCATTGCCTGGCTGCGCAAGCAGTTTGGGCTGGCGGTGCAGAAAGGTCCGGTGGTTGGCGCGCTGATCGGCGGCGCCATCAACGGCCTGATGCCCTGCTCGATGACCATGGCGATGGCCGTCAAGGCAACGACGGCTCCTTCGGTGCTGGAAGGTGGCTTGCTGATGCTGGCCTTCGGTGCCGGCACTCTGCCATCAATGTTGTCTGCCTCCTTCCTGTTCGGCAAGCTCGGCCCGAAACTGCGCGGCTGGCTGCTCAAAGGCGCCGCGCTGTTCGTTATCGCGCTGGGCGTATCGACGCTATGGCAAGGAATCCGCTATTACACTGTGATGCGCAACCTCCTGGGTTGAGTGCGACACTATGTCGCAGGTGCCGCACATCATCGAGCGCTAATATTTCACGGCTAACAAACAGCTTCAGGGAGAGCAAAAATGAAACGCCGTGACCTACTCAAGATGTCCGTTCTTTCCGGCTTCGCCGCCGCCTCGACGCAAGCCAGTGCGAACACCTCCTGCGCCACCGACGGCACGCCGAACCAGTTCATTCCCAAGAAACCAGCCGACGCCAAGCCGCTGGAAAATGAGTTCGAGAAATATCCCAAGTGCCCGTATTGCGGCATGGATCGCAAGGAGCACCACCGCGCCCGCATGCTTGTCCAGTATGCCGATGACCTCAGCGATGGGGTCTGCTCAATCCACTGCCTGTCGCTCAGCCTGGGCGTCAATGTCGACCGTGAGCCGAAGAACATCTGGGGGCCGGACTATGGCGCCACCATCGAACCGCGCCCGCTCGTACCGGTCGATAATCTGATTTACCTGATCGGTGCCGACCTCAAGCACGCGATGACCAAGCGCTCGAAACATTCCTTCGCCTCGCTGAGCACGGCCAAGGAATTCCAGGCCAAGCATGGCGGCTCGCTGGGCAATTTCAACGATGCGCTGCGTGAGTCCTACCTCGACATGGCCTCCGATGTGGGCATGATTCGCAAGAATCGCGAAGAGCGCCGCAAGCGCGCCGCTGAAATGAAGAAGGGCTGATGACCCGTCGCGCCTTTTTGGTCTTGCTGGTCGCATTCTGGGCACCCTTGGCTGTAGCCCAGAATGTGCCCAAGCCGGGGCCGAAGGATCTCTGTCCGGTCTGCGGCATGCTGGTTTCCAAGTATCCGAACTGGGTAGCGGTCGTGACGTGGAAGGATGGCCATGCCCATTTCTTCGACGGTGCCAAGGACATGTTCAAGTTCCTGCATGACCTGCCGAAATACGCGCCGAATCATCGCAAGGAAGACATCACGGGTATCTACGTTACCGATTTCTACAATCTGGAACGGATCGACGCGCGCAAGGCCATTTTTGTCACCGGCTCCGATGTCCTTGGCCCGATGGGGCATGAGCTGGTGCCGCTGGCCAGTCAGGTGGATGCCAGCGATTTCAGCAAGGATCACAAGGGAAAGCGGACCTTGCGTTTCGAGCAAGTGACGCCGGATCTGCCTGCGGGGCTTGATTCGGGGAAGTTCTGAGCGCGACGAATCAGGCTCAAAGGTCGAGGAATTCCCCAACTTCGTCGGAGCGCGCCATCGTGTCGGCGTAGCCAAGGTCGATCAGGGCCCGCGTATAGGGTTTCTCGAAAAGCAGGTAGCTGGTCAGCGTGCCGTTGCGGCGATTCATGCCGCCAATGCCGCCCAGCATCATGCGCATTGCCCAGGGCAGGGCGCCGGCATGTTCGGCGGCGATGCGCTCGAGACGTTCGGAGGGCGAAATGATCAGGGCCTTGATCGGTCTCAACGGGATTTTATTGTTTTCCCTGACGCTGAGCGGGATGGCGGCGAGCGTCCGGTTGATCCGCTGCATGCGCTCGATATCGACGGCCAGGCTATCGAGAAAGATGCTCGATAGCGCGTGGCCGGCAATTTGCGCCAGCGATGGATGGCTGTCGACCCGGCGACGTTCCTGATGTTCATTCTTGCGTCCGGCGCCGACGATCAGCACCCGCTCGGCACCAAGGTGGATGGCCGGAGAAATCGGCGCCAGCTGGCGCATTGAGCCATCGCCGAAAAACTCCCGATGAATTTTGGCGGCCGGAAAAATGAAGGGGATCGCGCTGGAGGCGAGTAGGTGGTCGACGCCAATTTTCGAGCGAATGCCGATACGCTGAACGCGATGCCAGGGCTGGGCGTCGGCATGGCCCTGAAAGAAATTGATGTTGTCGCCGGATTCGTAGCCGGATGCCGAAATGCTGATCGCGTGCAGCGCACCATTGGCGATTGAGCGCTGGATGCCGCGGAAATCGAGGTGGCGACTCAGCAACTCGCGCAGCGGTGAATTGTCGAGCAGTGAGCGTGGCCGGCTGCGAACCAGCCAGCCCAGCGTCAGCATGGTCATCCAGTGCGCACCCGAGACGCCAATGCCGACTGGATCGGCGCGGTAGATGTCGCCAGCGTGCATGTTGCGCCAGAAGCTGGCCAGCACCGAGACGCCTTTGCCGAAGTTGTCGGCCAGACAAGCGATGCCGGCCGCATTGATGGCGCCAGCTGAGGTGCCGCACAGAATAGGGAAGGGGTTTTTCCGGCGATTGGTCGATAGTTTCGAAACTGCGAGCAGAACGCCGACTTGATAGGCCGCCCGGGCGCCACCGCCGGTCAGGACCAGCGCGGTCTTGGCTGAGCTTGCCGGGGGCGGGCTCATGCCGGCCCGAGCAATGTTCGCCTGAGCAGGCTGGCTTTCCTGTTTTTCATCTCCCCCTCCGCGCGCTTGCAGTCAAAGTGCTTGCTGTATTCGTGCAGTATAGAGGGAGAAATTTTTCCGCTCAATCGAGCTTGGTGCGAAGTGCGTCGGCCCAGCAGTTGGGCGTTTCGTAGAGGCGGACCTGTTCTAGGCGAAGATGGTTGCCGTAGGTGTCGCGGTACACTGCGTCGAGGCGCTCGAAAGCGATGCGGGCCAGATTCTCGGCGGTCGGCACGCGGTCGAGGATGACTGTCTTGTGGCCCGGCATCGACGCGAGAAAATCGACAATCGCCTTGTCGCCCGCGTAGGCAAGGAAAGCGTGATCCCATTCGTTGACCAGATGGATGTTGGCCAGATCCTTGACCTGCGAAAAGTCCATCACCATGCCATTGGCAGCATCGCCAGCCTTGTCGATGACGCTGCCTGACAAGGTGATTTCAATGGCGTAACGGTGCCCGTGCAAGTGACGGCACTGGCTTTTGTGGTCAGGAATGCGGTGCCCGGCATCGAATTCGAGTCGGCGGGTAATCAACATGGGCGTATTGCTCGACAAGGCGGTCGCGGATTATACAATGCGCCATGCTCACCACAGACGATCACCGCCGCGACAGTGCCGGCCTGCGTTATGTTTATCCCGTCATCTCGCGCCGGGCCGGCGGCGTGTCGATCGGCATCAACCTCAATCCCAACAACGCCTGCAACTGGGCCTGCGTCTATTGCCAGGTGGAAAACCTGACGCGGGGTGGACCGCCGCCGATTGATCTGGATTGCCTGGAACGGGAACTGGCCGGCTTTCTCGATGACGCGCTGAACGGCGACTTTATGCAGCGGCAAGTGCCACCCGAGGCGCGGCGGCTGATGGATGTGGCGTTTTCCGGCAACGGCGAACCGACTAGCGCCGCCGAGTTCGCCGATGCTGTCGGCGTGGTCGGGAGGGTGCTTGAGCGCTTTGGCCAAAAAGGGAGGCTGGTCGTTCGCCTGATCACCAACGGCAGCCTGATGCATCGTTCCGACGTGCAGGCGGGCATTCGTCATCTGGCTGAACTGGGGGGCGAAGTCTGGTTCAAGATTGACCGCGCTACGGCCGAAGAGGTCGCCGAAATTAACGGTGTTTCGTGGCAAATGGTAAAAACGTCAAAAAATCTCGAAATATGCGCCGGGCTCGCGCCGACATGGGTGCAAACCTGCTGGTTCGCGCTTGATGGCCTTGCGCCATCGCTTGCGTCGCGAATGGCATATTGCGATCTGCTCCGTCCGCTCGCCGGCAAACTCGCTGGCGTGCACCTTTACGGATTGGCACGGCCATCGATGCAAGCCGCCGCATCGCGCTTGAATCCACTTCCTGTCGAGGTTCTGGCTGATTTCGCCGGGCAGATAGAAAAGGAAACGGGCATCCGGGTCAGTGTTTCCCCGTGATGCCCGTTGTTACGGTCGACGCCCCTTTCGGGGCAATAATCAGGCCGCTTTTTTTGCGTGGGCGCGAGCCGACTTCTTCAGGGACTTGAACAGTTCCGGTTCCTGAGCCTTGAGGTATTCGACGACTTCGATGTCGTCACGCTTGATGTTCTTGATATCGACTTGCTCGACGTGCACCAGACGCAGCAGTTCACGCACCGGCTTCGGCATGTTGCGGCCGCTTTCGTAGCGGGAACCACCGCTCTGCGTCACTCCGAGGGTGGACCAGAACTGTTGCTGGTTCAGACCAAGCTTGCGACGAATTTCACGAGCGTCGATTTTCTCGATGGTTTTAACTGTAGACATCATTCAATCTCCATACGCTAGTGTAATAGGGTTACCCAAGCATCCTAGCGATATATGCCTTAGGTGATATAACCAAGTGTATAGATGGTTATGACATTTCGCAAGTGCCAATGCCAATAAAATTGTCAAATACGCGTAAAAATTTGTATTGATTAATCTTCTCGCAATAGCAATTCGACCTTATGCGAAACGAGAAGTGCCATGAGTCTTTCCGAATCCCGGAGGATGCTCTAAGATCAACCGACCAATTAAAACCGAGTGCGGGAGAGCGCAATGCAGGTGCGGGAAATACTTCGAGTCAAGGGCGCTACGCTGTACACAGCGGCGCCGCAACAGTCTCTGGCTTTCGCCATCGACAGCATGGCTGATCTGGATGTCGGCTCACTCGTCGTCATGGATGCCGGCAAGATGGTCGGCATGCTGACATTTCGCGAAGTCCTCCTGGCGCTCAAGGGCAAGGCGGCGACTGCGGAGCAACTGACTGTCGGCGATGTGATGGTGACCAATCCGGTGACCGCTTTTCCGGATATGGAAGCCAACGACTTGCGTCGCTTGATGATTGACAAGCGCTCGCGCTATCTGCCAGTCATTGAGGACAACACGCTGATGGGCGTCATCTCGTTCCTCGATGTGGCCAAGGCGGTTCTTGAAGAGCAGAGTTTCGAGAACAAGATGCTGAAGAGTTACATCAAGAACTGGCCAACGGATCAGCAGGAAGCCTGAGCTTCAAACGAACAAAAGGCAGCTTCGGCTGCCTTTGTTCGTTTACGGCTAACGGCTGTCCCAGCCGTAGCGCTTTGTTCTTTGCCAGCGGTTGTCGGGCTGTTGACGCGCATTTGGCGGCGGACTCGAGCCTCCCTTGCGGGCCGGAGGCTGAGTCGATGGTTTTGCTACAGTCGACGGTGCGGGGGAGGGCTTCTTGCTCGGCATGGTAAACTCCTCATTCCATATTAGAACGCAGCTTCCATGTCCGGCAATACTTTTGGCACCCTGTTTTCCGTTACTTCCTTTGGCGAGTCGCACGGTCCGGCAATCGGCTGTGTTGTTGATGGCTGCCCACCCGGACTGGCTTTGTGCGAGGCTGATATCCAGGCTGAACTGGATCGCCGCAAGCCGGGCACGTCGCGTCATGTGACGCAGCGTCGCGAGCCGGATACCGTCGAGATTCTTTCCGGCGTCTTCGAGGGCAAGACCACCGGTACGCCGATCGGCCTGCTCATTCGCAATCAGGACCAGCGCAGCAAGGATTACGGCAATATCGCCGACACCTTCCGTCCTGGTCACGCCGATTACACCTACACCCAGAAATATGGCTTCCGCGATTATCGCGGTGGCGGCCGTTCGTCGGCACGCGAGACTGCGGTGCGAGTGGCGGCCGGGGCGATTGCCCGCAAGTGGCTCAACGAGCGTTACGGCGTCACAATTTGTGGCTGGATGAGTGCCCTCGGTCCGATCGAGATTCCCTTCGTTTCGGCCGGTGACATCCGCGAAAATGCTTTCTTCGCGCCCAATGCTGCGCTGGTGCCGGAGCTCGAGAGCTACATGGACAGCCTGCGCAAATCACTGGATTCGGTCGGCGCCAAGATCACCGTGATGGCGACCGGCGTCCCGCCGGGCTGGGGCGAGCCGGTTTATGACCGTCTTGATGCCGAAATTGCCTATGCCATGATGGGCATCAATGCCGTGAAGGGCGTCGAGATCGGCGCCGGCTTTGCCTCGGTGGCCCAGCGCGGCAGCGAGCACGGCGACGAAATGACGCCGCAGGGTTTTGCGACCAACCATGCCGGCGGGGTGCTAGGTGGGATTTCGACGGGGCAGGACATTGTCGTGAACATGGCGATCAAGCCGACCTCGTCGATCGCCCAGTCGCGTCACTCGATCGATCGTCACGGCAATGCCATTGAAGTGGCGACCGAGGGGCGGCATGATCCCTGTGTTGGCATCCGTGCCACGCCGATTGCCGAAGCCATGCTCGCTTTGGTTCTCATCGATCATGCTTTGCGCCACCGCGCCCAGTGTGGTGATGTGGTGTGTGCGACGCCGCGCATACCGGGTGAAATCGCGTAATATTTCTATTTTGCCGCCGAGGCGGCTGATCATCGCAACAGGGAGAGAAAACCATGCAAGTTGATCATCACGATCTGTACCAGGAGTTTCCCGAATTCAAGGACGGGATTGATGCGCTCAAATCGGGCAATGCCTATTTTGCCCGGCAGTTTGCTTCCTACAACCGACTGACCGGCAAGGTCGAGGATCTGGAAGAGCACGACATGCCGGTCGCCGACTTCACCATCGAAGATATGAAGAAACAGCGCGTCAAGCTCAAGGACGAAATCTACCATCTGCTGCTCGCCTTCCGCGCCGGCCAGCAATCCGTCAAGGCTTGATCGAAGCCTGTGCCCGATCCTGCATCCGGTAAAATCGCCGGATGCATGCATTGCCTTACTGGCGCCTCTCGGGCTACTACTTTTTCTATTTCGCCTTCATTGGTGCCTTCTCGCCCTATTTCGGGCTCTATCTCCAATCCCTGAACTTTTCTGCCTGGGACATCGGTCTGCTGATGTCGCAGATGCAGTTGATGCGCCTCTTTGGCCCCAATCTGTGGGGTTGGCTGGCTGACCGTTTCGGTCGGCGCATGGCGATCATTCGTCTGGCCGCCGGGATCGGTCTGGCCGGATTCACGGCCTTCTTCTGGCTCGACAAACTGCCCGGCATGCTGGTCGCGATGGCTGTGCTCGCGTTCTTCTGGAGCGCCGCTCTGCCGCTGGTCGAGACGCTGACTTTCGATCATCTGCGTGAAGAGCGCGGGCGCTACAGCCGTATCCGCCTGTGGGGTTCAATCGGTTTTATCGTCGCCGTGATGGGAACCGGTGCGCTGCTCGATATGGCACCGCCGGTCGGTGTGCTCTGGGTGTGCTGGGCGATTCTGGCCGGGATTCTTCTCTATGCGCTGACCCTGCCGGAAGCGCCGCCGGTTCCGCATGACCGCGATGCCCAGCCGATCGGCGAAATTCTGCGCCAGCCGAAAGTGATTGCGTTGATGACGGCCTGTTTCGCGATGTCGGCGGCACATGGCGCGTTCTACGTTTTTTACTCGATTCACCTTGATGCCCACGGCTACTCGAAGACCGAGGTCGGTTTGCTGTGGTCGCTCGGCGTGGTGGCGGAAATCGTCGTCTTCATGTTCATGGCCCGGCTGTCGCGACGGTTCTCGCTGCGCGCCATTCTGCTGGCCAGTTTTGGCGCGGCGGTTGTGCGCTTCCTGCTCATGGGCTGGGGCGTCGAGTCGGCGGCAATCATGATTGTGGTCCAGCTGCTGCACGGCCTGACTTTCGGTGCTTACCACGCGGCTTCCATTGCCGCGGTCAACCAGTGGTTCCCCGGTCGGGCGCAGGGGCGGGGGCAGGCGCTCTATTCCAGTCTGTCGTTCGGTGCCGGCGGCTTGCTCGGCGCGCTGATCAGTGGCCGGACCTGGGAATCGCTGGGCTCCGGTTGGACCTTTACGCTCGGTGCCCTGTTTGCGTTGGTCGGCTTTGTGCTGGTCTGGGGCTGGGTCGGTGCGAATGCTACGGTCAACCGGGAAAACAGGGCAAAAACGAAAGATCCTGTGCAATAATTCAAGGCTTTACAGCCCACATTACGCACTATGTCGAAGACCCTTTACGACAAGCTTTGGGAGAACCATGTCGTCCATCAGGAAGCTGATGGGACGGCCCTTCTCTATATTGATCGTCACCTCGTCCACGAAGTTACCAGCCCGCAGGCTTTCGAAGGCCTCAAGCTGGCCGGCCGCAAGCCCTGGCGCATTTCGTCCATCGTCGCGACGGCAGACCACAACACGCCGACCGATCACTGGGATGAAGGCATCAAGGATCCGGTTTCGCGTCAGCAAGTGCAAACGCTGGATGACAATATCCGCGAAGTCGGTGCGCTGGCCTATTTCCCGTTCAAGGATGCGCGGCAGGGCATCGTGCACGTCGTCGGTCCTGAAAATGGCGCCACGCTGCCTGGCATGACGGTCGTTTGCGGCGACTCGCACACCTCGACGCACGGCGCCTTCGCCTGTCTGGCCCATGGCATTGGCACCTCGGAAGTCGAGCACGTGCTGGCCACCCAATGTCTGCTGCAGAAGAAATCGAAGACCATGCTGATCGCCGTTGACGGCAAGCTCGGCAAGGGCGTCACTGCCAAGGATGTGGCGCTGGCCATTATCGGCACCATCGGTACGGCCGGTGGTAACGGCTACGCCATCGAATTCGGCGGCAGCGCCATTCGTGGCCTGAGCATGGAAGGTCGCATGACCCTGTGCAACATGGCCATCGAAGGCGGTGCGCGCATGGGCTTTGTCGCGGTCGACGACAAAACCATCGATTATTTGAAAGGCCGCCCGTTCTCGCCGAAGGGTGACATCTGGGATCGGGCGGTCGCCTATTGGCGCACGCTGCACTCCGATGCCGGCGCGCAGTTTGATCGCGTCGTCACGCTGAAGGCCGAAGACATTCGTCCGCAAGTGACCTGGGGCACCTCGCCGGAAATGGTCGTTGCCATCGACGCCGTCGTTCCCGATCCCGCCAAGCAGACCGACCCGGTCAAGCGCGAAGGCATGGAGCGTGCCCTGCAATACATGGGCCTTAATCCCAATACACCGATCAACCAGATCGCTATCGACAAGGTCTTCATCGGCTCCTGCACCAACTCGCGTATCGAAGATTTGCGCGAGGCGGCTGGTGTGCTGAAGGGGCGGCATATCGCTGCGACCGTCAAGCTGGCCCTCGCCGTCCCGGGTTCCGGCCTGGTCAAACGTCAGGCCGAAGCGGAAGGGCTGGACAAGGTGTTCATTGCGGCTGGTTTCGAATGGCGTGAACCGGGTTGTTCGATGTGTCTGGCCATGAACGCCGACCGTCTGGAGCCGGGCGAACGTTGTGCCTCGACGTCCAACCGCAATTTCGAAGGCCGCCAAGGTCCGGGCGGGCGTACCCATCTGGTCAGCCCGGCCATGGCCGCTGCCGCAGCAATTGCCGGCCGTTTTGCCGACGTGCGAGACGTTCTGTAAGAAGGAGCGACGATCATGAAGAATTGGCTTGTCTTGTTTGCAGTGCTTTGTCTGGCCGCCTGCAATACCGCGCAGGGTGTCAAGAAGGATGTCGCCATCGGTGCTGAAAAGACCGGTGAGGCTTTGCAGAAGGGCGGCGAAGCCGTCGAGAGCGCCCTGCACAAGAGTGGCGAGGCGGTTGGCGGAGCCCTCAAGAAGGGTGGCGACGCCGTGCAGAAAGTGGTGGAGTAATGGATAAATTCGTTCGTCTGGAAGGTTTGGTGGCGCCGCTCGATCGCAACAACGTCGATACCGATGCGATCATCCCCAAGCAGTTTCTCAAGTCCATCAAGCGTTCAGGCTTTGGGCCGAATGCCTTTGATGAGTGGCGCTACATGGATGTCGGTCAGCCCGGGCAGGATGCCTCCGGTCGGCCGAAGAATCCGAATTTCGTCCTGAACCAGCCGCGCTATCAAGGTGCGCAGGTGTTGCTGACACGCGCCAATTTTGGCTGCGGCAGTTCGCGCGAACATGCGCCGTGGGCGCTGCTCGATTTTGGCTTCAAGGCCATCATCGCCGAATCGTTTGCCGATATTTTCTTCAACAACTGCTACAAGAATGGCATCGTGCCCATCGTTATGCCGGCCGCCGAAGTCGAAGCCTTGTTCAAACAGGTCGAAGCGACGCCTGGTTACAAGCTGGTCGTCGATCTGCAGGCACAGGCCGTGATTCGTCCTGATGGCTATGGCATTCCATTCCAGATCGATGCCTTCCGCAAGGAATGTCTGATCAACGGCTGGGACGACATTGGCCTGACCTTGCGTCACGCCGAGAAAATTCGCGAATTCGAAGAAAAACGTCGTATCAACCAGCCCTGGCTGTTTGCGTAATAAGGAAAAACCATGAAGATTTGTGTTCTGCCGGGTGACGGCATTGGTCCGGAAATTGTTGCTGAAGCCGTGCGTGTGCTCACGTCACTTGATCTCAAGCTCGAGCTCGAAGAAGGTCTGATCGGTGGCGGCGCAGTTGACGCGACGGGAACGCCGTATCCTGAAGCGACCAAGAAGCTGACCGCTGAGGCCGATGCCATCCTGCTCGGCGCAGTCGGTGGTCCGAAATGGGATGTGCTGGCCCGCGAGTTGCGCCCGGAACGCGGCCTGCTCGGTATTCGCAAGGATCTCGGACTGTTCGCCAATCTGCGCCCGGCGATTCTCTACCCGGAACTGGCCAATGCCTCGACGCTGAAACCGGAGGTGGTTTCCGGTCTGGACATCCTGATCGTCCGCGAGCTGACTGGCGACATCTATTTCGGCCAGCCGCGCGGCATCCGCGAAGAAAACGGCGAACGTGTCGGCTTCAATACCATGGTCTACAGCGAATCGGAAATTCGCCGCATCGGCCATGTCGCCTTTCAGGCGGCGCAGAAACGCAACAAGAAGCTGTGCTCGGTCGACAAGATGAATGTGCTGGAAACAACCCAGCTCTGGCGTGATGTGATGATCGAGATCGCGCATGATTACCCGGATGTTGAGCTCAGCCACATGCTGGTCGACAACGCTGCCATGCAACTGGTCAAGGCACCGAAGCAGTTCGATGTGATGGTCACCGGCAATATGTTCGGAGACATCCTGTCTGACGAGGCTTCCATGCTGACCGGTTCCATCGGCATGCTGCCGTCGGCCTCGCTTGATGCCAACAACAAGGGGATGTACGAGCCTTCGCACGGTTCGGCACCCGACATCGCAGGCAAGGGCGTGGCCAATCCGCTGGCTACCATCCTCTCGGTGGCGATGTTGCTGCGCTACACATTTGGCCTTGAAGAGCAGGCACTGCGCGTCGAAAATGCGGTCAAAAAGGTCTTGGCCCAAGGCTATCGGACTGGCGATATTTACGAGCGCGGCACGAACAAGGTTGGCACGAAGGAAATGGGCGACGCCGTGCTGGCGGCGCTGTAAAAAAGATTTTTCACGGAGAGTGATGAGATGAAGAAGGTTGGTCTGGTTGGTTGGCGCGGTATGGTCGGTTCGGTCCTCATGCAGCGCATGGTGGAAGAGGGCGATTTTGCCCATATCGATCCGGTGTATTTCTCGACTTCGGCTGCCGGTGGGAAGGCTCCGGTTTTCGGCGACAAGGAAGCCTCGCTACCATTGCAGGATGCATCCAATATCGAAGCCCTGAAGGCTTGCGAAATCATCATCACCTGCCAGGGGGGCGATTACACTAAGGAAGTCTTCAGCAAGCTGCGCGCTACCGGCTGGAACGGCCACTGGATTGATGCCGCGTCTTCCCTACGTATGGCTGACGATGCAGTGATCATCCTCGACCCGGTCAACATGAATGTGATCAAGGACTCGCTGGCCAAGGGTGGCAAGAACTGGATCGGCGGCAACTGCACGGTTTCGCTGATGCTGATGGGCCTTGGCGGCCTGTTCCAGAACGACCTGATCGAATGGGCAACGTCCATGACCTATCAGGCCGCCTCCGGCGCTGGCGCGCAGAACATGCGCGAGCTAATCTCGCAGATGGGCGCGATCCATTCGTCGGTGGCCGAGCTGCTGGCTGATCCGGCTTCGGCCATTCTCGACATCGATCGCAAGGTTGCTGAAACCATTCGTTCCGATGCCTTCCCGAAGAAGAACTTCCGCAACACCCCGCTCGCCGGTTCGCTGATCCCGTGGATCGACGTGCCCTACGAGAATGGGCAGTCCAAGGAGGAATGGAAGGGCGGTGCCGAATGCAACAAGATCCTCGGCAAGCCGGCTTTCCGCTCCGCTGGTTCGATCCCGATCGATGGTCTGTGCGTGCGTATCGGCGCCATGCGCTGTCACAGCCAGGCGCTGACGATCAAGCTCAAGAAGGATGTGCCGCTTGATGAAATCAGCGACATGCTGGCCAAGGCCAATCCGTGGGCCAAGGTCGTGCCGAACGATCGCGAGATCTCCGAGCGCGATCTGACCCCGGCGGCCGTGACCGGTACCCTGACCGTCCCGGTTGGTCGTCTGCACAAAATGGCGATGGGGCCGGAATACCTGGCTGCCTTTACCTGCGGCGACCAGTTGCTGTGGGGCGCCGCCGAGCCTCTGCGTCGTATGCTGCGGATTCTGCTCGACGCCTGATCGGGACCATCCTTTTGACAAAAAGCCGGGGCTTTGACCCCGGCTTTTTATTTGTTGGGGATATGCAAAAAGGGCAGGTTTGAGAAGCGGGTTTAGCTTGCATTGCTAAGTACATGATGTTAATTTGAAAGTCCCAAATTTGACGCTCAGGGTTTTGCCGTGAACGGAACTGTACAAACCAGGTTCAAGAAACGCGCAGCTGCGCTCGCCGTTGCTTCTTGTCTTTCAATTTCGCCGTGGATTGCAGAGGCCGCCGGCCTGGGTAAACTCACGGTGTTGTCGGGTATTGGGCAGCCCTTGCGGGCCGAGCTTGATATCGGTGCGACAAAGGATGAACTCGGGGGGATGACCGCTCGTCTCGCTCCGCAGGATGTCTTCAAGCAGGCTGGCGTCGACTTCGCCTCTGTCTTGCTGGACCTCCGGTTCTCCGTTGAGAAGCGACCAAACGGACAGTCCGTCGTCAAGGTGAGTTCGGTCAAGCCGATCAATGAACCGTTCCTGGATTTTTTGGTTGAGTTGAACTGGCCGGCCGGGCGTTTGGTGCGCGAATATACTTTCCTGCTCGATCCTCCAGAAATGCTGGCATCACAGTCGTCGCGCCCGGTAGCGGATGCGCGGATTGTCGAGACGGTTCGCGGTGGCGGCAATGCTGGAGAGGTTAGAGCGGCGCCAGTCAAGGCTGCTTCCCGTCCGGCCCCGACTCCGAAGGTGGCGGCCGAGCCGAAAGCGAAGCCGGAGAGCGCTGGAGCGCGTGTCGTCAAGCAAGGTGAGACACTTCGCAAGATCGCAGCCGAGAACAAGTACGACGGTGTTTCTCTGGAGCAGATGCTGATTGGCTTGTTCCAGGGCAATCCGGACGCTTTTATCGCCCAGAATGTCAATCGACTCAAAGCTGGCGCAATCCTGAATATTCCTGAGCAGTCGGCTGTCGAGTCGATTTCTCCGGCCGAAGCGAGAAAAGTCTACGTTGCCCAGGCTCGCGACTGGAATGACTACCGGCAAAAACTAGCTGCATCGACAGCCAAGATGCCGGCTGCGGATGGCGTAGCGACTCAGACCAGCGCCGGCAAGATCACGGCCAAGGTAGAAGAGAAAGCAGCTCCAGCCGAGCAGGGCAAGGACCAGGTCAAGGTTGCGCGCACCGATCCTGCAGCCAAGGGCGCTGCTGCTGCCAAGGCAGCCGAGGTGGCAGATCAGGTTGCCAAAGACAAGGCGCTGAAGGATGCGCAGGATCGCATGCTGTCGCTGGAAAAGAACGTCAATGAATTGCAGAAGCTACTGGAGATGAAAAACCAGAAGCTGGCTGAGTTGCAGCAAGCGCCGGTCAAGAAGGATGAGCCGAAGGTGGCTGAAGTGGCAAAGCCGGTTGAGCCACCCAAACCTGTCGAGGTGGCCAAGCCGGTTGAGCCGAAGCCTGTTGAGGCACCCAAAGTGGTTGAGCCGCCAAAGGCGCCCGAGCCAGTTGCAGCGGTTGAACCAGCAAAGCCGGTCGAGCCGCCAAAAGCTGTTGAGCCACCGAAGCCGGAAGTGCCAAAGGTCGATGCTCCCGAGTCTCCGATGGAGCCGAGCTTTGTCGATTCCATTCTTGAGGATCCGGTGCCTTTGGCCGGTCTCGGAGGAATTCTCGCGCTGCTGGGCGGTTACTTCGTGTTTAGCCGCCGGCGAGCGAAGAGTTCGTCGGTCGAAACGACCGCACTTCCGATGCCATCGAGCCTTGGGCCCAACTCTGTATTCCGCATGACAGGTGGCCAGAGCATTGATACTGGCAATATTCCGCCGCTGACCGGCGATTTCAGCCAGACTGGTCCCGGCACCATCGATACCGACGAGGTAGATCCGGTTGCCGAGGCGGATGTGTACATGGCCTATGGCCGCGATACCCAGGCCGAAGAAATCCTTCTCGAGGCGTTGCAGAAGGATCCTCAGCGCACGGCCATTCACGCCAAGTTGCTTGAGATCTACGCGAATCGTCATAGCGTGAAGCAGTTTGAAACGCTGGCTGGTGAGTTGTATGCGCAGACGGCTGGTGTTGGTCCGGATTGGGCGAAAGTTGCTGTACTTGGCTTGGGTCTTGATCCGAACAATCCGTTGTATTCCGCGTCGCACTCGCAGTCTGCCCCGGAAGTGTCTGATCTGCCTGATGTTTTGACGACCGAAGCGCCTGTTGATATCCCCGTCGAGGTACCGGCGGCAGTGCCCGAGCCTTTGGCTAGTTTGCCCGAGCCGGACGAGGAGCCTGAAGTCGAGGTTGTGCCGTCAGAGCTCGATCTTTCTGAAGGATTTGAGCTGGATACGCTGGTTCTTCCGAAGGAGTCCGAGTCGCCGGCCGAGGATGCGGCAACTGCCGAAATCATGGACCTCGGACCTGACGCAATGACCCTTGACTTCGATCTTGGCGCGGAGACCATTGCTCCCGATATGACGAGCGAAGCAGGCAAGGAGGGCGATGTTGAGCCTTATACCGATACGGTGGTTTCTGTCGATCATTCCGATGCGCTCGATTTCGATCTGGGCGGTGAGGTAGTGCCTGCTGTCGTCGAGACGGAGTCTGCCCCGTCCGAGGATATGGGCAGTGCAGGTCTGGATCTTGATTTCAGCGTTGCTGAGCAAGCCTTGATAGAAGAACCTGCTGCCTCGTCGCCTGATTTTTCACCGGATGGTACGCTGGTAATGCCGTCGGCGGTTGCCGAGATGTCTGAGGAAATGGATGTTGGTCTGGGCACCTGGGTTGGTGGAGAAGAAGTGCCAGAGGAGCTCAGTGAAGAAGCGTTGCCCTCCGAAGAGCCGCCGGTGATCCAGTTTGGCCAGGATGCGGATATGAGCAAGACCGTGGTTAACCAAATGGTAAATACGGATACGCTGATTGATTCCAATATCCTGAATTTTGGCGTCGATGATGACAATGCGACGTTGTCCGCCACCGTGGTTAACACGGGTATTGTTGATAGCGACTCGCTGGAGTTTGATGTCAAGCTGACTGATTCGATGTTCCTCGGCCAGCCGATGGGAACCCAGGAGTTTGATATCGGTTCGATCAATCTTGATCTTTCCGAACCACCGGAGGCCGCGCCAGTGGCGCCGGCCGAGGCGAGTGCCGAGCCGGCCGAAATGCCCCCGCTTGATGCTCCGTCGGCTGAGGAGGCGATTCCGGAAGCTGCACCGATGCACAACGAGCATTGGGAAGAAGTCAATACCAAGCTTGATCTGGCCAAGGCCTATGAAGAGATGGGTGACCTCGAAGGGGCGCGCGAACTGCTCCAGGAGGTAGTCGGTGAGGGCTCGGTTGATCTGGTTGAACAGGCTCGCACGATACTCGGCCGCATAGGCGGGTAGAATTCAGGCTTGTGATCGGCACATGGCCCCGCAAGGGGCCGTGTGCATTTTCGGAGCCCGGTTTTGCATCCTTCTTGCGCATTGATCATCTGGCTGGCAGCGGTTGTCGGCGTTCAGTTCGTCGGCTATGCCGCCATGCTCCTGCTCATTGCCGGGGCCTTGCTGCTGACGCCTGCCCTGGCTGGCCGCTGGTGGGCTTACGTCTGGCGGGCTCGCTGGCTGTTGCTGACCCTCTGGTTGATTCTGGCCTACAACACGCCGGGCGAAGCAATACACGACATGGCCTGGGCGCCAACCTTTGAAGGCATGGCCGAAGCCAATCTGCAGGCCGCTCGTCTGGTGGCGATGCTGGCCTGTCTGGCCTGGCTGTTCCTCCGTCTTGGCCACGAAGGGATGATCGCCGGCCTGTGGGGGCTGTTGCAGCCGGTTCGAAAGCTGGGTTTTGATGTCGAGCGTGTTGTCGTTCGTCTTTCTTTGGTGCTCGAAAATCTTCAGGAGCCGCCGGAAAAAGGCGCATGGAAGCAGATGCTGGCGGCTCAGCCCTTGGTTTCTCCCAAGCAGGAGGTGCTGCATCTGAGCCTGGTGCCGTGGTTGTTGCGCGATACCTTGCTGGTGGTGCTGTCTGGCCTCGGATTGATGGGAGCAGCATTGCTGTGAGAATTGCGCTGGGTGTCGAATACTGCGGTACGGCCTTCCATGGCTGGCAAAGCCAGGCTGGTGGCGGAACGGTGCAGGATGCGCTGGAGTCTGCGTTGCGCGAAATTGCCGGGATGCCGGTGGGCGTGATGTGCGCCGGACGGACTGACGCCGGGGTGCATGCGAGTCATCAGGTCGTGCATTTTGAAACCTCGGTCGAGCGTCCGCTGACGGCCTGGGTGCGTGGCGTCAATTCGAATTTGCCGGCCGGTGTTGCCGTGCGCTGGGCGCAGGCGGTGGACGACGAATTCCATGCGCGCTTCAGCGCCCGTGGTCGGCGTTACCGCTATCTGCTGCTCAATCGGCCGCAAAAACCCGGCTTGTGGGCAGGACGGGTTGGCTGGTTCCATGGGACGCTTGAGTTGGCCACGATGCAGGACGCCTGCGGTCGACTGCTCGGTGAGCACGATTTTTCGGCTTTTCGTGCGGCGGGATGCCAAGCCAAGTCGCCAGTCAAGACGCTGTCGCGGGCCGAGGTCCGGCAGTGCGGCAATATGTTCGTCTTCGATTTCGAGGCCAGCGCTTTCCTGCATCACATGGTGCGCAATCTCGTTGGCTCCTTGGTCTATATCGGCAAAGGAACGCAGTCGCCCGGCTGGATCGACGAGTTGCTGCAGATGCGGGACCGTAAACTGGCGGCACCGACTTTTTCGCCGGATGGCCTGTATTTCCGTGGCCCGATCTATGAGCCGCACTGGGGGCTGCCCGATCCGGACGATGATTTTCTCGATGGCCTGCTCAAATGATCGATTTCAATTTTTGCCGTTTTTTCCGGTTGACCGTGGGAATGAAGCATTCATGAAAACTCGGATCAAAATCTGTGGCCTTACCCGCGAAGAGGATGTCGACGCGGCGGTTTCGGCCGGTGCCGATGCAATCGGCTTCGTCTTCTTTCCGCCCAGTCCGCGTTACATTGCGCCGCAGCGCGCTGCCGAGCTGGCCAAGCGGATACCGCCTTTTGTCGATGTTGTCGGCCTGTTCGTGAACGAAGCACCCGAAGTCGTCCGCGCCACCTGCGAGGCCTTGCCCATCAACGTCCTGCAGTTCCACGGCGATGAGGATGCCGCTTATTGCCGCCAGTTCGCCCGGCCCTATCTGCGGGCGGCACGGGTGAGGCCGGGGCTCGATCTGGTAGAATTCGCCGGCTCGTTTCCCGATGCCCGGGGTCTGTTGCTGGATGCCTTTGTCGAGGGCTACGGTGGCGGCGGCCATGTCTTTGACTGGACGCTGATTCCGCCGAATCTCCCCTCGTATCTGGTGCTTTCCGGCGGCCTGGCCGCAGACAATGTCGGCGATGCCGTGCGGCGCGTGCGCCCGGTGGCCGTCGATGTCTCATCAGGTGTCGAAGCGAGCAAGGGAATCAAGGATCACTCGAAAATCGCTGCCTTCGTGGCGGCCGTACGGAAAGCCGATGAGTCAATATAACTTCCCCGACGCCAAGGGCCATTTTGGCCCCTACGGTGGCGTCTTCGTGGCCGAGACGCTGTTTGGCGCGCTCGATGAATTGAAGGAAGCCTACGCAGCCGCGCAGGCCGATCCGGCCTTTCGGGCCGAATACGAATACGAGTTGAAGCATTTCGTCGGCCGTCCGTCGCCGATCTACCACGCCAAGCGCTGGTCCGAAATACTCGGCGGCGCCCAGATCTACCTGAAGCGCGAAGACCTCAACCACACAGGCGCCCACAAGGTTAACAACTGCATCGGCCAGGCCATGCTGGCTAAACGCATGGGCAAGCCGCGCGTCATCGCCGAAACCGGCGCTGGCCAGCACGGCGTCGCGACGGCGACGGTTGCCGCCCGCTATGGCATGGAGTGCGTTGTCTATATGGGTAGCGAGGACGTCAAGCGCCAGGCGGCCAACGTCTATCGGATGAAGCTGTTGGGGGCGACTGTCGTTCCGGTCGAATCCGGCTCCAAGACGCTCAAGGACGCGCTCAATGAAGCGATGCGCGACTGGGTCACCAACATCCACAACACCTTCTACATCATCGGTACGGTGGCGGGGCCGCATCCGTATCCGATGCTGGTCCGCGATTTCCAGAAAATCATCGGCGAAGAATGCTTGGTCCAGATGCCGGAAATGACCGGCCGTCAGCCCGATGCGGTGATTGCCTGCGTCGGTGGCGGTTCCAACGCGATGGGTATTTTTTATCCCTACATCGATGTCGAGGGCGTTCGCCTGATCGGTGTCGAAGCTGCCGGTGACGGCATGGATACCGGTCGTCACTCGGCCTCGCTGACCGCTGGCGTACCCGGCGTGCTGCATGGCAATCGGACCTACTTGTTGCAGGACGAAGACGGCCAGATCATCGAGACGCATTCGATTTCGGCCGGCCTCGACTACCCCGGCGTCGGACCGGAACACGCCTGGCTCAAGGATATCGGCCGGGCCGAATACCAGCCGATCGATGACAGCGAAGCGCTGGCCGCTTTCCATACCCTGTGCCGCATCGAAGGCATCATCCCGGCGCTCGAATCCAGTCACGCGCTGGCCTACGCCGCCAAACTGGCGCCGACGCTGCCGAAGGACAAGATTCTGCTGGTCAACCTCTCTGGTCGGGGTGACAAGGACATGCACACCGTGGCCGAAAAATCCGGGATCGTCTTCTGATGTCGCGCATAAAGACCGCTTTTGACCGGCTCAACGCCGAAGGCCGCAAGGCGCTGATTCCCTTCATCACCGCCGGCGATCCCGATGCCGCACTGACCCTGCCGCTCATGCAGGCGCTGGTCGAGGCCGGTGCCGATGTTATCGAACTCGGTGTGCCTTTCTCCGATCCGATGGCCGACGGCCCGACCATCCAGCGTGCTTCCGAGCGCGCCTTGGCCAAGGGCATGACGTTGCGCAAGGTGCTGCAACTGGTCAGCGCCTTCCGCACGCTCGATGACAAAACGCCGGTCGTGCTGATGGGCTACGCCAATCCGATCGAAGCGATGGGCCTCGAGAAATTTGCTGAGAAGGCTGCGCAGTCGGGGGTTGATGGTGTTCTCGTCGTCGATTACCCGCCGGAAGAAGCGGCCAGCTTTGGCGCCGCGATGAAGGCGCACGGCATGGATCCGATCTTCCTGCTGGCGCCGACTTCCAACGCCGAGCGCATCGCCCAGGTTGCCGAAATCGCCAGCGGCTATGTTTATTACGTCTCGCTGGCCGGCGTTACCGGCTCCGGCGCGCTTAACGTCGAGGCGGTGGCCGAGCGTCTGCCGCTGATCCGCGAAAAGACTGGTCTGCCGGTCGGCGTCGGTTTTGGCATCCGTGACGCGTCGACCGCAGCACGCATTGCCGCTATCGCCGACGCCGTTGTTGTCGGCAGCCGGATTATCGAAGAAATTGAAAAATCGACGGCGGAAACTGCCTGCGCCAATGTGAAAGCCCTGGTCGCAGACATTCGTCGCGGTGTGGATGAGGTGAAAAAATGAGCTGGCTGACCAAACTGCTGCCCCCCAAGATCAAGCGCGAGCAAGGCGCCCAGCGCCGCGGCAACCTGCCGGAAGGCCTGTGGAGCAAGTGCCCGTCCTGCGAGGCCGTGCTCTATGCGACCGATCTGGAAAACAACCTGCAGGTCTGCCCCAAGTGCGGCCACCACAACCGCCTCAATGCCCGCCAGCGCCTCGATATCCTGCTTGATGCCGAAGGCCGCTTCGAAATCGGCGCCGAGGTCTTGCCGGTCGACAGCCTCAAATTCAAGGATTCCAAGAAATACCCCGATCGCCTCATGGATGCCAACGAATCCAGTGGTGAAAGCGACTCGCTGGTTGTCCTGCAAGGCGCCATCAAGACCATGCCGGTCGTCGCTGCTGCTTTCGAGTTCGACTTCATGGGGGGCTCGATGGGCTCCGTGCTTGGCGAACGCTTCGTGCGCGGCGTGCAGACTGCCGTCGAGCACAAGATGCCCTTCATCTGTATCACCGCTTCCGGCGGCGCCCGCATGCAGGAAGGCCTGTTTTCGCTGATGCAGATGGCCAAGACGACGGCCTCGCTGACCAAGCTGTCCGAAGCCGGTCTGCCTTTTATCTCCATCCTGACCGATCCGACCATGGGCGGTGTTTCTGCCTCCTTCGCTTTCGTCGGCGATGTAGTCATTGCCGAACCCAAGGCGCTGATCGGCTTTGCCGGTCCGCGCGTCATCGAGCAAACCGTCCGCGAAACACTGCCGGAAGGCTTCCAGCGTTCCGAATTCATCATGGAAAAGGGCGCCATCGACATGATCGTCGACCGTCGCGAACTGCGCGATCAGGTCGCCCGCGTTCTGGCGCTGCTGCAAAAACTGCCGGCTGCTGCTTGAAGACACTCGAAGACTGGCTGGCCCATCTCGAAGGCCTGCATCCGAAAGGTCAGGCTGGCATCGAGCTGGGTCTGGACCGCATCCGGCAGGTCAAGGCGGCATTGGGGCAAACGCAACACTGCCCGGTCATCGTGGTCGGCGGCACCAACGGCAAGGGCTCGACTTGCGCCTACCTCGAAAACATCATCGACCGCGCCGGCTACAAGGTCGGCTGCTACACCTCGCCCCATCTGCTGGCCTACAACGAGCGGGTGCGCCTGAATGGCAAGTCGGTAAGCGACGAGTCCTTGTGCGCCGCCTTCGCTCGCGTCGAAGCGGCGCGCCAGCAGGCCGGCAAGGTCGCGCTGACCTATTTCGAATTCGGTACGCTGGCCGCCTGGGAGGTCTTTGCCGAAGCCGGCGTTGAAGCAGCCGTCCTCGAAGTCGGCCTCGGTGGGCGCCTCGATGCGGTCAATGCCTACGAACCCGATGTCTCCATCGTGACCACCGTGGCGCTCGATCACACCGACTGGCTGGGGCCGGACCGCGAGAGCATCGGCTTCGAAAAGGCCGGCATCTACCGCGCCGGCAAGCCAGCCTTGTGTGCCGACCCGAATCCGCCGCAGAGCCTGCTCGATCACGCTGCAGCCATCGGCGCCGATCTGCGCCTGATCGGCCGCGATTTCGGTTTCGAGCGGCCGGCGGCCGAGACCAACGAAAATCGCCTGCAATGGCGCTGGTGGTGCCGCTCCGGCGGCCAAGTGATCAAGCGTGCGCTGGCCTATCCCGGTCTGCGCGGCTCGACCCAGCTCTACAACGCAGCCGTCGCGTTGGCTGCGCTCGATGCCCTGGGCGACAAACTGCCGGTGACCATGCAGGCGATCCGTCCCGGGATGATTGAAACCGAACTGCCCGGTCGTTTTCAGGTTGTTCCCGGCAAGCCGGCCATCGTGCTGGATGTTGGACACAACCCGCAGGCGATCAGTGTGTTGGCTGACAACCTGTCGAGCATGGGCTTTTTCGACCGTACCTTTGCCGTGCTCGGCATGTTGAGCGACAAGGATATTGTCGGTGCGCTGGCCCCATTGAAGGGCAAGGTCGATGTCTGGCATCTGGCGACACTGACCGGTCCGCGAGGAACCAGCGCCGAGACGCTGGCCGGGATCATTGCCGAAAACGGGCTTGGTGGGGAGGTGGTCTGCCACGCCTCACCACGGCTTGCCATGCAAGCCGCCAAGGGGCAGGCCGCTGAAAGTGATAGAATCCTCGCCTTTGGATCCTTCTACACGGTAGCCGGCGCGCTAGAAACGCTTCGGAAAAGACCATAGTCATGGACGACAACGACGCCCAGTTACACCTCAAGAAACGCGCCCGCCGCCGTCTGGTCGGGGCGATATTCTTCGTATCCGTGGTCGCAGTGGTGCTGCCCATGGTGATGGATCACGAGCCGCGCCAGACCGTGCAGGATGTCGAAATCCGCATTCCGGGGCAGGACGAAAAGCCGTTTGCGCCGAAATTTGCCATCGCACCAGTCGAGAAAGCCACGCCAAAGCCGGTCGAGGCGCCCGCTGAGCCGTCAGTGGCCGCCTCCGCGGCGATGGTGGCTGAGCCGGCGGTGAAACCGACTGCACGCATTGTCGAGGTAGCCAAGGATCCCAAGCTGGCCGAGAAGCCGGTAGAAAAACCAGCAGAAAAACCGGCCACAAAGCCGGAAAAGGCGCCTGAAAAGCCTGCCGCGAAGGTGCCTGAAAAGACGGTTGAAAAGCCCAAGGCCGACGATGCCAAGCGGGCTGCCGCGATTCTGGCCGGCCAGCCGGCAGAGGCCAAGCCCGCCGCAAAGAATGGCGAGTATCTGGTTCTGATCGGCGCATTTTCCAATGAGGCGAACGTCAAGAGTCTGCGGGCCAAGCTCGGCGAGGAGGGCATCAAGACTTTCAGCGAGCCACTTGATACGCCGCAGGGCAAGAAGACCCGTGTTCGCGCCGGGCCGTTTGCCAGCCGTGAAGCCGCCGACAAGGCGCTGGAGAAAATGAAGCGGATCGGTATCAGCGGGGTTGTTGCAGCCAGACCATGACCGGTTTTGATTACTTTGTAATAGGGATTGTTGCTGTTTCGCTGCTGTTTGGTCTGTGGCGTGGTGTGGTTGGCGAGATCATCGCGCTGGCGGCCTGGGGCGTCGGTATCTTTGCTGCGATAGAGTTTGGCGCCTCGGTCGGGCACTCGGTCTTTGCCGGCTTGAGCGATCCGGCGTTGCGGACGCTGGCTGGCTGTGTGGTGATATTTGTCGGCATTCTGGTTTCGATGGCCGTGCTGAACATGGTGGTGCGCAGCATGGTCAAAGCTTTGGGTCTGTCCGTGTCGGATCGCATCCTTGGCATGATCTTCGGACTGACGCGCGGTGTGCTGGTGTGCATGGTGCTGGTTGGTCTGGGTGGCATGACTTCGGCGCCGATGCAGCCCTGGTGGCGGAATGCGACGCTGGCAGCACCTTTGGAAACCGTCGTTATGGCAGTCAAGCCTTGGCTGCCCGACGATCTGGCAAAACGAATTCGATTTAGCTAAGCAGGAAATACTATGTGCGGGATTTTGGGTGTAATGGCGACAACGCCGGTCAATCAGCTGCTTTACGACGGCCTGATGGTGCTTCAGCACCGCGGCCAGGATGCGGCAGGGATCGCCACGGCGGAGAACAATACTTTTCACCTGCACAAGGGGCCGGGGCTGGTCCGCGACGTCTTCCGCACTCGCAACATGCGGGCGCTGCCGGGCAATTGCGGTATCGGCCATGTTCGTTACCCGACCGCCGGTTCGGCCTACAACTTTGCCGAGGCGCAACCGTTCTACGTCAATTCGCCCTTCGGCATCTGTCTCGGCCACAACGGCAACCTGACCAACGCTGAGCAGTTGAAGGGCGAAATGTTCCGCCTCGACCGCCGGCACATCAACACCAATTCCGATTCTGAAGTCCTGCTCAACGTGCTGGCGCATGAGTTGCAATCGGCCGCGCACGGCTACGAGCTTGACGTCGATGCCATCTTCCAGGCGGTTGGCGGCGTCCATCGCCGTTGCCGCGGTGCTTACGCGGTCGTTGTCCTGATTGCCGGCTATGGCTTGCTTGCTTTCCGTGACCCTCATGGTATCCGGCCGCTGGTCTATGGCCAGAATGAAACGCCGGAAGGCATGGAGTATCTCGTTTCGTCAGAATCTGTCGCCCTCGATACGCTGGGCTTCAAGATGGTGCGCGACATCGAGCCAGGCGAGGCCGTCTTCGTCGACTTCAATTTCCAGTTCCATAGCCGTCAGTGCGCACAGCAGCCGATGTACGCGCCGTGCATTTTCGAATACGTCTATCTGGCCCGCCCGGACTCGGTGATCGACGGTGTTTCCGTCTACGAATCCCGTCTGGCCATGGGTGAAAAGTTGGCCGAGAAGGTCAAGAAGTTCATCCCGGTCGAAGAAATCGATGTCGTCATCCCCATTCCGGACTCCAGTCGCCCGTCGGCCATGCAACTGGCGCAGGTACTGGGCATTCCCTTCCGCGAAGGCTTCGTCAAGAACCGCTATGTTGGCCGCACCTTCATCATGCCGGGTCAGGCCATGCGTCGAAAGTCGGTGCGCCAGAAGCTCAACACCGTCGGCCAGGAATTCAAGGGCAAGCGCGTATTGCTGGTCGATGACTCCATCGTTCGGGGTACGACCAGTCGCGAGATTGTCGACATGGCGCGCGCTGCCGGGGCGGTCAAGGTCTATTTCGCTTCGGCCGCGCCACCGGTGCGCTTCCCGAACGTCTATGGCATCGATATGCCGACGCGGGCCGAACTGATCGCCACGGGCCGCACAGGTGACGAAATTGCTGCAGAAATAGGTGCCGATGCGCTGGTTTATCAGGATATCGAGGCGCTCAAGGAGTCGATTACCTCACTGCGCTCCGATCTGACCTTGTTCGATGCTTCCTGCTTCGATGGCTGCTACATCACGGGCGACATTGACGACTATTACCTCGACGCTGTCGAAGGCAAGCGTGGCGCCAAAGGTGCCAAGGGCGGTGATGACGACGGCGATGGCCGGGCCTCGCAGCAACTCGTCCTGCAACTGGCCGAGGACGCACAGGATTGACCATGTCTGATTTGCCCGATTACCGTCCTGAAACCCTGGCTGTTCGTGCCGGCCAGCAGCGCAGCCAGTTCGGCGAACATTCCGAAGCGCTCTACCTGACCTCCAGTTTTGTCTTCAAGAGCGCAGGGCAGGCGGCCAAGCGCTTCTCCGGTGAGGAAGAGGGCAACGTTTACGCCCGCTTTTCGAACCCGACCGTCACCATGTTCGAGGAACGCCTCGCTGCGCTGGAAGGCGCCGAGGATTGCGTCGCCACGGCCAGCGGCATGTCGGCGATCATGGCTGCCGTGCTGGCCCACCTCAAGCAGGGCGACCACATCGTTGCCTCGAACAGCCTGTTTGGCGCCACGGTGCAGTTGTTCAACAACATCCTGTCGCGCACCGGCATCACGACCACCTTCGTCTCGCATACCGATCCGGCTGAGTGGGCTGCGGCGATCCGGCCGGAAACCAAGCTGTTCTTCCTCGAAACGCCGTCCAATCCGTTGACGGAAATCGCTGACATCCGAAAGCTGGCCGAAATCGCCCACGCCAAAGGCATCCTGGTCGCTGTCGACAACTGTTTCTGCACGCCCATCCTGCAGCGTCCGATCGACATGGGGGCCGATCTGGTCATCCATTCGGCGACCAAGTTCCTTGATGGTCAGGGCCGCGTGCTGGGCGGTGCCGTCTGCGGCCCGAAGAAACTGACCGAAGAAGTCTTCAAATACCTGCGCACGGCCGGTCCGACGCTGTCGGCCTTCAATGCCTGGGTGCTGCTCAAGGGTCTCGAAACGCTGAAGCTGCGCGTTGAGGCGCAATCGGCCAATGCGGCGCAATTGGCGGCCTGGCTCGAAGCGCATCCGAAAGTGGCGCGCGTTTTCTATCCCGGCCTGCCCTCGCATCCGCAGCACGAACTGGCGAATACCCAGCAGAAATCGGGGGGTGCCATTGTGGCCTTCGAGGTCAAGGGCGCTCGCGAACAAGCCTGGCAGGTCGTCGATAATTGCCGTCTGCTGTCCATTACCGCCAATCTCGGCGACACCAAAACCACCATTACCCATCCCGCCTCCACCACGCATGGCCGCATTTCCCCGGAAGCCCGGGCCGCGGCCGGCATCAATGAAGGGCTGCTGCGCATCGCTGTCGGCCTCGAAGCGGTGGAGGATCTGCAGGCCGACCTCGAACGGGGTCTGGCCGTTATCTGATCGACTGAATTTTCACGCGCCGACAGCGAGGGGGCGCAAACAACCGGAGCAGGGCTTTTTTTGGGTTTACCGAACTTTCCACGGTCAACCGGAAAAAATGCCCAAAATTGAAACCCGGTTTCTCCTGACCCTCGCTGCATCGTTGCTCCCTGGCCCCTCCGGTCAGGCTTTATCCAAGGATTTCCATGCATTTCTCCGATCTCGGCCTCAAGGCCGAACTCCTGCGCGCCGTTGCCGACCAAGGTTACGACACGCCGACCCCCATCCAGCAGCAGGCCATTCCGGCCGTCATGACTGGTCGCGACCTGATGGCCACCGCCCAGACCGGCACCGGCAAGACGGCCGGCTTCACGCTGCCCATCCTGCACCGCCTGTTCAGCGGCCCGGCCGGGCATCTCGCCCGCGTCACCAAGAAGCCGCGCGTGCTGGTCCTCGTGCCGACCCGTGAACTGGCCATCCAGGTCGAGGAAAGCGTGCGTACCTACGGCAAGCATCTGCCGGTCGTCTCGCTGGCCGTCTTTGGTGGCGTCGGCATCAATCCGCAGATCGCCGGTCTGCGCCGTGGCGTCGATATTCTGGTGGCGACACCGGGCCGCCTGCTCGATCACATTCAGCAACGCACGGTCGATCTCTCTGCGGTCGAGATTCTGGTCCTCGACGAGGCCGACCGCATGCTCGACATGGGCTTCATCCGCGATATCCGCAAGATCATCGCCCTGCTGCCGAAACAACGCCAGAACCTGATGTTCTCGGCGACCTTTTCGCCGGACATCCGCGAACTGGCCGCCGGCCTGCTGCACAATCCGGCCTCGGTCGATGTCGCCGCGCGCAATACCGCGGCCGAAACGGTGGCCCAGTGTGTCATCGAAACCAACCGCGACCAGAAGAAGGCATTGCTCTGTCACCTGTTCGAAACCCGCGGCTGGCATCAGGTGCTGGTTTTTGCCCGGACCAAGCACGGTGCCGATGCCTTGTCCAAGACGCTGGAAAAAGCCGGCATCAGTTCGGCCGCCATCCACGGCAATAAATCGCAAGGGGCCCGGACGCGTGCCCTCACCGATTTCAAGGACGGCAAGCTGGTGGCGCTGGTGGCGACCGATATCGCGGCGCGCGGCATCGATATCGATGCACTACCCTACGTCATCAATTTTGAGCTGCCAGATGTCGCCGAAGACTACGTGCATCGCATCGGCCGTACCGGGCGCGCCGGCATGGAAGGCAAGGCGATCTCGCTGGTCAGCCACGACGAGCGCGGTAGCCTGCGCGACATTGAACGACTGATCAAGCGTGATCTGGAGCGCCTCGTCATTCCGGGTTTCGAAGCATCAGCTGTCGCGCCGCCGAAGCCGGTGCAACCGCCGCGCGGCGTGCGCAAGCCGCAACCCGGCCGGCCACAGGCCAAGAAAACAGTGCAAAACCCGAGTCGACCGCAGCAACATCACAGCGGCAACCGGCATCGCTGATTTTCGGTCGCCCCTGTGGTTTGGGGGCAACTGACTTGTCGGGGGGTGAAAAAACGTCTACTGTGGAAACTTAAGCCGTAACTTCATATTGTTAACGCAGTTTCTTAAGGTGTTTTGGAGGTCGGGATGCCCCCCCCGCAAAAAGTCCGGCTCGGTGACCTGCTGATCCAGCAAGGCCTGCTGACCGATGAACAACTGAAAATTGCGCTCGACGAGCAGAAACGCACCGGGCGCAAGCTTGGGCGCGTCTTTGTCGAGAGCGGCTACGTCACCGAGGAAGGCATCTCGCAGGCGCTGGCCCGTCAGTTGCGGATTCCCTTTGTCGACCTCAAGAATTTCACCCCCAAGCCGGATCTGATCAAACTGTTACCGGAAGCGCCGGCCCGGCGTTTTCGGGCGATGGTGCTCGAGCAGTTGCCGGACGGCCGTTTGCAGATTGGCCTGGCCGATCCGACCGACTTGCAGGCCTATGACGAAATCACCCGTCTGGTCAAACGCGAGATCGACCTCGCCGTCGTTACCGAAAGCCAGTTGCTGGCCATGGTCGACCGTGTCTATCACCGTGGCGAGCAGATTACCGGGCTGGCCAAGGAGCTGACCGCCGAGCTGGGCGACATGCCGATCGAGTTCGGCGACCTGCTCGGCCTCAATCCGGGCGCCGAAGATGCGCCGGTCGTCAAGCTGCTGCAAACGGTGTTCGAAGAAGCCATGCGTCTGCGCGCTTCCGACATCCATTTCGAGCCGCAGGAAAAATCACTGCGCATCCGTTTTCGTATCGACGGCGTGCTGCACATCCAGACCGAAGCCGATGCCAAGGTTTCATCGGCCGTTGCTCTGCGCCTCAAGCTGATGTCAGGGCTCGATATTTCCGAAAAACGCCTGCCGCAGGATGGCCGTTTCAATATCAAGGTGCGCGCCAACCCGGTCGACGTGCGGATCTCGACCTTGCCCACCCAGTACGGCGAATCGGTGGTCATGCGTCTGCTCGCCCAGAACACCGGCCTGCTCGAACTCGACAAGATCGGCATGCCGGAGCGCGTGCTAGAGCGTCTCCGCCATGCCTTGAAACGCCCGAGCGGCATGGTGCTGGTTACCGGCCCGACCGGATCAGGCAAGACGACGACGCTCTACGCCGCGCTCAACGAACTGAACAGCCCGGAAAAGAAAGTCATTACCGTCGAAGACCCGGTCGAATACCGGCTGGGTGGCCTGAATCAGGTGCAGGTGCACGAAAAGATCGATCTCTCCTTTTCACGCGTGCTGCGTACCGTGCTGCGCCAGGACCCGGATATCGTGCTGATTGGCGAAATGCGCGACCAGGAAACCGCAGAAATCGGCATGCGCGCCGCCATGACCGGTCACCTCGTGCTATCGACGCTGCACACCAACGATGCCGTATCGACGCCGATCCGCCTGCTCGACATGGGCGTGCCGCGCTACATGGTGGCACTGTCGGTCCATATGGTCATCGCCCAGCGTCTGGTCCGGCTGATCTGCAGCAACTGCCGCGAGGCCTATACGCTGACGCCAAACGAGCATGAATGGCTGCGCTATGAGCTGGGGAATGGCATTGATGACCACGCCTATCATCATGGTCGTGGCTGCGCGCATTGCGCCAATACAGGCTATCAGGGGCGGAGCGGGGTCTACGAATTCCTTGAGATGAGCGATACCGTGGTCGAAGCGATCAATCATGAAGACCCGGGTGAATTCATGCGCGTAGCCCGCCAGCAGATGGGCGGCGAAACCCTGCGCCGCGATGCCGTCCGCCTGGTCCTGTCCGGCCGGACCACGGTGGCCGAAGCCATGCGTGTCAGCAACCAGTTCGAGGAATAAGCTGGGGTGGCCAACTTTGCCTACAAGGGACGGGATGGCGGCGGCAAGCTGATCGAAGGCGTGCTCGAAGGCGCCAGTTCAGGCGGCGTGGCTGACGTCCTGCTTGGTCGCGGCATCACACCGGTTTCGATTCAGGAGACCCGCGCCACGACCAAGAGCGCTGGTGATGGCGGCTTCGATTTGTTCAAGCCCAAGGTAGAACACGTCGATATCCTGCTTTTCTCGCGGCAGATTCACACGCTGCTCAAGTCCGGGGTACCGATCATGCGTGCCCTGAGCGGCCTGCAGGAGTCGGCGACCAATCCGGCGATGAAGAAAGTGATCGGTGACGTCCGCGAAAGCCTGGAGGCGGGTCGCGAACTATCGGTATCGCTCGCGCGCCATCCCAAGGTATTCAACCCTTTTTACATTTCAATGGTGCGGGTTGGCGAGGCGACCGGCCTGCTCGACGAGATTTTCCTGCGCCTGTTCGATCACCTCGAGTTCGAGCGCTTCATGCGCGAACAGGTCAAATCGGCCTTGCGCTATCCGATGTTTGTCGTGATGGCGATGGCGGCGGCGATCATTGTCGTCAATATCTTCGTCATCCCGGCCTTTGCCAAGGTGTTCCAGGGCTTCGGTGCTGAACTGCCGTTGATGACACAAATTCTGCTCGGTTTTTCCAATTTTATGGTCGCCTGGTGGCCGGCCTTGCTCGTCGGCACCATTGCCGCTGTGTTCCTTTTCAAGGCCTGGATCGGCACCGCCACGGGGCGTATGCAGTGGGAGTCAATGCTGCTGCGTTTCCCGATTGCCGGAAAAATCGTCCGCAAGGCGGCGATGGCCCGATTTGCCCGCAGCTTCGCCCTTGGCATGCGCAGTGGCGTGCCCGTCATGCAGGCTCTGACCAACTCATCGCAAACCGTCGATAACAGCTACATCGCGGCCAAGATCGAAGGCATGCGCGACACGGTCGAACGCGGCGAAAGCGTCGTCCGTTCGGCCATTGCCTCTGGATTTTTCTCGCCGGTCGTGCTCCAGATGATCTCGGTTGGTGAAGAGTCCGGCGCGCTCGACGACATGCTGGAAGAAGTCGGCCAGATGTACCAGCGCGAAGTCGAATATGAACTGAAGACGCTCGGCCAGCAGATTGAGCCGATCCTTATCGTTTGTTTGGGCGCGCTGGTGCTGGTGCTGGCGCTCGGTATCTTCCTGCCGATGTGGGACCTCGGCAAGGTCGCCATCAAGCGTTGATGCAAACATGCGGCGCTATTACGAGTTCGCGGTTGTCGTCGTCCTGATCGGCATCCTCGCTTTGGTGCTCTTGAAGGCGCTGGGGCGGATGAGCAATGAAATGGAAGAGGCCAGCGTGCAGTCTGAAGTGTCGGCGATACGAATTGGCTTGATGGAGGTGGTGGCGCACCGGGAAACGTTTGGCGGCACTTTGCCGAAGAGTGACAACCCGCTCGAATGGGTTGCCACCCGGCCGGCAAGCTATGTTGGAGAAGTGGATGGCATGCCGGACAGCGAGGCAGTCTGGTATTTCGACCGGAGGGCAAAGGAGCTTGTTTACCGTTTTCGTGATGGGCATCGAGCCAGATTCAAGCTCAGTCGCGATGGTAATGTCGAGAGCCCGAGGGCTGTTGTGGCAGGCGTCGGATTGTTGCGACTTGAAGACCAACGAGAATAAATGTTGAGAAGGAAGATGAATATGTCTAAAGTAATAAAACTTATACCCGTTAAACCTGACATGAACCATAAACCCGTCCGTCGCAGGCAAGGCCAGTTCGGTTTTACGCTGATCGAGCTGATTGTCGTTGTCATCATTCTCGGCATCCTGGCGGCAGTTGCCTTGCCGCGTTTCGTCAATTTGCAGCGCGATGCCCGCATTGCCAAGTTGCAGGCAGCTCGGGGCAGCGTCTCCGCCGCCTCGGCGCTGGTCCATGCGACGGCCTTTTCACGGGCTGGTATTGCCGATACGGCGCCCTGTGCCGGTGGCGGCACGGCTAACAACGCGACCGGGGCGAGCGGTACCATTTGTACTGAAAGCGGCCTGATCAACATGGTCTACGCCTACCCGGCGGTGACAGGGATCGGCACCGCCGGCATCCTTTCCATGGCCGGCCTGACCGGTGTTTTCAACCCGGATGCCGCGCAACTGCAGGCTGAGGGTTATACCTACGATGTCGTGGGTGGCGAAGCCACCTTTGGCGTCCTCGGTGCAACTACTGCTGCAACCTGTTTCTTTAAATACACCCAACCGACGGCGCCAAATACTGCGGCAACGATCAGCGGGCTGACCACGACCGGATGTTGATTTTTTAATTTTTAGGAGTTGGTGATGAAAACTATGCAAAAAGGTTTTACCCTGATCGAACTGGTGGTCGTAATTGTCATTCTCGGCATCCTCGCGGCGACGGCATTGCCGAAATTTATCGATCTGCGTTCGGAAGCCAATGAAGCAGCGTATCAGGGGGTCCGTGGTGGGGCAGCATCGGCGATGACGGTGAACTACGCCGGTTGTGCGGCGAAGAACAATGTTGTCACTGCGAACAAGTGCATCGCGGTCGATGACTGCGATGACACCGGTTCCATCATGCAGGGTGGCCTGCCTACCGGTTACAGCGTTACCGCAGCCGCGATTACTGGTAACGGGGCGAACGTAAGCTGTACGCTGGTACTCTCCGGCTACACCCCGACGGGACCGACGACCTTTAGCGGCATCGGTGCCGGACAGTAATGCAGCGACGTAAAAGAGGCGATCCTCTTTATCGCTGCTTCGTAAATTAGTCAGGTCGCCGTCAATGCGGCCTGCGGTCTGCGAATTAGCTGAAAACCCGCCGCGTGGCGGGTTTTCGTCTTTGGAAAATGGATTTACGCTGATCGAATTGATTGCGACGATCGTCATCATCGGAATTCTTGCCGTGGTTGTATTTCCGAAGTGGGATGGCGGTTCTGGTTTCGACGAGCGTGGTTTTCGTGACCGCGTTGTGGCCGGCTTGCGCTACGCCCAGAAATCTGCCATCGCCAGTCGGCGGACGGTTTGCGCCAGTTTTTCCTCGCCGCCGGCTAGCGTAACTTTTGCCATCTCGACTGCCAACGGAGCAGTGAATTGCGCGGCTGGCAATGCGCTATCCGGGCCGGAAGGTAATCCACTGGTCGTGACGGCAACCGGTAGCGTTACCTTTGCCGCCTTGCCGGCCGATGTGGTATTCGATGCCGGTGGGCGACCGGGCGGGGCTGCATCGATCAATGTCTCCGGGCTGCCCGCTGCGCTGGCGATCACCGTTGAGGCGGAAACGGGTTATGTCCATTAGGCCAGCCCTGCAGCGTGGCATCACGCTGATCGAGCAAATTGTGTTCATTGTTATCGTCAGCGTTGGCGTCATTGGCTTGGTGTCGGTCATGAATCCTGCCATCCGGGCCAGCGCCGATCCGATGCTGACCAAGCAACTCGTCGCCATTACTGAATCCTTGCTCCACGAGGTCATGCACCAACCGTTTACCTGGTGTGATCCGGACGATCCAGCGGCGTCGACGGCACAGTCTTACGGCGATTGCACTAACCCGCAGAACGCTTTCGGGCCGACGCCGGCCGGCGAAACTCGCTATGCGGCAGGGGCGGGAACAGCTTTTGACAATGTGGCGGACTATGGCGGTTTTTCCATGGCCAATATTGATGACCCTTCCGGCAGCAATGCCATGGCAGGCTATACCGCCAGCGTTGCTGTCGCGCGTGCCGGGACGGCTCTGGGGTTGGCCGATGACACGGCGGCGCTCAGTGTCACGGTGACCGTAACCCGCGGCACCGAAACCTTTTCTTTGACCGGCTATCGTTTTCGCTATGCGCCGCGCATTTGATTTTCGGCCGTTTTTTCGGGTTGACCGTGGATTCACACTGGTCGAGATGATCATTTCGATTGTCATCACCGGCATCATCGTTTCGATGGTGGCTATGTTCGGGCGCGGCCAGGTCGATGCCTACATCGATGCCGGCAACCGGGCCGAATTGTCGGACGCGGCCGATACCACCCTGCGCCGGATTGCTCGCGAACTGCAGTCGGCATTGCCCAATAGCGTGCGGCTTTCCGGCAACAACATTCTCGAGTTCGTGCCGATCCGCGATGCCGGGCGCTACCGTGTCGAGTTGAATTCCACCGGCGGCGGCGACCTTCTCAATTTCGCCAGCAATACCGACACGACTTTCGATGTCCTCGGGCCGCCGGTGACCATTCTGGCCGGCGACCAGCTGGTGATATTCAACCTCGGGCAAACGGGCTCGGATGTTTATGAAGGAACCAGCCGGCGGGCGGCGACTGCCGGTGTCGGCCTCAACAACATTACTTTCGCCCCGGCCGGCACGCAATTTCCGCTGGCTTCACCGCAAAACCGCTTCCAGATCGTTGGTGGCCCGGTGACCTATGAATGTACCGGGGCGGCGCTTGTCCGGCATTCCGGTTACGGTTTTCTCGCCGCGCAGCCCGTGGCATTTGGTGCGCTGGGCGGTGTGACCGCGGTGCTGGCCGACAACGTTACCGGTTGTGCCTTCAATTACACGCCGGCGATCCTCCAGCGCAACGGCCTGGTTGTCCTGCGCCTGACGCTGACGCGCAACGGCGAGTCGGTCGAGTTGCTGCATCAGGTCGATGTGCTGAATACGCCATGATTTCAATTTCGGGCAATTTTTCCGGTCGACCGTGGCATTCAGGAGTTTCGACTCCCGGACGCCAGCGCGGCGTCTCGATCATCACCGGCATCTTCCTGTTGCTGCTGATGTCGGTACTGGCCGCCGTCATCGCCAATGTCGTATCAACTGCACATGTAAACCAGGCGGCCGACATCGGTGGTGCGCGGGCCTATCAGGCAGCGCGGGCCGGCGCCGAGTGGGGCATGTTCCAGCTTGATCCGAATGCCCAGAGCGCCGGGCTGCCGGCCTGTGTCAACGGCACGCCGGCCATTCCGGGGCATGCGGTGACAGTCAATTGCCAGAGCTGGGATACCACCGAAGGCACTCGGCAGCTTCGTTTCTACCGAATTGTCTCGCGGGCGATTGCTGCCGGCGTCAAGGCGCCCGGCATCGAGCGGCAGGTTGAGGTGACGCTGGAAAAATGCCGGGATCCGATCAATGTGCCGGCGGCGCCTTTCGATTGCTAGGGGGCAAGAGAATGAACAAGCGATTTGTATCGAATGGCTGGATGAAACTGTGGGCAGCCATGCTGCTCCTGTCCTTCAGCCTGCTTGGTTGGGCACAGACCTACTCCTATCGCTCGGACACTTTCAGCTACGACACACCGTCTGCATCGGCGACGACGGTGACCTGGCATACTACCAATGCGTCGGCCTGCTCGGGATACCCGAATGGAGATGATGATTATGCCGACGCCAACATTACCAACGCCACTACGCCGGCCAATGATTTCACCTTCACCTTCGCTGGCGTGGCCTACACCTCGCTGCGCATTTACTCCAACGGGATGCTGACTTTCGGAACGGACAATTCCGGCCTGTGGCGTGACTTCGGCAACGCGACGTTGCCGGCTCCTGCGGTGGGGTCCTATTCCGGCAGTTGCCCTGGCGGAACTGCCACCAACATCATCATCCCGTACTGGACGGATATCGTTGCCGGAACGGCAAACAGCACCAGTGGCGCGTCGATCAAATATGAATTGCTTGGGACAAAGCCCAATCGGCGTTTCGTCATTTCATGGGTCAACGTCAAGCTCTACAACACGACCACGCGCTACAACTTCCAGGTCATCCTGTACGAAACCCCGACCACCGGCGGCAACAGCAACTTCAAGTTCCAATACACCAGCGGCAGTTCGACCGGCTCGGCCGCCACCGTCGGCGTTCAGGTCAGTTCAACTGACTACACCCAGTATTCCTACAACCAGGCCTATATCGACCCGACTGTAGGGACGGCCATTCTCTGGTATCCGTCGTCGCAATTTACCGGTAAGCAGGCCGAGTTTCGTTTCGATGAAGGTTTGTGGAACGGAACAGCCGGCGAAGTCGTGGATACCGCAACAGGCACCTACAACGCCCTGCGGACTGGGGGGGCAGTCAGTTCTTCGACCGGCAAGGTATGCCGGGGAGGGAGTTTTCCGTCGAATACCTCCAACGCGACAATCGATGCCGTGGCGACGACCATTGCACCAACATCGCAAGGCGCCATCGACTTCTGGTATCAATCGAACGTCAAATGGAATACATCGGGCTCCGATGTCATGCTGTTCGACGCAACCACAACCGCCGCGCGGCCCTTCTACCTGATGAAGACGGCAAGCGGAACGCTCAAGTTTGTCGTGACGGACTCGGCCGGAACCGTAACCACGCTGTCTTCTGCCGCACAGTCTTTCAACGCAGCAACCTGGCAACACGTCGGGGTCACGTGGAGCATCAATCCCGGTTCAAACCAGACCGTACTGAAAATATTCCTCAATGGCGTCCAAGCAACTTCAACGCGCTTTACCTCCGCAGCCGGTGCGATTACGGCGCTCTCATCGGTTTATATCGGCGACAACCGCAGCTCGGGAATTACCCCCTCTGGCGGGACGGGCAATAGCGCAAACGGGTTTATCGACGAGGTCAATTTCTACAACAAGGAAATCAACGCCACGCAGGCGCTGAACGACAAAAATGCCACCCGGACGAGTTGTACATCGATCGACCATTTCCACATCATGCATGCCGGCAGTGTGGTTAATTGCGATGCGGCCAGCGTGACGATCGAGGCACACGATGCGAGTCATAACCAGATATCGCTGTCCGGGACGCAGATCAACCTGACGACGAGTACCAACCACGGCGATTGGGCTCTGGTTACTGGCAACGGCGCGGTCTCCAATGCGGGAAATGGCGCGGCCAGTTACACCTTTAGTAACGAAGCGCTCATTGTGCTCGGCCTGCGCAACAGTTATGCCGAATCTATCAACATCAATGTGGCGGCCGGAACCTACACCGAGCATTCCGGTACGGCGGCCACTTGCGTGGCGGAAGACTACACGTCAGGGACGACTTGTGACGCAAACCTCGTGTTTACCCAAGCCGGGTTCCGCTTCGTCGACTCGGCCGGAAACTTTGTGACCAATCAGGTGGCCGGGACCAGTTCCGGCACCTATTACCTGCAGGCAGTCCGGAATACCTGTACGGCGGCGGGGGCCTGTACCGGAGTCTGTTCCTCGGTATTTCCGTCGGGTAGCGCGGTGGATATCGGACTGGCTTATGAATGCAGTGACCCGGCGACTTGCCAGAGCGGGCAGACACTGACCTTCGCGCCGGGCACCGGGGCGGGGTCGGCGGGCGGCATCGCCAGCAACGCTGCGGGGGCGGTGTCGTCTTCCGCTGGCTCTTATACGACCAAGTCGCTGACTTTCAATGCGACGGCAACCAACCCGCTACCGGCAGTGCCGTTTACTTTCAACTACACCGATGTCGGCAAAATTCGCATGTGGGTGCGTTACCCGGCAACCTCGACCAGCCCTACTGTGGCTGGTTCATCATCGTTGTTTGTCGTCAAGCCCTATAGTCTGCTGCTCACCGATATCAAGCAAACCGCATCGCCTTACACGGCGAATCCGGCGGCAGCGACGGCAGCAGGAAGTCGATTCGTGCGAGCCGGAGAAAATTTTTCTGCCACGGTTACTGCGGTCAACGCTTCCTGCGCGGCAAGCCTGAGTGGCTATTCGCTGCTGTCGAGCGTTCCAGCTACGTGCAGAACACCAAACTTTGGCCAGGAGACTACGCCGGTAGGCGTTTCCATCAGCAGTGCCCTGGTGACTGGTCTTAACCTGACCAACAATCCCGGGATTACCAATCCGTCGGCCTTTGGTGCATTTTCCTCTGGCTCGGCCACCGGGACTACCTTCACCTGGGACGATGTCGGGATAATCCGCCTGACCCCTGCGCTCAACGGAGGCGATTACCTTGGCAGCGGTGCGGTGGGGGCAACGGTCAGTGGCAATGTCGGCCGATTCTATGCTGATCATTTCAATGTGGCCGTGGCAACCCAATGCCCAGGTTTTGTCTATGGTGGGCAGACGGGGGCGCCAGCCGTGCCTGGCCAGCCTTTCTCGGTGACAGCGACGGCCTTGAATGCGAAGGGCGCGACAACGCCAAATTTCAATTCGACCAGCGGCTTCGCAAAAAGCGTGAACCTTTCTCTGGCAGCAGGGGGAGCATCTGGCAGCCTTTATGTTGATGCAGTCGCTGGCGGGAATGGCGCCATTCCCGCCAGCAAGTTTTCGGTCGGGATTGGGACGGTGGCCTTCAACGATGCAACTGGCAAGGTTTCCTATGTTTTCAACCCATTTCCAGCGGTGCCGACCGCGATAGCCGTGCATGCCGAAGATGCTGATTCGGCATCCGGTACCGCGCTGATGGCAGGTACCGACGGCTCGGCTACGGTTCGGGCGGGGCGCCTCTCCTTGAACAATGCCTACGGCAGCGAACTCATGCCCCTCGCTGTTCCGGCCAAGGTCCAGTACTGGTCGGCAAGCGGCTGGACAACCAACTTGGCAGACACATGTACGGCGCTGACTGTCCCGAGCAATGGAAATACGGGGCTGACCAATGTGCTTGCCACCAAGACGACAGCCAGTATTTCGTCGCCGGTTCTGGCCGGTGATTCGCGGCTGCGCCTGACTGCGCCGGGAGCGGGAAATCCCGGACTGGTCGATATTTCGGGCGCCATTTTGCGCGGGGCGAATAGCTGGCTGACCTTGTCGGCGCCCTCGGCGCGTGCTTGTTTTGGTGCCTGCGGTCCACGTTCTCCAGTAATCTATTTTCGCGAACGGTATTGATTCAAAAAACCATTGAAAAATAACGCGTTACTGGATATCCTTCTGAAAAAACTTAAGGTGTCGGGACAATGTGGCCGAATATTGGGGTGAAGTTCGAAGCGGGGTGGATGTCGGTTGTCCGGCACGGCGATCGCATTGACCTTGCCCATGTCATTCGCCCGGTTGGTAAACGCCCTGAGATCAAGCTTTGCGACTCGTTTCGCATTGAGAAGAGCGAGGGCGACGCCTTGTCCCGTCTTGGCCAGAGCCGCGGCCTGAAGCGCTACCGCTGCGCGGTCCTGCTTGGCGAGAACGATTACCGGCTGGTGCAGATTGACGCACCCGCCGTACCGGCTGAAGAGCGGGTGCAGGCCTTGCGCTGGCGTCTCAAGGATGTGGTTGATTTTCCGGTCGATGACGCGGCGATTGCCGTTGCCGACATTCCTACCGAAGGCGGGCGCCAGGCCAGCGTCTTCGCTGTCGTCGCGCCGGCCTCGGTGGTCGGTGAGCGGATGGCGCTGTTTCATGAAAAGAAAATTCCGCTCGAAGCCATCGATATTCCCGAAATGGCGGTGCGCAATGTTGCGGTGCTCTTCGAAGAGCCCAATCGCGGCCTGGCTTTCCTCGCTTTGACCCAGGGCGACAGCTTGTTGACCATCACCTGCGGTGGTGAGTTGTTCCTGTCACGGCGCATCGAAATCGATTCGGATGCCTTGGCCAAGGCAGATGAAGAGCGGCGCCGACAAATTCTTGAGCGTCTGGCGCTGGAACTTCAACGCACGCTGGACAATTTTGATCGGCAGTACGGTTTTATTTCGGTTTCGCGCCTGTTGGTGGCCTCCGAGTTCGACAGCGCCGGAACGGTTGCCGGGCTCATCGAGAACCTCTATTTGCCGGTACAGGCTGCGGATCTTGCTACGGTGGCCGATTTTGCGGGATTGCCTGAATTGCGTTCGGCCGAGCGTCAGGCGCAGAGCCTGCTCGCTATTGGCGCTGCGCTCAGGAGCGACGCATGAGCCAGCAGATCAACCTGATTCTGCCGGCCTTGCGGCCGCGTTTTGACTGGCTGGCCTTGCCGGTGGTCGCCGGTGCGGCTTTGGTCGGTCTTGTGATGGTCAGTATTCTGGCGGCCTTGGGTATGAATCAGGCGATGAATCTCAAGGCGCATGAGACCGAAATAAAGAACCAGTTGCTAGCCGCGCAGCAGCAAGTGCAGTCGTTCGGCCAGTCTCTTGCTGCCCGCCAGGGAGACACCTCGCTGGACCGCCAGATAACGGCGGTGCGCTTGGGTGTCACCCAGCGCCAGGAGGTGCTTGCCGTCATCGCCCAGGGCGATGTGACGCAGGGAAACGCGTATTCCGGCCTGCTGCAGGGATTTTCCCGACAGACCCTTGAAGGTGTCTGGCTCCTTGGCTTCAGCTTCGCCGACAAGGAAATCGAGATTCGCGGTCGACTGCTCGATCCGGCCTTGCTGCCGACCTATATCAACCGGCTCAACGATGAACCGGCCTTTGCCGGTCGTCGCTTTGCCGCGCTCGACATGAAGGGCGTCGATCCAGGCGACGAAAGGCGTGATGAAGCGCCTTCAGCCGCCCGAGTCAGGGCGCCGGCGCGTTATACCGAATTCGCCCTGCGTACTGAACTGGTCGCCGGGCAGGAGAGGGCGCGATGAAAGTACTGTGCCAGCAATGGAATCGCTTGTGCCGCCGATATGCAGCGTTGTCGCAGCGCGAACGTTTGTTTGTCGCGCTGGCACTGGTGCTTGGCCCGTTGCTGATCGGCAATGCGTTGTTTGTCGACCCGCAGTGGAGCCGCAGCAAGGCAATGCAGAATACCATCGCCACCGAGAGCGCTTCGTTGGCGGCCATGCAGACGCAGGCAGCCAGCCTGCAACAGGAATTGAAGATCGATCCGGATGCCGGCAAAAAGGCCGAACTGGCGGCCCTGATCGCTCAGCGTGATCAAATGGATGAGCAGTTGCGTCAGCAAGGCTCGACACTGGTTCGGCCCGAAGACATGAATGGCCTGCTCGAACGCCTGCTGGTTCGGCAATCGGGCTTGCGTCTGGTCAGTCTGAAAACGCAGGCGCCGCAAAGCGTGCTGCGCGAAAAAGAGGCGGCCAAGGAAACCGATGGCAAGCCGGTAGAGCGCTCCTTTGACCTTTATCGGCATGGCGTGGAAATCCGTCTCGAAGGCAGCTACAGCCAGCTTCATGGCTATCTGGCCCAGCTTGAAAAATTGCCGCAACGCCTGCTGTGGGGACAGTTGAGCTATCGCGTGATCGATTACCCGCGGTCCGAAATGACCCTGACCGTTTATACCCTGAGTCCGGACAAGACATGGTTGACCCTATGAGGCTGATTGCACTCGTCCTGCTTGTTGTTGCGACCTCGGCTACGGCCCAGTCGGCCGATCCGACGCGTCCACCGGCAGCCTGGCTGGCGCCGGTCGATGATGCCCGGTCTGCTGGCGAGAGCGCCGGCGGTTTGCGCTTGCAGTCGGTGCTGATGCGACAAGGCGGTCGGCCGGTTGCCGTGATCGGCGGCAAGACCGTTGCTTTGGGCGATCGGGTCGGCGGCGCGACGCTGGTCCGCCTGAATGAGCGCGAAGCTGTATTGCAGGGAGCGGATGGAGTGACCCATCTTTACCTGACCCCCGACGTTGAAAAACAGATGATTGAAACGCCCAAGCCCCGCAAGACGGGGAAAACCGGGCCAGTGAAGGGTCTGCCATGAGCAAGATTTTGATAATTGGATTGTCGGCACTGATGCTGAGCGCGTGCAGCAACCAGCATGCGCGTCGGGGTGATGCCTTCGAGCGTGCCGACAAGGAACTGGGCGCCGCCGCGGCAAGCAAGGCGACCCGGCCGCAGGGAGATGTCGTCGGTCAGGCCATGGTGCCACCGTTGCAACTCGATCAGCCGGCCGCAGCCAAGCCGGAGCCGCGCTTCAATCTGGCAGTGAACAATGCGCCGGTGGCTCAGGTTCTCAATGCCCTGGTCTCCGGTACCCAGTACAGCGTGCTGTTCCCGCCTGAATTGTCGGGCACGGTCAGCCTCAACCTGAAGAGCACGACGGTACGTGAGGCGCTTGAGACGCTGCGTGAAGTTTATGGCTATGACTACCGGGTCCAGGGCACTCGAATCTATGTTCAGCCCAATACCATCCAGACGCGTATTTTCAAGATCAACTACCTGGCCAATCGTCGTCAGGGTATGAGCGACATGCGGGTGACCGGCAGCTCGCCGACCACGTCCACGCCGTCGACGACCAGCGGGGCTTCAAGCGGGGCCGGCAGCATTCCGGCCGGAACCACGGGTGGCCAGCCGCAGCGGAGTAACGACAGTGCGCGTGTGCAGACCACTTCTGACTACGATTTCTGGAAAGATCTGGGCTCGGCGCTCAATTCCATCGTCGGTACCCAGGAAGGACGGAATGTGATCGTCAATGCCGGGTCGGGCGTCGTGCTCGTCAAGGCTTCGCCGGTCGAACTGCGGTCCGTCGATGAGTACCTGAAGGCAACGCAACTGGTGGTTGAACGCCAGGTCATGCTCGAAGCGAAGATCATCGAAGTATCGCTCAATGATTCGTATCAGACCGGTATCAACTGGAGCAAATTCGGCGGTCTGCTCGGTGGCCAGGTTGCCTTCGGTACTTTGGCGCCGGGGGCGTTACTGAGTGGTTCGGCGACTCTGGGCGGAGCGGCCACGGGCGTTACCGCGGGCACGGTCGTTAGCGCAGTGCCCGGGGCCAACGGTTCTATTGGTACGACTACCGCCGGCCGCGGCTTCTTCGGCCTGGCTTTCCAGTCGCAGAATTTTGCTGCGCTGCTTTCCTTCCTCGAAGGGCAGGGTGACGTGCAGGTGCTGTCCAGCCCGCGCATCGCCACGACCAACAACCAGAAGGCCGTGCTCAAGGTCGGTACCGATGATTTCTTCGTCACCGGCATCAGCACCAACACGACGACCAGCGCCGCCGGCAATGTCGTGACGCCGAACATCACACTGCAGCCCTTCTTCTCCGGGATTGCGCTCGATGTGACGCCGCAGATCGACGACGAGGGCAATATCATTTTGCACGTCCATCCCTCGGTCAGCGTCGTCGAGGAAAAGACCAAGAACGTCAATCTCGGCGATCTCGGCACCTTTACGCTACCGCTGGCCTCGAGCAGCATCAACGAAACCGACAGCATCGTCCGCGTCCAGGATGGCAGCATCGTCGCCATCGGCGGCCTGATGAGCCAGGAGCAGAACACCAGCCGCTACGGCCTGCCGGGCATCAGCGGTGTGCCGGGCCTGGGCGCCTTGTTCGGCCAGAAGAGCGTGTCCAACAAGAAGCGCGAATTGGTCATCCTGATGCGGTCAACGGTCATTCGTGACGAAAATTCGTGGCGCAATGCCTCGGCCGAAACGCAGGAGCGTGTCCAGGGTCTGGACCCGCGCCAGCAGCGCAAACTCGAATGGCAATGAAAGGTAGCGGGCAGCCTTGTATCTCGACCATTTCGGCCTGAGCGAACTGCCCTTCGGTATCACACCGGACACCAGTTACACGGTTATCACGCGCAGCCATCAGGAGGCGCTCAATACGCTGCTCGTCGCGCTCAATAGCGGCGAGGGATTCATCAAGATCACTGGCGAAGTCGGCACCGGCAAGACCCTGCTCTGCCGCCGCCTGCTGCAGGCCCTGCCGGAAGGCAGCGTGTCGGCCTACCTGCCCAATCCCTACCTCGCGCCGCGCACCCTGCAGCTGGCGCTGGCTGAGGAACTCGGCCTGGCCGTAAGCGCCGACAGCGACGACTATCACCTGCTGCAAAGCGTCAATCGGGCGCTGCTTGAACACGCGGCGGCGGATCGTCAGGTCGTCGTCTGCATCGACGAGGCGCAGGCCATGCCACTCGAAACGCTCGAATCGCTGCGCCTGCTGTCGAATCTGGAAACCGAGAAACGCAAGTTGCTGCAGATTGTTCTTTTCGGCCAGCCGGAGCTGGATCGCAAGCTGGCCGAGCCGTCGGTTCGCCAGTTGCTGCAGCGCATCGCCTTCCACTACCGGATTGGCGGGCTGGCGCGTGAAGAGGTCGCCAATTATCTGGCGCATCGCCTGCGCGTCGCCGGTTACCGTGGCGAGGACGTTTTCGGCTCGGGCGCCGTGCGCTGCCTGCACAAGGCCAGCCGGGGCACGCCGCGCCTGCTTAACATCCTGGCCCACAAATCGCTGCTCGCCGTTTTCGGCGAGGGAAAACATGCCGTGCGCCCAACCCACGTTCGTCGGGCGGCGGCCGATACCGAAGGTGCGGCTGCGGCCGGATGGTGGTGAGATGAGCCTGATCAACGACATGCTGCGCAACATCGAGGCCAAGCGCCCCGATGATCCGGCCCGGCAAAACCTGCAACGCGAAATCCGCTCGCTGCCGGCTGCCACAGCCGGTGCCGGACGCTGGCTGAAACCCTTGCTGCTGATCGGTGTGCCGGTCTTCGGCGCAGCCATGCTGCACGCCAACGGGCAATTGCTGCCCTTGCTTGGTCTCGAGACGGCCCCGCCTGTAGCGTCGGTGCCGGCCGTTGCCCCTCCGCCACCTCCGGTGCTGGCGCCGACCGTGGCGGCCAGCCCGGCGGTCGATGAGGCGCCCGTTCCGGAAAGCGATCTGCGTCTGGCATCGAATCTGGCCATACTCCCCCTGCCGGCTGAGCCGGTGCTGGCCGTGCCTGATCCCATTGTCCCGGTGGCGCCAGTCCCGTTGGCCAAAGCCGAAGTGGTGACTGCACCGGCGCCGGCTTCGACACCTGTTCCCGCTTCGCCGGCGGCCCATGTCGGACCGGTCAGGATCGAGAAAAGTCCCGTTCTGGCGACGCCGCGCGATCGCGCCGATGCCGAATATCGCAGAGCCGAAAATGCCCTGGCTGCAGGGCGCAGCGCCGAGGCTGTAGAAGGTCTGAAAGCCGCCCTCAAGCAGGACCCGGCCTATGTCCAGGTGCGCCAGATGTTGCTGCGCCAGTTGCTCGAAATGCGCAAGATCGAGGAGGCGATGACGGTCCTGCAGGACGGTCTCGAACTCCAGCCGGCGCAGATCGGTTGGGCGATGTCACTGGCCCGCCTGCAACTTGAGCAGCACGACGTTGCGGCGGCTGATCGCACGCTGGCCAAATCGCAGGTTTATGCCGAGGCCAGCGCCGACTATGCCGGCTTTCAGGGGCACGTCAAATCCCGCCTGGGCGCCAATCGCCTGGCTGTAACGCATTACCAGCGGGCGACCCGTCTGGCGCCCAATGAAGGCCGCTGGTGGCTTGGCCTGGGTCTCGCCCTGGAGGCCGATGGTCGTCTCGCCGAGGCCAAGGACGCCATGCGCCGCAGTATTGCGACGGCGACGCTGTCAGTCGAGTTGTCGGCCGTCGCTGAACAGCACTTGCGCTGAGTATCGACGGATCGTCGGGTTTCGGCCTGGTGCAGCGATTTCGATTTTTGCCCTTTTTTCCGGTTGACCGTGGGATGCCGCAACCTATGGGGGCAAAACCATATGGCGAGTAAAATTATCGCCATTGGCGGCGTCTGACTGCCAGAAAACAATAACAGACCAGGGAGGCAACATGCCAGTCAAACTCGTCCAGTCCACAGCGTCGGCTTATCAATATCCGCTGCTCATCAAGCAGTTGTTGCTGACCCCGCTGGCCGTCGCGCCGGATCAGGAAATCACTTACCAGGGCAAACGACGCTACAACTACCGCACGTTGAACGAGCGCATCGGCCGACTGGCCAGCGGTCTGGCCGGGCTGGGCGTCGAGGCCGGGCAGACGGTGGCGATGATGGACTGGGACAGCCATCGTTATCTGGAATGTTTCTTTGCCGTGCCGATGATGGGGGCGATCCTGCAGACGGTGAATGTCCGCCTGAGTCCGGAGCAGATCCTGTACACGCTGAACCACGCCCGGGCTGATGTGCTGCTGGTGAATAGCGAGTTCTTCCCGATTCTGGCGCAGATCGCCGGCGAGCTTGAAACGGTGAAGACCTTCGTGCTGTTCTCCGACGAGGCCGCCATGCCCGTCGCACCGGTAGCGATGGCCGCCGAATACGAGGCGCTACTCGCCGACGCTTCGCCGGCTTACAACTTCCCCGATTTCGACGAAAACGCCCAGGCGACGACTTTCTACACGACCGGCACGACGGGCAATCCGAAGGGCGTCTACTTCAGCCATCGCCAGCTGGTGCTGCACACGCTGGGTTGCGCCGCCGCGCTCGGCGGGGCCAATGCGCAGGGGCATATTCACCGCGAAGACGTGTACATGCCGATGACGCCGATGTTCCACGTCCACGCCTGGGGCTTCCCGTATCTGGCGACGATGCTGGGCGTCAAACAGGTTTATCCCGGGCGCTACCAGCCCGATGTGATCTGCCGGCTGATCGCCGAGGAGGGCGTCAGTTTTTCGCATTGCGTGCCGACCATTCTGCACATGATCCTGAGCCATCCGGCGGCCAAGACCACCGATTTCAGCGGCCTCAAAATCCTCATCGGCGGCGCGGCAATGCCGGAAGCCATGGCTATTTCGGCCCAGAAGCGCGGCATGGACTTATTCACCGGCTACGGCATGTCGGAAACCTGCCCGGTGCTCAGCCTGGCGCATCTCGACAGCGCCGACCTCAAGCTGTCGCTCGAGGAGCAGGCGGTGATCCGCGCCAAGACCGGCCGGCCGTTGCCGCTCGTCGATTTGCGCATCGTCGATCCGGAGATGGCCGACGTGGCGCACGATGGCAAGGCAACCGGCGAGGTTGTCGTCCGCGCCCCGTGGCTGACCCAGGGCTACGTCGGCGCGCCGGAGGCTTCCGAAGGTTTGTGGGCCGGCGGTTACCTGCACACGGCCGACATCGGCAACATCAACCCGGCCGGCTACCTCAAGGTCACTGACCGCATCAAGGATGTCATCAAGACCGGCGGCGAATGGACTTCCTCGCTGCAACTCGAAGACATCATCGCCAAGCACGAGGCGGTGCATGAGGTGGCCGTCATCGGCGTGCCTGACGACAAATGGGGCGAACGGCCGCTGGCGCTGGTCCTGCTCAAGCCGGAATTCGTCGGCCAGGTCACCGAGCACGCGCTGCGCAACTACGCTGCCCATGCCATCGAGGCCGCCGGGATTTCGCGTTACGGCGTCCTGCTTCAGGTCAGTTTCGTCAAGACCTTGGTCAAGACCAGTGTCGGCAAGATGAACAAGCGCCTGATGCGAGCCGATCCAGCGGCGCTCGTGTTATAAACCCTCTCATTAGCCCGGAACACCAACAACCATGAGCCACCACGAAAGTCCTGTCGTTTACGGAACCGAAGACATCCTGCGCAGCCTGTGCAATTCGATGACCAAGGTGCTGACCATCGCCACCCAGAGCCAGATCCACTATTCCGGCATGGTCCAGCGCATCACCAAGACCTGTCTGAAGCCGGACATTGGCTGCTTTGTTTTGTTCGATGGCGGCTTTTCCGGGCTGGTGGTCACCAATTTCTCGGCCGCGGCGGCAATGGAACTGTACGAGAGCTACATGCTGAGCATGGGCATGGCCAAGGACGAACTGGCCAGCTCGCATACCTCGGACGAGGTGGCGAACGTCATGGGCGAACTGATGAACCAGATCGTCGGCGATTTTACCGGCAAGGTGGCGCGCGAACTGCAAACGCACATTACCCAGAACCAGCCGAAGATGCTGGCCCTGACCAAGCAGGTCATGCTCAGCGTCGATACCAATCTCGACAAGCCGGAAGCCCGTCGCGTCACCTTCTTCACGGGTCGCAACAACATCTTTTATCTCGAACTGGCCATTGACCGCACCGAATTCATCAAGCTCAACGACTTCGAGAGCGAGGAGTTCGATCCGGATGCGCTGATCGAGCAGGCCAATGCAGCGAGCCCCGCCGCCGTGCCGCAGACGAGCACTGAGGCCAGCGATCAGGCCGACTTCCTCAAATCGCTCGGGATGTAGTTGCTGGCGATGCTTGGCCGCGGGTTTCCACGGTCAACCGGAAAAAACACCTTGTTTTGAAATCAGGCGTTTCAGCTGCCGGTCATGCCAGCCGGAAAGCAGGACCATCGCCGTGCTCGAACCAATCAGCGCCATGAACATGTCCGATTGCGTATCCCACTGGTCGCCCTGGGTGCCGAGGAATTCGTCGGCGCCCTGGCCCATGGCCAGCGCCGCGGCCCATTCGAGCAGCTCGTAGCTGGCGCTGATCGCCATGGCGATGCAGATGCACAGGAAGCCGGTCATCCGGCGTCCGACGACGTAACCGCCACGGATCAGGACTTCACGCGCCACCATGGCCGGCACGAAGCCCTGCAGCAAATGGCCGATCTTGTCGTAGGGGTTGCGCACCGTGCCGAGCAGGTCCTGCAGCCAGAAACCGAGCGGCACGCGGGCGTAGGTGTAGGCGCCGCCACCGATCAGCACCAGCGCGTGGATGGCGATGAGCACCGTGAGCAGCGTCGTCAGCGGGTAGCTTTGGCGCGTGGCGATCATCAGCGGCAGGGCAATCAGGACCGGCGCCACTTCCATGACCCAGGTCGCCCGATCGAAGGGAGCGATGCCGGAAACGACCAGTGCCGCGATGACGATGCCAGCCAGCGTGGCGTTCAGTGCGTTCCGGCTGTCCATGTCAGCCCTCGTTGCGGATCAGGTCGAGCAATTCGGCGCCGTAATGCTCGATCTTGGCGCTGCCCATGCCGGTGATGCCGGCCAACATGCCGTGGCTGGTCGGACGGACTTCGGCCAGTTCGCGCAGCGTCTTGTCGTGCAAAATAACGTAGGCGGGCACCGCCTGTTCCTTCGCCGTATCGCTGCGCCAGCCGCGCAGCAACTGGAAGAGCACCTCGTCGGCCGACGACAGTTCGCTATGAACGACCGTGCTGCTGCTCCGCGAAGACGACGATGAGGTTGCCTTGCGCTTGGCCGGCCGGCGCAGTTGCACCTGACGCTGGCCCTTGAGTACCTCACGGGCGTTGTCGGTCAGTTGCAACGCGCCGTGTTCGGCCATGTCGACGTGCACCAAACCTGCTGCGGCCAACTGGCGGAAGACGCTCTTCCAGCCATGGTCGTCGAGATCGGCGCCGACGCCGAAGGTCGGCAGCTGGTCGTGATGCCACTGCTTGATCTTGTCGGTCGCCTTGCCGCGCAGCACATCAGTCAAATGCGTGACACCGAAGCGCATGCCGGTGCGGAAGATGGCCGACAGCGCCTTTTGCGCTGCCAGCGTGCCGTCCCACAGTTCCGGCGGCTCGATGCAGACGTCGCAATTGCCGCAGGGCTCGCGCTCTTCGGCGAAATAATTGAGCAACACCTGGCGCCGGCAGCGCGGCGCTTCGCAGTAGGAGAGCAGGGCGGTCAGGCGCTGCGATTCGAGGATTTTCTGGCCTTCGCCGGCGCCCGATTCGGCGATGCGCGCATGCTGCAGCGCGACGTCCTGCATGCCGTAGGCCATCCACGCTTCGGCCGGTTCGCCATCGCGGCCGGCGCGGCCGGTTTCCTGATAATAGGCTTCGATGCTTTTCGGCAGATCGAGGTGGGCGACGAAGCGGACGTCCGGCTTGTCGATGCCCATGCCGAAGGCGATCGTCGCGCACATGATCAGCCCTTCCTCGCGCAGGAAACGGCGCTGGTTGGCGGCGCGCGTCGGGGCGGGCAGGCCGGCGTGGTAAGGCAGCGCCGGGTAGCCTTGGGCTGACAGCCATTCGGCCGTTTCCTCGACCTTCTTGCGCGACAGGCAATAAACGATGCCGGCCTGACCCTTGCGTCCGGTCAGGAAGCCGAGCAGTTGTTTCTTGGCGTTGTCCTTTTCGACGACGGTGTAGCGGATATTCGGGCGGTCGAAGCTGGACAGGAAAACGCGCGCTTCGGTCAGACCGAGGCGGACCAGCATTTCGTTCTGCGTCGCCTTGTCGGCCGTGGCGGTCAGCGCGATGCGCGGGACGTTCGGATAGCGTTCGTGCAGCGTCGATAGCTGCAGGTATTCCGGGCGGAAATCGTGGCCCCATTGCGAGACGCAGTGCGCCTCGTCGATGGCGAACAGGGCGAGCTTGCCGGCTTCGTAGAGGGCGTCGATCATCGACAGCGTGCGGTCGATCAACAGGCGTTCCGGCGCGATATAGACGAGGTCGATCTGGCCGGCGAACATTTGCTGCTCGATTGCCTGCGCCTCGCGCCAGTCGAGCGTCGAATTCAGGCAGGCAGCCTTGACGCCAAGCTGGGTCAGGGCATCGACCTGATCCTGCATGAGCGCGATGAGCGGCGAGACGACGATGGCGCAGCCCCGGCGGAGCAGGGCGGGAATCTGGTAGCACAGACTCTTGCCGCCGCCGGTCGGCATGAGCACGAGTGCATCGCCACCGCGACCGATGTGGTCGATGATTTCGGCCTGGGCGCCACGGAAGGCGGGATAGCCGAAGACGTCGCGCAGAATGGCGAGGGCGGAGGTGGTTTCCACGGTCAACCGGAAATTTTGGTCAAAATTGAAATGCTCACAGGATGGCTTCGCGGCTCAACTGTTCGCCATCCCAGACCAGCGCTTCGGCACGCTCTTCGTGCCAGTCGGACAATACCCAGCGTTCGACATGAATGCCATCGACGATGTGGTCATGCTTTTCCGGTCGGTGCGTGTGGCCGTGAATGAAGGTGGCGTAGCCGTGTTCGCGCAGGAAATCGTCGGTGGCCGGACCGTTGAGGTCGGCGTAAACGTAGGCGTGGTCGCGCTTGCGCCGGGCGCTGCGCCAGCGGATGTAGCGGCCGAGCAGGCTGCGCAGGAAACGCGGCTTGGCGCGCATCTTCCGCTGCCATTCCGGGTCGCGCACCTTGGCGCGATAGGCCATGTAGGCATGGTCGTCGATGCACAGGGCGTCGCCGTGCGAGAGCACGAAGGACCACTCGGGCAGGACCAGCAAATAGGGGTCTGGCAGCAGCGCCATGCCGGCGGCCGCAGTGAATTGTTCGCCGATGGCGAAATCGCGGTTGCCGTGCATGAAGCAGATTTTCAGTCCGGCATCGCTGGCAGCGCGCAGGGCGGCAGTGATCTGCGCGGCGTAGGGATCGTCGATGTCATCGCCGACCCAGACTTCAAAAAGGTCGCCGAGGATGTACAGCGCCTCGGCCTGGCGGGCACGGCCGGCCAGAAAGCTCAGGAACAAACGAGTCGCCCCGGGTGACCGGGGCGACAGGTGCAGATCAGAGATGAAGAAGATCAAACGATCTCGGCCTTCTCGATGATCACATCTTCAGCCGGGACGTCCTGATGGAAACCCTTGTTGCCGGTCTTGACGGCGCGGATCTTGTCGACGACATCGAGTCCTTCGACGACTTCGCCGAACACGCAGTAGCCCCAGCCCTGGCCGGACGGCGACTTGAAGTCGAGGAAATCGTTATCGACGGTGTTGATGAAGAACTGGGCGGTGGCCGAGTGCGGGTCGCCGGTACGGGCCATGGCAACCGTGCCGCGCTTGTTCTTGAGGCCATTGGCAGCCTCGTTTTCGATAGGATCCTGGCACGGTTTCTGGCCCATGCCCGGCTCCATGCCGCCGCCCTGGATCATGAAGTTCTTGATGACGCGGTGGAAAATGGTGCCGTTGTAATGGCCGGCTTCAACGTAGGCGATGAAGTTGGCAACGGTCTTCGGGGCCTTCTCGGCGTTCAGTTCGAGCGTGATGTCGCCGTGGTTGGTGGTGAGCTTGATTTTGGACATTGGGGATCCTTATTTATCGGAGATGATTTTGACGTTCTGGATGACAACCGGAGTCGTCGGAACGTTTTCGTAATAGCCAGCGTTGCCGGTCGGCACCTTGGCAATCTTGTCGACGACATCCATGCCCTGGGTGACCTTGCCGAAGACGGCATAGCCCCAGCCGCGCGGGTCGGCTGATGTGCGGTGGTTCAGTGCGTCATTGTTCTTGAGGTTGATGAAGAACTGGACGCGGGCTGAATGCGGGTCCGGCGTCCGGGCCATGGCGATCGTGCCACGGTCATTGGCCAGGCCGCTGGTCGATTCGTTGGGCAGGGCCGGGGTCAGCGTCTTTTTCTCTTCCATGGCCCGGTTGAAGCCGCCGCCCTGGATCATGAAGCCATCGATGACGCGGTGGAAAATGGTCGCCTCGTAAAAGCCGTGCTTGGCGTTGTAGAGGAACATTTCGACCGTTTTCGGGGCTTTTTCGGGGAACAGCTCAAGCGTGATCTTGCCATGGTTGGTCGTTATTTCGACGGTCGGGGCAGCCCACACGGCGAGCGAGACGAGCAGGCCGGCGGCGAGGGCGGAGACTTTTTTCAACATCAGGCACTTCCTTCGTAAATGATTTTCCACTGGTCGCCTTCACGCAGCCAGTACTGGCGTTTCTTCATCTGGTTGTTGAGGTTGTTGCTGCGGTAGTCCTGATCAAACGTCACGACGACGACTTCTTCCTTGCCCGGGTTGCGGAATACGGAGAGATTGTCGATCTTGAGCTTGATCCATTCCTTGCCGGCATTGACCTGCTTTTTCTGGGCGGAAAACTCGGCGAAATCCTGCTCGCCGGCCTTGAAACGCTTCGAATAATGGGTCAGGTAGCGCTCGGTATCGCGGCTTTCCCAGTCGGCGCGCCAACTGTCGATCGAGTTGTTCAACTCGCTGCGCTCTTTTGCCCAGTCGTCAAGCGACAGCCATTCGACCGAGTTGCTGATGATCACCGGCGTCAGGCCAACCTGCAGGTTCTTGGCGACGACGTCGAGATCCTGGTTGGTCAGCACGACGCAGCCATCGGAAGCGCGCGGCGGACGGGCAAAAGTGTCGGACGGCGTGCCGTGCAGCCAGATGCCGCTGCCGCCACGACCCTGCCGCTTGTCCCATTCGTTGGGGTAATTGAGCGGAAAGGCGCCGTTGCCGTAGAGATCGGCCAGCTTCTGGCGGGGCAGATTGGCCGTGACGTGATAAACGCCAACCGGAGTCTTCTTGTCGCCCTCGGCCAGCTTTTCCGCGCCCAGCTTGCCCTGGGTGACGTAGTAGTCGGCGACAAAGCGCGGCTGGCCACCGTTCTTTAGATCGTTTTCGTAGAGGTAAAGGCGCGAGCGCTTGGTGTCGACGACGATGGCGAAACGTTGGTCCGGCTGCATCTGAAGCAGGTAGCGCGGTACGAAATCGGCCGGCGGTTTTTCGCGATAGGCGGCGAGGCGGGCGATGGCTTCGGCGCGCAGGTCGGCAACCTTGTCGGCCGGTGCATCGGTCAAGGCGCCAAAGGTGTTGATTGGCTGCTTGCGGGCCAGCAACAGGTCGCCCTTGATCAGGTGGGCCAGCCGGTAGTTCGGGTGCTGACGCAGCAGGTTTTCGGTCAGTTGCAGCGCATTGCTCAGGCGATTGCCTTCGATTTCGGCAAAAATACGCGTCAATGCTTCTTCCGGCCCGGAGTCGGAAACAACAAGGGGCAGGGTGGAACTCTGGCTGGATGCATCGGGCGTTGTCCGCGCCAAGGCAATTGCAGAGAGTTCGTTGATGGTGACAGGGGTAGTCGCCGGCTGGTCTTTAAGCCGGGCTGCCGCACCGGCGGCCAGGGCGACCGCCAGTCCGGACAGAACTAATTTACGGCCTAATTTCACCGTGCGTTTTCTTCCTTGATCAGCCACTTGCTACCGGCCCGGACGAAGACCAGCGTCTTGGTCGTCGAGCTGCTCAGACCGGTTGCCTTGTAGTGCTGGCGGAACTTGGCGGTGGCCTTGTCGCCATTGATGGTGACTTGCGGCGTATCGAAGGAAATCGAGATCTTGCCACCCTTGCCGGCGATGCGCTGTTCGCGTTCCTGTTCCCAGGCCTTGCGGTTCATGCCCTTCGGCGTGTTGAACTCATGCGCATAGGCGCCAAGGTAGGCGCGCATGTCCTTGCGCGACCAGGCGTCGGCCCAGGCGTTCATGGCCTTGACGACATCGTCGCTGCCGGCAACGGCCTTGGCGGGCGCCGGGGCTGGGGTCGGTGCAGCGGCCGGAGCTGGCGTCGGTGCTGTAGCGACCGGAGCGGGCGCTGCGGCAACCGTTGTCGGCTTGCTGGCTGGTGAGGCGGAGGCCGCGCCCGGGGTCGAGGCGACGATGGTTGCGTTCGGCGCGGCGGCGACGGCCGGCTTGGCGACAACGGCGGCGACCGGTGCGGCTGGAGCAACCGGAGCGGCGGCAACCGTAGCCGCCTGTGGCTTGACGTTGCCCTTGCCGGAGGTGGTGATCAGGTCGCGGATCAGGGCCAGCTTGTTCTGCGTCGTCGAATTGGAGTTGTCGAGCTGCAGCGCCTTGTCGTAGGCCTGGCTGGCCAGCTTGGCGTAGACGTCGCCGAGGTTTTCGTAAGCGATGGCGTAGGACGGATGAGTCCTTATTGCCATTTCGAGCGCCGTGCGGGCCTTGTCGTACTGCTTTTGCTGAGCGTAGAGCACGGCGAGGTTGTTATAGGGTTCCGGCAGTTCCGGGTAATCCTCGGAAAGCTTGGTGAACACGCTGATGGCGTCGGCCGGCTTGTTCATCTCGGTATAGATCAGACCTTTCAGGAAGCGACCCTGGGCATCCTTGGGGCGGCTGCTCAGGTAGGCATCGACTTTTTCGAGAGCCTGCGGATACTGGCCTTGCTTGATCAGGCGCTGGACTTCCGGCAGGTTGTCGGCAAACGCCGGTACGGCAAAGCCGATGGCCAGGCCAATCGCCATTGCACGCAACGTCTTGAGCTTCTGAAAACGGGGCTGGAGCAGGGAAATAGAGGTCATCGCTATGCTATACTTTTCGAGGTTATACAATCTTCCGATTCTACCAAAAATGCCGGTGATTCCATAGGGATTAGCAAGCCGGCCAAGCCCGGTCTCACTCCCCGCATGCTCAAGATATACAACTCACTCAAGCGCGAAAAACAGGTTTTTACCCCGATCGAAGCGAACAAGGTTCGCATGTATGTCTGTGGCATGACGGTCTATGACTATTGCCACCTCGGTCATGCCCGGGTCATGGTTGTCTTCGACATGGTTTATCGCTGGCTCAAGGCGAGCGGCTACGACGTCACCTACGTCCGCAACATCACCGACATTGACGACAAGATCATCAGGCGCGCCATCGAGAATGGCGAGACGATCCAGCAACTGACCAACCGTTTCATCGCCTTCATGCACGAGGATGCCGATGCGCTCGGCGTTCAGCGTCCTGACTTCGAGCCGCGGGCGACCGACTACGTGCCGGAAATGCTCGATCTGATCGGCAAGCTCGAAGCCAAAGGCCTCGCTTACCAGGCAACCGATGGCGACGTGAATTACGCGGTACGCAAGTTCGAGGGCTACGGCAAGCTGTCCGGCAAGTCGCTTGATGATCTGCGCGCCGGCGAGCGCGTCGAGGTCGATTCGGCCAAGCAGGATCCGCTCGATTTCGTGCTCTGGAAACACGCCAAGCCCGGTGAGCCGGCCTGGGAATCGCCGTGGGGCGAAGGTCGTCCGGGTTGGCACATCGAATGTTCGGCCATGAGCTCAAAGCTGCTCGGCAATCATTTCGACATCCACGGCGGTGGGCAGGATTTGCAGTTCCCGCACCACGAAAACGAGATCGCCCAGTCTGAAGGGGCGCATCAGTGCTCCTTCGTCAATTATTGGATGCACAACGGTTTCGTCCGTGTCGACAACGAGAAGATGTCCAAGTCTCTGGGCAATTTCTTCACCATCCGCACGGTGCTCGAGCAATTTGATGCCGAAGTCGTCCGCTTCTTCATCCTGCGCGCCCATTACCGCAGCCCGCTGAATTATTCGGACGCCCACCTCGACGATGCCAAGCGCAGTCTGGACAGCCTGTATTTCACGCTGCGCGACGTGCCGGCGGTGGCTGTCGAGATCGATTGGAAAAATGATTTCGCGGCCCGTTTTGCCGCTGCTCTGAACGAGGATTTCGATTCGCATGGCGCCATTTCGGTGCTCTTCGAACTGGCCGCCGAGGCCAATCGTCAGAAGAGTGGCGAACTGTCCGGCCTGCTCAAGGCGCTGGGCGCGGTGATCGGCTTGCTTGAGCGGGAGCCGATGGCTTATTTGCAGGGTGGTGGGGCGGCTGGCGGCCTCGACGAGGCGGCTATCGAGCAGATGATCGCCGATCGGGCGGCGGCCAAGAAAGCAAAGAATTTCGCCGAGTCGGATCGTATTCGCGATGAATTGAAGGCGGCGGGTATTGCGCTGGATGATAGTCCGCAGGGGACGACCTGGCGGAGGGCCTGATTTCGAGGCCCTTTCCCGAGTTGGCGGTTGATCAATTTGGCATGGGGTTACGCCCTTGCGGGGCGTCTTACTTTCTTTTGCTTCGTCAAAAGAAAGTAAGACCGCCAGCAAGGCGGAACCCCAAGCCAATCGACGCTATATCGACAAAATATGGGGCTCTGCCTGGGCCAGAATGAGGCTTGGCTGAACAGCGTTACCCGGTGCTACTTCAGAATCTTCCCGCCTTGCCCAATAACCGTCAGTTCAACAAAACGCGAACCGAGCCGGGTGTTCGGCCCGTAGTTGATGCGATAGCCGCCAAGATCAGCCCCGTTCATGCTTTCCAGCGAACTCACCAGTTTCTCGCGGCTGAGATCCTTGCCGGCCCGCTTGAGGCCTTCGATCATGGTTCTCGCCATCAGGTAGCCTTCCATCCCGTAGTAGGAATAGGCGCCCTTGCTGGAGAGTTTGTGATAGTCGCGGACGACCGGTACGACGTCGTTCCACGGATAGGGAACAACCTGCGAAACGCCGATGCCGCGGGAGTCGGGGCCGAGTTCCTGGACGAGCAGTTCGGCGCCAACCGGCGACAAGGTCATCAGCATCGGGTGCTGGCCAAGCTTTTTCATGGCTTTGACGAAGGCGGCGGTCGGCTTGTACAGGGTGACCATGACCACTGCTTGCGGTGTCGTCTTGGCGATGGCTTCGACGGCCTTGGTAACGTCTACCGAGTTGCGCTCGACGGTGCCGACGGAGGATGGAGCCAGGTTATGTTTTTTGAGGGCGGCGGTGACGCCATCCAGCCCGGATTTGCCGAAACCGTCGTTCTGGTAGAAGACGGCGATATTCTTGAGGCCGAGCGAGACCATCTGGTTGACGATGACCTCGGCTTCGTCGGCATAGCTGGCGCGGACGTTGAACATGTAGCGCGCATTCGGATTGGTGGCTAGCGATTCGCGCAGGGTGGCGGCGCCGGAAATGGTGCCGACCAGCGGCACTTTGGCCGGGCCGAAGACGGTATTCATGGTTTCGGTCGTCGGGCTGGAGCCGTAATAGGCGAGCAGCGCGAAGACATTTTTTTCCTTGATCAGCGTCTTGGTGTTGGCGACCGTGCGCTCGGTTTCGTAACCGTCGTCAAGGGCGATCAGTTCAAGCTTGCGACCGTTGATGCCGCCGGCCTTGTTGACCTGCTCGAAATAGGCGCTGATGGTCTGCCGCATGTCCAGTCCATAGGCGCCATTCGGACCTGACAAGGGGGCAGACATGCCGAGCGTGATCGTCGTGTCGGTGACGCCGGGCTCGGCCCAGCACAGCGTGGAAAAGGCAATTGCACCAACGGCGGCCAGTCGTTTGAGGACTCGCATTGTTTTTTCTCCCCCTGATAGATCAATCGATTCTAACAGTCGGGGATATTACCGGGAACAGGCTTGGCCGGACTTTCGGCAATTTGTTCGATGCCACGGTCAACCGGAAAAAACGGCCAAAAATGAAACAGCCCCGGAGTCCCTCAAAATTTCGGGATCACCAGGGCTGTGGCGCAAAGTCATGCGTTATTCCGCGAAGAAGTCCTTAACCTTGTAGCTTTGGCCGAGGCTGCGCCTCTTAACTTGCTGGGCAAGTTAGCCTGCACTGCAAGGTTAAGCAATCATTCAGCGAAAAAGTCCTTGACCTTGTCCATCCACGACTTGGAGCGCGGATTGTGTTTGCCGCTGTTGTCGCGGCTGGATTCTTCCAGTTCGCGCAGCAGTTCCTTCTGGCGGTCGGTCAGGTTGACCGGCGTTTCGACGACGACGTGGCACATCAGGTCGCCATGGGTGTGGCTGCGCACCCCCTTGATGCCCTTGCCGCGCAGGCGGAAGACCCGCCCGGACTGGGTTTCGGCCGGAATCTTGATGGCGGCGGCGCCGTCCAGTGTCGGGATTTCGATTTCGCCGCCGAGTGCGGCAGCGGTGAAGGAAATCGGCATTTCGCAATGCAGGTCGTTGTGATCACGGGTGAACACGGCGTGCTGTTTGAGATGAATCTGCACGTAGAGATCGCCCGGCGGGCCACCATTGACGCCATGCTCGCCTTCGCCGGATAGCCTGATACGATCGCCTTCATCGACCCCGGCCGGAATCTTGACGGCCAGCGTCTTGTGTTGCTTGACGCGACCAGCGCCATCGCAGTGCTTGCACGGTTCGGCGATGAAGCGGCCGGTGCCGTGGCACTTGTGACAGGTTTGCTGGATCGAGAAGAAACCTTGCTGCAAACGCACCTGACCGGAGCCGCCGCAGGTCGGGCAGGTCTTCGGCTGGGTGCCGGGCTTGGCGCCGGAGCCGTTGCACGGCTCGCAGACTTCCATGGTCGGAATGCGAATCTTGGTTTCCGTACCGTGCGCCGCCTGTTCGAGCGTGATTTCGAGGTTGTAGCGCAGGTCGGCACCGCGATAGATGTTCGAACGACCGCCGCCACCGCCGCCTCGACCACCGAAGATCTCGTCGAAGATGCCGCCGAAAGCATCGGAAAAACCGGCGCCGCCGCCGCCCATGCCAGCCTGCTGATCAAGCCCGGCATGGCCGTACTGGTCGTAGGCTGAACGCTTCTGGGCGTCAGACAGGATTTCGTAGGCTTCCTTGGCTTCCTTGAATTTCTCCTCGGCCGCCGGGTTGTCCGGGTTGCGGTCGGGGTGATGCTTCATGGCCAGCTTGCGGTAGGCCTTCTTGATTTCTTCATCGGAGGCGTCGCGGTTGACGCCCAGGGTTTCGTAAAAATCGCGTTTGCTCATGATCGCTTTCGTTGGATGTCGCGCATCGTTTAGCGGGCTGTAAAGGGTTCGCCCCAGACCAGTTCCCGGTCGCCACGCGCCCAGGAGAACCAGTCGCCGCACCCGTCACGCTCGCAGACACGGCTGTCGAGGTGGTGCAGGGTGGGAACGGTAACGGCATTGTTTTCGTTGCTGTCAGCCAGTCGCTCGCGCTTGCCCACCTTGGCGGCGAGCAGCACGCTGCGCCGGCTTTCCGGGAAGTCGGGCGTGATACCGGTCAGCTGCAACTGCGGGCCCCAGTCGCGCAAGCCGCTACGGACCAATGCGGTGTCGCGGGTCAGCATGCGATCAAGGCGAACGACCAGACCAACTGTCTTGCCTTCCCAGCGGAAGGGGTTTTCCTCGATCTGCTGGGCGGTCACCCAGGCAGTGATGCCCTGCTTGCGGCTGAACTCGTTGAACTGCTTGCGCACTTCTTCCTGCTTCTGGGCGAATTCGGCCCGCTGTTGTTCCTGTTTGGCCTTCGCCGCTGCCTCGTTCGAGTAGCCGGACAGATTGCCGGTTTCATCGTCGACGCGGGCATTGGCCATCGGGTTGGGCAGCATGCCGTTCGGGCGCGGCTTGACCAGTTCGGTAAAGACGCCAACGCGCAGGTTGCGACCATTCGGGCAGCTGTTGCGGTAGAGCCTGGCGCCATCGTTCATGACGCGCCTGACCTGTTCGTCATCGGCCGCCGCGACTTTGGGGCCAAGCACCAGCGCCACCTGATCGACCTTGCACAGTTCCATCGGGCCATCCTGCGGGCTGCGGCTGATGAACAGCACATCGGCGCCACTGACCGAGCCCATGTCGACGACGTACTTGTCGCCGGATACCGGCTCGACGGCGCCCTTGATCTTTTGTCCATCGAGGAAGACGCCGTTGCGGAAATCGCCTTCCCACGTCGCCTTGACCTTCATCTCGGCGTAGCGGTAGAGCCATTCAGCCTTGCCCTTGCCATCGGCGCGACCATTCTTGCAGCCGCCGCGATAGCGCAGCGCATAGTCGCGCTGGCCAAGCATGGACGGCGCCCAGACCTGGCAACGACCGTCGATGTCGTCGGTGAAGCCGGTCGCATCGGAACTGCCCTTGCCAGCCAGAGCGTGTCCGGCCGGGGCGAGAGTCAGTGCCAGGAGAAGGGGAAGCGTGGTGCGCATGCGGTTTTCAGGTGCAGGTTAACGGGCAACGGGGATGGCGAACCACCCCCGTTTCGTTGCCGGGCGAAAGGGGTTGCTTGTGGCTTACTTCTTGTCCTTGTTCACTTCCGTGAATTCGGCATCGACGACATCGCCTTCGACGGTCTTTTCACCGGCTTCGGCCTGCTGGCCAGCCGCACCGGCGGCAGCGCCTTCGGCCTGTTGCTGGGCGTACATCTTTTCACCCAGTTTCTGAGCGGCCGCCTGCAGGGCTTCGGTCTTGGCGGTGATGGTTTCCTTGTCGCCGTCGCGCATCACGTCCTCGACATCCTTGATGGCGGCTTCGATGGCGGCCTTTTCAGACGCATCGAGCTTGTCGCCGTACTCGGTCATCGACTTCTTGACCATGTGCACCATGCCGTCGGCCTGGTTGCGGGCATCGGCCAGTTCGTGCGCCTTCTTGTCGTCTTCGGCGTGCAGCTCGGCGTCCTTGACCATGGCCTGGATTTCAGCCTCGCTCAAGCCGGAGTTGGCCTTGATGGTGATCTTGTTTTCCTTGCCGGTGGCCTTGTCCTTGGCGGTGACGTGCATGATGCCGTTGGCGTCGATGTCGAAAATGACTTCGATCTGCGGCGTGCCACGCGGAGCCGGCGGGATGCCTTCGAGGTTGAACTGGCCGAGGCTCTTGTTGCCGGAAGCGACTTCACGCTCGCCCTGCAGCACATGGATGGTCACGGCAGACTGGCTGTCGTCGGCGGTCGAGAAGACTTGCGAAGCCTTGGTCGGGATCGTCGTGTTCTTCTGGATCAGCTTGGTCATGATGCCGCCCAGGGTTTCGATACCGAGCGATAGCGGGGTGACGTCAAGGAGCAGCACGTCCTTGACTTCGCCCTGCAGCACGCCGCCCTGAATGGCCGCGCCGACAGCAACAGCTTCGTCCGGGTTCACGTCCTTGCGCGGTTCCTTGCCGAAGATTTCCTTGACCTTCTCTTGCACCTTCGGCATGCGCGACTGGCCGCCGACCAGGATGATGTCGTCGATGTCGCTGATCTTGCAGCCAGCATCCTTCAATGCCATGACGCAAGGGGCAACGGTACGCTCGACCAGTTCATCGACCAGCGATTCGAACTTGGCGCGGGTAACCTTGAGCGCCAGGTGCTTCGGGCCGGAAGCGTCAGCGGTGATGTAGGGCAGGTTGATTTCGGTCTGCTGGCTGGAGGACAGCTCGATCTTGGCCTTTTCAGCGGCTTCTTTCAGGCGCTGCAGGGCCAGCACGTCGGCCTTGAGGTTGACGCCGGATTCCTTCTTGAATTCGTCGATGATGTAGTCGATCAGGCGTTGGTCGAAGTCTTCGCCGCCGAGGAAGGTGTCGCCATTGGTGGCCAGCACTTCGAACTGCGTTTCGCCGTCGACATTGGCGATTTCGATGATCGAGATGTCGAACGTGCCGCCGCCGAGGTCATACACGGCGATCTTGCGGTCGCTCTTGCTGGTCTTGTCCATGCCGAAGGCGAGGGCGGCAGCGGTTGGCTCGTTGATGATGCGCTTGACTTCCAGACCGGCGATGCGGCCGGCGTCCTTGGTCGCTTGGCGCTGGCTGTCGTTGAAGTAGGCCGGCACGGTGATGACGGCTTCGGTGACTTCTTCGCCGAGGTAGTCTTCGGCGGTCTTCTTCATCTTGCGCAGCACTTCGGCGGAAACCTGCGGCGGGGCGATTTTCTTGTCGCGCGCTTCAACCCAGGCGTCGCCGTTGTCGGCCTTGACGATCTTGAAGGGCATCAGCGAGATGTCCTTCTGCACTTCCTTCTCTTCGAAGCGGCGGCCGATCAGGCGTTTGACGGCGTACAGCGTGTTCTTCGGGTTGGTCACGGCCTGGCGCTTGGCCGGGGCGCCGCACAGGATTTCGCCATCTTCGGTGTAGCCGATGACGGACGGCGTGGTGCGCGCGCCTTCTGCGTTTTCGATAACCTTCGGCTGGCCGCCTTCCATGATGGCGACGCAGCTGTTGGTGGTGCCGAGGTCAATACCGATGATCTTGCCCATGATTTATTCCTTAAAGATAAATGACTGATGTTCGTGAGTTGGGGGCTTTGCCGCTGATTTCAAGCCGCATTGACTAGTCTTCTACGGTCAACCGGGAAAAACTCCCAAAAATGAAATGTGTTATTTGCCCTTGGCGACCATGACCAGGGCCGGACGCAGCACGCGGTCGGCGATGGTGTAGCCCTTTTGCAGCACGGTGACGACGGTGTTCGGTTCCTGCTCGGAATCGACCATGCCGATGGCCTGATGCTTGTGCGGATCGAATTTTTCGCCAGCCGGGCTGACTTCGTTCAGCGCGTTCTTTTCGAAGGCGGCAACCAGTTGCTTGAGCGTCAGTTCGACGCCGGCCTTGAAGCTGTCGACGGTCTGTTCCGGTACGGCCAGCGCCGCTTCGAGGCTGTCCTTGACGGCCAGTAGCTCGCCGGCAAAACGCTCGACGGCGAACTTGTGCGCCTTGGAAATGTCTTCTTGAGCACGACGGCGAATATTTTCGCCCTCGGCCTTGGCGCGCAGCCAGGCATCGTGATGCTCAGCCGCCAGCAGTTCGAGGGCGCGGAACTGCTCTTCGATGCTCGGCAGGGTGTCGGTGTGCTCCTCGACGGTCGGCTCGGCTGCTGTTACTTCAACGGCAGGCTCGTTGCCGAGCATTGCTTCCTGGTTGTTTTCAGTGTTCGTCATGCATGGATCTCCCAAAAATCTGCAAGCTATCTGGGGGTGCTTTCCCGGCTTTCAAGAGCTGTTCGGCAAAAAATATGGCTGATTCTGACCATCAACTTTCCGGCAAATATGCCGTTAGGAAATAAGTTGAGTCGGCCGGGGTGAAGGACATGGAATTAACAGGATTGGGTGCTACCTACGCTTTGCTGCGGGCAGCCTCGGACGCCCGCAGCAAAGCGAGCGAAGAGCGTCAGGCCAAGCGTCTGGGCGAGATGCAGGATGCCATCAAGCGCCTGCAGGCGATGCCCACGCCAAAGCAGATGGCCAAGCAGGATGCGACGAATCGCGTCGCCATGCTGAAAAAACGGCTGGAAGCCCTGAAATCCATGCTTCTGCATGCCTCGCCCGAACAGGCCAGGGCCTTGGCCCGTGAATTGAAAAACATCGCCAAAGAGCTGTCGTCGGTGGCGAAAAGCCTGGGGAGTGGCGCTCAAGGCGCGGTTTCGGCTCCCGCGGGTGGTGAAGTGGCGACTGGTGCGACGGATGACTCCGGCAGCGCGTCAGCTGAAGTGCAGGCGGCGGCCAGTGCCGCGCCGGATTCGGCCGCCGCTGGCGATGCTGCCAGCGGCGCAAGCGATACGGTTCAAGTCGAAGACACTCAAGGCAAAACGGCAGCAGATGCCGCCACCTCATCAGGCGTCAGCCCGACCGATGGCCGGCAAACCGGGCAGGGTGAAGGCGACGGAGATCTGCGGGCCATGCTGCAGGATGCGAAAAAACTCCTCAAGGAAGCGATCGCGATGCTCAAAGCCAAAATGGCTCTGGCCGCCAATCAGGCCCGGGCGAGCAAGGAGGAAAAGCAGGCGAAGCTCGACCTCCAGTCCGCTGAGAAAAGCTTGGCTGACATCGAAAAATCCTTGTCTCAGGGTGGTAGCGAGTTGTACTCGGCGCAGGGCGACCTCGGGCTGGGTAGTGCGGCAGACGGGTTTGCCATCAGTGGCTTGAATGTCAATGTCGCGGCCTGAAATGCGAAAGCCACTTACGGCTGCCGATGGCGTAGTGGCCGAACAGTCGGCAGGATGCCTGGCGCCAGTCTTGGCGACAAAACTGCTGCCGTGCCGTAGCCTGCGTGCTACGATAAATTATTGATTGTTTCTGGCGAATCCTGAATGGAAAAGATCGGCAAATACCGGGTGATTAAAGAGCTGGGCAAGGGCGCGACGGCCACTGTCTACCTCTGTGACGACCCGGATGCCAACCGTCAGGTCGCCGTCAAGGTGATCCAGTTCGGCAAGGACAGTTCGGCCATGTCGCGGCGCATGCGCAAGCTGTTCCAGAACGAGGGCATGGTTTCCAAGCGCCTCAACCACCCGAATATCGTCCAGGTTTACGAAGCCGTGGTTGAGCCGGACTTCGCCTATCTGGCCATGGAGTATGTTGACGGCTTCACGCTCGAGGACAGCTGCCGCATCGACAAGCTTTTGCCGATGCATCGGGCAATCAGCATCATTTTCAAATGCTGCATGGCGCTCGACGCGGCCTACCGGCAGGGCATCATCCACCGCGACATCAAGCCAGCCAATATCATGATCGCCGCCAACGACGAGCCGAAGATCGCCGACTTCGGCCTGGCGCTGAACATGAACAAGGACATGGACCGCGATTCGACCTTCATCATGGGCGTCGGCTCGCCGGCCTACATGTCGCCGGAACAGATCAAGGGCTATCCACTCAACCAGAAGACCGACCTCTATTCGCTCGGCGTCCTGATGTTCCAGCTACTGACTGGCCGCTTGCCGTTCCGTGCCAACAACCAGGCCACCTTGGTCTATCGCATCATCAACACCGACGCGCCGGCCGTCACAGCGCTCAACCCGAACCTGCCGGAAGGCCTCAACGCCATCATGCGCCGGGCCCTGGAGAAGGATCTCTACAGCCGCTACCGGAATGGCGCAGAGATGGCCAAGGACCTCTCGGCGGTGCGCTACCAGATCCTCGAAGAGGATGAAACAGCGCAGGATACGAGGCATTTCGAGACGCTGCGCGGGCTCGACTTCTTCGTCGAATTCGAAAACATCGAAATCTGGGAAGTGCTGCGCGTCTCGGTCTGGCGCGAAGTCCTGCCCAACGTGGCAATCATTCGTGAAGGCGAGCGCAACAAGTTCTTTGGGGTCATCATCAGCGGCTCCGTTGAAATCTCGATCGAAGGCAAGGCCTTGTGCCGCCTCGGACGCAGCGAGCCGATCGGCGAGGTGTCCTATCTGCATCCGTCCAGTGACCAGCGCTGTTCGACCGTCGTAACGCTGGAGCCGACCCTGTTCCTGGAAGTCAATGCGGCGGCGCTCGCCCTGTCCTCTGAAGAGTTGCTCGAACGCATGCGCAGTACGCTGCTGGCCAGAATGATCAATCGCCTGCGCGAGGTTAACCGTATCGCTGCGGCGCAAGGTCAGCCGGCCGTCCAGAGCCTGACCGGCTCAATGCCCGGCGGCTCGTCGCGCCCGGGCGGCGGCCTCGATCTCGAACTGGCGCCAATGTAAAAACAGCCTCCGCAGAGGCTGTTTGGCTGGCAGGCTATAAATCCTCAAACCTTGAATCGTCCGACCAGCGTAGCCAGGCCTTCGGCCAGCCGCTTGAGGTCGTGTGCCGCACCGGCCGTCTGTTCGACCGTGCCGGAGTTTTCGCGGGCCATGCCGGCAATGGCTTCGATACTGCTTTCAACATCACCGGAGAAGCGGCGTTGCTGGTCGGTGGCCGAGGCAATCGCATCAAGGCCGTGGCCGACTTCGGTGACCGAACCATTCGTTGCTTCCAGCACCTTGGACACCGAATGGACGGCCGCCTGACTGCTTTCCAGGTGGGCCATGCCGGCTTCAATGCTGCGCCGGACTGCCACTGACTGGGCGCTGAGCTGAGCTGTAATGGCATCGATTTCGGTCGCCGAGCGCGACGATTTTTCGGCCAGCTTGCGAACCTCATCGGCAACGACCGCGAAACCACGCCCCTGTTCGCCGGCGCGTGCGGCCTCGATGGCCGCGTTGAGGGCCAGCAGATTGGTCTGCTCGGCGATGTCCTTCACTTCACGGGTCATTGTCGTGATCGCTTCAGTGTTCTTGACGAAGTTGTTCACCGAGTCGGCCATTTCCGTTACTGCGCGCTCGACGACATTCATTTCGCCGAGCAGCACGTTGAGGTTGCGGCTACCCTCGGTAGCTCGGGCCAGGCTTTCCTGCGACTGATGCTGGACGTGTTCGGCGCTCTGGGCAATAGACGAAATGCTCGAAACCAGCTGTTCGACGGCCGAGGCGGCCTGGTCGGATTTTTCGTTCTGCTGATGCGAACTCTGCGTGACGCGGTCGGCGCTGTCGGAGAGCGCTGCGACGCGGGCAGAAACCTGGCTGGCGGAGTCACGGACCTGACGGACCAGCTGGTTGAAGTTCTCCATCATTTCGTTGAAAACCTGCGCCGCCTGGCCGACTTCGTCATTGCCCTTGATTGGCAGGCGGCGTGTCAGGTCGCCTTCGCCGCGGGCGATGTCGGCAAGGCCCTTGCGCATGGCCTCAAGCGGCTTGCTGACGAAATGATTGGTGATCAGGTAGATGAGAACGAGCAGGGCGCCCAGCGCGGCGAGCGCGACGCCGACAATCTTGATGCGGAAGGCCGATACCTGCGCCTCGACCGAGTCGAGCGACACCTTCATGCTGACGACGCCGAGCACCGTCCCTTCGGGAACCTGGTGGCAGAGGATGCAGTCCTTGCCGAGATAGTTTTTCGAGGCCTTGGTCGGATTGATGACATGCAGGAAAGAGTTGCCGTTGGCGGATTCAACCGACATGTACGGGTTGCCGCTGGCCATCACTTCTTTTTCCAGCGCATCGAGCGGACGCTTGCTCTTGGTGTCGGGGCCGTAAAGTTTGACCACGGCATCGCTGCGGGCGACCACCAGATCCTTGATGACGGAGAGCTGTTCGATCTGGTCGAGAAAGACTTCGCGCTGGCCGACGGTGCCGGTCAGCATCATGCCGGTCAGTCCGGCCATGGTCATTTCGTGGATACTCTTCGAGAAGTCCTGGGCCTGCAGGATCGCTGTCTCTCGATTGACCTGGGTGGTCCAGACTATTGCTCCTGCCCAGATGATGGCCAGTACTACCCAGATGGCCGCCGTCAGGCGGATCCAAATCTTCAAATCGGCGAAGCGCGGCATGATGTCCCTCGAGTTACTGCCACCGTTTTCAGCTAGGCGGTCAGGTCTATTTGCTGGATTGTGCCAGCCGTACCAGCTTCATGCAAAAAAATTCCAGAAGTGCGAATTTGCCCGAGCAATTCATTGGCATTTGTCTTGAGGTCAAATGGCGTAGCGATGCGGCTTAGCGCGATCGCGCCGACCCCGGCATCGGTCAACGACTGAAGCGTCTCTTTGTCAGTTTTGTCAGGTGTCCAGAGCGTTAGCTGTTGAAATGCAGTATCGTTTTCATCGATCCAGCCGTTCTGGTCGCCATCGAGCGCCGCCAATTCCTGAAACCCGTCGCCGCTGGTCGGGCCGAACAGTTCGCTGCCATTGTTGATCTTGCCGTCGCCGTTGCGGTCAAAGGCGAGGAAGCCGCTGCCCGGAGCGAGGAAATTGATGTTCTCTGCGCTGCCGTCGGTATTGAGGTCGAAAGCGAAGCGCTGGTTGGTCAGTTGTGCCGCCGTGCCGGCGAAGTTGAGGACGAGCGGGTCGGTCTTGCGTGCAGCGTCGCCGAGGCGGAGGCTGATATTGCTTTCTTCGTGATACTGGCGCGACATCGACAATTGCAGGTCGAACTTGATCGCGCGACCATCGGTCGTCGTCACCGTGCCGCTGGCGGCGAAGGTCGTTTGCTCGGCCTCGCTGTAGGATTCATGACGGTCGTATTCGATGCCGAAGCCGGCTGATGGGGGGCGGGCCTGTGTTCCGGTTGCCGGCGGAGTTTCGATGACCGGGGTTTCTGTATTCGGCTGGAGTTCGCTGGCATCGAAAATGCGGATCCGGTGTCCGGTCAGCAGCTCGAGCATGGAGCGAATGAAGCGCAGCCGCGGATCTGCGTCGAGCTCGGTATCCTCGGTGGCTTCGCTGGCGCTGGCGCTGGCGCTGGCGCTGGCTTGGCTGGCCGCCTTGCCGGCATCGGACAGGCTGACGTTGTCGATACGCGCCGGGCGGGGGCGAGAATCTTCCCCGGCAAATTGCGGGCGCTGTGGCCCGACCCACATTTTCAGCGATTCGCTGACTTCATGTCGCTCGACGCTGACGTGCGACGAGGCCATTTGCAGGCTGCTGCTGGCAATTTTCATGGGGGCCTCCGTCGAATGCATTGGGATACATCATTAACGGCGGCCGGGGCCAGAAGTTAAGGCTTGTGGAGATGCGGCTGTATCCAGCGTTTCAGCGAGCCGAGGTCGAGCGCGCCGCTCTGGCGGGCGATCTCGCGGCCGTTTTTGAAGATGGCCATGGTTGGAATGCTGCGGATGTTGAAACGGGCGGCTAGCTGCTGTTCGGCTTCGGTATCGACCTTGACCAGCCGGGCATAGGGTTCGAGGTCGATGGCGGCCTGATGGAAGTTCGGTGCCATTTGCCGGCACGGCCCGCACCACGGTGCCCAGAAATCGACGACGACGGGCAGGTCGTTGCGCGAGATGTGGCGGTCGAAATTGGCGGCGGTCAGTTCGGCGGGTTCGCCATTGAACAGCGGTTGTTTGCACTGGCCGCAGTTCGGTGAATCTTTCAATTTTTGGCCAAAAATCCGGTTGACCGTGGAACAGTGCGGACAGACGACGTGCAGGCTTTCTTCAGGCATCGGGCGCTCCAAATATCATGTTTTTCTGATATGGGTGCCCGCTGCCGGATTTCAAGAGCGGGCGCCGAATTTGATGGCTTGCCGGGCGCTGGTTTCCAGAGCGTGCGGGTCGATGGCGAGCTTGGTCGGCCAGCCAGCAAGGTGGCTTTCGACGATGTCGGCCAGCGCCTTGATCCACCCATCGTCTTCGTTGAGCGCCGGGATGTAGTGGTATTCCTTGCCACCGGCCTTGAGAAAGTCGGCACGGCCTTCCTGGGCGATTTCTTCGAGCGTTTCGAGGCAGTCGGCGACGAAGCCGGGGCAGATGATGTCGACCCGGCGGATGCCTTTTTTGCCCCATTCTTCAAGCGTCGGCGCGGTGTAGGGTTGCAGCCACTCGGCCTTGCCGAAACGCGACTGGAAACAGATCTGGAATTGCTCGGGCTTGAGGTTGAGGCGTTCGGCGAGCAGGCGGCCGGTCTTGTGACATTCGCAGAAGTAGGGGTCGCAGAGGGTCAGGCTGCGCTTGGGCAGGCCGTGGAAGCTGATGAGCAGCTTGTCGTTGTCGCCGAGCGCACCGTTCGTCTGCCAGTGCTTGCGCACCGTTTTTTCGAGCGAGGAGATGTACCCGTCGTGGTCGTGGAAGTTTCGCGTGAAGCGCATTTCCGGCTGGTTGCGGGTTTTGGTCAGCCAGTTGCAGGCATCGTCGACGACGGTCGCCGTCGTGCTCGCCGCGTATTGCGGATACATCGGCACAACGAGGATGCGGTTGTGGCCCTCAGCCTTGAGGTGGGCGAGGGTGTCGGGAATCGACGGCGAACCGTAGCGCATGGCCCAAGTAACGGTGACGTGATGGCCGCGCTGGCCGATCAGGCCCTTGAGCAGTTTGGCCTGGCGCTCGGTATGGACGCGCAGTGGCGAGCCTTCCGGCATCCAGACGGTGGCGTATTTGGCGGCCGATTTCTTTGGCCGTGTGTTGAGGATGATGCCGTTGAGGATCAGCCACCAGATCGGTTTGGGGATTTCGACGACGCGCGGATCGGAGAGGAATTGCTTGAGATAGCGCTTGAGGGCCGGCGCGGTCGGCGCGTCCGGCGTGCCGAGATTGACGAGGACGACAGCGGTGCTGGCCGCATTGCCGTGACGGTGCGGCGGCTCGGGAAGAAAACGTGACATTAGTTGTCCGACTTGTAGGAAAGGGCGCTGGAAAGCAGGCGGGCGGTGATGTCGACGATGGGAATGACGCGTTCGTAGGCCATGCGGGTCGGGCCGATGACGCCGACCGAGCCGACGATGCGGCCATCGACGCTGTAGGGGGCGGCGATGACGCTGCATTCGTCGAGCGGGGCGATGCCCGATTCGCCGCCGATGAAGATCTGCACGCCCTCGGCGCGGTTGGAAATGTCGAGCAGGCGAACCAGGCTGGAACGTTGCTCGAAGAGATCGAACAATTCGCGCAGGCGCTTCATGTTCGACGACAGTTCTTCGACATCGAGCAGGTTGCGCTCGCCGGAAATGACGTAGGGCGCCGAATTTTCGGCCATCGCCGCGTCGCCGGCGTCGAGCGCCAGGGCCATGAGCGGCTTGATGTCTTCGCGCAATTTCTGGATTTCGCTGGCCAGACGCTGGCGAATCTGTTCGAAATCGAGGCCGGCGAAATTCTGCGTCAGGTAATTGCCGGCGCTGACCAGTTCGGACGGCGAGTACACCTTGTCGCTGCTGACAATGCGGTTCTGCACATCGCCGTCAGTGGTGACGATGATGAGCAGGATGCGTTTTTCCGACAGGCTGAGGAATTCGATTTGCCGGATGCGGCTGGCCTGGCGGCGCGGTGCGATGACGACACCGGCGAAATTCGACAGGCTGGAGAGCAACTGCGAGGCGCTGGCGATGATCTGGTTGTTCGGCAAGCCGTGCAGCGATTCTTTCATCTCGCCCATCTGCCGGGCTTCGAGCGGCTGCACGGTGAGCAGGGTATCGACAAACAGCCGATAACCGCGCGCTGTCGGAATGCGTCCGGCCGAGGTGTGCGGGCTGGCCACGAAGCCGGCTTCTTCTAGGTCGGCCATCACGTTACGAATGGTGGCCGGCGACAGATCGAGGCCGGAAAACTTCGACAGCGCACGTGAGCCGACCGGTTGCCCGTCGGCAATGTAGTGTTCGACCAGCGTTTTCAGCAGGGTGCGCGAGCGTTCATCAAGCATGGCTGAGGATTGTACAAAAAACGGGGCGGCAGCGACGGGTGATTATGACCGGCCGCCGGGATGCAGTGCCTGGCGGCGCGATTCGAACTCCTGGCGCAGTTCGCGCCGGAGCATGGCCGACTGGTAACGGCGCTTTTCCTCGTCGGTGCTCGGTTCCAGCGGCGGCACGCTGGTCGCCTTGCCACTTTCATCGACGGCCACCATGGTGAAAAAGCAGCTGTTGGCGTGGCGCACGCTTTGTTCGCGGATGTTTTCGGTGAGTACCTTGACGCCAATTTCCATCGAGGTCCGTCCGGTGTAATTGACGGCGGCCAGAAAGGTGACCAGTTCGCCGACGTGAATGGGCTGGCGGAACATCACCTGGTCGACCGACAGGGTGACGACGTATTCGCCGGCATAGCGGCTGGCACAGGCGTAGGCGACCTGGTCGAGCAGCTTGAGGATGGTGCCGCCATGGACGTTGCCGGAAAAATTGGCCATGTCCGGCGTCATCAGGACGGTCATGCTGAGTTGGTGGTTGGCAAGAGGCATGGATATTGGCGTGCAGGATGGATGGCTCATGTTACTGCGCTTTTCCGGCGAATCGGTGCTGCCGGGTGGCACGATCGCGCGGTTTTTATGCAAGAATTCGACCCCATGAACAGAAGCTTCGCTTCCCTCCGCAATCCCCGGACCATCGCGCTGGTCGGCAAATACCATAGTATGGAAATTGCCGAGTCGCTGCGTCGTCTGGCTGAATACCTTTACGAGCGCGGCGTCTCGGTTTTCATCGAGCGGGAAACATCCGAGCACATCGGCAAGAAGGTCGATCTGTCGCGCTGGGTGACCTGCGGTTTCAACGATATCGGCGCCCATGCCGACCTCGCCATCGTGCTTGGTGGCGATGGCACCATGCTCAACGCGGCGCGCCGTCTGGCCCGTTATTGTGTGCCGCTGGTCGGCGTCAATCAGGGCAGGCTGGGTTTCATGACCGACATCGCCCGCGACGACCTGCTGACCTGCATGGACGATCTGCTCGACGGTCGTTTCACCCAGGAAAACCGGATGCTGCTCGCCGCCGAAGTGACGCGCGACGGCAAGGAAATCGCCGAAAACCTGGCGCTCAACGATGTGGTGGTCGACAAGGGCGCCATCGGCCGGATGATCGAATTCGAGTTGTTCATCGACGGCGAGTTCATCTACAACCTGCGCTCCGACGGTCTGATCGTCTCCACGCCAACCGGTTCGACAGCTTATTCGATGTCGGCCGGCGGGCCGATCCTGCATCCGACGACGGCCGGCATCGCGCTTGTGCCGCTCTGCCCGCACGCCCTGAGCAATCGGCCGATCATCGTCAATGAAAGCGCCGACATCGAGCTACGTATCGCCAATGCCGACGACGCCCGCGTGCACTTCGACGGCCAGGTGACGTTCGATCTCGAACGCGGCGATTGCGTGCGCTTGCGCCGCTCCGAGTACGCCATCACCTTCCTGCACCCGCCGGGCTACAGTTATTTCGCCATGCTGCGCCAGAAGCTGCAGTGGAGCGAGCGGCCCAAGGGCACCTGATGCTGCAGCACCTGACGATTCGTGACTTTGTCATTGTTGACCGGCTGGAACTCTCGTTTTTGGCCGGTTTTGGTGCGTTGACCGGAGAAACCGGGGCCGGCAAATCCATTTTGATCGACGCACTGGCGCTGGCGCTCGGTGAACGCGCCGATGCCGGCGTTGTCCGTTCCGGCTGCGACAAGGCTGAAGTGGCCGCTACCTTCGATATCGCCGCCCAGCCGCAAGTGGGCGACTGGCTGCGCGCCAACGACCTCGACGGCGACGACGAACTGCTGCTTCGCCGCGTCGTCGATGCTGGCGGCCGCTCGCGTGCCTACATCAACGGCTCGCCGGCCACTGTCCAGCAAATGCGCGAAGTCGGCGAATGGCTGGTCGATATCCATGGCCAGCACGCCCACCAGTCACTGTTGCGGGCCGAAGCCCAGCGCACGCTGCTTGACAGCCACGCCGGCCTGAGCGGGCAAGCGCGTGAAGTTGCAACCGCCTGGAAAATCTGGCGCGATGCCGAGCAAATGCTGCGCACCGCCAGCGAAAGCGCCGACGTGCTGCAGCGCGAACGCGAGCAGTTGCAATGGCAAATCGGCGAACTCGATGCCTTGGCCTTTGGCGACGACGAATGGGCGACGCTCGACGTCGAACACCGCCGCCTCGGTCATGCCGCCAGCCTGATCGAAGGCGCCCAATACGCGTTGGCCATCCTTTCCGACGACGATGCCGCCTGCGAACGCCAGATCGATGGCGTCGCCACGCGGCTTGGCAATCTCGCCGAATACGATCCGGAGTTGGCCGAAGTTGCCGCGCTGATCGGCTCGGTGCAAGCCGAGTTGTCCGACGCCGTGTCCACCCTGCGCCGCTACGCCGACCGGGCCGATCTCGACCCGGCCCGTCTGGCCCAGGTCGAGCGCCGGATGGATGCGGTGATGAGCCATTCCCGCAAATATCGCGTCCAGCCAGCCGAGTTGCCCGGCCTGCTTGCAGGTTGGCGCCAGCGTCTGGCCGAACTCGACGAATCAGCCGATCTGGCGGCGCTGGAAACAAAGGTCGCCGCCGCGCGCAAGGATTATCTGGCCCAGGCCGAAAAACTCACGACTGGTCGCAAGAAAGCGGCAACCGAGATGGGCCAGGCGGTCAGCGAAATCATGCGCCAACTGGCACTGTCCTCCGGTCGCTTCGAAGTCGCCTTAGTGCCGGTCGCCGATGGCGCCGTTTACGGCCTCGAACAAATCGAATTCCGCATCGGTGGCCTGGCCAGCAACGAGGCAAAGCCCATTGCCAAGGTCGCCTCAGGTGGCGAGTTATCGCGCATCAGCCTGGCGATACAAGTCCTCACTTCGCGCTCAGCCAGTGTCCCGACGTTGATTTTCGACGAAGTCGATGTCGGCATCGGCGGCGGTGTCGCTGAAATCGTCGGCCGCTTGCTGCGCGAACTCGGCAGCGAACGCCAGGTCCTGTGCGTCACCCACCTGCCGCAGGTCGCCGCGCAAGCCAACTGGCAGTGGCAGGTCAGCAAGGCGACGCGCGACGGCATCACACTGAGCGCCATCCAGCCACTCGACGATGCCGGCCGAGTTCAGGAAATCGCCCGTATGCTCGGCGGCGTTGATATTACCGACATCACCTTGCAACATGCACGGGAACTGCTCCGCCTGTAAGGCTTGAAGCAGGTTTTTTCCGGTTGCCACGGTCAACCGGAAAAAACGACCAAAATTCAAATGATCCCGAGCAGGCGCAAGACGGCGAGCAGCGCCAGCAACAGGAAAAAGACGCCGCTGATCCGGTGAATCCAGTGCAGGGGCAGGCGATTGAGCCAGCGGCGGCCGGCGACGACGCCGAGGATCGACGTGCAGGCCAGGGCCAGCGTGGCGCCGACCCAGGTGGCTGTTGCGTCGGCGGTGCTGCCCAGGCCGGCGACAGCGATCTGCGTTTTGTCGCCGAATTCGGCGAGAAAGATCATCAGGAAAGTGGTCGCGAAGATGCCGTGGCCGGGCTTTTCTTCAATGTCATCGTCGTCGTTTTCTTCTTCGAAGCGCAGGGCGCTGATGCCGAAGAAACCAAAGAGCACGGCCACCGCCGCCGTGACGACCCATTCCGGCAGCCAGGCAGCAATCGCCGCGCCGAACAACACGGCGAGCAGGTTGAGGAAGGCAAAGGCGGCGACGGCGCCGAGCACAACCGGCAGGCCGCGATGGCGGGCGGCGAGCGTCATGCAGACGAGCTGGCTCTTGTCGCCGATTTCGGCGAGGGCGATCAGCAAAAAGGTTGCGCCGGCCGAAGAAAGCCAAGCCCCTGGCGTCAGGGCGATATCAGTCATCGGGGAAAATCAGAAAGTCAGGACTTGGCGCCCGGATGGTCGCGATGCGGGCACTGGTCTTTGGTGCACTGGGCGTACAGGTAGAGCGCATGGTCCTGGATGGCGAAGCCGCGTTCCTGGGCAATGGCGTTCTGACGTTTCTCGATTTCCGGATCGTAGAACTCTTCGACGCGACCGCAGTTGATGCAGACCAGATGGTCGTGATGCTTGCCATGGTTGATTTCGAAAACGGCTTTTCCCGACTCGAAGAAATGCCGCTCGAGCAGGCCGGCCTGCTCGAACTGGGTGAGCACGCGATAAACGGTAGCCAGCCCGATGTCCATGTTTTCGGCAATCAGCATCTTGTAGACATCTTCCGCCGTCATGTGGCGCAAGGTGCTCGTTTCGAACAGCTCCAGGATTTTCAGGCGGGGAAAGGTGGCTTTTAGCCCCATGTTCTTGAGGCTTTGCGGATCGCTCATTGCTGGAATTCCTGAAATTGTTCGGTCAGGCGAAATGCTGATTTCGGGTATGATATACCGCTTCAAAGCCGATTGAAAAACTCCGGAAAACTGAATGCGCCGTTCCCGTCTATTGCTCGTAGCCGCCTCCTGCGCGCTCATCGCTGCTTGTTCCTACAAGCCGAGTTTCATCAACGAATACAAGATCGACATCCAGCAGGGTAATGTCTTGACGCAGGAGATGGTTTCCCAGCTCAAGCCGGGCCAGACGCGCGATCAGGTTCGCTTCCTGCTCGGAACGCCGCTCGTCGTCGATATCTTCCACCAGCAACGCTGGGACTATGTCTATCGCTACCAGAACGGCCAGACCGGCAAGGTCGAGGCGCGTAAATTCACCGCGTATTTCAACAATGACGGCCTGCTCGAGCGGGTTGAGGGCGATATCGCCGAGGGTGAGTCCGGCGAATTGAATGCCCCGCTCAACAAGAGTCGTCTCGTCGACCTGGGGTCGCTGACACCCGAGCAGGCTGACAAGCCGTTGCCGCCGCGCGAGCAGCCGAGCTATTACCGTCGTTTCATGGACATGATGGGGTTTTAAGGAATGAGCGCAACACGAATTGGTGTCGTCGGTGCTGGCGGCCGCATGGGCCGGATGTTGATCGAGGCCACGCTGAAGGATGATCAACTGGCGCTCGGCGCCGCCTTCGATGTGCCGGGCAGCCCGGCCATCGGCAAAACGGCTGGTGATCTGGTCGGCATGCCCTGCGATGTAGTGGTGACCGATGACGTTGCCGCCGGCCTCAAAAATATTGACTGCCTGATCGATTTTACTCGTCCGCAAGGCACGCTGGCTCATCTCGAAATGTGTCGTCAGGCTGGCGTCGCCATGGTCATTGGTACGACCGGCTTCGAAGCCGACGGCAAGGCCGTGATTGCTGCGGCTGCCAAGGATGTTCCTGTCGTCTTCGCGCCAAACATGGCGGTTGGCGTCAATCTTGTTTTCAAGCTGCTTGATACTGCAGCACGCATTCTGAATCAGGGTTACGACATCGAAATCGTCGAGGCACACCATCGTCTGAAGATTGATGCGCCGTCCGGGACGGCGTTGCGCATGGGCGAAGTGGTCGCCAGCGCGCTTGGCCGCGATCTCGAAGAATGCGCGGTTTATGGGCGCGAAGGCGTTACCGGCGAGCGCGACCCATCGACTATCGGCTTCGCCACCGTCCGTGGTGGCGATATTGTCGGCGACCACACGGTCATGTTTTGCGGTCTCGGCGAACGCGTCGAAGTTACACACAAGGCCAGTAGCCGCATGCCTTATGCACTCGGCAGTCTGCGTGCGGCGCGTTTCCTGGCGGGCCGGAAGAACGGCCTTTTCGACATGCAGGACGTCCTGGGACTGCGCTAGCCCCCATGAAATCTCGCCTGCTGGATCGGCAACTTCAGGAAATTTTCGGCGGCGAAGGTGAGCCCCAATTCAGGCAGTTGATCGAGCTGGCCAGGGTAGAGGGGCAGGGTGCGCTGGCCAACGGGATGGAAAAGCTGGTCGGCGTTGTCGATTCGGCCTACCGCGCCTACGCCGGGCTCAATCTCAGCGCCTGGCATACCAAATTGTCGGGCGATGCGCTGGCCGACTGGAATCTGCGGGCCGGAACCATTGACTCCGGGCGCCAGTGGAAGCAGATGCTCGGGTATGCCGAGAGCGATATCGACAACACGATTGCCCAATGGCAGCGCATGCTGCACCCCGATGATCTGCGCATGTTGCAGGCACGGATCGATGCCCACCGGCAAACTCAGGAACCCTATTTTCAGGCCGAATGTCGCTTCAAGGCGCGCGACGGCCAGTGGCGCTGGTTCCTGTTGCGCGGAGCAATAGCAGCTCGCGAAGCCGAAGGCCAACCAGTTCGCATGCTGGTGTTGCAACGTGACATCAGCGAAGTCAAGGCGGCGGAAGCGGCGTTGATTTCCGCCAAGGAAGCCGCCGAAGCCGCCAACAAGGCGCGCGGTGCCTTCTTGGCCAACATGAGCCACGAAATCCGGACGCCAATGAACGGCATCATCGGCATGACGGAGTTGGCGCTCGATACCGAGCTTGATGCCGAGCAACGTCATTATCTGAAGACCGTCAAGTCGTCAGCCGAGGCGCTACTGACCATCGTCAATGACATCCTCGATTTTTCGAAAATCGAAGCCGGGAAGATGGAATTCGAGGCGCTGGCCTTTTCGATTCAGGACACCGTGCTTGAGGCCGTTCGTGTGCTGGCCGTCAGTGCGCACAAGAAAGGCCTCGAACTGGTCGCGAATGTGCATCCCGACGTGCCGCCGCGCATCGTCGGGGATCCGACGCGTTTGCGTCAGGTCATCATCAACCTGATCGGCAATGCCATCAAATTTACCGAGCAGGGCGAAGTCGTGCTCGATGTGAGCATCGATCAGCAGACCGAGCAATCGGTATATTTGCGCTTCTCAATCCGCGACACAGGTATCGGCGTACCACCCGAAAAGCAACAAGCGATCTTCGAAGCATTTTCCCAGGCTGACGTATCGACGACCCGTCGCTTCGGTGGTACGGGTCTCGGGCTAGCCATCAGCGCACGCCTTGTCCAGTTGATGGATGGCAAGATAACGCTCGAAAGCACGCTTGGCGTGGGTTCGGTCTTTTCGTTCACCGGGCGGTTTGGCGTCGAATCCTCAATGCTTTCGCAGACTCAGGCGTTTGCTGCAGTGGCCAAATACATGGGCCGGCGGGCGTTGGTAATCGATGACAACGAGACCGTGGGGCGCTATCTGGTTGAATTGCTGGAACGCCTCGGTATTCAGTCTTCTCTGTCGGCGGACGGCGCTTCTGCAGTGGCCGCGATCGAGCGCAGCCGGGCGGTTGATTTTCCCTACGACTATGTGGTCGCTGACGCCAACATGGAGGCGCCAGCCGGGTTTGCCTTGGCTGAAACCTGGAAAAAGTCCGGCCGCGCAGAAAAACTGTTGATTATGCTGACGACAGAAAATCAACGACACGATCTGACACGCCTGCGCGAAATCGGGGTGTCGGCGCATCTGGTCAAACCCATCGGCAACGCCGATCTCGTCGATGCGCTGGCCTTGGCCGAGGGGCCTGATTTGTTGGATCAGAACGAATTCATGCTTTCGGAGATAGGCTTGGGTAGCCTTACCGAGGGCGCTGTTGCGGGTCTGAATATCCTGTTGGTTGAGGACAATCCGGTGAATCAGGAGCTGGCGACGCGTTTGCTGGAACGCCAATCGCACCGGGTGACGCTGGCCAATAACGGGGTCGAGGCGGTTGACTTGTTCGACAGCAGCCACTATGACGTGATTCTGATGGACATGCAGATGCCGGTGATGGGTGGTATCGAAGCGACCGAGGCCATTCGCGCTCGCGAGATGCGCCGGAGCTGGGTGGTTTCCCATGAGATGAAGCCCGTCTACATCATTGCCATGACTGCCAATGTCATGGCCAGTGACCGGGATCGTTGCATGGAAGCCGGGATGAACGATTACGTCGCCAAACCCTTGCGGCCGGATGAATTGTTTGCTGCTCTGGATCGATGTCGGGGTGGCGGCAGCGAAGGCGAGCCCATTGCTTTTGGTGCTTCCCCGGCCGGGGCCGGTGGGCATCTCGACCTTGCGGCTGCGCTTCGCGACATCGGCGAGCCTGAGTTGTTTGCCACGATGGCCGGTATGTTTCTATCCGAGTGGGACACCCATCTAGGGCGGATCAAGAAAGCACTCGATGCCGCCGATGCGCAGGATCTGCGCATGCATGCACATACGGTGAAGAGTCTTCTGGCCATGTTTCATGCTGAAAATGCCCGGCGTCGTGCGATGGAAATCGAGCAGGCTGTCGCGACGGTGGACAATGTCGACTGGGTGGGCTGCAAGCAGCTACATGCAGCTCTGATTGATGAAATGTCGTACATCAAGCCCATCATGAAGCGTTACGTCGAGACTCGCGTAATCCCTTGAATTTGCCTGAAAAGGCTCTTTTCGGCTAAAATAGGAAGGTTAAAAAGCACGAGCGGGGAGGCGCAAGCCTTCCCGCTCGGCACATGAAAAATTAGAAATTCAAGGAGAGCCGGTCGTGTCGTTGCTGCCCTCATTTATACCCGCCATTCTCGCCCTCGCCGACGGAACGGTTTTCAAGGGCCAATCCATCGGCGCTGATGGCGTTACCAGTGGCGAGGTGGTGTTCAACACCGCCATGTCGGGCTACCAGGAAATCCTCACCGATCCTTCCTATTGCCGGCAAATTGTCACGTTAACCTACCCGCATATCGGCAACACCGGTTGCAATGCGGAAGATTTCGAGTCCAATGCCAATTTCGCCGCAGGCCTGGTCATTCGTGACCTGCCGCTGGTTGCCTCGAACTGGCGTTCCGAGGAGGACTTGTCGTCCTACCTCAAGAAGCACGGTATCGTCGCCATCGCCGGCATCGATACGCGCAAGCTGACCCGCATCCTGCGGGAAAAGGGCGCTCAGGCCGGTTGTATCCTGGCTGGTGAAGTGGATGATTCCAAGGCGCTGGCGCTGGCCAAGGCGTTTCCTGGTCTTTCCGGTATGGATCTGGCCAAGGTGGTTTCCGCCAAGGAAGGTTATGACTGGACGGAAGCCGAGTGGACGCTAAATGGCTACAAGCAGGCTGTCGAGCCGCACTTCCATGTGGTTGCCTACGATTTTGGCGTAAAGCGCAATATTTTGCGCATGCTCGCCGAGCGTGGCGTCAAGCTGACGGTTGTCCCGGCCCAAACGCCGGCGGCCGATGTGCTGGCAATGAAGCCGGATGGTGTTTTCCTGTCCAATGGTCCGGGAGATCCGGAGCCTTGCGACTACGCCATTAGCGCCATACGTGAGTTCCTTGATAAAGGCGTGCCGACCTTCGGTATCTGCCTTGGGCACCAGTTGCTGGCCCTCGCTTCCGGCGCCAAGACGTTGAAGATGAAGTTCGGCCACCACGGTGCCAACCACCCGGTCAAGGACATGGATACGGGGCAGGTGCTGATCACCAGTCAGAACCACGGTTTTGCCGTGGATGGTGATTCGCTGCCGGACAATCTGCGTGTCACCCACGTCTCGCTGTTCGATGGCTCCCTGCAAGGCATTGCCCGTACAGATGTGCCGGCCTTCTCCTTCCAGGGTCACCCCGAAGCCAGCCCGGGTCCGCACGACGTGGCCTACCTGTTCGACCGCTTCCTCGACACCATGACGCGTGGCGTTGCCGCGCTCAATAACGCTCAATAAGCGGCACAGAGAGAGATAAAGATGCCGAAACGCACAGACATAAAAAGTGTTTTGATTATTGGCGCCGGCCCGATCATCATCGGTCAGGCCTGCGAATTCGACTACTCCGGCGCGCAAGCCTGCAAGGCCCTGCGCGAAGAGGGTTACAGGGTCATCCTGGTTAATTCCAACCCGGCGACGATCATGACCGACCCGGAAATGGCCGACGTCACCTACATCGAGCCGATCACTTGGCAGGTAGTCGCCAAGATCATCGAGAAGGAACGCCCGGATGCACTGCTGCCGACCATGGGCGGCCAGACTGCGTTGAATTGCGCGCTGGATCTCGATCGCGAAGGTGTGCTTGAAAAGTTCAAGGTCGAACTGATCGGTGCTTCCAAGGAAGCCATCGACAAGGCCGAAGACCGCCAGAAATTCAAAGATGCGATGACCAAGATCGGTCTTGGTTCTGCCAAGTCGGCCACGGCGCACAGTATGGAAGAGGCCTATCAGGTGCAGGCGATGATCGGCTTCCCGACCATCATCCGGCCGTCATTCACGCTCGGTGGCACGGGTGGTGGTATCGCCTACAACATGGAAGAGTTCGAGACCATCTGCAAGCGCGGTCTCGAAGCTTCGCCGACCAACGAGCTGCTGATTGAGGAATCGCTGCTTGGCTGGAAGGAATATGAGATGGAAGTGGTTCGCGACAAGGCGGACAACTGCATCATCATCTGCTCGATCGAAAATCTCGATCCGATGGGCGTGCACACCGGCGACTCGATCACCGTCGCCCCGGCCCAGACGCTGACCGACAAGGAATACCAGATCCTGCGTAACGCCTCGATTGCCGTGCTGCGCGAAATAGGCGTCGATACCGGTGGTTCGAACGTGCAGTTCTCGATCAACCCGGTTGACGGCCGGATGATCGTCATCGAGATGAATCCGCGCGTCTCGCGTTCGTCTGCCCTGGCTTCCAAGGCAACCGGTTTCCCGATTGCCAAGATCGCCGCCAAGCTGTCGGTCGGCTACACGCTGGACGAACTGTCGAACGACATCACTGGCGGCAAGACGCCGGCGTCGTTTGAACCGTCAATCGACTATGTCGTCACCAAGGTTCCCCGTTTTGCCTTCGAGAAGTTTCCGCAGGCGGATGACACGCTGACCACGCAGATGAAGTCGGTTGGCGAAGTGATGGCTATCGGTCGCACCTTCCAGGAGTCGCTGCAGAAAGCCTTGCGTGGTCTGGAAGTTGGCGTCGACGGGTTCAATCTGAAAACCGTTGATCCAGCAACGATTGACGAGCAATTGGCCCGCCCGACGCCGGATCGCCTGTGGTACGTTGCAGATGCTTTTGGTATCGGCATGTCGGTCGAGCGCGTTTTTGAGCTGACCAAGATTGATCCGTGGTTCCTCGTCCAGATCAAGGAGATCGTCGATCTCGAACTGGCTGTCGAAAAACGCGAATTTTCGTCGTTGACCGCAGAAGAAGTGCGTTATCTGAAGCGCAAGGGCTTCGCTGACCGTCGTCTGGCCTATCTGCTGAAAACCACCGAAACCGAATTCCGCAACCGTCGTCATGCCTTGGGCGTCCGTCCAGTTTACAAGCGTGTCGATACCTGTGCCGCCGAATTTTCGACCGATACCGCCTACATGTACTCGACCTATGAGGACGAGTGCGAGGCCAATCCGACCGATAAGAAGAAGATTATGGTGTTGGGCGGCGGTCCGAATCGTATCGGCCAAGGCATCGAGTTCGACTACTGCTGCGTGCATGCCGCCATGGCGATGCGCGAAGACGGTTACGAAACCATCATGGTTAACTGCAACCCGGAAACCGTTTCCACCGACTACGATACGTCGGATCGCCTGTATTTCGAGCCGCTGACGCTGGAAGACGTGCTGGAAATCGTAGCCATCGAAAAGCCGGTCGGCGTCATCGTCCAGTACGGCGGCCAGACCCCGCTCAAACTCGCGCTGGCCCTCGAAGCCAATGGCGTGCCGATCATCGGCACGACCCCGGAATCGATCGATATCGCCGAAGACCGTGAGCGCTTCCAGAAGCTTCTGCACGAACTCGGCCTGAAACAACCGCCGAATCGTACCGCCCGTACCGAAGAAGACGCCCTGCGTCTGGCTCAGGAAATCGGCTATCCGCTAGTCGTCCGCCCATCCTACGTGCTGGGTGGCCGGGCCATGGAAATCGTCCATGAGCAGAAGGATCTAGAGCGCTACATGCGCGAAGCTGTCAAGGTTTCGCACGATTCGCCGGTGCTCCTCGATCGCTTCCTCAATGATGCCGTTGAGTGCGATGTCGATGCACTGTCGGATGGCGACGAAGTGATCATCGGTGGCGTCATGGAGCACATTGAACAGGCTGGTGTGCACTCCGGCGACTCAGCATGCTCGCTGCCGCCGTATTCGCTTTCCGCTGCCGTGCAGGACGAACTGCGCCGCCAAACCAAATTGATGGCCAAGGCGCTCAACGTCTGTGGCCTGATGAACGTGCAGTTCGCGATCAAGGACAACGACGTCTACGTGCTGGAAGTCAATCCGCGCGCCTCGCGTACTGTGCCCTTTGTTTCCAAGGCGACCGGCCTGCAACTGGCCAAGATCGCGGCGCGCTGCATGGCGGGCCGCAGCCTCAAGGATCAGGGCGTGACCAAGGAAGTGATTCCGCCGTATTTCTCGGTCAAGGAAGCTGTTTTCCCCTTCGTCAAGTTCCCTGGCGTTGACACGATTTTGGGGCCGGAAATGAAGTCGACCGGCGAAGTCATGGGGGTGGGCGTTACTTTTGCCGAAGCCTTTGTCAAGTCGCAACTTGCCGCCAGCGTCAAGCTGCCGACCAGCGGCCGCGTCTTCATGTCGGTCAAGGATAGCGACAAGGCCAAGGCAATCGAGATTGCCCGCCATCTGGTCGAAGCCGGTTTCCATCTGGTGGCGACGCGCGGTACGGCGCATGCCATCGAAGCGGCTGGTTTGCCGGTACAAACGGTCAACAAGTTTACCGAAGGTCGCCCGCATATCGTTGATATGATCAAGAACAACGAAATCTCCCTGATCATCAACACTGTTGAGGAAAAACGTCAGGCGATCAACGACTCACGCAATATCCGCACTTCCGGACTGCAGGCTCGTGTCACAATGTATACGACAATCTGGGGGGCCGAAGCGGCTGCCGAAGGTATTCGCAATCTGGGTGAGTTGGTGGTTTATCCGATTCAGGCATTGCACACGCAGCTACACTGAGAAAAACCTGAAACCGCCGGGTAGCCTTGGGGCGCCGGCGGTTTTGCTTTTGCTGGAAGATGATATGAGCAAAGTTCCGTTGACCGTAAAAGGCGCCGAAAAGCTGCGCGAAGAACTGCATCGACTAAAGACGGTTGATCGTCCGTGGGTGATCGGTGCTATCGCGGAAGCTCGGGCCCATGGCGATCTTTCCGAAAACGCCGAGTACGATGCCGCCAAGGAGCGCCAGGGCTTTATTGAAGGGCGTATCCAGGAGGTTGAGGGCAAGCTGTCGCACGCCCAGATCATCGACCCGAAATTGCTTGATGCCGATGGTCGCTGTGTGTTTGGTGCGACATTGGATCTTGAAGATCAGGATTCTGGCGACGCAGTGACCTACCAGATTGTTGGCGAGGACGAAGCGGACATCAAGGGCGGGAAGATTTCGGTTAACTCGCCGATTGCCCGGGCGCTGATTGGCAAGTACGCCGGCGATATTGCCCAGGTTCAGGCCCCGGGTGGCATCCGCGAGTACGAAGTCATCGACGTCCGCTACGAATAATTTCTGTGCGCCGGCTGTCCGAAGCCCTCTACCTGGTTTCCATTACTCTGTGGGTGGGTGGCTTGTGGGCTATCGGTTACATGGCGGCGCCAGTGCTTTTTGCCAGTCTGGGCGACCGGCAGCTTGCCGGTATGGTGGCTGGTAAGTTGTTTGCCATGATCGGCTGGGTGGGTTTGGGCTGCGCAACCTGGCTGCTGGTGTTTCTGGTTTCTCGTTGCGGCCGGCAGGTGTTCAAGCGTGGCGTCTTCTGGCTGGTCGTCCTGATGGCATTGCTGACCGCCGCCAGCCAGTTCGGCATCCAGCCATTGATGGCGCAGCTAAAGCTCGATGCCATGCCGCGCGAAGTGATGGAGAGTGTGCTCCGTGACCGCTTCGCTGCATGGCACGGAATCTCCAGCATTCTCTATCTGGTGCAGAGTCTGCTGGGATTGTGGCTCGTGATCTGGAGCGGTCGCGGGTTGAAGTAATCAGCCCTGGAAGGCGCGCTTGCTTTTGCGCGGAGCGGCAGGAATGGGGCGTCTTGTTTTCGGGGCTTTTTTCGCGTTGACCGCAGCAATCTCGGCGGGAATGGGACGAAAAACGACCAGCAGCTTGCCGATGTGCTGAACAGGTGCGGCGCCCAGTTGGGCACAAATTTGCTCATAATAGGCTAGGCGATTTTCGCGGCTGTCACCATAAACGCGAATCTTGATCAGCTCGTGAGCGTTTAGATTCATGTTTATTTCCTTTAGAACTCCCTCGGTGAGGCCGTTTTCGGCGATCGAGACAACAGGATTCAGGTCGTGGGCCTTGGCGCGCAGTTCGCGTCGCTGGGCAGATGATATTTGCAGCATAGTAAACCTTTCAAAAACGGCATTTTACCGAATGAAAAGAACCAGAACCAGCAAAGCTTGGATGCGCGAGCATGTCAATGATACATATGTTCAGCTTGCGAGGAAGGAAGGCTGGCGTTCGCGCGCTGCTTTCAAGCTGCTTGAGATCGACGACAAGGACAAGCTGCTCAAGCGTGGTGAGGTGGTTGTTGACCTCGGCGCCACCCCGGGTGGCTGGTCTCAGGTCGCCTCAAAGCGGGTAGGCGATAGTGGAATGGTCATCGCTCTCGATCTTCTTGAAATGGAACCGATTCATAACGTTCATTTCATTCAGGGGGATTTTCGCGAAGACGATGTGCTGGAACAACTCGAAAAACAATTGGGTGATCGCCGAGTGGGGCTTGTAATGTCCGACATGGCCCCCAATATGTCAGGAGTACCTCTGGTCGATCAGGCGCGCGTGATGCACTTGGCTGAGTTGGGGCTGGAGTTTTCGAAGGCACACCTGAAACCGGATGGTGCTTTTCTGGTCAAAGTGTTTCAGGGAACGGATTACGAGACATTTCTTCGTCAAATGCGTGAGACGTTCAAGGCTGTCGTAGTGCGCAAACCGGACGCTTCCCGTGATCGTAGTGCTGAGCTTTATTTGCTTGGACGCACATTGCGCTGAGAGTTTTGTTTAGAATGGCATTTTTATCGCTCGTCGCTGTATAAGGAGTGCAAGCTTGAACAACATGTTCAAAAATCTGGCGGTCTGGCTGGTCATTGGCCTTGTGCTGATGACGGTGTTTAATCAGTTCAACAGCCGTCAGGTTGCAACCGGATCCGTCGAATACTCCCAGTTCATCGAGGAGGTAAAGTCTGGCCGCATTTCCAAGGTGGTCATGGAAGGCCGTACGCTGAAGGCGACGACGAGCGAAGGCAAGCGCATCACGTCCTACGCGCCGCCTGATCTCTGGCTGGTCTCCGACCTACTCAAGAATGGCGTCAAGATTGAAGCCAAGCCGGAAGAAGAGCCGTCCTTCCTGATGAACCTTTTCGTCAGCTGGTTCCCGATGCTGTTGTTGATCGGTGTCTGGGTCTTCTTCATGCGCCAGATGCAGGGCGGTGGCAAGGGCGGTGCCTTTTCCTTCGGCAAGTCCAAGGCGCGCATGATGGACGAGTCGACCAACGCCATCACCTTCGCCGATGTTGCGGGTTGTGACGAGGCCAAGGAAGAGGTTCAGGAAATCGTCGATTTCCTGCGTGATCCCTCCAAGTTCCAGAAGCTCGGTGGCCGTATTCCGAAGGGCGTGCTGATGGTCGGTAACCCCGGTACCGGCAAGACCCTGCTCGCCAAGGCGATTGCCGGCGAAGCCAAGGTGCCGTTCTTCAGTATTTCCGGTTCAGATTTCGTAGAAATGTTTGTTGGCGTTGGCGCTGCTCGCGTTCGTGACATGTTTGAGAACGCCAAGAAGCACGCGCCATGCATCATATTCATCGATGAAATTGACGCGGTCGGCCGCCATCGTGGCGCCGGTCTTGGCGGTGGCAATGATGAACGCGAACAGACCTTGAACCAGTTGCTGGTCGAGATGGATGGCTTCGAAGGACATACCGGCATCATCGTCATTGCTGCGACCAACCGTCCGGATATCCTGGACCCGGCGTTGCTGCGTCCCGGTCGCTTCGACCGTCAGGTCGTTGTGCCGTTGCCCGATATTCGTGGTCGCGAGGAAATCCTCAAGGTGCACATGCGCAAAGTGCCTATTGCCGGTGACGTCAAGGCCGATATCATTGCGCGTGGTACCCCCGGTTTCTCGGGTGCCGATCTGGCTAATCTGGTTAACGAAGCTGCCTTGTTCGCGGCGCGCACCAACAAGCGCCTCGTCGACATGGATGACTTTGAAAAAGCCAAGGACAAGATCATGATGGGCGCTGAGCGTCGCAGCATGGTAATGAGCGAAGAAGAGAAGATGAATACGGCATACCACGAGTCGGGCCACGCCGTGGTTGCCAAACTGGTGCCAAAATCGGATCCCGTTCACAAGGTCACCATCATTCCGCGTGGCCGCGCTCTGGGCCTGACCATGCAACTGCCGGAAGAGGATCGCTACGCCTATGACCGGCAATACCTGATGAGTCGTATCGCCGTGCTGTTTGGTGGGCGTATTGCCGAAGAGCTGTTCATGAATCAGATGACCACAGGTGCGTCCAACGACTTCGAGCGAGCCACGGCTATGGCCCGCGATATGGTTACGCGCTACGGCATGTCGGATCTTGGGGTGATGGTCTACGGCGAAAACGAGGGCGAAGTGTTCCTCGGCCGCTCGGTGACTCAACACAAGAATGTTTCCGAAGCGACGATGCAGAAGGTCGACGCCGAAATTCGCCGTCTTATCGACGAACAGTACGCTCTCGCCCGCCGTTTGCTGGAAGAGAATCGCGACAAGGTTGAGGCGATGACCAAGGCCTTGCTTGAATGGGAAACCATTGATGCTGAGCAGATTGACGACATCATGGCCGGCAAGTCGCCGCGTCCGCCTAAACCATCACAGTCAGCGCCGCGGTCTAAAACACCTAGCGATACGCCGGGTGCTGAGCCAAGCGCCCCTGCGACGGCTTGATTTTTCTGATTGCTGAATTGGCCGGGAGTCTCTCCCGGCCTTTTATTTTTGCGCCATGACAATACTGCATTGCGGCCGTTTCAGGCTCCCGCTGGATCGTCCTTTGTTGATGGGGATCGTCAATCTCACGCCGGACTCCTTTTCCGGTGATGGCTTGGTTGGCAATGTCGAACAGGCTGTTCGGCGCGCGCGTCAGCAGTACGAGGCGGGCTCGGATATTCTTGACATCGGTGCCGAGTCATCGCGTCCTGGAGCGATTCCCGCGTCAGAAGAGGATGAATTACGGCGCCTATTGCCTGTACTGAAAGAAATTGCCGATTGGGGGGTTCCTGTCTCAGTGGATACCTACAAACCGGCAGTCATGCGTGCTGCACTGGAGGCAGGTGCAACGATGATCAATGACATCACTGGCATGGCCAGCCGCGAAGCGTTGTCAGTCGTTGCGGGGAGTGATTGCGCCGTGTGTGTCATGCATATGCAGGGCGAGCCGGGTACGATGCAGCAAACTCCTCAGTATCAGGATGTCGTTTCAGAAGTAAATTCCTTTCTGGCGGGGGCTGTTGAGCGTTGCAGGCTGGCCGGTGTTGCCGATGAGCGCATCGTGCTTGATCCAGGGTTTGGCTTCGGCAAAACACTGGACCACAATTTGGCGCTATTTTCGGCGTTGACCGTGGCAGGCATCGAGGGGTTTCCAGTGTTGGTCGGGGTTTCCAGAAAATCCATGCTCGGCGCAATTACCGGACGACCGGTTGGAGAGCGGCAGGCGGCCAGCGTAGCGGCAGCCCTGCTCGCCGCCCAAAAAGGTGCGAAAATACTACGCGTGCATGACGTGGCTGCTACCAAGGACGCCATGGCGGTCTGGGTCGCAATAGAACAAAGGGGGCGGGAATGAGCAGGAAATATTTTGGTACCGATGGTGTGCGAGGCCGCGTTGGTCAGTCGCCAATTACTCCCGATTTCGTGATGCGCCTCGGATATTCAGCTGGCAAGGCCTTGCTGGATCAATCCAGTATGCCATCTGGCGAGCGCCCGGCGGTGTTGATCGGCAAGGATACCCGCCTGTCAGGTTACATGCTTGAGTCAGCCTTGGAGGCAGGGTTTTCGGCGGCTGGGATTGACGTTTTTCTGGTTGGTCCGTTACCAACGCCCGCGGTTGCCTATCTGACTCGTGCCCTGCGATTGCAGGCCGGGATTGTTATTTCCGCTTCGCATAACCCGTACTACGATAACGGCATTAAATTCTTCTCGGCACAGGGTACCAAGTTGCCTGATGGGGTTGAGCATGCCATCGAAGAGGGTATAGATCAGCCGATGGTTTGCGCGCCGCCAGCAGATCTGGGTCGTGTCAGACGTATCGAGGATGCGCGCGGCCGCTACATAGAATTCTGCAAGAGTACCTTTCCAAACGATCTCGACTTGCGTGGTTTGAAGATTGTTGTCGATTGTGCACATGGCGCTGCTTACCATATCGCGCCGAGTGTCTTTCATGAATTGGGTGCTGATGTCGTTTCCATCGGGGCGCAACCCAATGGTCTCAATATCAATGACGGGGTTGGCGCTACGGCCCCCAAGGCATTGCGTGAGGCTGTGCTGGCCAATTGCGCCGATCTTGGCATCGCCTTGGATGGCGATGCTGATCGTCTTCAGATGGTCGATGCTGAAGGGAGCCATTATGACGGCGATCAACTGCTTTTTGCTATCGTTCGCAGTCGGGCCCGTATGGTCAAAGTTAAGGGTGTCGTTGGTACGCTGATGAGCAATCTCGCCTTGGAGCACGCTCTTGGCAAGATTGACATACCGTTTGCCCGGGCTGCAGTTGGTGATCGCTACGTTGTAGAGATGCTCAACGAAAAAGGCTGGTTATATGGCGGCGAAAACTCCGGACACATTCTTGCGATGGATCGCCATACGACAGGCGATGGCATTGTTGCAGCCTTGCAGGTTTTGGCCGCGCTGCGCGAGTTTGGCGGGGACCTGAAGGGCTTGCTGGGCGGGTTGGTACTTTATCCGCAGAAACTGATCAACGTGCCGATCTCGCGTGGGTTTCCATGGAAAGATCACCCGGCGATCAAGTCAGCACTGGCCGAGACCGAGGCAGGTATGGCTGGGCGGGGCAGGGTGTTGTTGCGCGCCTCGGGAACAGAACCGTTGCTGCGGGTGATGGTCGAAGGTGAAGATGCTGGCGAAGTGGCTGTTGCCGCCGAAAAACTGGCCGGCGTTGTGCGGGAGTCCACGCAATAAATTACCGGGTGTGTCTAATCGTATTGACCGAAAAATCGACGAGTCGCTATAATTCGAAGGTTTTTCGCCAACGGAATCGTCTAGCCCATGCGTAGAAAGCTCGTAGCTGGTAACTGGAAGATGCACGGCGCATTGCAGCAAAATTCAGAATTGCTGGCGCATATCACTGCAAAGGCTTCCGGGTTGCCTTGCGAAATAGCGGTTTGTCCGCCATATCCGTACCTTGCTCAGGCGCGGTCGTTGCTGCAGGGTTCCGTGGTTGCTCTAGGGGCTCAGTCTGTTAGCGAGCATTCTTCCGGGGCGTTTACGGGCGAGGTTTCGGCTCCAATGCTGGCGGAGTTAGGTTGTCGCTACGTACTGGTAGGTCACTCGGAGCGACGTGCGCTGTTCGGTGAAACTGATGTAGTCGTTGCAGCCAAGTTTGAAGCAGCTCAAAAAGCTGGCTTAGTGCCCATTTTGTGTGTTGGTGAAACGCTGGGTGAGCGAGAGGCTGGCGAGACGATGTTTGTGATTGCCAGGCAGTTGTCGGCCGTCTTGGACCGTGTCGGGGTGGCAGCCATGGCGTTGGCAGTGGTCGCGTATGAGCCGGTATGGGCAATCGGGACCGGGGTGACGGCGTCTCCTGAACAGGCGCAGGAGGTGCATGCGGCGATTCGTGCTCAGGTGGCAGCGCTAAATGCGGGTGTTGCAGAAGGTTTGCGCATTCTCTACGGTGGTAGTGTGAAATCGCAGAATGCGAAGGAGTTGTTTGGGCAGTCTGACATTGATGGTGGTTTGATCGGTGGCGCTGCCTTGGTTGCGGACGATTTTCTGACGATTTGCCTCGCGGCGAATTGATAGGCTGACAAATGAACTGGTTTTTCTCTCTCCTCCTGACGGTCCATATTCTGGTTGCGATCGTTATTATTGGCCTGGTGCTGATGCAGCATGGCAAGGGCGCCGACATGGGGGCTGCGTTTGGTAGCGGTGCTTCCGGCAGCTTGTTTGGCGCCACCGGCTCCGCCAATTTTCTAAGTCGTACGACAGGCGTTCTCGCGGCAGTGTTTTTCGCGACAAGTCTGACCTTGGCGTATGTTGCCTCCAGCAAGCCAAAAACGACTGGCAGTGTCATGCAAGAACCGGTACAATCGCAGACTGTTTCTCAGCCTGCTTCGGCGGGCAGTGAAACGCCGGTTGCTCCTGTTGATGCGGGTTCCAAGGCAAAAGACATACCGAAGTAACGCAAGATGGCTTTCCCGGCTTTGAGTCCTCGCCGGGGCGGCAAAAAAGACGTGCCGACGTGGTGAAATTGGTAGACACGCTATCTTGAGGGGGTAGTGGCGCAAGCTGTGCGAGTTCGAGTCTCGCCGTCGGCACCAAAAACTGGGCAGTGGCCGCAAGGTGCGCTGTTTCGAACAAAAAACTGAATATTGGCGGCGGGTCATGGAAAACTACTTTCCAATCCTGATGTTCGTTCTGGTGGGGGTTGCGGTCGGGGTTTTGCCCATTGCAATGGGCTTTATTCTTGCTCCAAGCCGTCCAGACCCTGAGAAGCTATCTCCATACGAGTGCGGCTTTGAGGCTTTCGAAGATGCGCGCATGAAGTTCGATGTGCGTTTCTATTTGATTGCCATTCTTTTCATTTTGTTCGATCTGGAAATTGCCTTCCTGTTTCCTTGGGCGGCAATCTTCAAGGATATCGTGGCGTCTGAATCGATCAAGATGTTCGGTTTTGTCGAGATGCTCGTGTTCGTTGCTATTCTGGTCGTTGGCTATGTTTATGCCTGGGCCAAGGGTGCGCTGGAATGGGAATGAGGCTAGGTTATGGCTATTGAGGGCGTCCTCCAGGAAGGTTTTGTCACCACGACGGCTGACAAGCTGATCAACTACATGCGTACAGGCTCGATATGGCCGATGACCTTCGGTCTCGCTTGTTGCGCAGTTGAGATGATTCATGCCGGTGTTTCTCGCTACGACCTCGATCGTTTTGGCATTGTTTTTCGGGCAAGTCCTCGTCAGTCTGATGTCATGATCGTTGCTGGTACATTGACAAATAAAATGGCGCCTGCGTTGCGCAAGGTCTATGACCAGATGGCTGAGCCGCGTTGGGTTATCTCGATGGGTTCGTGTGCCAATGGCGGTGGCTACTATCATTATTCCTACTCTGTTGTGCGTGGTTGTGACCGTATCGTGCCAGTCGATATCTATGTGCCGGGTTGTCCGCCAACTGCTGAGGCCCTGATTTACGGGTTGATTCAGTTGCAGAACAAAATCCGTCGTACCAACACCATTGCTCGTTAATTGCCAAGGCTGATTCGATATGTCTGCCAAGCTGGAAACGCTTAGTCAAAACCTTCAAAAGCACTTTGGCGATAAACTAAAATCGTTGAAGCTTGCTTTGGGTGAACTAACCATTGAAGTCAGTGCGGCCGACTATCTCGGTGTGATGACTGCGTTGCGGAATGAGGGCGATCTTCGTTTCGAAGAAATCATTGATTTGTGCGGTGTCGATTATTCGACCTATGGCGATGGTGGCTGGCAAAGCCGGCGCTACGCTGCGGTTTCGCATCTTCTTTCGATTACTCACAATTGGCGGTTGCGCGTCCGTGTCTTTGCCGAAGACGATGAGTTTCCATCGGTTGACTCTGTTACTGGTGTCTGGACGAGTGTTAACTGGTTTGAGCGCGAAGCATTCGATCTGTACGGCATTGCCTTTGTCGGGCACGATGACTTGCGTCGTATCCTGACGGATTACGGTTTTATCGGTCACCCATTCCGCAAAGATTTTCCGATTTCCGGTCACGTTGAAATGCGCTATGACCCTGATCAGGCTCGCGTGATCTATCAGCCGGTGACCATCGAGCCGCGCGAAAACACCCCGCGCATCGTGCGCGAAGATACTTTCGGGGACACTACCCATGGCTGATATCCGTAATTTCACGCTAAATTTTGGTCCGCAGCACCCGGCTGCGCACGGTGTTTTGCGCCTGGTGCTCGAGCTCGATGGTGAAGTTGTCCAGCGCGCTGACCCGCATATCGGCTTGCTGCATCGCGCGACCGAGAAGCTTGCTGAAACCCGTACCTGGGTTCAGTCCGTGCCTTACATGGATCGTCTCGACTATGTGTCGATGATGTGCAATGAGCACGCCTACTGCTTGGCTACCGAAAAGCTGCTCGGCATTGATGTCCCTGAGCGCGGCAAGTATATCCGTGTCATGTTCGACGAAGTCACTCGTATCCTCAACCATCTGTTGTGGATTGGTTGTCATGCGCTGGACGTCGGTGCCATGACCATGGCGCTTTATACTTTCCGCGAACGCGAAGATCTGATGGACGTCTATGAGGCTGTTTCCGGTGCCCGGATGCATGCAGCCTACTATCGTCCGGGTGGCGTCTATCGTGACCTGCCGGACCGTATGCCGCAGTATCAGGAATCGACTTGGACAAATGCCAAGAAGGCTTCTGAAAAGAATGAGAACCGCAGCGGTTCCTTGCTCGACTTTCTTGAGGATTTCACCAATCGCTTCCCGACGTATCACGCTGAATATCACACTCTGCTGACGGATAACCGTATCTGGAAGCAGCGTCTGGTCAATGTCGGTGTAGTGACGCCGGAGCGTGCCATGCAGATGGGCTTTACTGGCGCGATGTTGCGCGGTTCCGGTATTGCTTGGGATTTGCGCAAGAAGCAGCCGTACGCTGCTTACGACAAGATCGATTTTGATGTGCCGGTTGGCGTCAATGGCGACAGCTATGATCGCTATCTGGTTCGTATGGAAGAAATGATCCAGTCGAACAACATCATTAAGCAGTGTATCTCCTGGCTGCGCCAAAATCCCGGCCCCGTGATCACAGATAATAACAAGGTGGCACCGCCGCCGCGTGAAAATATGAAGACCAACATGGAGGAGCTGATTCATCACTTCAAGCTCTTTACAGAAGGCATTCATGTTCCTGCTGGTGAAGCCTATGCGGCTGTCGAGCATCCCAAGGGTGAGTTCGGCATCTACTTTGTTTCCGATGGTGCCAACAAGCCCTACCGCATGAAGATTCGTGCGCCAGGTTTTGTTCACTTGGCCGGTCTGGATGAAATGTCCAGGGGCCACATGATTGCCGACGTCGTTACGATTATCGGTTCCCAAGATATTGTTTTTGGCGAGATCGACCGCTGATGTTTTCCGCTGAAACCCTCCAGAAGTTTGCCCGCGAGGTCGCCAAGTATCCCGCCGATCAGAAACAATCGGCGTCGATGGCCTGTCTCGCTCACGCCCAGGAAGAAAAAGGCTGGCTAGCCCCCGAGTCCATTGAGGCGGTTGCCAACTATCTTGGTATGCCGCCGATTGCGGCCTACGAAGTGGCTTCTTTCTACAACATGTATGACCTGAAGCCGGTTGGCAAGTACAAGATCACGGTCTGTACAAATCTGCCCTGCGCGCTTTCGGGCGGCTACCATGCTGGCGAATATCTCCAGCATAAGCTGGGTGTCGGCTACGGCGAAACGACGCCGGATGGCAAGTTTACATTGAAGGAAGGTGAGTGCATGGGGGCCTGCGGTGATGCGCCGGTTTTCATCGTCAACAACCGCTCAATGTGCAGCCACATGCACCCGGAACAGATCGACAAGCTGCTTGAGGAGTGCAAATAATGGCCATGCTTGGTTCGATCAACGGCGTTCTGATGGAAGGCCTGGATGGCGACAACACTTGGCATTTCAAGGATTACGTTGCCCGCGGTGGCTACGCGCAGCTAAAGCGCATCCTGGAAAGCAAGATGACCCAGGAAGATGTCATCAGCGAAGTCAAAAAATCCGTGTTGCGTGGTCGCGGCGGGGCTGGCTTTCCGACCGGCCTGAAGTGGTCCTTCATGCCGCGCTCCTTCCCGGGGGACAAATACGTCGTCTGTAATACCGACGAAGGCGAGCCAGGTACTTTCAAGGACCGCGACATCATGCGCTTCAATCCGCATGCCGTCATTGAAGGCATGGCGATCGCAGCCTACGCGATGGGTGCCAACCGCGGTTACAACTATGTGCATGGCGAAGTCTGGCAGGAGTACAAGCGTTTCGAAGAGGCGCTTGACGAAGCTCGCACCGCCGGTTTCATCGGTCAGAATATTCTCGGTTCGGGCTTCAACTTCGAACTTTTCGCGCATCACGGCTACGGCGCCTACATTTGTGGCGAAGAAACTGCGTTGCTCGAATCCATCGAAGGAAAGAAGGGCCAGCCGCGCTTCAAGCCGCCGTTCCCGGCCTCCTTCGGTCTGTACGGCAAGCCGACGACGATCAACAATACCGAAACCTTTGCTGCCATTCCTTTCATTCTGAAGATGGGCGGCGAAGAGTTTCTGAACCTGGGCAAGCCGAACAACGGAGGCACCAAGCTGTTCTCTGTCTCGGGTCATGTCAATCGCCCGGGCAATTACGAAATTCCCCTCGGTACGCCGTTCGCGACCCTTCTTGAAATGTGCGGCGGGATGCGTGGCGGGCGCAAGCTCAAGGCTGTTATTCCTGGTGGTTCGTCGGCCCCGGTCATGCCGGGTGAGGTCATCATGGATTGCACCATGGACTATGACTCGATCAGCAAGGGCGGCTCTATGCTCGGTTCGGGCGCCGTCATCGTCATGGACGAAACGGTCTGCATGGTCAAGGCGCTGGAGCGTTTGTCCTTCTTCTACTACGAAGAGTCCTGCGGCCAGTGTACGCCGTGCCGTGAAGGTACTGCCTGGATGTACAAGGTCGTGCATCGTATCGAGAACGGTCTCGGCAAGCCTGAAGACCTTGATCTGCTAAATAGTGTCTTGGGTAATATTGCCGGCCGCACCATTTGTGCGCTCGGTGATGCGGCAGCCTTCCCGGTGCAGAGCTTCATAAAGCACTTCGGCAAGGAATTTGAGTACCACATTGAAAACAAGACCTGTCTCGTTCCCAAAGATGTGCAATGGGCAGGCAGTGGCTTCCACAAGATTCCGGCCTGACAGGCTACGGGTTGTAACGAAAGAACTGGCTACAAGGTAGCGACATGCTAGAAATTGAAATCGACGGCAAGAAAGCGCAAGTGCCTGATGGCAGCACGGTGATGGATGCCGCGCAGCAGGTTGGGGTATACATTCCCCATTTCTGCTACCACAAGAAACTTTCGATTGCCGCCAACTGCCGCATGTGTCTCGTGCAGGTTGAGAAGGCACCGAAGCCGTTGCCGGCTTGCGCAACGCCGGTGACCAACGGGATGAAGGTCTTTACCCACTCCGAACTGGCCGTCAAGGCACAGAAGGGGGTGATGGAATTCCTGCTGATCAACCATCCGTTGGATTGTCCGATCTGCGATCAGGGTGGCGAGTGCCAGTTGCAGGATATGTCTGTTGGTTACGGCCCGATGAAGAGTCGTTATACCGAAGAAAAACACGTCGTTTTCCACAAGAGCGTCGGCCCGCTGATCTCGATGGAAGAAATGAGCCGCTGTATTCACTGCACCCGTTGCGTCCGCTTCGGTCAGGAAATCGGCGGCATCATGGAACTTGGCATGGCCAACCGCAACATGCATTCCGAGATCATGACCTTTGTTGGTCGTACGGTCGACTCGGAATTGTCTGGCAACATGATCGACCTCTGTCCGGTTGGTGCACTGACCTCAAAGCCTTTCCGATACACCGCCCGTTCCTGGGAGCTGCAACGTCGCAAATCGGTCAGCCCGCACGATTCCGTCGGTGCAAATCTGGTTGTCCAGGTCAAGCACGAGAGCGTGATGCGTGTCTTGCCGCGTGAAAATGAAGAAGTAAACGAGTGCTGGATCTCGGACAAGGAGCGTTTCTCCTATCAGGCGCTGAATTCCGACGAACGTCTGACCAAGCCAATGGTGAAGCAGGGCGGCGAGTGGAAGGAAGTTGACTGGAATGTCGCACTTGACTACGTTGCCCATGGCCTGAAGGACGTTTCACGCGAACACGGCGGCGATGCTCTGGCTGCTCTGGCAGCCCAAAGTTCGACGGTTGAAGAACTCTTCCTGCTCGGCAAGGTCATGAAGGGCTTGGGAAGCGGCAATATCGATTTCCGTCCGCGCCAGAGTGATTTCTCCTCCGATTTCAAGCGCTCCGGTACTCCGTGGTTGGGCATGCGCCTTGCCGAGATTAAGGATCTCGACGGTGCTCTGGTGGTGGGGTCATTCTTGCGCAAGGACCATCCGCTGATCGCTCAGCGCCTGCGTCAGGCCGCCAAGAAATTTACCAAGGTCAGCTTGTTGTCGGTGACCGGTGACGAGCAACTGATCAACCTGCATGCTCGCCTGACTGTCGCGCCAGCCCAACTGGCTACCGCGCTGGCTGCTGTCGTCAAGGCGGCAGCCGAGATCAAGGGTGTCGCATTGCCGGCCGGTGTTGAATCGGCAGTGGTCTGCGAGACGAGCAAGAAGATAGCTCAAAGCCTGGTCGATGGTGAGAAGCGTGCCGTCTTCCTCGGCAATGTCGCAACCCAATCAGCCGATGCCACGCAGTTGCATGCCCTGGCTTTGGAACTTGGCAAACTGACTGGCGCGACCGTAGGCTTCCTTGGCGAAGGCGCCAACACCGTGGGCGGCCATGTCGCCTGGGCGCTGCCCTCCGGCGCCAATGCTCGCCAGATGTTCGTGCAGCCACGCAAAGCCTATGTCCTGATGGGGGTCGAACCGGAATTTGATTGCGCCAACCCGCAACTGGTTCTGGGTGCCTTGAAGCAGGCCAGCTTGGTGGTCTACATGTCCGCCTTCAAGCATGCGCCGGCGCTGGAGTTTGCAGATGTGATGCTGCCGGTCGCTCCCTATACCGAAACGTCGGGCTCCTTCATTAACATCGAGGGTCGCGCCCAGAGTTTCAACGGGGTGGCCAAGCCGCGTGGTGATGCGCGTCCGGCCTGGAAGCTGTTGCGCGTTCTCGGCAATGTGCTGAATCTCGATGGCTTTGATTATGCATCCAGCGAAGAAATTCGCGATGAAGTGCTGGGTAAGGGTGTCGAATTCGTTAGCGCCCTCGACAATGGCCTGAAGGATGTTGCCATTGCTCTGCCGGCTAACAACACCAATGGCCTTCAGCGGATTGCTGATGTGCCTATCAACTTTGCCGATCCGATGGCACGCCGCGCACCTGCTCTGCAGCAGACTGCCGATGCAGTTGCTCCGACTGCCCGCATTAATGAGCAAACCCTGGCACAGATTGGCGTTGCAGATGGTGTGCAAATTCGCGTCAAGCAGGGTTCTGGCGAGGCCATACTGATCGTCAAGAATGACAACAATGTGCCTGCCGGATGTGTTCGCGTTTCGGCGGCACATGCAAGCACAGCGATGCTGGGTGACATGTTCGGCTCAATCTCCGTGGAGCGTGCATAAATGGACGCACTGATGAACTTCGGACTTGGGATTTTCGGCGGCGCTTGGCCTGCTGTCTGGACCCTTCTAAAAATAGTCCTGATCGTTGCTCCGCTGATGCTTGGCGTAGCGTATTTGACCTATTTCGAACGCAAGGTCATCGGCTATATGCAGGTTCGAATCGGCCCCAACCGGGTTGGTCCGTGGGGACTAATCCAGCCGATTGCCGACGGCCTGAAGCTGTTGCTCAAGGAAATTATTGTTCCCACCACAGCTAACAAGGGGATTTTTATTATTGCCCCGATGTTGGCGATTGCTCCGGCGCTGGCTGCCTGGGCGGTGATTCCATTTACCGATTCGCTTGTAGTTGCCAATATTGATGCCAGCCTGCTCTACATCATGGCAATTACTTCCATGGGCGTGTACGGGGTAATTCTGTCCGGTTGGGCGTCAAACTCCAAATATGCTTTCCTTGGTGCCATGCGTTCGGCTGCCCAGATGGTTTCTTACGAAATCTCCATGGGCTTCTCGCTGATTTGCGTTCTGATGGTCTCCAACAGCCTGAATCTAGTCGATATCGTCAATGTTCAGGACCAGGGCCGTTTCGCTGGCTGGGGCCTGAGTTTCCTTTCGTGGAACTGGTTGCCATTATTCCCGATGTTCATCGTCTACCTGATTTCCGGTACCGCCGAGTTGAACCGCGCGCCGTTTGACGTTGCTGAAGGTGAGTCCGAAATCGTCGCGGGTTTCCACGTTGAATATTCCGGGATGGCTTTTGCGCTCTTTTTCCTGGCTGAATACGCCAACATGATTCTGGTTGCAGCGCTGACATCCCTCCTGTTCCTGGGGGGGTGGCTCTCGCCGGTTGGTTTCCTGCCTGACGGCATTCTGTGGCTGTTTGCCAAGATGTCGGCAATACTCTTCTTGTTCCTGTGGTTTCGGGCAACGTTCCCGCGCTATCGCTATGACCAGCTGATGCGTCTGGGCTGGAAGGTTTTCTTGCCGATCTGCTTGATCTGGCTGGTTGTCGTCGGCGTCTGGATGATGTCGCCATTGAATATCTGGAAGTGAGGAGAGACTAATGGGTTCGATGAAGGAAATCTTCAACAGCCTCTTCCTCAAGGAATTGTTGAAGGGCATGTCGGTCACGGGGCGGTATTTCTTTGCCCGCAAGATCACCGTTCAATATCCGGAAGAAAAGACACCGCAGAGTTTCCGTTTTCGTGGTTTGCATGCGTTGCGTCGCTATCCGAATGGTGAGGAGCGTTGTATTGCCTGCAAGTTGTGCGAAGCAATCTGTCCGGCGCTGGCCATTACGATCGAGGCTGAGCCACGTGACGACGGTTCGCGTCGCACGACGCGTTACGACATTGATCTGACCAAGTGTATTTTTTGCGGTTTCTGTGAAGAAGCTTGCCCGGTCGATGCAGTAGTCGAAACGCGGGTTTTCGAATACCACGGCGAAAAGCGCGGTGATTTGTATTACACCAAGCAAATGTTGCTGGCCAACGGCGACCGCTACGAAGATCAAATCGCGAAGGATCGCGAACTTGATGCTTCTTACCGATAACAGGTGCTAGCAATGGATTTTCAAACTGCGGTTTTCTTCTTCCTGTCGGCGATCCTGATTTTTGCCAGCCTGCGCGTAATCACCGCGCGCAATCCGGTTCACGCTGCGCTGCATCTCATTCTTGCCTTCTTCACCTGCGGCGGGATTTGGGCACTGCTGCAGGCTGAGTTCCTAGCGATAGCCATCATCCTCGTCTATGTCGGCGCGGTCATGGTGCTCTTCCTGTTTGTGGTGATGATGCTCGATATCAATATCGACCGTATTCGGCAGGGCTTCTGGAACTATCTGCCGCTCGGAGCATTGCTCGGTTTGTTGATGGTTCTTGAAATGGGCTTGGTGCTTGGTAGCAAGTACTTCCAGATTCCTGCTGCGGAAGCGATGCTTCCGGCCGGTATTTCCAATACCAAGAGTATCGGTGCGCTGATGTTCACCGATTACGTCTATCCCTTCGAGCTGGCCTCCATCATTCTGCTCGTCGGCATGATCGCGGCGATTGTGCTGACACACCGCGGTCCGAAGAAGTCCAAGTACACCAACCCGAATCAGCAGGTCTTCGTCAAGGCGAAGGATCGCGTGCGCCTCCTGCAGATGCCGGTTGAAAAAGACTGAACCCCGGGGAAACAATGCTAACTCTCACTCTCTCCCATTTCCTGATTCTGGGCGCGATACTTTTCGCGATCAGCGTGGTCGGGATCTTCCTGAACCGGAAGAACCTGCTGGTGTTGCTGATGGCCATCGAGTTGATGCTTCTTGCGGTCAACATGAATTTCGTGGCTTTTTCCCACTATCTGCAGGATCTCTCCGGTCAGATCTTTGTCTTCTTCATCCTGACGGTTGCCGCTGCCGAATCGGCGATCGGCCTGGCCATTCTGATCGTGCTGTTCCGCAACCTCAAGAGCATCCATGTGGATGACCTGGGCAGCCTGAAGGGTTAAACATGGAAATGCAAAAACTCTACCTGCTCGTTCCCATGGCGCCTTTGGTCGGCGCCATGATCGCCGGCCTGTTCTGTCGCGTCATTCCGCGCTGGGTTGCTCATACAGCAACCATCGCCGGTGTTGCCATCGCTTTTTTCGCTTCGCTCATCATCTTCCAGGATGTCCTGGCAGGTCACACCTACAACGGTGCTGTCTATACCTGGCTGACCAGTGGTGACTATAAATTCGAAGTTGGTTTCCTGATCGATACTCTGACCACCACGATGATGCTGGTCGTCACCTTCGTATCGCTGATGGTGCATATCTACACCATCGGTTATATGCAGGAAGATCCTGGCTATAACCGCTTCTTCAGCTACATCTCGTTGTTTACCTTCTCCATGCTGATGCTGGTGATGAGCAACAACTTCATGCAGCTCTTCTTCGGCTGGGAAGCGGTCGGTCTGGTTTCCTACCTCCTGATCGGCTTCTGGTATACCCGCCCGACGGCCATCTTCGCCAACATGAAGGCCTTTCTGGTCAATCGCGTCGGCGACTTTGGATTCATCCTCGGCATTGGTCTGGTGCTGGCTCATTTCGGCTCGCTTGATTACAAGACCGTGTTCGAGAAAGCACCGGAACTGGCTGCTACCACTATCAATATCTGGGGCGCGGCTGACTGGTCCTTGATGTCCGTCACCTGTATCTGCCTTTTCATCGGCGCGATGGGCAAGTCTGCTCAGGTACCGCTGCATGTCTGGCTGCCCGACTCGATGGAAGGCCCGACCCCGATCTCTGCGCTGATCCATGCGGCAACCATGGTTACCGCCGGTATCTTCATGGTCGCCCGGATGTCACCGCTGTTCGAACTGTCTACCACGGCGCTCTCCTTCATCATTGTCATCGGTGCGATCACTGCGCTATTCATGGGCTTCCTTGGCATCATCCAGAACGACATCAAACGGGTGGTTGCTTATTCCACGCTGTCGCAACTGGGTTACATGACCGTTGCACTGGGTGCTTCGGCTTACTCGGTCGCCATCTTCCACCTGATGACCCACGCCTTCTTCAAGGCATTGCTCTTCCTTGGCGCTGGCTCGGTGATCATCGGCATGCACCACGATCAGGACATCCGCAACATGGGTGGTCTGCGCAAGTACATGCCGATTACCTGGATTACCTCGCTGGTTGGTTCGCTGGCCCTGATCGGTACGCCTTTCATGTCCGGTTTCTATTCCAAGGATTCGATCATCGAAGCCGTTGCCCTGTCACATATTCCGGGTGCGGGCTTCGCTTACTTCGCTGTGCTGGCTGGCGTATTCGTCACTGCCTTCTACTCGTTCCGCATGTACTTCCTGGTATTCCACGGCGAGGAGCGTTTCGGCAAGGCGCATGACGCACACCATCACGACCACGACGGTGATCATGATGATGAAGAAACCTCGCATGACCATCATCATGGTCTGGCTCCGGGTCAGAAGCCACACGAAACGCCTTGGGTTGTCACGCTGCCGCTTGTGTTGCTGGCTATTCCTTCGGTGGTCATCGGTTTTATCGCGATCGGTCCGATGGTTTTCGGCGACTATTTCAAGGGCGTGATCTTCATCGATCACCATGCCCATCCGGCTATGGAACATCTTTCCGAGCACTTCCACGGCGCGGTGGCCATGGGCGTCCATTCGCTGACCAGCCTGCCGTTCATTCTGGCCCTGTCGGGTGTTGTGCTGTCCTGGTTCTTCTACATGAAGCGCCCCGATATCCCAGCAGCCATCCAGCGTCGCTTCTCGGCCGTCCATACGCTACTTGAGAACAAGTACTACTTCGACAAATTTAACGAGGTCGTATTCGCCGGTGGCGCCCGCCTTCTGGGCAAGGTGCTGTGGCGTGGCGGCGATGTTGCCATCATTGACGGCCTGATCGTCAATGGCTCGGCCAAGGTTGTTGGCTGGATCTCTTCCATTACCCGTCTGTTCCAGACCGGTTACGTCTATCACTACGCTTTCACCATGATCATCGGCGTCTTTGTGCTGATGACTCTGTGGATCAACCGCGCCTAAGCGTGAATAGTTCGCAGAAAAGCAAGGAATAACATGTCGACTTACCCGTTGCTGTCTCTCGCAATCTGGATCCCGATTTTCGCCGGACTGGTGGTGCTATCCACCGGTGGCGACCGGAACGCACCGCTGGCAAGAATGCTTTCGCTGGCGGGTGCCGTTGCCGGTTTCCTGATCACTATTCCGCTCTGGACTGGTTTCGATACCGCCAATGGGGGCATGCAGTTCGTTGAACTGGGTTCCTGGATTCCGCGCTTCAACATCAATTACCACCTCGGGGTGGACGGCATTTCCATGCTGTTCGTCGTGCTCAACGCCTTCGTTACCATCATCGTGGTTGCTGCCGGCTGGGAAGTGGTCAAGACCAAGGTTGCCCAGTACAACGCTGCCTTCCTGATCATGTCCGGCTTGATGAACGGCATTTTCGCCTCGCTCGATGGTGTCCTGTTCTACGTTTTCTTCGAAGCTTCGCTGATCCCGTTGTACCTGATCATTGGTGTGTGGGGTGGCCCGAACCGGGTTTACGCCGCCTTCAAGTTCTTCCTCTACACGCTGTTCGGCTCGTTGCTTCTGCTGCTTTCCCTGATGTATCTGTTCATCAATTCAGGCGGCAGCTTCTCCATTCTCGAATGGCACAAGATGCCGATCGCTCTCGGCCCGCAGATCTGGCTGTTCCTGGCATTCTTGGTTGCTTTCGCCGTCAAGGTTCCGATGTGGCCGGTGCATACCTGGTTGCCGGATGCCCACGTCGAAGCGCCGACCGGCGGTTCCATCGTGCTGGCCGCCATCGCTCTCAAACTCGGCGCATACGGTTTCATCCGGTTCTCGCTGCCGATCCTGCCCGACGCCTCGCATGAGTTGTCCGGTCTGGTTCTGGGCATGTCGCTGATCGCTGTCGTCTATATCGGTTTTGTTGCCCTGGTTCAGGAAGACATGAAGAAACTGGTGGCCTATTCGTCCATCGCCCACATGGGCTTCGTGACCCTCGGCTTCTTCATGTTCAGTCCGCTCGCCGTTGAAGGTGCGCTGGTCCAGATGGTTTCGCACGGTTTTGTGGCCGGCGCCATGTTCTTCTGTATCGGTGTCATGTACGACAGAGTGCATAGCCGTCAGATCGCCGATTACGGCGGTGTGGTGAACACCATGCCAAAATTCGCCGCGCTGTTCATGCTGTTCTCCATGGCCAATGCTGGTTTGCCTGCTACCTCTGGCTTCGTCGGCGAGTTCATGGTCATCCTGGCCGCTACCAAGTTCAATTTCTGGGTCGCCTTTGCTGCCGCCACCTCGCTGATCATCGGCGCCGCCTACACCCTGTGGATGTACAAGCGAGTGGTTTTCGGCGATGTCACCAATCATCACGTGGCCGAACTGACCGACATCAACAAGCGCGAGTTCGCCATTCTTGGCGTACTGGCTCTCTGCACCTTGGGCATGGGCCTCTACCCGCAGCCTTTCACGGAAGTCATGCACGCCTCGGTCAATGACCTGTTGCGTCATGTCGCCATCAGCAAGATTCAATAATCGGTAGCCGACATGTTCGACAATTTCGTTGTCCCCAATCTTCTGCCCGCAGCGCCGGAAATCTTTCTGACGGTGATGGCGCTGGCCATCCTGATGATCGATTTGCTGGTCAAGGATAGCCGCCGCACAGTTATCTTCGTGCTGACCCAACTGACGCTGATCGGTTGTGCTGCCATCCAGTTCGCGACGAGCACCGGCGAGATCACCTACACCTTCAGCAACATGTTCGTCGACGATCTGATGTCCGACCTGCTGAAGCTCTTCCTGTACATGACCATGGTCATCGTCATGTTCTACTCGCGTGGTTATATTATTGATCGCGACTCGATGAACAAGGGCGAATACTACGTGCTGGCGCTGTTCGCAACGCTCGGCATGATGGTCATGATCTCCGCCAACCACTTCCTGACTATCTACATCGGTCTCGAGCTGCTGTCGCTGTCGCTCTATGCCATGGTTGCCATGAACCGTGACTCGGTGCAGTCGACCGAAGCTGCGATGAAATATTTCGTGCTTGGCGCACTGGCCTCCGGCCTGTTGCTCTACGGCATGTCGATGATCTACGGGGCGACCGGTACGCTGGAAATCACCGGCATTGCCGAACGCCTGTACGGTGGCGGCGTGAACAAGAGCGTGATGGTCTTCGGCCTGGTCTTCCTGGTTGCCGGCCTGGCCTTCAAACTCGGTGTCGTGCCGTTCCACATGTGGATTCCGGACGTCTATCACGGTGCCCCGACCTCGGTCACGCTGCTCATCGGCTCCGCTCCCAAGCTGGCCGCCTTCGCCATCGTCATGCGCCTGTTGGTCAATGGTCTGATCACCATGGCAGCTGACTGGCAAGCGATGTTGATCATCCTTTCGGTGCTGTCGATGGCCATCGGTAACCTTGCCGCCATCGCCCAGACCAATCTCAAGCGCATGCTGGCCTATTCCGCCATCTCGCACATGGGTTTCATGCTGCTCGGTATCGTTACCGGCGTGGTCAGCGGCGATGCCCGCTACGCGCTCAATGCCTACAGCTCGGCTATGTTCTACGTCATCGCCTACGTGTTGATGAGTGCCGGCACTTTCGGCATGATTCTGCTCATGTCGCGGGCCGGTTTCGAAGCCGAGAATATCGAAGACTTCAAGGGCCTCAACAAGCGCAGCCCGTGGTTCGCCGGCATCATGCTCATGCTCATGTTCTCAATGGCTGGCGTGCCGTTCTTTATCGGCTTCTTCGCCAAGTTCTCCGTGCTGCAGGCTGTCGTTGCTGCTGGCTACATGTGGCTGGCCATCGTTGCAGTTCTCTTCTCGCTGATCGGTACCTTCTACTACCTGCGCGTCGTCAAGGTCATGTACTTCGATGCCCCGGCCGACGATACCCCGCTGGCCGCGCCGATGGACATGCGTATCCTGATTTCCGCCAACGGTCTGGCCGTCGCAGCCCTTGGCATCTTCCCGCAGGTCATCATGTCGCTCTGCGCCTACGCGCTGCTCCGTTCGCTCTGATGCCACAGTGAAGTGATTCAATAAAACGCCCCGCCAGTCGGGGCGTTTCTTTTTGTGGAGATTGAAATGTCGCACGACGCACACCTCATCGAATCCGAAGTCTCCTCCGAGAGCGTCTTCAAGGGGGCTTTGCTCAATGTCCGCAAGGATCGCGTACTGCTGCCCAATGGCCAGGAATCGATTCGGGAGTATATCGTTCATCCCGGCGCCGTCGTCATCCTCGCCTTCCTGCCCAACGGCAACCTGCTCTTTGAGCGTCAGTTCCGCTACCCGTTGCGCCGCGTTTTCCTGGAGCTGCCGGCCGGCAAGATCGATCACGGCGAAGCCATCATCGATACCGCCCAGCGCGAACTCAAGGAAGAAACCGGCTACGTCGCGAGCGACTGGGAGTATCTCGGCGTGATGCACCCGTGCATCGGCTACTCCGACGAGCGAATCGAAATCTTCGCCGCACGCGGCCTGAACCTGGCTGGTGAGAAACAGCTCGACCACAACGAATTCCTCGATGTCGTCGAACTGTCGCCGGCCGAAGCCAGGCAAGCGATCTGGGATGGTCGCATCACCGATGCGAAGACCATTACCTCGCTATTCTGGCTCGACAAGCCTTGAATCCGCGCTGTTGACCGCTTCCGGGTGATGGCTACGGTCAACCGGAAAAAACGGCCAAAAATGAAAAGCTCGGTATGTAAAACCGAGGCCCTCTGGTCGAAATCAGGACGGGTCAGGCACGTAGTTACCAGGGAAGGCATTGGGTGACTTGTAGCGCCGGGGCGAAGGAATGATCCTGCGAGCGACGAGGTTTGCATACGAGTCGTAACGGACCGTGATGATCTCGTCCGGCGTGCCGCTTGCCCGCTTGAAATCAACCTGCTGCGTTGGCGAATAGACCCGCTCGCCATGGCCAGTGCCTAGCTTGCGCTCGGCCATGGGCGAAGCTGCCTTGTCAGCCACTTCGTTGCGGCTGCGCATCGGAGCCGAAGCTGCGGCGGCAGACATTTCTTGTGTCGGGGCGGGAACAGGTTCCTGGTATTCGCGGAACGCAGCCACCCCGATCACGCCCACATTGTCCGGCCGGCTCGTTCTACCGGCGTAAGAGTCTTCGACCGCCGTGAAATAGAAGGCTGCCACGTCACGCTCACTCTTGCGCCAGCCGGCGATTTCGACTGCACCCCTTGGCGACAGCACATATCCTCGCTGGTTTTGGGCGGCGGTTTCGCCGCTGACGACGTTGATACCATCGACTGAAACAACGGTCAGCATGCGCCCTCCGGTCTTGTTGATGACGTTGATGGCATAGCGATCTCCCGGCTTGCCGGCAATCCAGAGCTGGCCTTCATGTCGGTAGGTCGGCAGATGTTCGCCGGTCGTCCGGTTGACGATCTCGATGTCGGTAACGCTGGTGGCGTGGGAAATGGAAGAAATCCCGGCGGCGATGATGGCCGAGGTAATGAAGCGGAAGACAGGTTTCATTTTGAGAGTCCCTTTGAGTTGGCAGGTACTCTCTTAAACGATCAGCATTCGGAAACGGGGTTAAAAAGTTTTCCGATTACGGTTGTCTTCCGCTCCCCCCATCTGGCGCAGTCCTGAGTTTTGCCCTGACCTCATCAGGAACGGCCTCGCCCGGATAGGCCTGAATAAAGGCTTCAAGGCTTTTTTGCGCCTCTTGAAGTCGATTTTGTTTGATCAGTGCCTGAATCGAATCCAGCCAGTCCTTTGGCGAATTGGCCTGATCGGCTGCAATCCTTGCGGTAGCCTTCGCGCTGGGACTTGCCACCGCTTCACGCTTGGCCATGGGCATCGCAGCCGCCGATTCGGCTGCAACGGAACGTTCTGCAGGTGCCGACGAAAGAACAGCTTCGCTGCTGGCCGGAAATTGGGCGGGTGCAGCCTGGGCTGGCGTTGAAGCAGGGGCTGCCATTTTGGCTTCAGATCGCCCCTGCGTCGGCACCTGATCGGGCATTCTGGCCCTTGATTCGGCAACGACGGGCGCCGGGCTCGGTGCTGCGGGGGCCATCTTCTGTTTGTCGGTAGCAGCCCCATTGTCGTTCATGGTCCGTGGTGGAATAGCAGGCTCCATCGGTTCGTGGTGCTCGACCATGATGGTCACCATTGCGACCAGACAGATTGTGGCAAGGGCTTGCAGCGGCAGACGCCAGCGCGGCCACCACGGGGCAGGTGTACTTTGACGTTCGACTGCGGCGCGCGCGGCCAGCAGGATATTTCGGTCAAGTTCCGCGCTCGGGCCGGATGGGCCAGCCTCCCGATAAAGCTCCCCGATTTCTTGATCTGTAGGTTTCATCGCCATTTCGACAACTCCTGACGCAGCTTGCCTAGCGCGTAGCGCAAGCGGCTCTTAACGGTTTCTCGCCCGACGCCCATCAAGGACGCGATCTCCTCGAGAGTCATGTCGCCGTCCTGGGAAAGCAGGAAGGTTTCACGTTGGACATCCGGAAGAGCATGGACGGCGACGACGATCTGTTCGGTCAGGGCTTTGCGTTCAGCGCGGCGATCCGGGCGATCATCGTCCGGGGAAGGGATGGACGCCGTGAAATCGGCGTCCTCGTCGTCCTGGAGTGCGGCGTCGACGACTGGTGTCCTGTTGCTTGAGCGCCAATGATCGACCAGTCGATTGTGGGCAATGCGAAAAAGCCAGGTGGAAAACCTGGCTGCGGCCTCGTATTGCAGCCGGGCGTTGACCACGCGGAGCCAAATATCCTGGAAGAGTTCATCGCTTGCCTCGTCTTGTCCGCATTGGTGCGCCACATAGCGAAACAGCGGCCGGCGCCACCGACCGTAAAGCACCTCGAAAGCCGCAGCATCGCCGTTCTTGTAGGCGAGCATCAGGCCTTCATCGGTTCTGAGGTCTTGATCGGGTAAACGTTCGGCCATGAGGATCGGGGTGAAAGAGCCCGAATATTATCCTGTCGTGAGGTCGGGGTGAGACTGCAACGGCCATCAAGTGGCAAGGGGAAAACAAAGAAGCCCCGGGATCAACGATCCCGGGGCTCCATTTCCTTGCGGCCTATCCCAGTACGCCTACCAAATTTTCATTTTTGGGGCTTTTTTCGTGTGGGCTACAGCAATGACTGAAGTTGCAATTGTTTGAGGAACAAGGCCTTGGCGTCGTACTGGTACACCTCATTTGCAAAGACGATCCGTCAAAGTTTGCAATGACTGGCATGCCGGGACTGTAAAGTCTGCAATAGCGTATCCTACGCCTGTTTTTGGGCTTAGAATCGGCCTGCCTGACGCAGTTATCGATCCTTTGCGAAGGTTGTCAGTGCGTTCATCGTTGCTGTGTAGATTTGATTGTCCGCATCAAAGTCCGGCAGCTTCCCCGAACGATCATCTTCAATCAACGTCTTTCCGATTTCGCACATCATCACGGTGGTCTTGGCTTTCCGCTCCCGATATTCGGGCGTGTCGAACCCCATGGTCTCGACAATGATGATGTGCTTTGGTGTCGGGCGATCGCTGTCCCATACGATGAAATCTGGCCGGCAAACGCCTAGCGTCGTATTCCGCCCACGTACCGGCTTTTCGATCTGCAGACAACCGCCTCGTTTGGCGTAGGCTGCACCGACCTGAAGCAGCTTTCGGTATGTCTTGCGCTCCTGATCGGAGTCCACCGGAAACAGGTTCGACTTGCCGTAGATAGGTTGCGCTACGCCTTTGCTCGGCCGCGCCCGTTGGTCTCGTTTTTCCACCAAGTGGATCAAGACCAGATATGGGGCCCTGACTTCGTCGCCGTCGCGGGCGGGATGCTTGATATCGCAGTAGATATGCTCGGTTGCTGTTTGTTGCTTGCGGTTACCGGCGCCGTCGGACACCCAATGGGTGACGGTGAGCGATGTGGATCCGTCCTCGTTGCGCTGGAGAACATCGGCAACGAAGAGCAAGTAGGCAACCTTCTCCCGGTTGGCGTTCGTCTTCGCTGAAATTGCTTTGAAGGCACGTTGGAATTCTTCCCGGAGGATGTTGCGTTCGCCGCGGATAAGTAGATCCGCGAATGTCATGTTGTCCTCAAGGGTTACGGAGGCAGCGAATGCTTGGATGGCGGTCCACTGGTCAGCAATGGCTTGGGGTTCGTGTGTGCAGCGATGGATGCCCGCTTTTTCGATGAGCCAGGCGAGAATTCCAAATAGTGGATCATCCTGATCACCAGCGGTGCCCGTCGATGTAGTGGCTGCGCCGTCTCGCGAAGCCATTTTATTGTTGCCCTTCATGCCACCCAGCAAATTCGGCACCTTGTCGAGGTCGATTTTCGATTGCTTCCCTTCTTCCTGGTCGCGCTCTCTGGCCCGGCGCTCGTATTCCTCTTCGGTGATCGAGAATGGACAGTCGTCGGCATGGCGAGGGCGTTCCTTACGCTGAAACAGATACAGCGTGGTGCCTTTATGTTCCGTTGTCTTCGCTCCAACCATCATTACTGGCGGGTTGGGGTTGATTTGGCCGGGCTGATCCTTGCAGTCACAGGCGATCCACTTGCCGTCTTTGTGTGCTTCCTCGAGTTTGGTGGCGACAAGTTGCAGTTGTTCGGTTGTTGCTGTCCTTGTCCAGTAGGCAATCATGGCAACAGCTTCACTGGGTTGCAGTGCGCTTCCCCGAGGTGTTGTCTTTTCCTGATCAAAGTGAGTTACGAGTCGTTTTGCCATTGTTGTTTATTCACTAGATGCAATCATCAGGATGCCGCCATGGACCTAAACCATGCGCCTGCAGGTCAAGTTGGAACTGCTCCGGATCCACGAAACGCAGGAGACGAAGCTGATCGGGCTGCGGCAGCTTCACATAGGTGTCCATGCCAGGAAGGTTTGATGGATTCCACCCAAAGAGCGCACTTCGGTAGTACAAGTGGTCCCTGAGCACTTGGTACGGCTTGATGGATGTGCCAACAATTGCCGGTCGCTCCCGTACCACCTTCGTCAGCCTAGCTCCCGCCTGACGGGATTTTGTGATCAGGTTCTCCAGGCTTGCATCAAAGCGCTGGAGAGGATTGCAGATCGCGGACACACCTGATGCGTTAGTAACTTTGTAAAAAAAGGCCACGCACCCCATCAAGTGCGAGTCATAGAAGGTTGGCTTGGGGCGTGGGGACCAAAGCGAGAAGGGCGTCGGAATATAGTCGATATACATCTCAATCAACTGCGGCATGTTGTCAATGCGCACGCGCATCAGGGGATTCAGCGCCTTGAACGTGACCGGGCTAGGCCCAGCGAGTCGCAGCGCGATCAGGATGCTTGCAGCGTCCGCAGCGATTTTGCCAAGTTGTCGACCGTCGGCTCTCGCGACAACCTTCTGTAAGCACTGCTCGGCCAGTTCATTACGGCCATGGCGAAGATGCCAGTGCCCCTCCGCGTAGTCGATGACGAACATTAACAAGTCCGACGAGGCGACCGCGCGCGAATCCGCACGCAACTTGTCGAAATTCGCTTCGTCCAGAGCGTTCACCTGAGCGCCAAGCTGGTCAAACTCCTTTGATAGGGTCAAACAAGGGTCGAGGTAGCTCCAGTACCTGCGGATGCTGTATTGCTGTGTTTCCACAGGGGGGGCGCCGTTCCTGTCCTGGCCTACAAGCAGTTTGCCGACAACCAGCGCAAGAAGATCTTGTTCTGGAATGATCTCGTCAGCCATGGCGCACAGCCGCATCGTCGCCATGCCGGCGAGGTATAACCCGCGTACCGCGTCAACTGCGGCATCAAGCTCCTGCGGAGAGGCGAAACCGCTCTGCATTTCAATACGCAAGTTGGCTAGGTCCTGCTTGATGGACGAATGCTTGCGCTGAGAACGCTGATCTAGTCTAGCAAGCGTCGAGCGGAACTCACGGGCATTAACACCCTCAGGAATCGCTCGCTTGACCGCCCCCTTCCAGGTGGACAGATAGCTTGTGGTGTCTCCAGTGAGTGAAGGGGCATGCACTTCAAGCAGTAGCCGAGCGCTGTCCAGCACCGATCCTGGGTGTTGGCGGGCATCAGCAAGCATCTGAGCAATCCATGGGACTGCACAGATCTCGATGAAGCGCCGCAGCCCTTCTGTTTCCGTCGCCTCGGTGACCAGTGGGACAGCCCTGGCATCGGTCAGCACCATTTCGGCGTCGAGCAGCCGTGCTTGGACAAGGCTCCGGAGCGCTTCATTCGAACCCGCGAGCAGATCCAAGAGCCGATCTTCGAGGCCTGAGCGGTGGGGCGAGCTGCTATAGGCGTCGATCCGGCCGCCAAACGAGCCGAGGCCGACGAGCGCATCCTCTTGGTTCCGTGCAATTCCAAGGCCAGAGGCCAGGCCGTCAATGACGGCGGAGAAGGTAGGCAAGCGTGCGTAGGCTGATGGCGTGGCGATGAGCATCGGTTTCCGTGATTTCCGGTGGAACAGGATGGCGTGAGCCGCGAATATCGCATTGTCGACGCCCATACGTCGACGTCAAATTCAACGAAAGGAACTGAAATGAAAGTGCGGAAATTTCGCCCAATGTACGCGATGAGTCTCGACTGGCACTTGACCCGAGCTCTAGAAGAAAACGAGTTCTCAGAGGTCAGCGACAAGCTGCGCGATCAGCTGACCGAACGTGGGATGCCACCTAGGGAGGCGGCTATCAAAGCGCCAGTCATGCTGGATGGCATGGACAAGGCGCTCCAGGGCGAGTTTGACTTCAAGCGTATCCGCAATGAGCTGTGCGTCGAGCGGGGCAGCCGCGACGCGGCCAGCCCGCTCACGCTGGCCGCCGGTTAGCACAGGCCGTTATACGGCGAAAAGTCTACAAGTCGCTGCGCGTCGAGTGTTCGGTGATGACGGCAGCGGCTTCCCGGGTCTCGGACTGCGGATTCGAGTGATTCTGTTCAGCCTAAAGCGGGCACTTGCCTCAACTTTGCCGATTACTGCTCTTGGCCGGACTGAGCCCTCCATCTGCCCTCCGGAAAGCGGTCACCGGCAGCAACATTGTCTCGATGTGGTCAACTGATTCCGGCGCAAGCGGTCAACGTGGCCGGAATCCACAGTCCGCAGGCGATCATGCAGTCGTCCAAAATGGAACCGTGGAGTTTGGGGGGGCGGTATCGGAGTTCATTGAGGTGCATACGCCAAAGAATGAAATGAAAGAAGTGTAAAATATGCACTTAAAATTAATGTTCAGGTGACTTCTAGGTGATTAGCTCTCAATCTAGCGATGAAGAAATAGTCAATTTTCTGAAAGAGATTGCTCGGCAGAGCGCAAGCGACGCTAGGGCAGCCGCAGACCTCGCAGATGTCTTAGCTAGTTCCGGCAGCAAATTTATCCGTACAACTGCGCAAACAGCCGACGTGGCATCGACAGGAGGGCCAGCATCGCTAAGCACGTTGCTTTGCCCTCTATTTTTGCGTGCTGCCGGTCTGGAAGTGCCCAAGCTTGGAGTGCCTGGTCGACCCGCTGGGGGTATCGACTGCTTGGCCCAGATGGCCGGATATAAGACATCGCTGAGCGATAGTGAGCTTGAAACTGTGATGAATGAGGCTGGGTATGCACATTTTCTTGCTTCAGGTCGATATGCCCCCTTGGATGCGAGAGTTTTCAAGCTACGTCAGCAACATGGCTTGCAGGGAGTGCCGACCCTAGTCGCAGCAAGTCTCTTATCCAAGAAGCTTGCTGTGGGTGTCATGACCGCTGGGCTCGATATCAGGGTGGCACCTCATGGAAATTTCGGGCAAACCATGGTGGAGGCCAGTGAAAACGCTGTCCTATTTGTGCAGGCCGCAAGATTGCTTGGGCTTGACGGTCGGCCCATGCTGACCGATGGAAGCGCCCCCTACCAACCATATATCGGGCGCTCCGAAGCACTTGCAGCCTTGGCAGATATCTTCACCGGCACTGCAAACTCCTGGCTGCTGGAACATGTAGAAACTTGCCGTCGTCTCAGTCTGGCTGCGGTATCTGATGAATGCGCGCCCCTGGTCATTTCAGCAAGTATTGAGGATTTGTACCGCTCCTTTAAAGCCAACGTTGTTGCCCAAGGTGCAAGCGAGGCTGCGTTTGAGCAGGCCGTGCTAAAAGTACGCAACGCTACAAATCTGGAGATTCTTGCCGACAAGGAGGGGAAGGCATCGGTATCGCTTGAGGGAATACGCCGGTTGTTGGTCTCCGCTCAGTCGGCTGTTGTCTTGAAAGACATTGGCGAATTTTCTGACCCCGTTGGCATCATTTTACAGAAAAGGTCGGGCGATACCGTGGTTAAGGGCGATGTTCTTGCTACGGTGCGAGTCGATGTTGTATCGATGCGAGACAGTCTGCTTGAGGGCCTAAGAGCGGCAATATGCGTGACGAACCTACCTGCGGAAACCACAAAATGAAGCTTGGAAAGTATTGCTGTTTTTTCTGTCCAGCCGAGGATTACTCAGAAAAGGCATTGGATGAACCATGTCCGACCTGTGGTCGGACATTTGGCTTTGTCCTCAGTGAGATGCCAAAGGCTATTGGGCAATATCGTATTACGCAGGAACTGGGGCGAGGTTTCTATGGTGCTGCCTATGTGGCCGAACGTGGTGCATTCGGCAAGCAGTATGTTCTGAAAATTTCTCCAGTCGAGTTCTACACTTTCTTCGGGAAAGCCCCATTTACAGATGAAACCAAACTCCATGCGACTTTGGCCAAAGGGGCTGAGCACGTTGTCGGCATTGACGACGCTTTCGACGAGATAGTCACGTTCGGGGACGGCAAGACAATACTCAATTGCCATGTCACCGTGCTCGACTATGTCGAGGGAAATCTACTGCAGGACTACATCGATGGAAAGCTCAACGCCGATGCAGCAACCATCTGCCAGATAGCGATCGACCTGCTCCGGGTCCGAGCTGAGTTCGAGGCGCATCATCTGAACCACAATGACCTGCATGCTGAGAACCTTATCGTCGAACGCCTAACACCTCAGACTCGTCGCGCCGAAGCCATCGACCCCACGATCAGGGTTAAGGCCATCGACTTGGGGAGCATCGCTGACCGCAGCAAGAGTACTCATGAACGCTTGGGCGACATGTATTCGATTGCCGTGCATGTCGATAAGCTCCTTGACCGCTTGTTGGTCAATCCAGTGGAACTCGAGGACAGGGACTGTCGTACTGCCTTGGCTTTGCAAAGTATCGTCAACGGCTTGCTCACCGATGTGCAGAACGTCCGCCATCCGAACTTCGACGATCTGGCGACGCAGATTCGGGAAGCATATTTCCGGGCCTCCCAACCTTGGCGTCCATGGAGCAATCCACTCATGCTAAAAGGGTTCGGGGACCACTACAATGCCCAGACTTTGGTGTCCTGGGATGTCCCGAGGTTGCTGGTTGACCCACAGAACCGATGGCTGGAGGAGGTCACCAAGCCGGGGCCACAAATCATTACCGGCATGCGGGGATGCGGGAAAACTATGTTACTGCGTGCACTTGACGTGCACGCGCGTGCAGCACGATTGAGCGACGGTACGAATAGCGAGTCTACTCAACAAGTCCTTGACAGAATTCGCACGGATGGTTTCGTCGGCCTATTCGTTTCTGCGCAACGCCTACTGGATCTTAGGCACTCGACCACGAAGGTTGAACATCGACTAACGCGATTGTTCGTTAACTACTCGTTACAGGCTGTCCGAGCATTGATGCATCTCCGGGATCTTGACGAGCATGCGGTGGGCCTTGGAGCGCACACAAAACTCGCAGAAGCTGTCACGGACTATCTTGAAAACTCAGAAGACCTGTTACGTTCGACATCGCTTGAAGACTTGGAGCGACGCCTTGAGCGTATGGCCGTACTGTCTTCTCGAGGTGCTTCGCCTTACGAAGTGAGACAGGCTCCAGCTGAGGTCTTCCAGCGCTTGGCCGATACCTTTCGTAGTTGCTCAGCGCTCACGGCATCCTCGACAGTGTTCTTCCTGCTCGACGATGTATCGACACGTTACCTTGAGCTGGAGCGCGTCGAAGAACTCCTGTCCGCGCTGCTGTTCCAGAGTCCAACCTGTGCATTCAAGTTTACATCGGAGTGGCAGACGATAGAACTTGGGCTACGCTCGCCGGGTCGTATTCACCCAATCCGGATTGACCGTGACCTTGCCGTCTTTGATCTTGGTGCGGACGTATTTGATACGATTAACGGGGTGGGCAAGGACAAAGGCACGGATTTTGTCGAGCAGATTCTTCGACAGCGCGCCAGGTACCACGTCGCACACCCGAAGTTTGGCCCCCGGGAATTACTCGGGGATGTCCCACTTGAGCAAGTAGCGCGAGAGATTGCTGCCTCAAGTAACACATCGAGGGACAGAAAGCAGGCATATCGTGGCCTGTCGTGCCTGACCAATGTTTGCGTCGGCGATATTGGTGACGTTATCAAGCTTTACGAAGAAATTCTGCGGCAAGCCTCCGCTGGAAGGGGGCAGTTGTCCATACCGATCGCAGATGCGGTCCAGGCGGAGTGCTTCCAAGCGCTTAGTTCACGCCGGATCTATGACCTGAACCGCCGCGGAGGCTACTACAAGAATCACGCCTTGGCCTTTGCAGAGGCCGCTCACGAATTGCTGGTACGTTCAGCCAAGAAAGTACCCAAACAAGCCGGAGCTCAGCCGAGACTGCGTCAGTACTCTTCGATTTACGTACGGGTGTCTGCGGAGAGTCAGGAAAGCCTGAATCTACAGATCGATAAGTTACGTGATCTCATTGATGCGGGCGTATTCGTCTACGCGGGAGGTTCGCCACGTTCGAAGACAAAGGACTCCAATCCCATCCAGCAATTCAAACTGAGCTATCGCAAAATCTACGGTTTGGCCGCATACATCGGCCTTTCCGATCGTGATCGCTTCGAACTATCCGGGAAAGACTTGCTGGACTGGCTCATGTCGCCGGACAAGGACATTTTGTTGCGCAACCAGATCGGCGAGGAAGCAGACAAGCCAGACTATCGGACGTTACCAGCGCAGGTGCCGGTTACGGGAGTACAAGCAGTGACGGGTGTAGTGGAAGACCCGCAAGCAACCCTCTTCGGTAGCGAACTGACAGTGGACGTGGTGCAGCGTACTAGGCGGGTTTCAGGAACCCTTGCGAAGCCCATAGGCGCTACCATTCGCGAACTCAACGTTGAAGAGCTTCGAGGCTTGGGCATCACATCAGTCCTCGCCGGGTTGGGGTTTGAGGAGCGTACCCTCAATTCGAACGATGTGCTGTCGACGAATCTTCATGCAGCCAAGGTCCAGGCGGTCCGCTATGGCGTCGCCGGCCATAGTGATGCCATCGAAAAGATGTGGCGCGATCGCGGGCATTCGTTCACCGAAGTCAGCTATGACGAAGCGCTGGCAGGGGTCTATGATTCGGACGGGGTGTCGCTTGTTGACGTGTCGGGGCTGTCCAAGCCCATCTTGTTTACTGCCATCCGCCGGGAACTGCGCAGAAAGGGGCGAGTCGTCGTCTTCCATATGTCCGCCGAGACGCACTATCCCCTGGAGAACGACCTGAAGGAGCTTTTTGCGGCAGAGAAGGCGAAAAATCCGATTGCCTTTCTGGAGTCGCTCAGCAAGGTTCTTAAGGGAGAAGAAGGACCCTACAGCGAGACGAAGCTGCTCGATGAGGATGTCGACTTGTCACGCAGCCGCGCGCTCATCGCCTTTGCGTCCCCGAAGCACGAGCGACTCTTCTCGTTGCTTGACCGTCGGGAGTTTGACTACGTCGACGTGATTGTTCCCACGGGTGATGCTCCGCGAGCGAAGGTGGCAAATTACGCGGCCGAGTTCGCATGCCAGAGTTATCAGAACGCGAAGGTGACGCCACTTGCAGTGGGTCCGTTGGCTGATCTCGTCAAATATCTGGATGAGCAGTATCTCGAACTTTATGGCGTCGGCGGAGCAAACGTAGAACTTGGACTTACGGGCTCGAAGAGCCAGGCCATCGCAGCGGCTGTGCTAGCTTCCCGACGGAAGATCGCTCAGGCTTGGTATTTGAGTCCTGCGAAGTTTGACCAGAACCGATTCTCCACCGGAGTGAAGACTGCACATATCTACGACATAACGCTCGATGGAAAGTGAGCGTACATATGAGGATGTACAGGTGGCCAAGTTGCCAAATAATAACGGAGACCTTGTGCAAATCCACAATCAACTGGAGAAGTGGATGCATGGCTAGCGCCCGCTTGAGAATCGCCTGAGATGTAAGACGAGCCAAGTGGACAAGCTTTCACCCGCGCAGCGAAGCGCCCTGATGTCCAGGGTGAGAGGACGCAACACTTTACCTGAGATCAAGTTGCGAAGTGCTATGTGGCAAATCGGAATCCGGTTCCGGCTAGGGCAACGCATAGGTCGGATCCGGCCCGACATCGTCTTCAAGGGAGCGCGGCTCGCCATTTTCGTAGACGGATGCTTCTGGCACTCCTGTCCGGCCCACAAGTCGAGGCCGCAATCCAATCAGTATTTCTGGGATGAGAAACTAGCGCGGAATGTGGCTCGGGACAGCAAGACGACCGCCGACCTGGAACGCGTCGGATGGACCGTAATGCGGTTTTGGGAACATGAAGTTGAGGGGGATGCTGCGGCGTGTGCTCTCAAGATTGCCGATGCCTTGGAGCAAAGCCGTGCCGGAAAAAAACGCGAGTAAGCTAAGCAGAACTAGAAGGTTGGCCGTCGACTACCGAACCAGCGGCCAAAAACTGTCTCTTCAGTATTGGTAACTCGTGGGAGAGGTTATACTCTACCGAGGAGGTTTGTACCTAGTTTGAATAAAATGACAACAACATCATTCATGCCGCATGCGCCGACGGCCGTCGATCTGTTCTCCGGCTGTGGTGGTCTATCGCTTGGCCTTAAGCAAGCTGGATTCCAGGTAACCTGCGCTGTCGAGATCGACCACAAGGCTCGGGAAACCTACAGTTTGAACCATTCGGATGTCCATTTGATTCCTTCCGACATACGAAAGGTCCGCGTCCGAACCTTGATGCGTGAACTCGGCATGAAACCCGGTCAGCTGGACCTATTGGCCGGGTGCCCTCCTTGCCAAGGCTTTTCTAGGATCAGGACTAGAAATAAAAGCAGCTCGGATGACGATGCGCGAAACGATCTGATTTTCGAGTTCCTTAGGTTCGTACGTGGTTTCCGCCCCAAAGCAGTCATGCTGGAAAATGTGCCGGCGCTTAAAGACGATCCTCGCTTCGCAATTTTTTGGGCTGAAATGCAGCGCCTAGGATACCGCGGCCAGCCGGAAATACAGGATGCGGCAAAGTTCAATGTTCCTCAACGCAGACGACGTCTGATTTATCTGGCTGTTCGCGGCAAATATCCGCTTCCCGATCTGGAAGTTAGCGACGAGCTAAAGACCGTTCAGGATGCGATCGGTACCCTCGGACCAGCCGGTACTTCCGGCGATCCTATACATGATATCCCCGAAAATCGTGAGCCCAAGACCTTGGCACTGATCAAGGCCGTTCCGCACGACGGAGGTAGCCGCACGGACCTGCCTGAACAGTTTTGGCTTGCCTGCCATGAGACGACCGACGGGTTCAAGGATGTATATGGACGGATGAGTTGGGGGCTGCCGGCCCCCACCATCACGGGGGGCTGTCACAATCCTTCGAAGGGTAGGTTTCTTCATCCAGTCCACGATCGAGCGATTACGCTCCGGGAGGCTGCTCTCCTTCAAGGCTTCCCGGCTTCATACAAATTCAATGCAGAACACGGAAAGGAAGCGATCGCGCTGATGATTGGCAACGCCTTGCCTCCTCCATTCATCAGTGCCCATGCGACGGCGCTCATCAAATCGATACGCAAGCACAAGTAAAACAAAAAGCAGGGAGGATTGCCATGGGCAATATGGAGGAGCTGATCCGGAGCAAACTGACTCCGGATCAGGCTAGTGCTGCACTGGACACAAGCAGGGAAGTACTATGTTTGGCCTGCGCGGGGTCAGGAAAGTCGCAGACCTTGGCATTCCGGGTGGCTCGTCTCATATCCGAAGGTGTGTCGCCGGCCTCGATCGTTGCATTTACGTTCACCGAGAAGGCGGCTGAATCCATCAAACGACGCATCGCGCAAACGCTTGCGTTGGCGGGTTTCAGTACGAATCTAATCGGGCAGATGTATATCGGTACGATCCACGCCTTCTGCCAAAATGTGCTTGGAAAAGCGGACGCAAAGTATCGTCAATATGATGTTCTGGACGACAATCGGCTGACGCTCTTCCTTATGTCCCGTTACCCTGCCTTGCAGATCAAGCCGCTCAGAAATCGGTTCGGGGATCGTTACTTCGAGACGATCAAAGAGGTAGCAGCAGCTTGGAAGCTCTGCCAGGACGAGGGTCTTAACCTTGCAGACGTCGCAGCGCTCGACGCCGAGGTCGGGACAGTCCTTCAGCTTCTTAAAGATCTGCTGGACAGGGATCAGTACATCGATTTCGGTTCGATGATCCGACTGGTCGTCGATCACTCCGCCGATGGCAACTCGGCTGTCAATCGGGCGCTGTCCGAGATATCTCATCTCCTCGTCGACGAGTATCAAGACGTATCCCCGTCCCAAGAGGCTCTTATCCGGGCTATTCACGCTCAAGGGGCGTCCCTCTTCGTCGTCGGCGACGACGACCAGGCTATCTATTCCTGGCGCGGCGCCGACGTGAGCAATATCCTGATGTTCCGCGACCGTTATCAGGTCCAGGCAATGCACACTTTGGATACCAACTTCCGAAGCACCAGGGCCATTGTGGATGTCTCGGCCGACTTCGTCGCACAAGAGCTAGGCGCAGCAAGGCTGCCGAAAAAACCGAACAACCATCGTGACGTCACACCACGGGAACTAGGTAACTTCCTGTTCGATGATCGGGACGAAGAAGCAGATTGGGTGGCCAATCGTATCAAGCAGTTACTCGGCACACAATTCATGGAAAAGGATGGCACGCTACGCGGCCTCACCGCTGGCGATATCGCCATCCTGATGAGATCGACGCGTGCTAACGAACAGAACGGGGAGGCACGCCATAGCCCCTTCACCTCCCGTTTGACGGCCAAAGGCATACCGTTCACGTTGGCAGCCGGGGGAAACCCATTCGATCGCCCGCAAGTTGCGGCTTTGCGTGACGTCTTCCGCTTGCTGGCTAATGGTAACCCGGACAGGACGGCCGCTAGGGACAGCTTTGACCAAAGTATTATTCCCTCCTATCCGAAGGCAAGTTTCGCAGAGTTTGCCAGTGTGCTGTCCGACTGGGGCCGGCGGATTCACGCGCCGATGGGCGGTGTTCGCCAACGTCTATTCCCTCAGAACCTTGTATTCGACCTGCTTTCCGCCTTGCAGGTCTCTACATTTCCCCCCGCACCGGAGGTGATGAGGGAAATCGGGCTTTTCAGCCGAATGATCCAGGATGTCGAAGGGGTCTATCTGAGCGTCGATTCGTCCGACCGATTCCGTCAGGTATCCCATTTTCTTGAATTCGTTGCCGATAGCGGATACAACATCAGCACTGACGATGTAACGCAGCGGCCTGATGCCGTCTCGGTTGCAACCGTCCATAGTGTAAAAGGGCTTGAATTTCCCGTGGTGTTTGTAGTGGATTGTCAGGCGGGCAGATTCCCCGGGAAAAACTCGAACTATCGTGGCCTTATCCCGGAGTTGCTTGTGCGAACTGCTATTCAGCGCGGTGCGTATGTTGGTACGCGTGAAGCGGAAGCACGGCTTTTCTATACTGCGCTGACCCGTGCAGAAGCGTTCCTATATGTTACGGGGGCCGCCAAACTACCAGGTGGGAAGCGCGCAAACAAGGCATCGCCTTTTTCGCTACGGATGACCGATGCCGAGTTGATTCCGGCAACCAATGTGGCCGCCAATCTGCCCACAGCGGTAGAACATGCCCGAATCGACGAAACGATCCTTCCGACCAGTTTTAGCGACATCAGATACTACCTGCACTGTCCAATGGACTACCGGTTTAGGCGCGAGTGGGGATTTAGCCCGGCCGTACCCGAATTGTTTGGGTATGGGCGCGCGGTCCACGTTTCCATCGAGAAGTTGCATGAGCTTCATCCTGAGCGGCCGCCTACTCGCGACGAAGCAGCATCGGTGACAACGGAGTCGTTCCATCTGAAACATATCGCACCCAGTGGCGATCCGGTAAACAGGCCTGGCGCATACGAGCGAGCCAAGAACAAGGCTGTCGAAATCGCCCAACGATATGTCACCGAGTTTGCCGAGGATTTCACGACTCGGAGGCAAGTGGAGGCAAGGTTTGAAATCCCGGCGGCCGACTGCCTCATTACGGGGTCCATCGATCTGCTTGTGAAAGAAAGTCAGGACGGCTCGATCCGTGATGCCGAAGTCATCGACTTTAAGGCCATGGAAGCGGGCAGCGATCCATTTGCCGACCCGAACTTGGATTGGTTGGCCCTATCGCTTCAGGTTCAACTATATGCGAAGGCCGCGCGGGAAATATTGCAGGAGAATGCAGCCACAGGATCGGTTCACCTATTGAAGGATAATCGCCGAATCCACGTGCCAGTCGATTCGAATGCCGTGCAAGCAGCTGTATCAAACGTTGAATGGGCTGTACAAGGAATTCTAGCCCGGCACTTCCCGGCGCGCCCACACCCAACAAAGTGTGGGAAATGTGATTTCCACGAGCTTTGCAGCAAACAGCCCAAAGAGTTCGATAAGGCGCTGGGAGTACCGCCTCCCATCCATACCCCGGATGGCCGGTTTCTAGCCAGGGCTTTCGATAGCACCGAATGATCTGCTGGCTGGCGCAAAATCTATGCTGGTGTGGCAGCCTTTATATCTAGTATCCCGACTCCGCTCGCAGGTATGCGTTACGGATCGCATGAGCGTCCGTCAGGGCATGGTGCTGTTTCTGATCCGGATGGCGTAGGAAAAAAGCCGCCATTTCGTCATTGAAGATGCTGCGTTGGATGCCATTCGTGAAGTTGTCCGGGGTTTTCTGAAATCGCCAAGTCTTCGGGATGGCTTTGCCGACCGAGGCTAAGGTTTTGCTCAGGATCTTCTGATCCCAATCGGAATCGGAGATGAACAGAAAATCGTCGCCCAAGTTGCTGAGCCAATCGGTCAGCGAGGAAAGGAAGTCAGCCGTTGTAATCGGGGGCAAGGACAGCAGGGGCAAAACCGTTGTCTTCACGAAATCATTGCAGGAATCTTCTTCATAGTCAGAGAGTTCGGCGTAAAACTGCTCACCTGATTGGGTAATGAAGCCTGCTGAAATCAATGATGCTGAGTCGCTCAGATCGGTGAATTCACAGTCGAAGAATAGTAACGTGACCATTTTTCAATTCCGTTGCCATCAAATCCGATTTCTATTGCCGATCTTCTTTGAGAAAATCTCCGTGAACAGCTAGCTCTTTTCGGAGATGGTCAGGTTTTCTGAGTAATTATAGGACAATGCATCCTGAGTAATTGTCTCGGCAGTGCCACGGCAATTTCGTTGCTCATGTGCGCATCGTAATAATCACATGGAGAAACGCTTCGTTAGTGCTATGTCTCGCCAAAACATTGTTGCTTTTGGTCCGAATTGCTCAAGAAAGCGATACTATTAAAACAAAGCAAGCCCTCGGTGTGACCTCTGCGCAAGCATGCCCCCGAGGGCATGGTTTTTTTGGGGAGCCATTTCACATGCCATTGGCTATCGCCTGAGGGGGCAATCTTCCATTACGTCTCTGGTATCCAATCATTCTTCGCTGAAAAGGCAACTCACCATGCCAGAACTGGACGCAGAAAAACTAAAGGAAAATGCGCTGACCTCGATTCGCCTCGGCATCGAGGATTTCCAGCGTAGCCAACTGGCAAAAGAGCAAGGAGGAGATCCGGCTCGCGCCCTCTCTGCAGTGCGCAATCTATTCGCAGGTATCCTGCTTCTGTTCAAGTACAGGATCGCGGTTTCGGTCGACGACCCCGATCAGGCCTTTGCACTCATCTTCAATCCCCCCGAGGTTCTCCCTCTGGCTGACGGAAACGGTGGCATTGAATGGAAGCCGGTCGGCAAGTTCAAGCCCACAACCATCGATGTGGTCACCATCAAGAAGCGGTTTGACGGGTTTGGCATCGAAGTCGACTGGCCCACCATCAACACGCTGCAGGATTGTCGGAACCACCTGGAACATCTACACCCGGCAAATACGCTGGGCGAAGTAGCCGATTTCGTTGCCGAGCTGTTCCCTGTGTTGCGCGATTTCATCCTGACGCAATTGAACGAGCAGCCCGCCGAACTACTCGGTACAGCCTGGCCTGTGCTGCTCGCCCACCACAATTTCGTCATGGATACTATTGCTGCGTGCAAGGCTGCGTGGGCGGATGCCGGTACCCCCGAGATGATGCAGTCCTGGCTTGAGAGGTGCCAATGCGAGGACTGTGGCTCCTCCCTTCTACGCCCCAGTCAGGAGGATATCGACGAAGGTGCCAGCATCGAAAACCAGGATGACACTTTCAGGTACGTCTGTGTGGCCTGCGGCCATTCAGACCTGATCGGCCCACTGATGGTCAAGGAGCTTAACGACGCAGACGACTATGATCCTCGCGATGGCGGTGAAGCTGATGTCGAGGAGTGCAATGCATGCGGGCGCTCAACTTTTGTCATTAGCGAGCAACATTGCTTATGGTGCGGGGCGGAACTTGATTACCCTGAATGTACGCTCTGCGAGGAACCGCTACGCCAAGAGGACCAGTCGAACGGTGGGCTTTGCGGGTACCACTTACACGTATACGAAAAGGTGATGCGTGATGACTGAGTGTACGACCACGTTTCCTAACCTGATGCGATGAATCTGTCGCCGGCGCTCTACATCATTGGCAACGGCTTCGACCGTCACCACGACATTCCCTCCGACTATCGCGATTTCGGGGGCTACCTGTCGGCCATCGATCGCGATACCTATCGCGAAGTCGAGGCTTATTTCAGCGTCGATGATGAGTTCTGGTGGCAGTTCGAACAGCAATTGGCCCACTTCGATACCGAAGCTGCCATAGACTATGCATCGCAATTCTTGATGTCCTACGGCGCTGATGATTGGAGCGACTCAGGTCACCACGACTATCAGTACGAATTGGAGCGTGTCGTTGAGGCGGTTTCCTCAACGCTACAAGAGCGCTTCGCCCAGTGGGTGAGGCAGCTTCCCATCCCATCTCGCTCAATTTGCAAGACTGTGCGACTGTCGCTCGATCCGAGCGCTCGTTATCTCAATTTCAACTACACACCGACCTTGCAGCAGGTATACGGCATCCCCAACGATCAGATTCTTCACATTCACGGGAATGCCAGCAACCCGACCGATCAACTTGTCATTGGACACGGCTGGGAAAGAGCGGAATCGGACTCACTTAACTACCATGTGGACATGTCCGAAGCGGATGTTCGCGTCGCTGAAGGCAACCAGATAGTAGATGGCTATTTTTCAGCAACCTTCAAACCGACGGCCCAAATCATCGCGCACAATCAACCGTTTTTCGCCAATTTGAAGTCGATCCGGCAAGTTTTCGTGATGGGGCACTCGCTGGCCGAGGTGGATACCCCTTATTTCGATGAAATCATGAGGAATATCGATAGGTCTTCGGTGAGATGGACCATTAGCTACCACCGCGATCTGATGGATACCCAGTTGAAGTTCTCCAGATTCGGCATCGACATATCTCAGGCAAGCTTTGCTCGGTTAGATGAATCCCAACGGTGGACTCCGCAATTTTAGTGAGGGCGGTGCCGATAGGTCGATCAACGATACGTCGTTGATGCTGCGTACTGCTCTGCTAAGAGTTCTCTGGCGGACTCCTCTTGATAGAAAAGAGGCGAGGTGTTTTGGCCAAAAGCTCTTTCGGCGTCCTGCGTCGAGCAAAAAGCCTGCGGTGTAATGTTCGATCGGTAGGTACGCTGTACTCTGAGCAGATCAACTCCTTCAGCTAAGAGCATCCGCGTTACACGCCGTGAAGACGTACCAAGGCGGTTCGCAATACTCACGCAAGATATGTATCGTTTTTGGAAACTCGCCAAGCTCTCGGTTGTGACATACAAAAAACGGCCGTGATAGATACCTTCCAACTGTCCAATGGCTACCAGTGTTGTGCAAACGCTTGCATCGCATTCGAGTATTTTCGCAGCCCTTATGGCGGGGATAGCGTCGTGGACGGTCATATCCTGCCGGAAAGCTTCGATCGATTGATTGGCGATCGCGATGTCACCGATATTTTTGCCCAGGTGTCCGGCAGGAACGAGTGTGCCATCCAGAATGTTGCGTACGATCTGGTATTTGTTTTCGACGCCATAGAGCTTCATCCGAAAAAATGCTGTCAGCGTGACATGCTCTGCCGGTAGGGTTGAGAGCGCGGCTGGTGCACGTTCCAGTAGGTCGATGCGTAACTTGTTCAGATCGAGTTGGTTGAACTGGGTCACGCGGGTACCAAAATAGCCAGCGCAATAATAGCCATCGCGGCGCAGCCTTTCCAAGATACTGACCGGAATCTCCAGATACTTTGCCGCTTTACGTGTGTCCAGCGTGCCCGTGGCCCTACGTGGCAGTTGGGACGGTGGTTTGTAGAACGCTTGTCCACCGACGGTTCCAGCTTCACGTTTCAGCCCGAACAAGCCCTGCTCAGCCCAACGGCGTACGGTGATGCTTTGTACGCCGAGTTGCCTGGCAAGCTCGGTTTGATTTAAGACATCGGTGGGAGCACTTTTTTCATGGGTTTGTCGGCGAATTTGTGCAACGGAGTGGTTCTTACGTAATGCCCGCCATTTCTGTGGCGACAAGAAAAACCGTGGGTCGGCGCCGGCGTTGACGCCGTAATAGCTGCCGTATTGCCCAAAGGCAGCTCGGAAGAAAAGCATCTTTTCCCTTGGGATCCTCTTCGCCATTACGACGCTTCGGTAGAAGTCTTCGAAGCGTCGTACTAGTCCCATGGTTGCCTGATTTGGTCTTGGGTCATTGGTACGCAGGAAGTGATGGAAATGCTTCGGCCAGTCCTGAAAGAAGGTAGCGATACGCTCGAGTCGGTCCTGTGACCAGGCTTTGTATTTCCCTCGTGGTTCATTCCCAATCAGTGCATTTCCTACCTTGCCTAGCAACTTGAGAAGATCGTCAATTCCCATTCGATGCAGGTCATTCGCTGGAATTCTGCTTGGTGGCCGCGGATTAGTGGGCAAACCATGCACTGTGTCGTAAATGACCTGAAGAAGATCTAGGGTGTGCTGTGGAAGGGCCGAGTGTTCTGCTGTCGTGATGTCGTGCCCACAGCGGCATCGCAACAGGCCAGGGCGAAACCAACTCAGTTTGCGCTGGCATGCAGGGCAGCGATTTACCAAGGTGATACCGTGTGTTGGGCAAGCCAGCATGAGACGGAGATCCCAAGCCGGGTCGACAAAGCCATTTTCGGCAACACAATGGGGGCAGATTTTTGGGTGCTTCAAAAGGAGGTGTGCCAGTAGTTCTGCACGTCCGTCCGTGGGCACGGAATCCCCGTTTGGATATCGTTGCCACGGTAGTTGCTCCAGTTCCTGAACCGGCCGGCCTATAAGCCGGGATAGTTTGCCGATCGGTAGAGAGGCGCTGGTCATCTGCGATTGAGTCAGGCCAGCCATTTTGAGAATGTGCCATGGCGTGTCATAGCCGTTGGCTTCAGAGAGCCGAAGAACGTAACCGAGCAACCCCTCCCGATTTTTGGCGGGAGGGGTGTACACGAGCTGGCCATCGGGACAGGTCGTGTACATTGCTCAGATTCTCCCCGACAAGACTTCCGAGGCCTTCGGCTTACGTGTACGGCCGGAAGATTTCCTTGGGGTTGGCGGTTCCTGCTGGACTGTGCCGATGGCCCTGACCCGATGGATAATTTCCTCCGTCATCTCGCAACTGAAATTTCTTTGGAAGGGATCGAATCCTGGCTGTAACGCTGGGTCATTCTTGATCAGCGCTTCGTGATGCGCTACGGACAGTTCCGGCAGGCCGATTGAACGGTTGTCAGCATCCAGTGCATTCCAAGTTGCCTGCTTCAGCAGCTTGGTGAGGTAGCCAATCAATCCTCCTGTGGCGCAGTAAAAGCGAAAAACGACTTCTGGCGAATCTAGCTGAGGCCACTTGAAGACTGACAGGCTTTCCCCCATCCCAATCAAGATGCCAGAGAATTCTTCACGGTCATCCTCGTTCGTCCAGTCGAAGCGAGGAAGATGTATCGGCGTCATGAAACGGCCGGCCAACTGCTCGTTCTGCTCGATGACGGACAGGCATCTGGGCAGGCCCGTAACGATCAGCCCCAGCTTGGCGTCATCGACCAGGACTTTTAGCCAATCGGCTACGTGATGCTGAACCTTACGGGTCGTTTTGTCGTAAAAGTGCTGGAATTCGTCCAGTGCCAGTATTATCGTTTCTGCCTGCTCAAGCAAAATCACCAGGCGAAGCGTTTTGGCGATTTCTGTCCCTTTATCGAAAGCCGGGTCGCCCAAATGGTAGAGAAGCAGTTCGGCCAAACCCTTGACGGTTGGCTTGGACGGAACCTTGACGCGAAGGAACGGAACCTTTCTCCCATCGGCGGTCCGGATGGGCGGATGACGACTTTCAAAGTGCTCCAGGGTGCGTGATTTACCTGTTCGGGATTCTCCAACAATGGCTAGGCCGACAGGGTCAGCGCATCTCTGCATTACCCGTAGGCATTGCTCGATACGGGCGATAGCCCGCTCGAACTGTGTGTGTGGGATCAGGATTCGGTCGACGAGATCGTCGAGATTTTCAGAGGTAACTGAAAAAGATGACATTTGAGCTCTCCTGGGGGCAGGATTAAATGGTGCTATCGGGGCGACGCGGTTCAACCAACGCCTTGAAAGTTCGGGCCTGCTTGATTTTTGGCAGCGGAACAGTTGGAGTGGCGGTGGGTGGAGGATCCATTGGTGGTGCCGGCAGCATCGCGCTGTTTTGAGCTAATGGCGAAGTACCGTGATGGCCCAGAAAGCGGTAACTTCGATTCCGGCTTCTCCGAACCTTGCGGTCGAAGTCATCGAGAACCAGTTCGGTTATCCGGCGCTTGGCTTCGGCCAAAGCCTCGACATCCGTGCGCCCCTGCAGATTGCGCTTGGCAAACCTGCGGCAGACCTTGTGCTGCCAAAGGGTCAATCCTCTGGCGTACTCAAGGTCGATGGCCGACACTGCCAGATATATGCTGGTATCGGGCACCAGAATATGGATTTCCCCTACGTTGTCGGCCTGGAATCTCACGGTCACATCAAGGTTGTTTCCCAGGCGCCGGGAAACCAGTTGTACCTCGGGTGAGTTGTAAAAAAGACTATTGATCTCGATTCCCTTGTGCGTGAGGCGACGGGTGTCGATCGTGCCAAGGATGGCTTTGAGTTCATTGGGGTCGGCGGGAATCGGGATGTCCAGGCCAACCGTCTCGATCTTCCAGGCATGTGCTGGCGTGTCGCCCAAGGTTTTGTGAGGACGTTGGTGGTAGTGATCTACGATCCAGACATGCAGGGTTTCTCGCAGGGTGCTCAACGTCATCGTGGCGTTTTTTGCTGCGTCATAATCGCCTTTTTCCAAGATGTTGGAAAAGGTCGTTCCGGGAACGCCGTGTGCAACCCCCCGATTTAACGTGCCCAGGACACGCTCAACAGGTCCTTTAAACCACGGTTGCTTGCGCGGGCAATACTGAATGGATATACCCAAAGTCAGGCAGGCGGATTCAAGGCTTTCTCCGTGAAACTCCGCGCCGTTGTCGCAGACCAGCGTATCCATGACGCCGAACATCTCCCATGTGCCCTCGACTGCCGGATATTTCTCCTTCAGATTGCCTTTGGGTAGCATCGCATGCCGAAGGCAGCGAGCGACGGTGAGATGGCTGGGTGGGTCGAAGCTGAGATCGAAGCCGAGAATGATGCGCGTATGAGCATCGATGCAGAGTGTCAGCCACGGGCGCCCGAGGGGTAGCATTGTCTCTTCATCGACGACAAAGACGTCAAGTCGGGTGTGGTCGATTTCGACCCGCTCAAGCGGTAGCGAAGTGCCCGGAGTTTTCTTGACTGACCGGAAATGGATGTCAGCAGCTCGTTTGCCGTGGCGAGCGGCATATCGGTCATATGGAGGAATGGCGTTAATCAGACGCCTGACCTGGCGCAGTTTAGGCCTCGGTAATTGACAGTCCTCGAGTCGGAGAGCGTTCTCGCGCCTGACTTCGGTGATTGCATAGTCGAGGGTGTCCTGGACTGTTTTACGCTCCTGGGTCATATAGACCTTGTCGATGGCTGCCTCCATGATTTCAATCAGCTTGGCCGGGAGCCTGGCATCTCGATTGCCGGAGCGGCAATACTGGTCAACAACGGAGCGGATATCGTTGCCACCCGGTAGGTAGCGCTTCATCCATCGCCATACCGTTACGTAATGAGGTGGCTTTGCCGGCCATTTGATTTCCTTCCACTCAGCCTTGATGACTTCCTTGGCCATGGCTTGGCTTGGTGTAGGCCCCAGTTTGGTCAGCAATGCCTCGACGTAATGCCGACGGTATTTCGCCCGATTGCGCAGCTTTTCCGGCAGGCAGTTGAACTGGCTGATGGCGTTCTCACGTTGCTTTTTCTTGCTGATTGAGGGCTGTGCTTCAGGTGTTTCGACGAATCTGAAGCGACCGTCGAGGTAAAGATTGAGTAGTTCGGCTTGTGGAAGCCGTTTCAGTTCTCCTGTGACCTTGTCCTCGAGTTGCCAGAGGCCAGCATCGATTTGCCGAAGGAAAATCCAGATGCGGCCATCCAGATAGGCTTCCATCCCTTTCATGAATTTTGCGCGGCTCATGATTACATCCTCCCTACGCTGATCAATGATTCCGGGAGAATCGGTCGTGTCAGATCGATTCGAAGTCGTCCCTCGAGGATGAGTCGGCAGAGGGCTGAAAGTTTTCCGCCATCGGTCGGTTGGCCGACGATCTCCTTCCAAGGTAGCGAAGCATGTTTTCTGAACAACTGCCGAAGCCATTCGAACCGAGTAAGCTCGACCTCAGTCCGCCCAAACCTGAGCAGAAATCTCAGATTGGACAAACGGAACGATCGATCCCGAATTTCCGATTCGGTCCAGATCCGGTAGCCATAGCCATGATGTGCTAATGCCGGAATCAGATAGGCAGTTCGGGTAATGATTTCCTCGGTTTGCGCTTCGCGGTCCGTTTTGATCTCAACGAACACTTGGCGGGTTGGGTACGAGACAAGCACATCCGGGTAATGACGAAGCTTCTTGCCGATGCCGTAGTGGAGGGTTACGGGCTGCTCGTCGAATGAGACGACCTCGGTGGATACATCCAGGAGCATGAAAGCATCTCGCTCGAGGGAGGACTCCCAGTAATGCATTCGGCGACTTTTAAGGCCAGGATATTTGCCGGTGACGCGGCTGTTGGAGCGAGATATAACGCGGCGGGCGCGTTCTTCCTCGGCAAATTCAATTTCAACTTGATAAGTCATGACGCTCTCCTTCAGAGTTGCTGAACACGGAGAGACCGGGACAAATCGCAGGCGAAACTCAAGCGTGCCGACGTCTGAATGACATCAGCTGTTGGATTCCCGAAGGTGAGCGACACCGGCAGAGAGGCGCTTGACTTGTCGCCTTCTGATCGTAGAATGAAGTCATCTGGTGTGCGAAACTAGATTTTCTTCAAAAACGGCCTGGGCTCGGGAGAGCTTGGGCCGTTGTCGCTTTTGGCCCACGAAAGGGCCCCCTGTCATTGCGTCCTGTCTCTGTCTTTCTCCTTCTGATTTGGCCTAATGGGTGGCCATCCCTGTCTCACCAGAATGGCGGGACTAAAAACGATTCTCCCGGAAGGCTTTGGCTTTTCTAGTCATTGTCAAAATCTAGAAAGAAATTTGACTAATTTCAAGATAACTAACTAATATAAAAGGAAAATTCAGACTATATTCGGAGTCGATTTCCTATCAGAATGATGACCAAGCAACCCTGGCGCTATGTGGAGAATCCAAAAATCCGGTCGATGCGGGTCCGGAGTTGGTTTTATGCCGTGTCGCAGGCGAGCGGACTGACGGTGGGGGAACTGGAGAAGGAGTTTCGGGAAGAAGGGAGTGCCCAGGCGCCGCGCTCCTGTATTTGGAATAAATACAAGCGAGGAGAGGTCGTTCCTCGTAGCCGATTCCAAGGTGATGGCCGGCCAAAGTTGGTTGAGCGAGTAGAGGCGCGTTACCCGGGTACGGAAAAGTGGCTGTTTTCGCCGCTATGGCGTTTAGCCGACGAGGCTCCGATGGAGATGAGTGAGATTCGGCGAATCTATGAAGGGTTGCCCATGAAAATTCGGAATTTCTTCATTCTCCCCCCTGAACTGGCAAGCGAGGTCTTCTGGCGGCATGAGCTTCTAGATATCGAACCTGTATTGCGCCATATGCTTGCTTCACGTACTGGTGATGATCTCCTCGCTGGACTTGCAATGGTGCGTGAGGCAGAACTGGTCCAGTCGGTCAAGTTATATCAATATGGGGTAGAGATAACCAAATCTATTCTGAGGTCGCTTGATTGGGATGAACTTGAGGGAACAACCATTCCTATGGAGTTTGGTGAAATTCTACGTCGCCACTGGGCTAAAGGATTGTTGATAAATAATAAAGTTAATAATCAGATCAAGTTGTCGCAGTAGGATTGGTTTTGCCTAGAGGTAAGTCGGAGCTGTTTGGGAACATTTATTAATTATTTTGCGAGGTTTGATGTTGTGGCTAATATATTGAAATTTGAAAATCGTTATATTAATCTTGATTTCGTTGCTGATTTTTATTTTTCAGGTTCTGGAGATAAGGAAGAGCTTACGTTAACCGTGGTTGGTATCAAGGATGATAATAACACTAGTAATAACGTAAACCTTCCTGTTGGTACCTGTCCGGAGTTACGCGCTATTATTCTTGGCTGGCTTGATAAAAATAGGATTGATGCCGGTGTCAGTTAAGGTTGGTCGTGTGTTTTCCCATCCACCTTTGTAATCAACTTCGCACGTAGATTTGAGCATTGGACTTTCTTCTATCCTTTCCATTTCGGTTAATAGTTCGCTTAGGCTAGAAGCAATCTCAACTGGGTTGAGCTCGCTTTTTGCGATAAGTTTGCCTGCCGCTTGGCGAATTGATTGGGTAGCTACCGCCATCAGGTATTTGTGAATTCCGTTCATTTTTGTTCCTCGATGATTTAATCAAAAATATGCTTGGTTGCATTGTTCAATATTCCGCAATATTGAGATTCACGAACGTTTTCGTGATTTGATTTTTTCTATCGATGAAAGGTGCGGGGATAGGGCTCAATCGTTTGTAAGCGAGCCTTGTTTAAATGAAAAGGCGCATATTGATCACTCAATATGCGCCTTATTTTATGCGCCTCAATAAAGAGGTTTCTAAACCCCTACAGTTGCAAACTATAGGGGCAAGAATTGCAGACTATGTGGTCCCAATTGCAAACATTGGGGGTTCCCACATTTCGGGTTGACCGTAGCATTGGCTGATTTAGCCGCAGGTACCTACCGCGCCGCAGGCCGTGCAGAAATCACAGCCGTCCTTGCGGATCATCGTGTGGTTGCCGCACTCGCCGCAGAGCTTGCCTTGCGTCGGCAGGACCTTGTTGCTGGTAGAGTCTTCCGGCGCTTCGAGGATGCCCATCTGCTGCAGCGGGAAGCCACTCTCGTCGAGAATGCCGAGCATGGCGTAGCGGTGGATGATGAGCTGGGCGATGTAGGCCACGGTGGACGGGAAGGTTTGCTGCTTGCGCGAACCCGGCACGAAGGCCATGAAGTCGCCGAGCGGCTCGGAGTAGTCGATCAGCTTGCGCAGCTTCATGCCGATCCAGGCCGGGTCGAGGACGCGCATGTCGAGCGAGAGCAGCTTGGAGAGGCCGTCGAGGGCGCGCGGGTAGTTGCCCGAGAGCCACATCGAGTAGGGGCGGGTAACGCCATCCGGCAGCGTGATTTCCTTGAGACCGAGGACGAAATCTTCGCCGGTCGACGGGTTGGTGATGTCTACCGTCCAGGACAGCGTGCCATCGGTGCCAGTCTTCGGCTCCTTGGCGCTGAACAGGGCGTCCTTCACCGGCGTCGGGCCTTCGTGCTTGAAGGCGCCGAGCTGTTCACAACGCCAGGCGATAACCTGGGCCATGGCGGAAACCACGGACGGCACGCGCTTGCGCTCGCCGTGCGGCGGCATCGGCATTTCGAAGGAGTCGCCCGGCGTCTTGGCCAGCGCGTCGAGCTTCATTTCCAGCCAGGCGTGGTCCTTGGCGCGCATGTCCATGGACAGCGTCTTGGCGACGGCGCCCAGGCCGCGCGGTTCGGCCGGGCCGTTGGCCCAGACTTCAAACGGCCAGGCCCGGCCTTCTGGTTCGACGTGGCCGACGAACAGCGCAAACTTGCCGATCGGCGAGTCGAGCATGTAGGTCCAGCACAGATTGCCTTCCGGCAGGTTCGGGCGGCCCGGCCAGCGCAGGCTGGCGAGCACCGGGGCCGGCAGGTTCTTGATCGACAGGCGGCGGTTGGCGTCAGAGACGAAATCCTGTGGCGCCTTGGCTGCTTCAGCTTCGGTTTTGGCCGGTTCGGTCGAGGTTACCGAGAGTACAGAGCCGAGCACGCTGTTCGGACGATAGGTGGCCAGACCCTTGAGGCCGGATTTCCAGGCGCTCATGTAGAGATCCTGGAAGTCTTCGTACGGGTAGTCGGCCGGCACGTTGACCGTCTTCGAGATCGAGGTGTCGATGAACGGAGCGACAGCGGCAACCATGTCGCTATGCGCCTGGGCAGAGATTTCGAGTGCCGTAACGAAGTACTCGGGCAGTTTGGAAACATCGCCGCCATGATGCTTGTACAGGCGCCAGGCGTAGTCCTCGACCGAGTATTCCTTGATCGTGCCGTCCTGCATGCGTTTCTTGCGGCTGTAGGTCCAGGAGAACGGCGGTTCGATGCCGTTCGAGGCGTTGTCGGCGAAAGCCAGCGAAATGGTGCCGGTCGGGGCGATCGACAGCAGGTGCGAATTGCGCAGGCCGTGCTTGCGGATCTCGGCCTTGACGTCACCCGGCAGGCGGGAAGCGAAGTTGCCACCGGACAGATAGAGCTCGGCGTTGAAGAGCGGGAAGGCACCGCGTTCCTTGGCCATTTCGACCGAGTACATATAGGCCGTGTCGCGCATGAATTCGCTGATACGGGCCGCCATGGCGCGGGCTTCCGGCTTGTCGTAGCGCAGGCGGAGCATGGTCAGCGCGTCGCCGAGGCCGGTGTAGCCGAGGCCGACGCGGCGCTTGTTGGCGGCTTCCTGCTGCTGGCGCTCAAGCGGCCAGTGGGTGGCGTCGAGCACGTTGTCGAGCATGCGCGTCGAGATGCGGATGACTTCGGCGAAGGTGTCGAAATCGAATTCGGCCTGCTCGGAGAAAGCGTCCTTGATGTACAGCGTCAGGTTGATCGAACCCAGGCAGCAGCAGCCATACGGCGGCAGCGGCTGTTCGGCACACGGATTGGTCGCCTCGATCACTTCGCAGTAATTGAGGTTGTTGTCCTTGTTCATGCGGTCGAGGAACAGGATGCCCGGCTCGGCGTGGTCGTAGGTCGATTTCATGACCTGGTCCCACAGTTCGCGGGCGCGCAGCTTGCGGTAAACCCACATGCCATCGTCGCGCTGATAGGCGCCGGCCGCACGCATCTCGGCATTCGGTTCGGCGCGGTGCAGCAGCTCGACGTCGCCGTCGGCATCGACTGCTTCCATGAACGGGTCGGTGACGCCAATCGAGATGTTGAAATTGGTCAGGTCGCCCTTGTCCTTGGCGTGGATAAAGACTTCGATATCCGGATGGTCGCAGCGCAAGACGCCCATCTGGGCGCCACGGCGGGCGCCGGCCGATTCGACGGTCTCGCAGGAACGGTCGAAAACGCGCATGTACGACACCGGGCCGGAAGCGCGCGACTGGGTACCCTTGACGCGGGCGCCTTGCGGACGGATGGACGAGAAGTCATAACCGACACCGCCGCCGCGGCGCATCGTTTCAGCGGCCTGGGCGAGGGCGGTATAGATGCCGGGCTTGCCATCGGTGTTTTCGACGATGGAGTCGCCAACCGGCTGCACGAAGCAGTTGATCAGCGTCGCCTGGAGATCGGTGCCGGCGGCGGAATTGATGCGGCCGGCCGGAATGAAACCGTTTTCCTGGGCCCACAGGAACTTCGATTCCCAGTGGGCGCGATCAGCTTCCTGCTCAACCTGGGACAGGGCATAGGCAACGCGACGGCGCACGTCGTGGACGTTGGTTTCCTTGCCCTTGGCGTACTTCTCGATGAGCACTTCAGCGGAAATTTCCTGCTCCGGCAGCGGGGCGAATTCCGGTGCTGCGGGAATGTCTGTCAGCGAAAGCTGTTCGGCGATTTTGCTCATCCAAGGCTCCTCTACAAAATTCGGATTTTTTTGGGTTGTTAATTTTCGAATGTTGCAAAGCTACTAGATATAGTGCTCGAAGGCAATATCTTGACTAGATACGGTGTTTTGTGTGTCCCTGTTTCTTGATGCTGTCGGCGTAAAAAAACCCCGAAAAAACAAAGCCCCGGCGGCTTTCGCTACCGGGGCTCATGAAGAAAAATAAATTCTTCAGAGAGCGAGAAGTGTCTGCGCGTGGTGCGCCATCATCCATTCTTCATTGGTCGGAATGACCAGTACGTCGACGCTGCTGTTGCCGGCGCTGATCACGATATCGTGACGCGCATTGGCTTCCGGATTGAGACGGATGCTCAGCCATTCGGACTGCAGGCAGACACGGCGACGAACCTCGGCGGCGTGTTCGCCGATGCCGCCGGTGAACACCAGCGCATCGATGCCGCCAGAGGCTGCAGCGAGTGAGCCGAGTTCGCGGGCGATGCGGTAGCAGAACAGGTCAACTGCCTCCTGGGCTTCCGGCTTGTTGCTCGACAGCAGGGTGCGCATGTCCTGGCTAATGCCCGAAACGCCGAGCAGGCCGGATTCCTTGTAGAGCATTTTGGTCATGTCCTTGACCGACAGACCCTTGGTTTCCATGAGGTGCAGGATGACGCCCGGGTCGAGATTGCCGCAGCGCGTGCCCATCAACAGGCCGTCGATGGTCGAGAAGCCAAGCGTCGTGGCAACGCACTTGCGATTGACCATGGCCGCCATGCTGGCGCCGTTGCCGAGGTGGGCGACGACGACGCGGCCGTTGGCGCGGTGCGAATGCTGGGGCAGGGCGCGGGCGATGAATTCGTAGGACAGGCCGTGGAAGCCATAGCGCTTGATGCCCTCAGCCGACAGGGCACGGGGCAGGCCGAAGGTTTGAGCGACATCGGGCTGGCTGCGGTGGAAGGCAGTATCGAAACAGGCGATCTGCGGCACACCGGGGAGCAGCGCCTGGAGGGCGCGGATGCCGGCGACGTTGTGCGGTTCGTGGAGCGGTGCGAGCGGGATGAAGCTGGTCAGGTGGCCGAGCACGGTGTCGTCGACGATGGTCGGCTGCGAGTAACGCTCGCCACCATGCACCACGCGATGGCCGACGGCGACGATCTGCCAGCCGGCATGGGTGGCCATGAACCATTTGAGCAGCGCATCGAAAGCCTGGTCGTGGCTGACCTGCTCGCCGGCGATCATCTGGTCGGCGATTTTTTCGCCAGAGCGGTCCTTGGCAACCATTTTGGTGGCGTTGGTGCCGATGCCGTCAATCTGGCCGGAGACTTCGGCTTCCGGGGAAATCGGGTGGGCGAGGGAGAAAAGGGCGAACTTGATGGATGACGATCCAGCATTTATCGTCAGGATGCCTTGCTTCATTTAGACGGTTCCAGTTTTGCGGTTGTGGTGGGCGATCAGTGCGGCGATGACGCACGATGCGGTACGGGTTTCGGCCGTGTCGGCGCGGCTGGTCAGCACGATGGGCACCTTGGTGCCGAGCACGATGCCGGCGGTCAGCGCATTGGCCAGGTATTCGAGCTGCTTGGCGACCATGTTGCCGGATTCAAGGTCGGGAACGACGAGGATTTCGGCATGGCCGGCAACGGCTGATTTGATCCCCTTGGTCTTGGCTGCGACAATGGAAATGGCGTTGTCGAAAGCCAGCGGGCCATCGAGGATGCCGCCCTTGATCTGGCCGCGGTCGGCCATCTTGCACAGGGCGGCGGCATCCAGCGTCGATTGAATCTTCGGATTGATCGTCTCGACCGCTGACAGGATCGCCACCTTGGGTTCCGGGATGCCGAGGATGTGGGCAAGATCAATGGCGTTGCGGATGATGTCGGCCTTCTCCTCGAGCGTCGGGGCGATGTTGATCGCCGCGTCGGTGATGAGCAGTGGGCGGTGATAGGTCGGCACATCCATGACGAAAACGTGGCTGATCCGACGGCTGGTACGCAAACCGTTGGCACGGGCGACGACTTCGCCCATCAACTCGTCGGTATGCAGGCTGCCTTTCATCAAGGCCTCGGCGTCGCCGGTGCGGACCAACGAAACAGCCAGTGCAGCCGAATCGTGGCTGTGCGCGGCATGGACGATGCGGATGCCGGAGAGATCAATGCCGAACTCCTCAGCAATGGCGCGGATCTTGTTTTCCGGGCCGACCAGGATCGGTTCGATGATGCCGGCCTGGAAGGCCATGACCGGGCCTTTCAGCGATTCAAAATCGCAGGGGTGGGCGACGGCAGTCGGGATCGGCTCCAGACCCTTGACCCGTTCGAGCAGGTGGATGTAACGCTCGTGCTTGTCGTCGATGCGAATCGCCGGCATGTGAATTTCCTGCAGGCGGGAGACTTTCTCTTCCGGGGCCAGCACTTCGGCGGTGCCGCGTACGACCTGCAGCCCTTCCTGGTTGGTGCATACGCAGTCGAAATTGATGTGCTTGTTGTGATCGAATTTCTGCTTGGCGGTGACGGTGATGGTGATCGTGTCGCCGATGGTGACCGGGCGCGCAAAATGCAGTGACTGGTCGATCAGGATTGTGCCGGGCCCGGGAAACTGGGTGCCCAGGACGGTCGAGATCAGCGAGCCGCTCCACATGCCGTGAGCGATTACTTCGCGGAACAAACCGCTTTCCGAATAGCCCGGGTCGACCACCGAGGGATTGACGTCGCCGGTCAGGATGGCAAACAGCTTCACATCCTCGGGCATCAGGGTTCGCGTCAGGCTGGCTGAATCACCGACGCGGATTTCGTCGTAGGTCTTGTTGACCAGATAACGCTGCTCGCTGCTTTCATGCATGGTAATGCTCCAGGTAAATGGTCAGGCCGGTCGCGGCCTGCTGCGCCGGTCACGTGCCGCATTGGCCGGCGGAATGTCGATATCCAGTTCGGGGCGCAATTGCGACAGCTGGTCGACGACCCATTGGTTGGCCTCGCCGGTGAATTCGCGCGAAATCAGCGGCGCACCAGAATAGGCTTCGACGAAAAGGGCCACAGCGGCCGATCGGCTGACGCCGTATTCGCAATGGACCAGCATCGAAACCGCATCCGGGGCGTTGTGCAGGTCCTGGACGAAGGTGGCGATCTGGCGGGCCATCCGGTAATCGAAGAGGCCGGGCATCGGCGCCGGCAGGTACTCGTCGGCCGGCATGGCGTCATAGAAAGCCAGGCGCAGGACGTGCTCGAAATTGGCGTGCAGGTTGGCTTCCGGAGTGCCCGGATCGGTAATCGATATGACTGCCATAGACGGCTTGCCGATGAGCGATTCGGCCAGTTCACGCGAGGCGAAATAAACTTTGCTGATGCTCATTCCATGAATACCGGGTCGGAGAAAACCAGGGTGCCGTCCTTGCGCATCATGAGGTTGTCGGCCTTGATGAGGTCGGGCAGGGCGCCGTATTCAGTCGAAAAATCTTCCACCGCCTTGAGCGATTCCTTGAGCGCATCGGTCCATCCCATCGGCGTCACGACGAGGTGGTGCAGGGCGATGCGGCCCATGTCCTGAGCCAGGTTGCGCCACATCATGCAGGCGTCGAAATACGAGGTGGACAACTTGGTCGCTACTTCGGCGGCGTCGCCGGCAACGGGTAGCGGGTAGAGCCGCTCGACTTCGACGACATGAAACGGAAAGCCGCGGCTGGAGCGGCCGACCGTGCCGTGATCGGCAAAGACGACCGGAAAATGGTTGCCGGTCGGGCGATCATCGGCGGTGTAGTAGGCATAGTCGGTAGGCGAGGAGAGCACCTTGTAGACGCGCTCCTGGCCATCTACGGTGTCGGCTTCGAGGACGATGGTGCTCTCGCCGCGGCCGATTTCCTGCCTGCCACGCAACAGCGGATGATCCGGTACGGGATCGGGGAGTAGTCCGTCAATGTCAGGCATCAGATTCTCCGAAATCGTTTCAAGCTGGCGGGAGCTAGTCCCCCGCCAATTCGAAATTTAGCCTTTTTTTCCGGTTGACCGTAGCAATCGCTACAAAAACGGCCTCAGGCGACGATATGGGCGCCGGCGTCAACGTAGATCGTCTGCCCGGTCATGCCGGACGAGCCGGATGTGCACAGGAAGGCGGTCAGGGCACCGACTTCGTCAATGGTCACGGTGCGGCCGAGCGGTGCCTTGGCGGCATCGTTCTCGAGCAGGGTGTTGAAATTGGCGATGCCGGAAGCGGCCCGGGTCATGATCGGACCGGGCGACACGGCGAAGACGCGAATGCCCTTGGGGCCGAGGTCGTAGGCCATGTAGCGGACGGCCGATTCGAGCGCCGCCTTGATGATGCCCATGACGCCATAGTTGCGGACGACGCGCTCGGCGCCGAGGTAGGACATGGTGATCAGCGAGCCACCGTGCGCCATCAGCGGTTCGACCGCCTTGGCCATGCGCAGGAAGCTGTGGCAGGAAATGTTCATGGCAGAGTCGAAACCGGCTTCGGTGGTGTCGATGACGCGGCCGTGCAGGTCGTCGCCATTGCAGAAGGCCATCGAGTGGATGGCGAAATCGAGTTCGCCGAATTCGTCGCCGCACTGCTTGATGGCGGCTTCAAGGCTGCCTTCTTCGGTGACATCAAGCTTCAGAAAGAGCTTGGCACCGAGTGCTTCGGCCAGCGGCTGGGTGTATTTAGCCGTCTTGTCGTTCTGGTAGGTCAGGGCAATTTCGCCGCCCAGGGCGCGAATGGCCTTGGCCACCGCGAAAGCGATCGACTTGTCGTTGGCGACACCGGTAATCAGGCCTTTTTTGCCTGCCAGCGGCAAGAGAGCATTCATGCTGGCCAGCGGGGCTTGTTCGTTTATTGTGTTCATGCTGTTCTTCCTTCCAGGTTAGGTCCAGGAGTATTGCGCTGCACCATGTTTGGGTGAATATCACCGATTGATGGTGCTTGGTTTATGTTGCGACGCAGCACCATTGTTGCACATTCCGGTTTTCCGGAGTGTTACAAATGCCCGGCAGTTGACCTCGGACAACAAACGGAAACGTTCCGGTGCTAGTCTTTTGATGTCATAGGCAATTTTCAGGAGATTGTCGTGGGGCTAAATGAGATGCATGCCGAAGCGGTCGCCGGTGTTGTCGACCGGGTGATCAATCGATATCGACGCGATCCGACCTGCATGTTGCAGATTCTGCGCGAGGTTCAGGAGGCCTGCGACTGGGTTCCCCCCGAAGCCATCGACCGCATGCAGGCCATGCTCGGCGTGCCGCGGACCAAGATCGAAGGCGTCGCCGGTTTTTACTCCTTCATTTACACCGAGCCGCGCGGTAAATACCGGGTGTTGTTTTCTGACAACATCACCGACCGCATGCAAGGCAACCGGGCGCTCATGGAACGCCTGTGCAACAACCTCTGGGTCGAGCGTGGCAAGATTTCCGAAGACGGTCTGGTCAGCGTCGGCAAGACGGCCTGTACCGGCCTGTGCGACCAGGGGCCGGGCATGCTGGTCAATAACTATGCGATTGGTGGCTTGAGTGTCGAGCGTATCGACGAAATCGCCGAACTGATCCGCAACAAGGTGCCACTGACCGAATGGCCTCCGGCCTATTTCAAGATCGAAGATAACATCCGGCGTGCCGACATACTGCTCAACGCGGATTTCAAACCCGGCGAGGCCTTGCTCGCCGCCCGGGCGCGGGCGCCAAGCGACGGCCTCAATTCGTCAAACATGCGTTCCTGGCGCGAAGGCCTGCCCAGCGGCATCGGTGGCCCGGGCGCCACGCTCGATGAAATCAAGCGGGCCAACCTGCGCGGCCGTGGCGGCGCCGGCTTTACCACTGGCCTGAAGTGGGAAGCCTGTCGTAACGCGCAGCTCAAGGCCGGCCATCAGCGCATCGTTGTCTGCAATGCCGACGAAGGCGAGCCGGGTACTTTCAAGGATCGCGTCCTGCTCTCGAAATTTCCCGATCTCGTTTTCGAGGGCATGACGGTCGCCGCCTATGCCATCGGCGCGACGCGTGGTTTCGTCTATCTGCGCGGTGAATACCGCTACCTGCTCGATCACCTCAATGCCGTGCTGGCCAACCGTCGTCGCGAGAATCTGCTGGGCAAGGACATCTGCGGCCTGCCCGGGGCGGATTTCGATATCGAGATTCACGTAGGCGCCGGCGCCTACGTCTGCGGCGAGGAATCGGCGCTCATCGAATCGCTTGAAGGCAAGCGCGGCACGCCGCGCAACCGGCCGCCTTTCCCGGTGACCAACGGCTATCTCGACCAGCCGACTATCGTCAACAACGTCGAAACTTATGCCGCCGCGGCCTTGATCGCGTTGAAAGGCGGCGAGTGGTACGCCGGCATCGGGACCAAGCACTCGGCCGGGACGAAGATCATTTCGGTCTCCGGCGATTGTGAGCGGCCGGGCATCTACGAATATCCGTTCGGTGTCAGCATCCGCCAGGTGCTCGAAGACTGCGGCGCCACCGACACGCAGGCTGTCCAGGTCAGCGGGCCGTCCGGCATCTGCGTCGCCGAGAACGAATTCGACCGCATCATCGGCTTCGAGGATATCCCGACCGCCGGTGCCTTCACGATCTTCAACAAGTCCCGCGACATGTTCGAGGTGGCACGCAACTACGTGCATTTCTTCCAGCACGAAAGCTGCGGTTTCTGCACACCGTGCCGGGTTGGCACCTCGCTGCTCAAGAATCTCATGGACAAGCTGCATTACGGCAGCGGTTCGCCCTACGACTTTGCCGAAATCGAGAAGCTCAACCAGCTGCTGCAGTCGATGAGCCATTGCGGCCTTGGCCATACGGCCTGCAACCCCGTGCTCGACACCATCGCCAAGTTCCGCCCGGCCTACGACAAGCGGATGATGCAGCAGGACTTCACGCCAGCCTTCGATCTCGACCGCGAACTGTCGGCCGCCCGGCAGATGACCGGACGCGACGATGCAGGGGCGCATCTGGCGACGGAACATGGAGGTCAATCATGAGCCATACCTTTACGCTAGACGGCAAGGTCGTTCCCTTCGTCGATGGGCAGACCATCATCCAGGCCGCCAGCGCCGCCGGCGTCTTCATTCCGCACCTGTGCTACCACCCGGAATTCAAACCGCACGGCTCGTGCAAGTTGTGCACGGTCAAGGTCAATGGCCGGCACACCGCGTCGTGCACGATGCGCGCGGCGCCCGGCATGGTGGTCGAGAGCGAGACCGAGGAAATCAACGCCGAACGCCGGGCGCTGACCCAGATGCTCTTCGTCGAGGGCAACCATTTCTGCCCGTCGTGCGAGAAGAGCGGCAATTGCCAGTTGCAGGCCACGGCCTACCATCTCGGCATGATGTCGCCGCACTACGACCATTTCTTCCCGAATCGTCCGGTCGACGCCTCGCATCCCGAGGTTTTGCTCGACTTCAACCGCTGCATCCTCTGCTCGCTGTGTGTGCGGGCCAGCCGCGATGTCGATGGCAAGAACGTTTTCGGGCTGTCCGGGCGCGGTATCAAGACCCACCTGATCGTCAATGCCAAGTCCGGCCAGCTGGCCGACACCAACTTCACGCTGGCCGACAAGGCGGCGCAGGTCTGCCCGGTCGGCGTTATTCTGAAGAAGCGTCAGGGCTTCGCCGTGCCGATTGGCGAGCGCAAATACGACAAGGCGCCGATTTCCGAAACCGCCGACACAACGGAGGGCCGCTGAGATGACTGCCAAGAAAAAGCTCAAGGTCGCCACCACTTCGCTGGCCGGCTGTTTCGGCTGCCACATGTCCTTCCTCGACATCGACGAACGCTTGTTCACCCTGCTCGAACACATCGAGTTCGACCGCTCGCCGCTGACCGACATCAAGACCTGCAGCCCTGACTGCGACATCGGCATCATCGAAGGCGGCCTGTGCAATGCCGAAAATGTCCATGTCCTGCGCGAGTTCCGCAAGAACTGCAAGATCCTCATCGCCATGGGCGCCTGCGCCATCAACGGCGGCCTGCCGGCGCAACGCAACCACCTGCCACTGACGACCATTCTTGAAGAGGTTTATCACACCAGCCCGGGGCTGGCCAACGGCATGATCCCGAACGACCCGGAGCTGCCGCTGCCGCTCAACCAGGTGCATCCGATCCATGAAGTCGTCAAGATCGATTACTTCATGCCTGGCTGTCCGCCTTCGGCTGACGCGATCTGGAAGGTGTTGACCGATCTTCTCGCTGGTCGTGAGCCCGAGTTGGGCCATGGCTTGATGCATTACGATTGAGGTAGAAAATGACCTACCAACTAGAAACCGCCGCTCACCCCGAAACCTTGCGCCGCGTGGCGATCGACCCGGTGTCCCGGGTCGAGGGCCACGGCAAGGTGACCATCCTGCTCGACGACCAGAACAAGGTGCATCAGGTGCGCCTGCACATCGTCGAATTCCGCGGCTTCGAGAAATTCATCCAGGGCCGGCCGTACTGGGAAGTACCGGTCATGGTCCAGCGCCTGTGCGGCATCTGCCCGGTGTCGCACCATCTGGCCGCCTCGAAGGCGCTCGATGTCATCGTTGGCGCCAAAAAGATCACGGCGACAGCCGAGAAAATGCGCCGGCTGATGCACTACGGCCAGATGCTGCAATCGCATGCGCTGCATTTCTTCCACCTTTGCTCGCCGGACCTGCTCTTCGGTTTCGACAGCGACGTTACCAAGCGCAACATCGTCGGCGTCGCCATGGCGCATCCGGAAACGGCCAAGCGTGGCGTGTTGCTGCGCCGCTTCGGTCAGGAAGTCATCCGCGTCACGGCCGGCAAGCGCGTGCATGGCACAGGCGCCATTCCGGGCGGCGTCAACAAGGCGCTGACGGTGGCCGAGCGCGACGAGCTGCTCAAGGACATCTATCACATCGTCCAGTGGTCGCGCGACGCGGTGCAACTGATCCAGAAGGTGCATACGCAGGACCCCGGGCTGTACAACAGCTTCGGCATTTTCCGTTCGAATTTCATGTCCATCGTCGGCAACAACGGTGATCTCGACTTCTATCATGGCACCCTGCGCGCCCGCGACGACAACGGCAAGATCATCTTCGACCACGTCGATTACCAGCAATACGACCAGTACATCGAGGAAGAGGTCAGGGCGTGGAGCTACATGAAGTTCCCGTTCTTCAAGTCCATCGGCAAGGAACACGGCTGGTACAAGGTCGGCCCGCTGGCCCGGGTGCAGAACTGCAACCAGATTTCGACCCCCTTCGCCGAACATGAGCGCAAGGAATTCGTCGATTACGCCGGTGGCTCGCCGATGCACGCGCCGCTCGCCTACCACTGGACGCGCATGATCGAGATGCTGCACGCCGCAGAGGTGATCAAGGAGTTGCTGCACGACGATGATCTGCTCGGCAGCGACCTCGTGGTCCAGGGCGAGCGCCAGATGGAAGGCGTCGGCGTCATCGAGGCGCCACGGGGCACGCTGTTCCATCACTACCGCGTCGATGAAAACGATCTGGTCACCATGGCCAACCTGATCGTGTCGACGACCAACAACAACCAGGCGATGAACGAAGCCATCCGCCACGTCGCCCGGCGCTACCTGCACGGCCACGAAATAACCGAAGGCCTGCTCAATCACATCGAAGTCGCCATCCGCGCCTTCGACCCCTGCCTGTCCTGCGCCACGCACGCGCTGGGCAAGATGCCGCTCGAAGTCGAACTGGTCGATCCGGAAGGGCGCATCGTTCATTCGCTGAGCCGTTCATGAGCGCACCGGTCGTCATCTTCGCCGTCGGCAACCCGAGCCGCGGCGACGACGCCCTCGGGCCGGAATGCCACGGTCAACTGGAAAAATGGCTCAAAAATGAAATGCTGGCCGATCAGTTCGAACTGATCGAAGACTTCCAGCTCCAGATCGAACACGCCCTCGACCTGCAGGGCCGGCAGCTAGCGCTGTTCATCGACGCCGGCGCCAGCACGCCTGGGCCGTTTACCTTCGAGCGCATCGCCCCGGCCACCGGTGCTGCCTATACGACGCACGAACTGCCGCCCGAGGCAGTGTTGCAGGTGTACGTTCAGACTGAAGGCGAGGAACCGCCACCGGCCTTCGTGCTGTGCATTCGTGGCGAGCAGTTCGAACTCGGCGACGCACTGTCTGCCGCCGCGAGCCGCCATCTTGAGGCGGCCTTCGGCCTGCTGACCAGTCTCTGCCGGCAGCCCTCGCTAGCTGCCTGGGAGCAGGCGGCGACACCCGTCAGCGCCTGAGGCACGGACGCCGACAAGGTCGTCTTTGCGATGACGCCCGGCCCGGCGTTATGCTGGCGCTTCCGAGCCCCGCTTCAATCGCCGCCATGAAGTTCTCCCGCCTATTCCTGAACCGCCTGCAGAACCAATCGGTCGTCACCGATACGGTAGTCGTCATCGACGTTCTGCGTTCGTTTACCTCGGCGGCGGTGATGCTGGCCCGGGGGGCGCGGGCGATCTATCCGGTCGAGCGCATCGCGGCGGCGACGGCCCTGCTGGCAGAAATGCAGCAGCCGCTTTCGGTCGGCGCCGTGGGCGGCGGCGATCCGGTGCCCGGCTTCGATTTCGGCAACTCACCGTCGCAACTGATGCAGGCCGATGTGGCCGGCCGGCAGGTGGTGATGACCACGGCCGCGGGGGTTCGCGGCCTGCAGCGGTTTCGCCAGGCGCGCCGGCTCTACGCCGCCAGTCTGGTCTGCGCCCGGGCCACGGCCGAGGCCGTCCGTGCGGCGGGGGCCGATGAAGTCTGCTTCGTCATCACCGGCGAATGGGTGGACCGTGACGGCGACGAGGACATTGCCTGCGCCGATTACATCGAAGCCCTGTTGCGCGGCGCGGATGTCGCACCGGACCAGTTCGTCCAGCGCGTCCGGCAGTCCGATTTCGGGCTGCGCTTTTCCGCTGGCACCTGGCCGAACCTGCCGCTGGCCGACCTTGAAATCGCCGCCCAGCCCGATCTCTTCGAATTCGCCATGCCGGTGTGGCGCGAAGGGGAGCATCTGGTCATTCGCTGACACGCCGTGGCCAGCCGGTTTGTCCGCTGCTGGCGGGAAACTGCGCGCTATCCGCGGTGGGCAGATTGAAGCCGGAAGCCTATAATCAAACTACTTAATGACCGTTAAGTCAGTAGCTAATTAGGTGCCCCATGAACCGTTCCCGCCTCGTCAGGATTTTGCTTTTTGCCCTGTTTTTCGGGTTGACCGTAGCAATCGGTTTTTACCTCTATCTGCAGCGCCCGGCCGGTTTGCCGGCTGGCTTGGCCTCGGGCAACGGGCGGCTGGAAGCCACCGAGGTCGATGTCGCGACCAAGATCGCCGGGCGCCTCGCCGAGCTCGGCCCGCGCGAGGGTGATTATGTCGAGGCCGGGGCGGTCGTCGCCCGGCTTGATGCCGATGACCTGCGGGCCCAGTTGCAGGCTGCCGAAGCGCAGATTCTCCAGGCGCAACGAGCCGTCGATCAGTCGCGGGCCGGCGTGCGCAAATCGCAGTCCGAAGTATCGCTGGCTGGCAAGACGCTCAAGCGTTCGGAGGAGCTGGTCGGCAAAGGCTTCATTTCGCGCAACAAGCTGGATACCGACCAGACCGGCATGGAAGGCGCCATGGCCGGCATGGCGCAGGCGCGCGGCAAGGTCGGCGAGGCCGATGCCGGCGTGGCTGCTGCCGAGGCGAAGGCCGAGAGCCTGCGCGTGACGGTCAACGATTCGTCCCTCAAGGCGCCGATTGCCGGCCGCGTCCTCTACCGGCTGGCCGAACCCGGCGAAGTGCTTGCTGCGGGCGGCAAGGCGCTGACCCTGCTCAATCTTTCCGACATGTTCATGACCATCTACCTGCCGACCGACAAGGCCGGGCAGGTGGCACTCAATAGCGAGGCGCGCATCGTGCTCGACGCCTTGCCGGGGCAGGTGATTCCGGCCACCGTCAGTTTTGTTGCGCCGAAGGCGCAATTCACGCCGCGTGAGGTCGAAACCCGGAGCGAGCGCGAAAAACTCATGTTCCGCCTCAAGGTCAAGCCCGATGCAGCCTGGCTCGAGGCGCATCGCGATCTGGCCAAGGGCGGCATGCCGGGCGTTGCCTACGTCCGACTCGACGCCAACGCGGCCTGGCCGGCCAATCTGCAGATCGACGGAAAGTAGCTCGCCATGGACCGCCCGCCGGTCGCCAAGTTGTCCGGAGTCAGCCATCGCTACGGCGCCGTCGTCGCGCTGGAGGCAGTCGATATTGCGCTGCCGGCCGGCTGCATGGTCGGGCTGATTGGGCCGGATGGCGTTGGCAAGTCGTCGCTGCTGGCGCTGGTTTCGGGGGCGCGGCAGATTCAGGCGGGCAAGGTCGAGGTGCTCGGTGGCGACATCGGCGACCGCCATTTTCGCGCCACGGCGCAGCCGCGCATCGCCTACATGCCGCAGGGGCTGGGCAAGAACCTCTACCCGACGCTATCGGTCTTCGAGAACGTCGATTTCTTCGGCCGCCTGTTCGGGCAGGGCAAGCGCGAGCGCGAGCAGCGCATCGATGATTTGCTGACCAGCACCGGCCTGCTGCCTTTCAAGGACCGCCCGGCGGCCAAATTGTCGGGCGGCATGAAGCAGAAGCTCGGCCTGTGCTGCGCCCTGATCCACGACCCCGACCTGCTCATTCTCGACGAGCCGACGACCGGCGTCGATCCGCTCTCCCGGCGCCAGTTCTGGGAATTGATCGATTCCATCCGGGCCCGCCGGGACGGCATGAGCGTGCTGGTGGCGACGGCCTACATGGAAGAGGCCGAGCGTTTCGACTGGCTGGTCGCGATGGATGGCGGCAAAGTGATCGGCACCGGCACGTCGGCGGCGTTGCGGGCGCAGACTGGGCAGGCGACGCTCGACGAGGCCTTCATCGCCTTGCTGCCGGACGAGCGCCGGCAGGCGCATCACGAACTGGTCATCCCGCCGCGGGTTGGCGCTGGCGGCGTGTTCGCCATCGAGGCCGAGGGGCTGTCGCAGCGTTTTGGCGACTTTACGGCGGTCGATCACGTCAGCTTCAAGATCGAGCCGGGCGAGATTTTCGGCTTTCTCGGCTCGAACGGCTGCGGCAAGACGACGACGATGAAAATGCTGACCGGCCTGCTGCCGCCAACGGAAGGCGAGGCCAAGCTGTTCGGCAAGACCATCGACGCCCGCGACCTCGAAACGCGCAAGCAGGTCGGCTACATGTCGCAGGCTTTCTCGCTCTACGGCGAGCTCAGCGTCGCCGCCAACCTCGATCTGCACGCCCGCCTGTTCCATCTGCCCGATGCCCGGCGCGGCCCGCGCATTGCCGAACTGATGGCGCGTTTCGGGCTCGAACCTTACGCCGACAAGGCGGCCGTCGATCTGCCGCTCGGCATCCGCCAGCGTTTGTCGCTGGCCGTCGCGGTCGTCCATGAACCGAAGCTGCTCATCCTCGACGAGCCGACCTCCGGCGTCGACCCGGTGGCACGCGACGAATTCTGGGCGCTGCTCGTCGAATTGTCGCGCCAGCAGGGCGTCACCATCTTCATTTCGACCCACTTCATGAACGAGGCCGAGCGCTGCGATCGCATTTCGCTGATGCACGCCGGCAAGGTGCTGGCCAGCGACACGCCGGCCGGGCTGTGCGTGGCGCGTGGCGAGCCGACGCTGGAAGCGGCCTTCATCAGTTATCTGGAGGAGGCGACGGGCGTTGCCGGGCAGCCTTCCACGGTCAACCGGGAAAATGAGCCAAAAATGAAATCGGCCGAGGCGCCGCCCAACACGCCGTCGGCCCGGCCCGCCGCCTTCAGCCTGCGCCGCCTGCTCGGCTACGCCTACCGCGAATCGCTTGAACTGCGCCGCGATCCGATCCGTCTGGCCTTCGCGCTGATCGGCTCGGTGCTGCTCATGTTCGTCCTCGGCTTCGGCATTTCGCTCGATGTCGAAGGCCTGCGCTTTGCAGTGCTCGACCGCGACCAGTCGCCGGAAAGCCGTGCCTATGTGCACAACCTCGCCGGCTCGCGCTATTTCATTGAACGCCCGCCAATCACCGATACGGCCGATCTCGACCGCCGCATGAATAACGGCGAACTGTCGCTGGCCATAGACATTCCGGCCGATTTCGGCCGCGATCTGCGGCGCAGCCACTGGCCGGAAATCGGCGTCTGGATCGATGGCGCCATGCCCTACCGCGGCGAAACGGTGCGCGGCTACGTCCAGGGGATGCACCTCGATTACGTCCAGCAACTGATCCGCGAAGCAACCGGCGTGACCTCCAGCTATCCGGTCAATATTGTCTCGCGCTACCGCTACAACCAGGACGTCAAGAGCATCTACGCCATGGTGCCGGCGGTCATTCCGCTGCTCCTCATCTTCATCCCGGCCATCCTCATGGCGCTCGGCGTGGTGCGCGAGAAAGAGCTTGGCTCGATCACCAACCTCTACGTAACGCCGGTGACGCGGCTTGAATTCCTGCTCGGCAAGCAGTTGCCCTACATTGCCGTGGCCATGATCAGCTTCGTGCTGCTGCTCATCCAGTCGCAACTGGTCTTTCATGTGCCGGTCAAAGGCAGCCTGCTTGCCCTGTGCCTCGCCGCCTTGCTCTATGTCATCGTTACCACCGGTTTCGGGCTGCTCGTGTCGACTTTCACCAGCACTCAGATCGCCGCGCTGTTCGGCACCGCCATCCTGTGCATCCTGCCCACCGTCAGCTTCTCCGGGCTGACCAGCCCGGTCAGCGCGCTGGAGGGGGCGGGCTACTGGATCGGCCAGTTCTTCCCGGCCACCTATTTTCTGGTCATCAGTCGCGGCATCTTCACCAAGGCGCTCGGCTTTGCCGAACTGCTACCGCATTTCCTCGCGCTGGCCGCCTTCATCCCGGTGCTCACCGTGTTGTCGGTGCTGCTGCTCAGAAAGCAGGAGCGCTGAGATGTCGCTGTCCAACATCTACCGCCTGGGCCTCAAGGAACTGAAGAGCCTGACCGCCGACAAGGTGCTGCTGGTGCTCATTTGCTGGGCCTTTTCCGGGGCGATCTACACGGCGGCGACGGCGACCTCGCAGGAGTTGCACAACGCGCCGGTGGCGGTGGTAGACGAAGACCAGTCGCCGCTCTCCCGGCGCATCGTCGGCGCCTTCTACAAACCCTATTTCCAGGTGCCGCAGGAGATCACGCTGGTCGAACTTGATCGCGGCATGGATCTCGGCACCTACAGCTTCACGCTGATCATCCCGGCCCGCTTCCAGCGCGACGTGCAGGCCGGCCGGCAGCCGGAAATGCAGCTCAATATCGACGCGACGATCATGAGCCAGGCGTTCATCGGCGCCACCTACATCAAGAGCATCGCCCTCGGCGAGGTGAACGAATACCTGACCGGCACCCGCGACAGCAGCGCCAAGCCGATCCGCCTGGCGCCGCGTGTGCGCTACAACCCGAATCTGACCGGCGTGTGGTTCGGCGGGGTCATGGAGGTGATCAACAACGTCACCATGCTGACCATCATCCTCGTCGGCGCCGCCTTCATCCGCGAGCGCGAACACGGCACCATCGAGCACCTGCTGGTCATGCCGCTGACACCGTTCGAGATCATGATGGCGAAGATCTGGGCCAACGGACTGGCCGTGCTGATCGGCGTCACTTTTGCGCTGACCGTGATGGTGCAGGTCGTGCTCAAGGTGCCGATTGCCGGCTCGCTGCCGCTGTTTCTGGCGGCCACCATCTGCTACCTGTTCGCCGCCGCGTCGATCGGCATCTTCCTCGGCACGCTGGCCCGTTCGATGCCCCAGCTTGGCCTGCTCATCATCCTCACCATCATTCCGCTCATGCTGCTCTCCGGCGGCGTGACGCCGCGCGAAAGCATGCCGGCCATCGTCCAGAACATCATGCTCGGCGCCCCGACCACCTATTTCGTCCGCATGGCCCAGGCCATCCTCTACCGTGGCGCCGGCTTCGACGTCATCTGGCGCGACCTGCTGACCATGACCGGCGTCGGCGCCTGTTTCTTCATCGTCGCGCTGACTCGTTTCCGCAAGGCAGTGACGCAGACGCAGGTGTAAACCGCATCAGAATTTGTTGATATGCATCATGGGCAGCTCATGCGTGGGTGCGGAAAATTCATCCGACTTGTTCCTCCATGGAAGCGTTTCAAGTCGACATGTTTTTCCTCAGATACACATTCGCGGCGACTCTGGTCGCCGTCTTTTTTAGCGCGGCTCAGGCGGCGGAAATGGCCGAGCAGCAATTCGCTTCCATTGCCGGGTTGCCGAGCGAAAAGCTCGGCGCCAAAGTCGGGCAGGGCATTGAAGTCGATGTCGATCTGACCGCCAGCGGCAGTCTTGATGTCAAGGTTCTCGGCGAGCGGATCGACGTCCTCTACCGCATGGCCTTTAACCAGATCGCCGAAGGCTGGAACTGGCGTCCCTTGGCCGATCCTGCGGTCGACGACTATTACCAGTTCAAATTCCTGCCGCTGCAGTCGGTCGCCGTCGAGCGCGGCACATACGAGCACGAGGACAAGATCGGCACGCCGCAGCAGATGAAGGTGACGTGGCGCTACGACTATTTCCTGGCCTTCGCCAATCTCTATGATTTCTATCCGCGCAGTGTCGATGACGACGCCGGGTTCTCGGCCAATCTACCGGCTGCGCTGGCCGGCAAGGTAGGCATGCGGGCGAAGGCACGGCTGATCGAACCGGTGATCAGCGAGAGCACGACCTTCTGGAAAGCAACCTATGGCAAGCCGACCGATTTCACCCTGAAAAAGCGCTATCTGGTCGGCGCGCTGGAAGAAGTGGCGTTCATCGATACCGCCAGCGGCGAAGTGCTTTGCCGCATCGGGCCGGGGCAGGGGCGCTGCACCGGCCGTTGAACAAGTTCTGGCGGGTTCAGCGATAAACCAGTACCGGCACCTTGGAGTGGGTTAATACCTTGTTGGTCTCGCTGCCCAGCAAAAAACCGCTGATGCCGCGACGGCCGTGCGAGGCCATGAAAATCAGGTCGCAGCCGGATTTCTCGGCGGCTTCGATGATCGCTTCGTAGGGGACGTCGCTGGTGGCAGCGGTCGTGCTGCACTGGACGCCGGCATCGGCGCACATTTTCTCGACTTCGCCGAGGTATTCGCGCGCTTGCTGGTCGGCCAGTTCGGCGAATTTTTCCGGGGTCGTCGGGTCGATCAGGGCGCCTTCGCCGAAGTAGGCGATGGGGTATTCCGGTTTGGCGAAAAACACAGTGATCCGGGCGCCGGCATCCTTGGCAAAGGAGACGGCGCGTTGTGCCGTGGCGCGGGAGAGTTCGGAGCCGTCGGTCGGGACGAAGATATGCTGGAACATGCTTAACCTCCTGAAATGGTCTGCTGGCATTGTATTTCGCCTTGTTGAGGTTCATGCTACGCCAAGTCGGGAGGAATGAAAACATGCGTCTCGGGTTTCTCGGAGCGGCCGGTGAAGTGACCGGTTCATGCACGTTGGTGGAAGCGGGCGGCGTCCGTTTTCTGGTCGATTGCGGCATGTTTCAGGGCGGCCCCGAAGCGCGGCAAAAGAACCAGAAAGCGCTCAATTTCGGCTTCGATGTCCGGCAGATTGATTTCGTTCTGCTCACCCATGCCCACATCGATCATTCCGGGCTGTTGCCGAGGCTTTCCATGCTCGGTTATCGCGGCCCGGTTTATGCCACGCAGGCAACGATCGACCTGCTCGAAGTTCTCTTGCCGGACAGCGCCCACATCCAGGAAAAGGAAGCCGAGTGGCAATTGCGCCATCGGCGGCGTGGCGGTAAGGCAGAGCGGGGCATTCCGGCGCCCTTGTATTCCGTCGCACAGGCGCTGGCCTCACTCAAGCTGCTGCGGCCCGTTTCCTACGGTCAACCGGAAAAAACGGCCGAAAACGTAAGCGTTATTTTCCGCGATGCCGGCCACATTCTCGGCTCGGCCTCGCTGGAGGTCACTGTCGGGGGCGAAGGCAAGCCTCGCCGGCTGGTCTTTTCCGGTGATCTCGGCATGTCGAACCGGCCGGTGCTGTGCGACCCGGCGCCGTCGCCCACCGAAGCGGATGTCCTGCTCATCGAATCGACCTACGGCGACCGCCTGCACCGTTCCATGCCGGAAACCGAAGACGAAATCGTCGCCGCCTTCGAGCGCACGCGGGCGGCCAAGGGCAACCTGATCATTCCCGCTTTTGCCGTCGGGCGGACGCAGGAAATCATTTACATGCTGGCCGACCTTGTTCGACGCAAGCGTCTGGCGCCGCTCAAGGTTTATGTCGATTCACCAATGGCCAACGCGGCGACGCGCATCACGCTGGCCAACCAGCACCTGCTGGATGCCGAAACCTGCGAGCTGATCGCCTGGCTGAAAGCGCATCCCAAGCAGATGAGCCTCGAACTGGTCGCCGATGTCGAGCGCTCCATTCAGCTCAACGACATTCGCAGCGGCGCCGTGATCATCTCGGCCAGCGGCATGTGCGAGGCCGGGCGGATCAAATACCACCTGCGCGAAAACCTGCCGCGCAGCGAGTGCAGCGTGCTGATCGCCGGCTTTCAGGCCGCCGGCACGCTCGGCCGGCGCCTGGTGGATGGGGCGAAACTGGTCCACATCTTCGGCCAGCCGGTTCCCGTTCGGGCCCGCATTTACACCGTTGGCGGGTTGTCGGCCCATGCTGATCAGGCCGCTTTGCTCAAGTGGCTGGGTGGTTTTCACACGCCGCCGGCCAACACTTTCGTCGTGCACGGCGAAGCCGGCGCTTCGGCCAATTTCAAGCGTGCCATCGAAGCCACGCTCGGTTGGCCGAATGTCCGATTGCCGCTCCCTGGCGAGACCGTAACGGCGTAACATGAATTTTTGTGTTGATTCAGAATAAACAAGAGGTAATCCCATGTCTGGTAATGGAACAGGTCGCCACAACGGCGTCGATATCAATACCCTGAGCCCGGTCGAGTCGGTCGGCAAGGCCGTCAGCAACGCCATTGACCCCTACGGCGTCACGACCTCGCTGCTCAATGCGCAAATGGCCTGGTTGATGCACCCGCAGGAACTGACCCGCGCCATGAGCGCGCTGTCCGGCGACCTCATCGCGCTCCAGTCTCACGTCATGCGCCGGGCCTTGGGCATTCCATCCAGCGACGTCGTCCGGCCGAGTGCCGATGACGCCCGTTTTGCCGACCCGATCTGGACCGAGTCGGCCAGCTGGGACATCGTCAAGGAATGGTACGTCGCCTTCGAGCACCGCTTCGAGGACATGTTGTTCGAAACGCCGGGCTTGTCCGACAAGGAGCGTCGTCGCTCAGCCTTCTGGCTGCGTAACTGGCTCAACATGGTGGCGCCGACCAATTTCTTCTGGCTCAACCCGGTGGCCATGAAACGCTTCGTCGAAACCAGTGGCGGCAGCATCAAGCAGGGTTGGGAAAACTTCCAGCGCGACGTCAAGGCCAAGAACATCCTGATGGTCGAGCCGGACGCTTTCAAGGTCGGCGAGGATCTGGCGACGACGCCGGGCAAGGTTGTCTTCCGCAACCGGTTGGTCGAGCTGATCCACTACACGCCGACTACCGAAAAAGTACGGGCCATGCCCATCGTCATCATCACGCCGTGGATCAACAAGTTCTACATCCTCGACCTGACGGCCAAGAAGAGCATGGTCAAGTACCTGACCGATCAGGGTTTCTCGGTGTTCATCACGAGCTGGAAGAATCCGGACGTGGATCTGGCCGATATCCGCTTCGACGATTACCTGCTCGAAGGCGTCAACGAAGTCGTTCGCGTCGTGACCGAATTCTGCAAGGTGCCCAAGGTGCATCTGGTTGGCTACTGCATCGGCGGCACGCTGGTCAGTACCTACATGGCCTGGGCCAACAAGCATTTGGGGACGGACAAGGTGCCGGTCGCCCACTGGACGCTATTCACGACCCTGACCGATTTCGCCCACCCCGGCGACATCGACGTTTTCATCGACGAAGCCTGCATCAACGCGCTCGAAGAGTCGATGGCCAAGAAGGGCTATCTCGACGGCAGCGAAATGGCCAGTTCCTTCCGCCTGCTGCGCTCGAACCCGCTGATCTGGAACTACTGGGTCAACAGCTATCTGCTCGGCCAGCCCTTGCCGCCCTTCGATGTGCTGTTCTGGAACATGGACACGACGCGCATGCCGCAGGCCATGCATTCCTATTACCTGCGCGAACTCTATCTCAACAACAACCTGATCAAGCGCGACAAGCTGACCATCGGTGGTGAGTCAATCGACCTTGACCTGATCGAACAGCCGCTCTACGCGGTGACCGCCGAAGACGACCACATTGCGCCGTGGAAGCAGTGTTACCGCATCCGCAAGCAGATCAACGTCAAGGCGCCCGTACGCTTCGTGCTGTCGACCTCGGGACACATTCTCGGCATCGTCAATCCGCCGGCCAATCCGCCCAAACGTGCCTACTGGATTGCCGAGCCGGAACGCAACGAGCATTGGGAACACTGGTTTGACCGGGCCGAGAAAAAGCCGGGCACCTGGTGGGAAGACTGGACCCGCTGGCTCGGCGAACGCACTGGCAATCTGGTCGATGCTTACCCGGCGGCCAATCGCAAGTTCCCGGCCCTGGCCGATGCACCGGGCAGCTATGTGCTCGAAAAATAAGTGGCAAAATCAACAGTTTTCTGGTTGTTCCTTGCTGAAATTGATACATTGCTGTCTGACTGAACAACAGGCTGCGGAATGACCATGACGACTGCACTGACCACCCGACCGACCAAGGCGCAGCTGGCCGGCGTAGACCTGTTGCGCATCGTGCGGATCAACGAGGAAATCAAGTCGGTCGTTGGCGTCGCCTTCAAGATCAACATCATGGCCCTCAATGCCATCTTCCTCGCCAAGCGGGCGGGAACGGCGGCGCGGGGCTTCGGCGTGCTGTCCAACGAGCTGCGGGTTTTTTCGCAGGATCTGCGCGACGGCATGTCATCGCTGACCAGCCTGATCCATGGCTGCGTCACCGAAGTCTCGCTGGTGCTGCAGGACATCCGCCATACCGCGTTGTTGCGGCGGGCTGTCGAACTGTCGCCGGGCGGTTACGGGCGTGATGTGCTGGCCGCGCGGGAAGTCGAGAACGAACGCCATGCCGAGCGTCTGGCCCGCTTGCGCAAGCAGCTCCGGGGAGCCCTCGACGATGCCTTCCGGATGGTTGAACTGGGTGGGGTGCTGGCCAAATCAGCCAAGATCGAGGCGGCCTACGGACAATCATTTGCCGTGCCGCTGTCGCAGGTTTCGGGGGAATTCGACGGCGTCGTCGAAGAAATCCGCACCTCGCTGGAAGCGCTGCGCCGGTCAGCCTTTTTTACCGGCAACTGAGAATACGGGAGCGGATGCGTGAAAAAAACAAAAACGATCTTTCAGGATGGCAACCACAAATGGATCGCCATCGTGCGCGATCCGGACAAACCGAATTTCCTGATCGATACCAATGAATACCTGGTGACCCATGGCAGCCAGGGGATTCTGCTCGACCCGGGTGGCGCCGAGGTATTCCCGGCGGTGTTCTCGGCCTTGTCGTCGGAGTTTGATCCGTCGGCGCTGAGTGCCATTTTTGCCTCGCACCAGGACCCCGACATTTGTTCTTCGCTGGCCCTCTGGCTCGAATTCAATCCGAAGATGCGTTGCTACGTCAGCTGGCTGTGGAGCAGTTTCATCCCGCATTTTGGTGGCACGGCGGAAACGTTTGTGGCGATGCCCGATGAAGGTGCCGATATCTCGCTTGACGGCCTCATGCTCAAAGCCATTCCGGCGCATTACCTGCATTCGTCGGGAAATTTCCACCTCTATGACAAGGTCGCCAAGGTGCTGTTTTCCGGCGACGTCGGGGCGGCCCTGTTGCCGCCGGGCGAAGACGGCTTGTTCGTCGAAAGCTTCGACAAGCATATCCGCCATGCCGAGGGTTTCCACCGCCGGTGGATGGGCTCCAACGAGGCCAAGCGCCGCTGGTGCGAGCGGGTTTCGCAAATGGAGATCGACATGCTCTGCCCGCAGCACGGTGCCATCTATCAGGGCGCCGACGTGCAGCGTTTCATCAACTGGTTCGACGGGTTGCAGGTTGGCATCTGCGGCGGTTGATTGAGGCGGATTTGATGGCGGTCAAGGAGCCTCTCGGGCGGCTACCCCGAGAATGGCTCATTCATTCGCCATTGAGTCGCCCATGACCACCATTCGCAGTTTCATGACCGAAGATCATCGCCGTTGCGATGATCTTTTTGCCGAAGCCGAGCAAGCCGTCGGCAAAGGCAGTTTTGACCTGGCCCGCGCCGCCTTCGGGCATTTTCATTCGGCCATGCTGGCGCATTTCGACAGCGAGGAAAAAACGCTTTTCCCGACCTTCGAAGCGAAGACCGGCATGCGCATGGGGCCGACCCAGGTCATGCGCATGGAGCACGAGCAACTGCGCAGCCTGCTTGACGATGCCGCCGAGGCGCTGAAGACGGCCAATGCCGAGGATTACCTCGGGCTGGCCGATACCCTGGTCATCATGATGCAGCAGCACAACATGAAGGAAGAGAACATGCTCTATCCCATGTGCGACCAGCATCTGACAGCTGAACTGCCGGCCATTCTCGAACGGCTGGAAACGGAACTTTGCGAACAATGAGCCACGCCAAGACCCCGCACGTCGTCGACGCCCGCTACATGGAGCCGCCCGGCCCATTCGTGGCCACCATGGAAATGCTCGACACACTCAAGGACGGCGAGAAGATGTTGCTGCTCCTCTTCCGCGAGCCGCACCCGCTCTACAAGGTGCTGCGCCAGAACGGCCATGCGTACGAAACCGAGTTGCTGCCCGACGGCACCTTCGAAATCCTGATCTCCCGCTAGACCAGCCGCTTCCCTCGACAATTCACGCTCCATGCAAGCGATGCTGGCCTTCGAGAACGCGCCGCCCTTCGCCGCACCGCTGCGTTTCTTCCTGACGGCGCCGCTCTTTGCCGTGCTGGCCGGCCTGCTTGTCGCCTTCGAAGGGCCGGATATCTTCGCCTCGCGGTGGACGCCCGGCGCCCTCGCGGCGACGCACCTGATCACCATCGGCTTCATGCTCCAGGTCATGCTCGGCGCGCTCATCCAGATTTTGCCGGTAGTCGCCGGCGCCAGTCTCAAACGGCCAGTGGCCGTGGCCCGGATCGTCCATGTCGGCCTCTCGGCCGGGGCGCTGCTGCTGGCGGCCGGTTTTCTCTTCGGCGCGCCCGCGCTGCTCGGCATCGCCGCTTTCATGCTCGCGCTGACCGTGCTGTTTTTCCTGGCCGTGACTGTCAGCGCCCTGATCGCAGTCCCGACAACCAGCCCGACCATCCGCGGCATCAAGTTCGCCCTGTTCAGTCTGGCCGGCGTGGTCGGCCTCGGCGCCGTCCTCGCCCTGGCGCTAGCCTATGGCTGGCCCTTGCCCCTCATGGCGCTGGCCGACCTGCATGCCGGCTGGGGGCTGGGCGGCTGGGCCGGTGTCCTGCTCGCGGCGATGGCCTATGTCGTCGTGCCAATGTTCCAGCTAACGCCCGGTTACCCGGCGCGCGCCAGTTGGTGGTTCCCGGTCTTCATGCTGGCCATGCTGCTTTTGTGGAGCGTTGGCGTGCTCGCCGACTGGCCGCTGCTCGTCCGTCTCGGCCAGCTTGGCGCCGCACTGGCCGGCATCGCCTTCGCCGGGCTGACCCTGCGCCTGCAGGGCAAGCGGCGGCGGGCGCGGCCGGATGCCACCTACCGCTACTGGCAACTCGGCCTGATACTTTTCATTTTTGGCCTTTTTTTCCTGTTGACCGTGGCAATCCTGCCCTCAGCTTCCGACATCGAAGGCTGGACGCTGATGTTCGGCGTTTTGCTCATTGCCGGCGGATTCATCCCCTTCATCACCGGCATGCTCTACAAGATCGTCCCTTTTTTATCCTGGATGCACCTGCAGAACTGCGGTCAGGCCAAGGTGCCGGCCCCGGCCATGAACAAGATTCTCGCCGAGCCAGCCATGCACCGGCAGATGCTGGCTTACGGCGTCGCCCTGGCCCTGCTGCTCGCCGCCATCTTCATCCCGGCCTGGCTGGCCCGCCCGGCCGGTCTGGCCTTTGCCGTGGCCAATGGCTGGCTGTGGTGGAACCTGGCCGGCGCCATCGGACGCTATCGCCAGCACTTCGCCGAAATCGAGGCTAAACTCGCCGCCAGGCCGGCAACGCCATGAGCTACCTCGTCCTCAAACACCTGCATATCACTTGCGTTGTGCTCAGCGGCCTCGGCTTTTGCCTGCGTGGCTGGTGGATGCTGCGCGAATCGCCGCTGCGCCAGCACCGGCTGACGCGGGTTCTACCGCACATCGTCGATACCCTGCTGCTCGGCAGCGCGCTGACGATGGCCTGGCTGAGCGGCCAGTACCCGTTCGTGAACGGCTGGCTGACCGCCAAGCTCTTCGGTCTGCTCGCCTACATCCTGCTCGGCATGATGGCGCTCAAACGCGGCCGGACCCTGGCCATCCGCGTGCGCTACTTCGGGCTGGCCGTGCTGGCCTACGTCTACATCGTCAGCGTGGCGCTGACGCGCAGCCCGCTGCCTGGCCTCTAGTCCTTACATTCGCCCCAGCTTGCGATACAGCGTGTTGCGGCTGATGCCGAGCTGGCGGGCGGCTGAGGAGATGTTGCCGCCAGCGGCGTCGAGGGCGCGCATGGCGGCCTGACGGCTGATGGCGTCCATGCTGTTGGCGCCTTCGAGCGGTGCCGCAGCCCACGGGTCGAAGGCTTGTGGCGCGTTGGGGGCACTGGCGATGATGGTTTCGAACAGCTCTTCCGGCAAGTGGCTTTCGGTGATCAGCGATTCGTCGTCGTCGAGCAGGGCGATGGCGACGCGGATGACGTTAAACAACTGGCGGATGTTGCCCGGCCAGGCGTAATTCTCGATGGCGTGCCGGGCCTTGTCGGAGAAACGCACCTGCAGGCTGCGGGTGGTCGTTTCCGAGGCGGCAATCTTGGCAACCAGGGCGCTGATGTCGGTCCGTTCGCGCAGGGCGGGCATGGTGACGCTCATGCCGTTGAGGCGGTAATAAAGGTCTTCGCGGAAGGCGCCGCGGGCGACTTCTTCGCGCAATTTGCGGTGGGTGGCGCAGACCAGCGAGATATCGACCTGAATCGCCCGTGTGCTGCCCAGCGGCGTGACGCAACGCTCCTGCAGTACGCGGAGCAGGCGGGCCTGCAGGTTGAGCGGCATGTCGCCGATTTCGTCAAGGAAGAGGGTGCCGCCGTGCGCCTGCTGGATCTTGCCCGGCGCGCCTTCCTTGCGGGCGCCGGTGAAGGCGCCGCCTTGATAGCCGAACAGTTCGGACTCGATCAGGGTTTCCGGGATCGAGGCGCAGTTGAGCGCGACGAAGGGGCCGGTGCCGCGCGGGCCGCTGTTATGGAAGCCTTTGGCGAACATTTCCTTGCCGGCGCCTGATTCGCCCTGGATGAGGATCGGGATGTCCTTGCCGAGAATGCGCCGGGCCCGTTCGATGGCGGCCTGCAGGCGGGCGTCGCCGGTGTTCAGGGTGTCGAGCGTCGGGCCTGACGGGGCGGCGGTTTCGGGCCGGCGCGGAGCGCGCAGACTTGCTGGTTCGTCGTAGACGCGGCCGGCCACGGATAGCGGCGGCAGTTGACCGCGCAGCTGGACGTGTAGGGATTTGCCATTGACGTTGATCTCGTAGCTGCCGAATGGCGTATGGCGAAGACGGTCGACGAGCGCCGACAGGTTGCTTTCGAAAACCATCGAAAAGTCGCGGCGCACAGCGTCCACCTGGCGGATGCCGAGCAGCTCTGTGCCGTTGCGGTTCATGGCGAGCACCTGGCCATCCGGCGAAACGGCGGCGATGCCTTCTTTCGGGCTGCCCAGGTAGTCGGCGCGGCTGTGGAAGCAGACGAGGATGTCGCGGGCGTGCATCGACTCGAACAGGCGCTTTTCGACGATGGCCGACGACATCCGGACCAGGCCCAGGGTGTGGCGCTGATAGCTGCGGTAGTCACCGGAAATGTCGAGGACACCGATCAGCCGGCCGTCCGGCCCGAAGATCGGGCTGGCGCAGCAGGTAAGGAAGCCGTTGTGTTCGAGGAAGTGTTCGCCGCCGAGGATGGAAATGGGAATTTCTTCCGACAAGGCGGTGCCGATGGCGTTGGTGCCGCGCTGGTTTTCGTCCCAGGAGGCACCGGCCGACAGCGCAACGCGGTCGGCGCGGCCGACGAAATCGGCATCACCGACGGTTTCGAGGAGCAGGCCGTTGGCGTCGGCCAGGATAACCATGCTGCCGGATTCACGGATCTGCTCGTAGACATGCTCCATGATCGGCCGCCCCTGAGCGAGCAGGAAGCGGTTGCGGTCCTGTTCGGTTTTGAGCGCTACGCGATCCATGGCCTCGACGGCCGGGATAGCATGGGCATCGCCCAGCCCGAAGCGCCGGCAACGTTCCCAGGAACGAAGGATGACCGGATCGATCAAACCATCGGGCAGGGTGCCCTGATCAAAAAACAGTTGCCTTGCCTGTTCCAGGCGCTGGCCGTGAATTTCGGCCAATAGTTGAATTTGTCCCATCTCTCCTCCGGCGACTTCTCTATCTGTATTTATAGTTTTGTTGCTTCATAACGTAACACCTGCCCTTTTTATTAGCAATGATGCGAGCAGTGCGCTACACCTTTCAGCAAATGCCGTGCCATGCGCTGGCAAATGTGACTGTTTTCGCACCGTCTCTGGCGAAAGCCGGTGGCCAAGGGATTTTCCGGTTTGCCTAGTGAGCTGGCACAGGGTTTGCAGATGTCTTGTCACAAAGGCAGTAACCCGCAATCAAATAAGGAGACATTGTGAAACATCCCTTCCGACACCTCGGTGCTGTTGCCGCAGCCCTTTTCATTTGCACAACCGCGCCACAGGTTTTTGCTCACGGTGACGTCGTACCACAGGCCGTCGATACGACCGGGCTGAAAAACCTGGGCGCCGATTTCCTGCCAAGCAATCCTTTTCGCAAGGATAAGACCGCCATCCGCATTGGAGATTCCGCCTACAACCAGAATTGCGCCCGTTGCCATGGCCTGGGTGGCATCTCCGGCGGCATCGCCCCGGACCTGCGCTACCTGCCGCTCGGCGATGAAGGTGATGAGGTTTTCCTGCCCCGCATCCGCAAGGGGGCCGTTCGCGACGGTCGTGTCTATATGCCGCCGTTCGAGGGTACACTGAGTCAGGAGGCCATGTGGGCCATCCGTACCTGGCTGGAAACCGTCCATGAAGAATGATCGTCGTCTCTGGCTGAAGGCACTGGCCACCTTGCCCATGGTTGCCGCCTTGCCGGCGCTGGCCGATGGCCTTGAAACGATTCGCCAGCGCGGTCGTCTGCGCGTCGCGGTGTATAACGATTTCCCGCCGTATTCGATGGCCGGCGGCAAGGGTATCGATGCCGACGTCGCCCGGGCGATTGCTGCCAAGCTCGGCCTGACGGCCGAAGTCGTCGGCTACAACGCCGACGAGGACATGAACGATGACCTGCGCAACATGGTCTGGAAAGGCCATTACTTGGGCACCCAGCCATCCGACGTCATGATGCACGTGCCGGTCGACGAGTATCTGGCGCGGTCCAACGACAAGGTCCGCATCTTCGGCGCCTACCACGTCGAAACGCTGGCCTTGGCGCGCAATCCGGAGCGTGTGCCGAAGCCGCTGTCCGGCTCGGCGGCTGTCGCACTGGAAATCTTCACGCGCGAGAAGATCGGTGTCGAAACCGCTTCGCTGGCCGACTCCTTCCTGCTTGGCGTGCTGAATGGCCGCCTGCGCGAAAACGTCGTGCATTTCAAGACGGTGGCCGAAGCCGCCAAGGGTATGGCCGACGGTAAGGTGGCGGCCGTACTGGCGCCGCGCGCCGAACTTGAAGCGGCGACCAAGGGGCAGGGCAATCTCGTTCTGGAAAGCCCGAAATTCGCCGAATTGAAGATCGACAGCTGGCCGCTTGGCATGGCCGTCAAGGTCGAGGATCAGGCGCTGGCCGAGGCCATCGGCGGGGCGCTGGTGGCATTGAAGAATGACGGCACGATTGCCGACATCTTCAAGCGCAACGGCATTTCATATCAGGCGATCTGAACATGCGCCCGCGCCTGCCGAAACTCCTGCTGGTCACGCTGATTGCGGCTTTCGGCGGCGCTGCACTGGCCGCGCCGTTTGCCTATGTACCGAATGAAAAATCGGCCACGGTCAGCGTCATCGACACCGCCACCGACCAGCGTCTCAGCGACATTCCAGCCGGTCAGCGGCCGCGCGGCATTGCCGCCGGCGCAGGGCGGTTGTATCTGACTGACGGCAAGACGGGCAGCCTGCTGATCGTCGATACCGTTGCCGGCAAGCTGATCAAGACCGTCCCGGTTGGCGATTCGCCGGAAGGCGTCAGCCTCTCGGTCGATGGCAAATTGCTCGCCGTGGCGGTCGAGGACGACAACAGCGTCGTGCTGCTCGCCGCGCCGCAGGGCAAGGAACTGGCGCGCATCAAGGTGCAGGGCAAGAATCCGGAACATGCCGTGTTCAGCCCGGACGGACGCTGGCTCTATGTCAGCGCCGAAGAGGCGGAGCAGGTCGATGTCGTCGATGTGAAGGCCCGCAAGCAGGTGGCCAGCATCCCGGTCGGCAAGCGGCCGCGCGGTATCGGCTTCCTGCCCGACGGTAGCCGGGCCTATGTGGCCAGCGAAATGGCCGGCAAGGTCTACGCCATCGATGTTGCTGAACGCCGCGTCATCGCTGAAATCCCCGCTGGCCAGTACCCTGCGGGGATTGCCATCCATCCCGATGGCAAGCGGGTTTTCGTTTCCAACGGGCGCGACCCGTCGGTGATGGCCATCGATGTTGCCAGCAACACCGTCGTCGCCACCATCGAGGTCGGCAAACGCCCGTGGAACATGGCCATCACGCCGGACGGCGCCAAGCTCTACGTGGCCAATGGCCGCTCCGGTACGGTTTCCGTCATCGACACTGCCAGCTACAAGAAGCTGCCTGATATCGAAGTCGGCGAACTGCCTTGGGGCGTCAGCATCCGATGAGCGGTCAACGCTACACGCTGCCGGCCATCGTGCTCCATTGGGCGCAGGCCATCGTCGTCATCTGGCTGCTCTGGCTGGGGTGGACCATGGTCGATCTGCCCAAGGGCGCCGAGCGCAGCGCTGCCTACAGTCTGCACAAATCGCTCGGCCTGCTCGCGTTGTTGCTCATCTTCGCCCGCCTGGCCTGGCGCCGCGGTCATACGGCCCCCAAGCCGCTAGTCACCGGCTGGGAGGCCAAACTGGCCACGGCGGTTCATCACGCGCTTTATGCCCTGTTGTTCATGGCGCCGCTGGCCGGCTTCCTTGCCTCGTCCTTCACGCCCTACGCCATCAAGTTCTTCGGCATCGAACTGCCTAAAATGGGCTGGCCGGACGAAACGCTCAACGGCGCCTTCAAACTGGGCCACGTTGTTTTTGTCTGGGGCCTCGCCGGCCTGATCGGCCTGCACATCGCCGGCGCACTCAAACACCTGTTCAAACGTGACGGTACGCTGCAACGCATGCTGCCCGGCGGTTTGTTCAAAAATGGAACAGCTGCTCCACAGCGGAGCAAGATGCTCTGACCAAAGTAATAGCCATTGCTACGGTCAACCGGGAAAAACAGCCAAAATTCAAATTAATCGCCACCTTCGGGTGGCTTTTTTACGTGCCGTAGCGCACAGATGCGGTCTGAATATGCGTGATATTCTAAAAACCAAATTTGGCACGCAGCATTGGCTGGATAAACAGCCGTGAAATTTGTTGGGGCACAGTGCGTCGACTTTTCGCGTTCTTCCTGTGCCTCGTATTGAAGCCTGGTGCAGGCTTTCACCCATCAATACTCGTCCATTCGGGAGCCCTGACATGAAACTTCACTCGCTATTGTTGCTGATCATTTTGGCCGTGGTCGCCGTTTTCGCTGCCTTGAACTGGGGCGTCTTTCTTGCGCCTACCGAGTTATGGCTCGGCTTTACCTCGGTGCAAATGCCATTGGGCCTGTTGATGCTCGGATTGTTGGTCTTCATCACGGTGCTGTTTCTGATCTATGTCGTCTACCTGCAGGGTTCCGTTCTCCTTGAAGCCCGTCGCCACTCACGCGCCTTGCAGACCAACCGGGAGCTTGCGGACAGTGCCGAGGCTTCCCGCTTCACCGAATTGCGCGCCTTTCTTGATAGCGAATTGACCCGGCAAACGACGCTGAACGGCGAAGCGAAAGAGATGGTCCTTGCCAGAATCGACCGGCTTGAGCATGATTTCCGCTCGTTCACCGAACAATCCGGTAACACGCTTGCCGCCTACATCGGCGAGCTGGAAGACCGGCTGGAAAAAATCACCACGCTACCCCCCGTGCGCTAAGCCGTCGCGGCGCAGGGATTAGCAGACCTTCGCCAAAGGAGCGCACATGTCCGATCAAAAACTGCTTGGTAAACGGGTGCTGGTCACCCAGGCCGACATGTTCATGGGGCCGGTGCTGTGTGAGGTGTTTGCCCGCCATGGCGCGACGGTGATCGCCAATACGGCCTCGCTTGTTGATGTCGATGCGCCTGCTGCCATCGTCGCCGAGGCTGGGCGGGTCGATGTTCTTGTCGCCAACCTAGCTATTCCGGCGCCGGGCACGGCCGTCGCCGAGGTCGCCGAAGCGGAGTGGAACGACACCTTCGGGATCCTTGTCCATCCGTTGGCGCGGTTGTTCCGGGCCGTCTTGCCAGCAATGATCGCCCGCCGTTCGGGCAAGATTCTGGTCATGGGCAGCGCTTCGGCCCTGCGCGGCATGAAGGGGCGGTCGACCTACAGCGCGGCGCGCGGCGCCCAGCTGGCCTACGCGCAGGCCGTCGGCGTCGAGGTCGCACCGCACAATGTTCAGGTCAATGCCATTGCTCAGAACTTCGTTGAAAACCCGACCTACTTCCCGCCCGAGGTGCAGGCCGACCCGCGTTTTCAGGAACGTCTGAAGCGCGAGGTTCCGCTCGGACGGCTGGTCGGCGCGGAAGAGGACGCCGAATTCGCCGCCTATTTGTGCAGCGATCTGGCCAATTGCTTTGTCGGCCAGGTATTCCCCGTTTGCGGTGGCTGGGTGATGCGTTAATGCCTGATGTATAGACGGTGCACCGATCAGCAGGGTGTTGATTGAACCCTGAATCAGGTGATACAAGCCAGAGTTAATCGGTTTTGCGGATCAGACTCATGCGCTATCAGGGAAAAATAACGAGCTGGAAAGACGATCAGGGCTTTGGCTTCATCACGCCGAATGGCGGGGGTGAGCCGGTCTTCCTGCACATCAAGGCCTTTGCCCGGCGCGGTCGGCGACCGGTCGAGGGCGTGATCGTGACTTATGAGCACGCGACGGATGCCAAGGGCAGGGCTCGGGCGGAGGGCGTGGCGTTTCTCGAGTCGACGAATTCGCGGGTTGCGGCTTCGGGCTGGAAAAGTTCTGGCCGCGGCTTGCCGATGCTGGCCGTGCTGTTTTTTGCCTTCGTCGGTGCCTGTGCGCTGGCTGGCAAGCTGCCGCTGGCGGTCGTCGGCCTGTATGCCGGGGCGAGCCTGCTGGCTTTTGTGATTTATGCCTGGGACAAGGCGGCAGCGCAGGGTGGGCGGTGGCGGACGGCGGAGAATACCTTGCACATGATCGCCCTGTTCGGCGGCTGGCCGGGAGCTTTGATGGCGCAGCGCGTGCTGCGCCACAAGTCGAGCAAGGCGTCGTTTCAGACGACGTTCTGGGCAACGGTGCTGATCAATTGCGGGGTGTTGGCTTGGTCGCTGACGGCAAAGGGAGCAGGAGTGCTGCGCTCAGTTCTGGCCGGGGTGGCTTGAGGGCAGGCTGGCGCCGAAGAGGCACTTCTTGTTGCCCCGTCGGCTTCATCAGCCCTGCCTGGTTCAGCGTGAATTCATGGCCTGTTCGCTTTGCAGGGCGGCCTTCAGATCGGTGATCAGATCCTCGATGTTGCGCTGGGCATCGTAAAACTCCAGGTCGCCATCGTCGCTTTCAAGGACGACGTTGGGTTCGTCGCCATGCAGCGGCACTTGAACGTGCACGCCCTTGGTAAAGACGATCATCCCGTCCTCGCGTTTCGACGGTTCACTCAGGGCGGTGGGGGTAAATCCGAGCTTGTTCAGTTTTTCGGCTAAGGCTTGAGCGTTCATGTTTTTCCTTTTCTGAGAGTGGGGCGCTGCGCCAGTGAAGGGCGGCCAGGTTATTTCTGGGCGACGGACCAGATGAAGGCCTGCACATCGATCAGATCGCGCGGCATCAGGCCTTCTTCGAGCAGATTTGTGCGGACGTAGCTGTACAGCCGGGCGACTGCGTCGTAGGTCTTCCAGTTCGGGTCGGGCTTGTAGTTGATCCGCCAGCACAGGGCCTTGGCGGCATTCTGGATGGCGGTCGGCTTGATGAAGGCGGATTGCTGCGGGTGGCGGATGAAGCTGAACAGTGTCGCGAACTGCCATTTGTTCAGTTCCAGGATGCCGAGCGTGCGCAGGAAGTGCTTGAAGCGCGCCTCCTCGCTTTCTGTCCCGTAGAGCAGTTCGGCCAGGGCCAGGGAGAACAGTTTTTGGCAGGCGGGCAGTTCGAGGGCTTCGTGCAGGGTCTTGCGCTCGCTCTTGGTCAGCAGGTTGGCGCTGGTTTCGACGTGCCGGGCCCGATCGCAGACGGCATCGAAGCTGCCTTCGGCAATGAGCCGGGAAAGCTCGTCCTGGCTCAGCAGCTGGGCGCACATCTTTTGCCCGCGCATGTTGGCCTCGCGCACGGATTTGATGTAATCAGCATCCTCGAAGCCGTTCGGGTATTTGGCCATGAAGCGTTCAATCGCCATGGGAATGGTGACAAAGCTGTCGCCAACAATTTGCGAGGTTTCGATCAGGTTGTCGAGGAGGCGGTGTTTCGAGGCTGCCCCTTCGGCTTTCTCGAGTTTGATGAAGGATCGTGAGAGCCGCTTGCGGCCCGCGCCGACAAAAAACACATCAAGATTGTCGGGGGTTGCGCTAAGCACTTTGCCCAGACCCCATTCCTGCTGGTTGGGGTGCGTCACTCGATCGCCTGTGGTTAGGGTGCTCATCTTGCTCTCCGCTTCTTTTACCGGAAAAAGCGGCCAATTTTAACATGGGCGCCGAAATCCGGACCCGGCAGTGCAAACTGTTGCCTGTTCCGGCCCTTGTCGAACTGGCCCGGCCTTTCGATTTTGGCGGTTTTTTCGGGTTGACCGTGGAATTCGGCCTGCTTCGCAGAAACGGTGCAGCGCAGAGGGGGCGGGGCGCTCGGCCGGGGTCGTGACCGGCTTGGGGCCCGCGGTTTTTCATTCGATGGCCTGCGGCCATTCTTGTCGAGGAGTTGCTGTTCTCCCTTTGGGCGCCCGAAACCGGGGCGCCGTGTTGCTTATTCCAGTGCCAGAATCCACTGTACGGCGGCCTTGAGGTCGTCGTCGCTGATCTTGTCGGCCGGGTGGGGAATCATCGGGACCTGGCCCCAGTTGCCGGAACCGCCGTGGCGGACCTTGTCGAAAAGGACAGCGGCAATCTTGGTATCGCCCTTGTATTTGGCGGCGACTTCCTTGTAGGCCGGACCGACGCGCTTCTGGTCGACGGCGTGGCAGGCGACGCAGCGGGCTTTCTTGACGATGGCTTCGCCGTCGGCTGCATGGACCGGGGCAGCGGTGAACAGGGTGGCTGCGAGCAGAGGCAGCAGGGTAATGCTCAGGTGCTTGTTCATGTGGAAAATTCCTTGAATTAAACGAGGCCAGCCGCCTGCAATTCAGCCCATTCGGCATCGGTGAACAGTCGCGAACGGGTGTGGAAAGCCTTGCCGGTATTGCCTTCGAGCGAGAAGGTGCCGCCCGATCCGTCGATCACGTCGATGATCAGTTGCGTGTGCTTCCAGTATTCGTATTGCGAGGCGCTGATGTAGAAAGGCACGCCGCCGATGTCGCCGAGATGGACATCGTAGGCGCCGATGGTGAGGTCGGTAGGCAGGTAGCAGTTGGCAGCACTGTTGTCGCAGCAGCCGCCGGATTGGTGAAACATCAGCTCCGGGCCGTATTGCTGTTTCAGGAGCGCAATGAGTTCAAGCGTTGCCGGGGTGCAAATGACACGGTCGACCATGTTTTTCTCCTAAAAAAGGGGGGCGGTTGCCCGCCCCCGAAGAGTTGCCCGCAAAACTAAATGCGGCCAGTGGAGGAGATGCCCGGTTTAGAAGAAGCCCAGCTTGCTTTCGCTGTACGAAACGAGCAGGTTCTTCGTCTGTTGATAGTGGTCCAGCATGACCTTGTGGGTTTCACGGCCGATGCCGGATTCCTTGTAGCCGCCGAACGCTGCGTGCGCCGGGTAGGCGTGGTAGCAGTTGGTCCAGACGCGACCGGCCTTGATGGCGCGACCCATGCGGTAGGCGACGTTGCCGTTGCGGCTCCAGACGCCGGCGCCGAGGCCGTACAGGGTGTCGTTGGCGATTTCGAGGGCTTCAGCTTCATCCTTGAAGGTGGTGACGGCAAGCACTGGTCCAAAAATTTCTTCCTGGAAGATGCGCATCTTGTTGTGGCCCTTGAACAAGGTCGGCTGGATGTAGTAACCGCCGGCCAGGTCGCCTTCGAGCACGGCGCGGGCGCCACCGATCAGGCATTCGGCGCCTTCCTGCTTGCCAACTTCGAGATAGGACTGGATCTTGGTCATCTGCTCTTGCGAAGCCTGGGCACCCATCATGCAGTCGGTGTCGAGCGGGTTGCCCTGCTTGATGGCAGCGACGCGCTTGAGGACCCGTTCCATGAACTTGTCGTAGATCGATTCCTGGATCAGGGCACGGCTCGGGCAGGTACAGACTTCGCCCTGGTTGAAGGCGAACAGCACCATGCCTTCGATGGCCTTGTCGAGGAAGCCGTCATCCTTGTCCATGACGTCGGCGAAGAAGATGTTCGGCGACTTGCCGCCCAGTTCAAGCGTGGCCGGGATCAGGTTGTTGGCAGCGGCCTGGGCGATGACGCGGCCGGTGGAGGTCGAGCCGGTGAAGGCGATCTTGGCGATGCGCTTGCTGGTGGCCAGCGGCATGCCGGCTTCGCGACCGAAACCATTGACGATGTTCAGCACGCCCGGCGGCAGCAGGTCGGCGATCAGTTCGGCCAGGATCAGGATGGAGATCGGGGTCGATTCGGCCGGCTTGAGTACGACGCAGTTGCCGGCACCAATGGCCGGAGCCAGCTTCCAGGCCGCCATCAGGATCGGGAAGTTCCAGGGGATGATCTGGCCGACGACGCCGAGCGGCTCGTGGTAGTGGTAAGCGACGGTGTTTTCGTCGATGTCGGAGAGGGAGCCTTCCTGAGCGCGCAGGCAGCCGGCGAAATAACGGAAGTGGTCGACGGTGAGCGGGATGTCGGCGTTCAGCGTTTCGCGGATGGCCTTGCCGTTATCGACGGTCTCGGCATAAGCCAGGATTTCGAGGTTGGCTTCCAGGCGGTCGGCGATCTTCAACAGCAGGTTGGCGCGCTCGGCCGGGCCGGTCTTGCCCCAGGCATCAGCAGCAGCGTGAGCGGCGTCAAGCGCCAGCTCGATGTCTTCGGCGGTGGAACGGGCGACCTTGGTGTAGACCTTGCCGGTCGTCGGGGTGATCACGTCGAAGTATTCACCCTTGGTCGGGGCAACCCACTGGCCACCGATGAAGTTGTTGTACTGGGCCTTGTAGGCGATCTTGGCACCAGCGGCGCCGGGAGCTGCATAAACAGTCATGTTTGTCTCCAATGTTCTTGAATGAAGTTGCGATCGGGTAACTCGAAGCCGGCAGATTCGGTTGATTCGTGATGATGACCTGCCGTGGCTCGTGCCATCTAATGTGCATGCCCTGTGCCAGCCCTGCCATTTCCAAGGCCAACCGGAAAAAGAGGCTAATTTTCAAAGACTTGGTTTTGTGGCGATGGCGGTTGCCACGGCCTGGAGCAGGAAGTGCGTGATCAACTGCTCAACAGGTGTTCAGGAATGGAGCAGCTGCCAGCCAGCCGATGCGGCTGGAGGTTTCTGGAATTGCAACTATGCTTAAAGGGTAGATTGAAAGTGCTGGAGAATAGCCCGAAGTCGTTCTGTTGCCAGCCTTCGGGGGATCCGGCCACGCTAAAAACAAAAAGGGAGAAATCGTCATGCTACGACATCATCATGTACGTCAATCCAGCCTGATCGGTCTGGCCGTTTTTCAATTGATGTGTGGGAACGCCATTGAAGCGATGGCGGCAACACCGCAAGTTGCCATGGCCCCCGAGCATACCGTCCTGCTCAAGGCGGACGGCTCGGTGTGGCAGTGGGGCGTGGTCGATTTTGCCGCCGTCCGGCCTTCGCCGGGCAGCAACTGTTACGCCAAAGGCTTGACCAAGCTCCCGCCAGCGCCGGTCAATGGGCTGGTCGGTATCGTTTCTGTTGCGGCAGCCGGGCGGAACAGCATTGCCCTGAAGAGCGATGGAACGGTCTGGCAATGGGGGCTGAATACCCAGTTGCTGGCCGGTTGTCCGTCCGGCTCCATCGCCAGTGCTCCAACGCAGCTCGCTACTGCCGCTGGGCCGCTGAGCGACGTGACAGCCATCTGGGCGCGGAGCGGCAGTTTCTTCGCCCGCAAATCGGATGGCTCGTTGTGGGCTTGGGGTAATAACGAGCTGAACAAGCTGGGGGGCCACGTCCCGGGGCAGGCGACGAGCACGACCAAGCCGGGGCCCGAGGTCCAGAATGTCGCCCAGCCGCTTCAGGTCGATCATCTCAAGATCAGCACGGCCGGGGCATGGCCGCCGGCAACGCCGCCTATGGCCATGGCCTCGGGTGACACGCATACGCTGGCCTTGTTCTACGACGGCAATATCAAGGCCTGGGGTGGCGCCGAGTACGGTGAGCGTGGCAGCGGTTCCTACGGTGCCAAATCCAATCCCTATTGGAATGGATTTTCGTGGCGAGACTGGCCGGAGATGACGGCGATCAGCGGTGTGAATAGCATTGCCGCCGGCCTGTACAAGTCCGCCGCAGTCAAGAACGACGGCTCTCTGTGGGTTTGGGGCTGCAACCAGTATGGTGAGCTGGGCGATGGCATCGCCATGGGGTCGCACGTCAGCGTTCTCTGCGAGCGCCTGCCCAAGCAGATCAATAACCTGAGCGGTGTCGCCGCCGTGGCCATGGCGGAGACCCATACGACCATTCTCAAGGCCGATGGTACCGTCTGGGGAATGGGCTATAACGGTGGCGGCGCTCTGGGCGCCGACAACAGTGTGGTGCGCAGTCTGGTGCCGCTCCAGATTCCCGGATTGAGCGGCATCACGGCCATCGATGCGGCCAAGACCTGCTCGGCATCGATCAGAAACGACGGCACGGTTTGGGAATGGGGCGTCAATTGTCCGGGGCTGCAGCTTACTTCAGCGCAACCCGTGCAAATCAACGTCGGTACACTCGCCAGCGCGCCGTCCTGCGGCTCGGCCAATGGCCGTTCTTTCAGCAGCGCGCCGAGTGCCAACCTTTGCCTGATCGGCGCCGCCTCGGCCGTCAGCGGTGTCGGGCCGTGGAGCTGGAATTGCGGGCCGGTTGGCGGCGCCAGTGTGGCTTGTGCGGCGGGCAACGGGCCGGTTTTCGTGCTCAATCCGAGCGGCGGAAAAGTGTTTCCCGGACGAACGATCACCCTCAAGGTCATCGCTCAAGGCAGTGGCACGCTGAGCTATCAGTGGTACAAGACCACTGCTGCCGGCGGCAAGGTTCAACTGAGCGATCAGCGCAGCATGATGAGCAAACTGGGCACCCGCTCCGGCGTGGCCGGTGCGCAGACAGCGCAACTGACCTTGTCAGCCGTGCAGGCCGCCGATAGCGGCGCCTACTACGCTGTGGTGAAGGACCAGAACGGGGTTTCGGCCCAGAGCAAGAGTGCTCAGGTCATCGTCATGTTGCCCATAGCGCCGACGCGACCGGACTTGATCCGTCAATGAAAACCAATGTGAGAGGGCAGCTCCCACGGTCAACTGGAAAAATCGGCTAAATCCGGAATATCGGCCTGGCGCCACCAGTGCCAAGGCCAGTGTTGAGCGTCAAGAAAACGGGAACCGGCCATGCGGGCCGGTCCCTTTTTATTCTGGTTTGGCGACTGTCGTCGCCGCGCCGGGCTCCGGTTGCCGCCGTGGAATCTCGACGCGGAAGCAGCTGCCGATGCCGACTTCGCTGCTGACTTCGAGTTTGCCGTGGTGTTTCTGGACGATGCTGTAGGCCAGCGACAGGCCGAGGCCGGTGCCTTTGCCGATCGCCTTGGTGGTGAAGAAGGGGTCGAAAATGCGTTTGAGGTTTTCGGGCGGGATGCCCCGGCCGGTATCGGCGATCTCGACCCAGACTGCATCGCTCGTGGTGCCGGTGCGGATGGTGATGGTGCCGTGGGTTTCGATGGCATGGGCGGCATTGACCAGCAGATTCATGAATACCTGATTCAACTGCGAGCCGAGGCATTCGATATCGGGGATGCCGGCATATTCCTTGACGATATCGGCTTTGAACTTGATTTCGTTCATGGCAATGTTCAGCGTGCTGTCCAGCCCTTGTTCGAGGTTGGCCTGAGCCCAGTCCATGCTGTCAATACGTGAGAAATCCTTGAGGTCCTGGACGATCCGGGTGACCCGGGCGATCCCTTCGCGCGATTCCTTGAGCAGGCTGTGGATGTCTTCGCCGAGGAAGTCCAGGTCGGCCTCTGCCTTGCGGGCGGTGATGGTGTTATTGAACTCGGGGTGCCCGGCGAGCAGTGGGTCGGCGGCGCTATAGGCCTGGATGACGCCGAGCAGTTCGTCGACGTAGTTTTTCAGTGTGCCCAGGTTGGAGTTGACGAAGCCGATGGGGTTGTTGATCTCGTGGGCGACGCCGGCCGCCAACTGGCCGATCGAGGCCATTTTTTCCGATTGCAGGAGCTGGTTCTGGGCATTGGCCAGTTGCTCGTTGAGGGCACGCAAATGCTCGTAGTTCTTCTTCAATTCCTCTTCCTGGCGTTTGCGTTCGCTGATGTCCTCGAGCACGGCGATGTAGTGGCTGATCTTGCCCTCGGCGTTGAACAGTGGCGTCACCATCTGGTTGGCGGTGTACAGGCTGCCGTCCTTGCGCCGGTTGACGATGTCGCCGCGCCAGGTCGCGCCGCCCGAAATGCTCTGCCAGAAATGGCGGAAAAACACTGCATCCTGCGTACCGGAGTTGAAAAGGGAAGGCGGCTGGCCGTGCAGTTCCTCGTTGGTGTAGCCGGAAAGCTGGGTAAAGGAGCGATTGACCCAGATGATCTTGCCGGCGACATCGGTGATCATCACCGCATTGCCGACTTCGGCCAGGGCAAGGTCGAAGAGAGCCAGCCTTTCCTGGCGCAAAGCCGATTCGAGCGTGATGACCAGGCGGTTGGCGCTGGCCAGCAGGCGTTGCTGCAGCAGGCTGTCGGTGAACTGGTCGGGTTCCTTGCCATACAGCGCAAGAACGCCCCAGCGTTCACCGTGGATTTTCAGGGGCAGAAGGATGGCCGTGGCGCCTTTGGCAAGGGGCTGGTCTTTTACCTTGATGAGTTGGCAGTTCATGTCATCAAGCAGCACTACCTGATGCCGGCCGCTGCTCATGACATCGGCCAGTGGCAGGCATGCCGAGCTATCGACACCGCTGTCGGCGACATGCTCGATGGCGGCGTTCGTTATGTTCCCTGCTGCGGCGGTCAGGGAAAGCTTGCCATCCCGGTCGGCGATAGCGATGCAGGCGGCGTCCAGATTGAACATGGGCAGGATGCCGTCGCAAAAAATCTGTGCGATGGCCACCGAATCAACTCCCCAGCGCATGAGTACCGTGCCCAGTTGCAGGAAGAGATCCTCATCCATCTTGATGCGCTTTTGCTCGGAGACATCCTTGGCATAGACGGCAACGCTTTCGACGGCACCGCTGCCGTCCTTGACCGGATACAGGTTGTTGTCAAACCAGGTCGAGCCGCGCTGATCCTGGAAACGGACTACTTCCCCACTGTCGACGGCAGCTTGCATCATGGCGCCACGGGATTTGGCCAGGTCGGGCGGCATGTGATCGAGAAAGTTGGTCCTGATCATCTGCTGCGGCGTTTTTCCGAAGCGGCGGGCCGCGAAGGCGTTGATCTCGAGAACCGTGGCATCCGGCGCCAGCAGCATGACGGCTTCGTCGGTGGCATCGAGCAAGGCATGCATGCGGTTTTTACCCTCGCCAATGATCTTCTCTATTCGCTTGCGCTCGACCAGTTCCGCATCCAGCTGTCGATTCACTTCGCTCAGGCTGGCGGTGCGCTTCGCGACTTCCTGTTCAAGTCCTTCCTGATGCGCGAGCAACGCCCGGTCCCGGGTCTCGATGTGGTCGAGCATTTCGTTGAAATTGGCGGCCAGTTCGGATATTTCACTCTTTCCTTCGATGGCCAGGCGCTTGTCGAGTCCGGCATCGCCTCTTGCAATGTCGTGCATGGTGCGCATTGTGGCGTTTAGCGGCACAGTGATACTGCGGGCGATCAGGCTGGCCAGCAACAGCAAGGTGGTTGTGATTCCGAGCAGCAGCAACAGGTGCCGCATGGCTCTGGTCTGAATCGCGGCATCGATGTCATCAATGTAGATGCCGGATCCGACGGTCCAGCCCCAAGGGGAAAAACCTTTTACATAGGAAAGCTTGGGGAATCTTTCGGGCGTGCTTTTGCCATCCGGAGTGACCTTGGGCCACGGGTAGGTGACATAGCCTTGCCCAGTTTGTGCCACCAGTTCGGCGAAGGCCTGCAGCAGGTTTTTCTTGCCATCGGTCGGGACAAAAGGCCCGTCCGTACCGCTACGCATGCTGGTCACACAGTTGAATTTGTCGTCGAGCAGCGGTTTGCCATCCAGCTCCGGCGAGATCGGGTGCATGACCATTCGCGATGGAAGCTGGTTATCGTTGATCCAGAAATAGTCCTTGCCGTTGTAGCGCATGCCCTTGATCGTGGCGATGGCCTCAGCCTGGGCGGCTTCCCGGCTCAAACTACCCTTGCGTTCGAGATCCTGGTAATGCCCCAGCACGGCATGGGCGCTCTCGACCAGTTGCCGGATACTGTCTTCTTTTTCCTGGTGCAGGGTGTCCCTGAGGGTCAAGACATCAAGCGCACCGGTCAGCAGGATGCTGCCGACAAAAATGGCAACGATGCCCCAGATCCGGTTGCGGATGCTGAGGTGATTCAATGGCGCAAACATGACGATCTCCCTCTCCACGGATTGCGGCCGGGTATTCATTGAAAGCAATGACATCCCTTCTCTACCGGGCGGATGGCGCGACGCTAAACCATCCTCTGTTACCAGTATCTACCGTGGCAAGCCAGTCGGCAATTGGGAAATAAATTGGCAAAAAAATAACCGGCCACGCGGGCCGGTTTGGGTCATTTCCACGGTCAACCGGAAATGTCGCCCAATTCTGAAATGTCAGAATCGGGCACAGCCGCTCAGTCGAGGTAGTAACCAACCCCGAGAAGGCTGTTGTCAACGCGCTGGATGAAGGAGCGCTTGCGCTCGACGGCATTGGTGACCGGATTGCGCCAGACGTAATCGACGACGCCGGTGCCCTTGCTTTTCGCTTGGTCGATCATTTCCTGGATCAGCGCGTGGCCTTCGACGTCGTGGAGATTGCGCGCGTCGGTGCCGGTCCACGCCGGGTTCATGCCGTGCGCCTCGAATTTTCCACTGTCGAGATTGACCGCAAAGACGTAGAGGTCGTCGCGTACGAAAGCCCCCCTGGTGTCGTTGAAAGCCTTGGTGGCGTTGCCCAGGCCATTCTTGATGGCGAAGGCGACGGCATCGCCGAGCAGCTTCTGGGCATCGATCGCCGTGGCGTGCGGAGAGTAATAGCCGACGCCAAGAATGTAGTCGCCTTCACGGTGCAGCCAGGCGTTCTTGGGCTCGACGTGATTGGTTTTGCGATTGAGCCAGACGTAGCGGATGCGTGCCTCGTCCTGCTTGTCGGTGACGGCGATCATGTGGCGAAAGAGCGGCGTGCCGGCCGCGTCGACGCTGTCGAGCACGTTGAGGCCGACCAGCGCGTCGGGCGCCGCACCGTTGGCGAGATAGGTGCCCTTGCGGTCGATCACGTAAACATAGAGATCTTTTTTGACGAAAGCACCCTTGCGGTCGCTGAAGGCGGCCCAGGACTTCTCGGGGCCGTTGGCTTGCAGATACTTCACGGCCTGATCGAAGTGGGCGCGGGCTTCGCGCGGGGTGGCACGGTCACCGGCCAGGGCCGTGCCGCAACAGACGACCAGCAAAAGGCTGGCAAGGTGCGCGGCCAGGCGGGCGGTGAGGGAAGGTTTGCTCATGCTCGGAAACTCCGGAAGGTTGGGCCGACAGCGGCGGGCGCTGCCACTTATTTCAGCGACAGTATCCAGGAAACCAGCTGGCGGGTATCGGCCAGGCTGATGGCGACGGCGTTGGGCGGCATGGCGATGCCGGAAACGCGGTTCTTCCAGTGGCTGGAGTAGGGGTTGGAGCCTTCCTGGACGACGCGGGTCAGGAATTCGGTGGCGCCCGGCTTGCCGCGATACTGGGCGGCCACATCGATCCAGGCCGGGCCGATCGGCTTCAGGCCGTCGGGGCCCGGCTTGTCCTTTTCGATACCGTGGCAGGTCGTGCAGCCGCTGCCGAGAGCGAGTTTCTTCATCTCGGCATCGAGCTTGGCGTCGGCCATGGCGGCGGGGGTGATCAGGCTGCAGGCCAGCAGAGCGGCCAGTGTTGAGTGACGGAACATTTCTGTACTCCGAGTTGTTGATTGTTGAAGGGGGCGATTTTCAGGCGCTGATGGCATGGTTCATATCCACCAGGCCATGTCGGGCGGCCAGGTGGAGCAGTTTGAAGTCGTTGTCGGCATTGAGTTTCTGGCGAATCAGGGTGAGGTAATTCAACACCGTTTTTGGGCTCAGGTGCATCGAATTCGCAATGCAGTTGGCCGATTCGCCATGGGCCAGCATGCGCAGTACCTCGAATTCGCGCGGCGTCAGGTGGGCGAGGGCGCCGTCGCCGTCGAGTGCTTCTTCGGCCAGCACCTGGGCAATTTCCGGGGAAAAGACGCGCTTGCCGGTGGCGACGCGACGAATGCCGTCGATGACATCGCCCGGCTCGCTGTATTTGGTCAGGTAGCCGAGCGCGCCGCTGCGCAGGGCCTGGGTGATGTGGCCGGCGCCTTCGTGCATTGAAAGGACAAGAACCTTGAGGCCGGGCTGGCGGGCCAGCATGCGGCGGATGGCTTCGATGCCGCTGCTGCCGCGCAGGCTGAGGTCGACCACGGCGACATCGACGGCGACACGCATGATCAGCGCATTGGCCTCGTCGGCGCAGGCCGCTTCGCCGACCACCTGCAGGCCGGGCTCGGCGTCGAGCAGGCGGCGATAGCCGGTGCGGACGACGGCGTGGTCATCGACCAGAATGATGCGGATCATTGTTGTTCCTCCTGTCGCCCTTCTTGGCTCATCGGCAAGCGGGCCTGCAGATGCAGCCCGATTGTTGCGTTGTTTTCCATCTGCAGACTGCCCCCGGCCATTTCCAGCCTTTCCGCCATCCCGAGCAAACCGCCACGGCGTGCCGGGCCGGCCTCGGGCAGGCCTTTTCCATCATCCTCTACGCTCAGGTAGAGCGCATTTCGTGCCACCTCAATGCCAATCCGGCAGTGCCGCGCTTCGCTATGGCGAACCACATTGGTCAGCCCTTCCTGTACCACGCGGTAGACCACCAGGGCCGTTGCTTCGTCCAGTACAGGCAGTTCCGCCGGCATCTCGAGGTCAAACACTATGCCGCACTCGCGCTGCTGCCAACTCGTCACCAGTTCGCGCAGGGCGCTGGCCAGACCGAGCGCATCCAGACCGTGCGGCCGCAGGCGCTTGAGCATGGCACGCAACTGTTCGCCGCTGGTGCGCACGTCGCGCCGCAGATCTTCGGCGCATTCAACAATGCTTTGCGGCGCCAGCCGGGTTGCGTTGCGTTCGAGAAAGGCGGCGGTAACCCCGATGGCGGTCAACGTTTGCCCCATCTCGTCATGCAATTCCCTTGCCAGAGTGTGGCGTTCCTCTTCCTGCACGGCAATGAGCTGGCGGGCGAGCTGTTGCTGGGCGGCGCGGGAAGCCTCCAGCTTGCTGGCCAGCGCGTCAATGGCGCAGGCCACGCGGCGAAATTCGCGCAGGGCAAATGGCGGCATGGCGGCATTGGGGGCGTTGTCGGCCAGGCGCTGCAGACCGGCTTCGAGTTCACGGACCGGGGTCAGTGCACGATCGGCCGACCACCAGGCGACGAGCAGAGTTGCTCCAGAATAGAGCAACAGGGTGATGCAAAGTCGAACAGTGTCGCCCAGGCGCTCCTCGATTTCGGAATTCGGGTTGGCGGCAATGGTCAGGGTCTGGTCGCCGAGGCGGATGGTCTGGGCCGGCGTGGCGCTGGTCGTAATGCCGAGCAGCGGGGCAAGCCAGTGCGGTTTTTCCTCGGCTTTGGCTGCCGCGTCATCAAGGTGGATGCTCAGGTGGCGCAGCTCGGCGTTTTTGAGCAGGGCTTCCAACTCGGCCTTGTTGCCGGATTGCGCCTCGCCGGCCTTGAGCAGCACCGTGACCAGTTGCTCCGAGGCGGCCACTTCAGCCTGGATATCGCCACGCAGCGAGTGGAGGTTGATCAGCACAGCCATCAGCATCAGCCCGGCGAGCAAGCCGCCGAGCCAGATTACCAGCCGTCTTCGCAGATCCATGTCTCCACCTTGTTTTTAGTTGTAGTGACTCCGAGCAGGTTTCGTACCGGCCAAATGATGGTCGGGAATTTTTCCCGGTTTGGGGGTGAGCTTGTCCCGAGACTTCGGACAAATCGGCTTTCTATACTGGGCTTGCCCGTCGATCAAGACAGGCCCCCCGGCCTCTCGGGAAAGCAAAGACACTCTTCAGGAGACGAATAAAAATGGAATTTACACGGTTCAATCCACGCCAGACCATCCTTGCGACGCTGGTCGCGGCCACCTTTTGTGCGCCGGCCATGGCCAGCAAGACGGTGAGCTGGGAAGACATCCTCAACGATGACAAGACCACCGGCGACGTGCTGTCCTACGGTCTCGGCCTGAAAGCCCAGCGCTTCAGCCCGCTGACCAAAATCAACACCAAGAACGTCGATCATCTCGTCCCGGCCTGGAGTTTCTCCTTCGGTGGTGAAAAGCAGCGCGGCCAGGAAGCGCAGGCCCTGGTGCACGACGGCGTGATCTACGTGACCGCCTCGTACTCGCGCATCTTCGCCATCGATGCCCGCACCGGCAAGCGCCTGTGGGAGTACGAAGCCCGCCTGCCGGAAGATATCCGCCCGTGCTGTGACGTGATCAACCGTGGTGCCGCCATCTACGGCGACAAGATCTACTTCGGCACGCTCGACGCGACCATCGTGGCGCTCAACAAGGACACCGGCAAGGTTGTCTGGAAAAAGAAGTTCGGCGACCACAAGATCGGCTACACGATGACCGGCGCCCCCTTTGTCGTGAAGGACCAGAAGAGCGGCAAGGTGCTGCTCGTGCACGGTTCGTCGGGCGACGAATTCGGCGTCGTCGGCTATCTGTTCGCCCGCGATCCGGATACCGGCGAGGAAGTCTGGGCCCGCCCGATGGTCGAAGGCCACATGGGCCGCCTGAACGGCAAGGACAGCACGCCGACCGGCGACGCCAAGGCGCCGAGCTGGCCGGAAGGTCCGGATGGCAAGAAGGTCGATGCCTGGAATCACGGCGGCGGCGCCCCGTGGCAGACCGCGAGCTACGATGTGGACAAGAACATGGTGGTCATCGGTACCGGCAACCCGGCGCCGTGGAACACCTGGCACCGGACCAAGGAAGGTGACGATCCGCGCAACTGGGACAGCCTCTTCACCTCCGGCCAGGCCTATGTTGATGCCAGCAACGGCGAGTTGAAAGGCTTCTTCCAGCACACGCCGAACGATGCCTGGGACTTCTCCGGCAACAACTCGGTGGTGCTTTTCGAGTACAAGGATCCGAAGACCGGCAAGCTGGTCAAGGCCTCGGCCCACGCGGACCGCAACGGTTACTTCTTCGTCACCGACCGCGAAAAACTGACCAACGGCGCCGGCTACCCGAACAAGCCGACCTCGCTGATCGGTGCCTGGCCGTTCGTCGAGGGCATCACCTGGGCGAAGAGCTGGAACCTGCAGACCGGCAAGCCGAACATCGTCGAAGGCCAGCATCCGCCGAAGCCGAAGGAGGGCGCCGACAAGGGCGAATCGATCTTCGTCTCGCCGCCTTTCCTCGGTGGCACCAACTGGATGCCGATGAGCTACAGCCAGCAGACCGAGCTGTTCTACATCCCGGCCAACCACTGGGCGATGGATTACTGGACCGAAAAGCTCACGTACAAGGCCGGCTCCGCCTATCTTGGCCAGGGCTTCCGCATCAAGCGTCTGTTTGACGACCACGTCGGCACCCTGCGCGCCATGGACCCGAAGACCGGCAAGATCGTCTGGGAACACAAGGAGAAATTCCCGCTCTGGGCCGGCACCATGACCACCGCCGGCGGCCTGTTGTTCACCGGCACCTCGGACGGCTACGTGAAAGCCTTCGATGCCAAGAACGGCAAGGAGTTGTGGAAGTTCCAGACCGGTTCCGGCGTGGTTTCCGTGCCGATCACCTGGGAAATGGACGGCGAGCAGTTCGTCGGCATCCAGTCCGGTTACGGCGGCGCCGTGCCGCTGTGGGGCGGCGACATGGCCGACCTGACCAAGCAGGTCACGCAGGGCGGCTCGATGTGGGTCTTCAAGCTGCCTAAGTCGCTGAAGAACTGAGCGATCGCTTCGCTTCAACCGTTCCCGCCGCAGGCCGGATTCCCCCGGCCTGCGGAATGCCCGCAAGCAAGGCTGGGTCAGCGCTGCATGGACGCAGACTCAGCCTGGGAATGTTTGGATCGAAGCATATTGCGAGCGACAACGATGCCCAAACATTTGATTTTTGCCCTGTTTTTCGGGTCGACCGTAGCATTGGCCGCCGAACCCTTCGAGCCGCTGGTCATCAACGGTTGCGGCATCTGGCCGCATACCCGCTGCCCGGGGGCGGACCTGCGCCACGCCAATCTGGCTGGCCAGAACCTGGCCGGGGCCGATCTGAGCGGCGCCCAACTGGCCCGCGCCGACCTGCGCGGCGCCAACCTGGCCGGCGCCAACCTCGACGGGGCCGACCTGACTGCCGCCCGTCTCAACAAGGTCAGTGCGCCGACGGCGACCTTTCGCGGCGCCAAAATGATCGGCGCCGATCTCGAATTCGCCCGCCTGTTTCGCACCGATTTCACCAATGCCGATCTGACCGGCGCCAATCTCGAAGCGGCCAAGGCCAATTTTGCCTGGTTCATCGGCGCCCGGCTCAACAACGCCAACCTCCAGGAGACCAAATTCTTCACCGTCAATTTCCGCAAAGCCGATCTGACCGGCATCTTCCGTCGCTTCGCGGTGTTTCAGGATGCCGATTTCGAGGGCTGCACCAACTGCCCGACCGACTGGTGATGGCCATGAAAAAACTGATCCTCATTCTTCTGACGGCGCTGTCTTCCTCGCTCGCCGTGGCCAACGAAGTCGCCGTGGCGCCCGCAGTGTCGGCGGACGGCCTGCTGGCGCTCGGTGAGACCTGGCTGGCGGAAAACCCCTACCGCGGCAACCCGGTTGCCCTGTCCATCGGCCAGCAGGCCTACAACCAGGCCTGCGCCCGTTGCCACGGTGCCGACGCCAGCACGAATGCAGCACCGGCGCCCGATCTCCGGCAGCTCAACCGCTTCTGTAGGCGGATCAGTGACGCCGAGCTGAACGCCGCCTGCCTGCGCGACAACGACGCCTATTTCGCCAAGAGCGTGCGCAAGGGCAAGATCATCGTCGGCGTCACCCACATGCCGCCATGGGATGGCGTGCTCAAACAGGAGCTTGCCTGGGCCATCCAGGTCTTCATCGAAGCGCGGGCCGGAGCAAGCAAGTGATCTTCCACGGTCAACCGGAAATTGTGGCTAAAAATGAAAAACGGCGCGAGGGCCGAAGCCGTCGCGCCGTTTCAATCGGGCGCCGGAGCGCCCGAAGGAGAGAGAATTTATTACTTGTGCAGCTTGAAGACCCAGACCGAACCGCCCTGTTCGAGGAAGTTCACGCGCTTGGCCACGTCGCCGCCCCAGAGCGGAACAGCGCCGCCCCAGCCAGTCGTCACGGCGATCATCTGCTCGCCATCCTGTTCCCAGCTGACCGGCGGTGCAACGATGCCGGTGCCGGTCTGGAAGGACCACAGTTCCTTGCCGGTCTTGGCATCAACACCCTTCAGGAAGCCTTCAGGCGTTCCGTAGAAGACGAGGCCGCCAGCGGTGGTCAGGACGCCGCCCCACAACGGAGCGTAGTTCTTGTTTTCCCAGACGATCTTGCCGGTGGCCGGATCGACAGCGCGCAGCACGCCGATATGGTCGTCGTTCAGAGCCTTGATGGTGAAGCCGGCGCCCAGGTAAGCAGCACCCTTCTTGTAGGAAACCGGTTCGTTCCAGATATCCATCGACCACTCGTTGGCCGGCACGTAGAACAAGCCGGTTTGCGGGCTGTAGGCCATCTGCTGCTGGTTCTTGCCGCCGAGGAAGGACGGAGCCGAGAAGACGACCTTGCCCTTCTTGCCATCGGCGCCGGCAGTCGGGTCACCCGGACGGCCTTCTTCGATGTAGTTCGGACGGCCGGTTTCCATGTTGTAGCCGGTTGCCCAGGTGATCTTCTTGACGAACGGGAAGGCGTTGAGCAGCTTGCCGTTGGTCCGGTCGTTCACGAAGAAGAAACCGTTACGGTCGGCCTTGCCGCCGGCCTTGATCAGCTTGCCGGTCTTCGGATCCTTGTAGTCGAAGGAAACGAATTCGTTCACGCCGTCAAAGTCCCAGCCATCGTGCGGGGTGTTCTGGTAGTGCCAGGCGATCTTGCCGGTGTCGGCGTCGATGGCCACGGTGGACGACGAGAACAGGTTGTCGCCCGGGCGCAGGTGGCTGTTCCACGGTGCCGGATTGCCGGTGCCGGCGAAGATCAGGTTGGTTTCTGGATCATAGGTAGCGCCGTTCCAGGTGGCAGCGCCGCCGGTTTGCCAGAGGTCGCCAGTCCAGGTGGCGTTGAGGGTACCGGAGATGCCGTTTTCGACCTTGTCACCAGCCGCATTGAAGCTGTAACCCATGTGACCTTCAACGGTCGGACGGGTCCACAGCAGCTTGCCGGTCTTCGGATCGCGCGCATCGATACGGCCGACAACACCGAATTCACCACCGGAAACGCCGGTGATCAGCTTGCCCTTGGCGATGATCGGGGCGGCAGTAGCAGAGTAGCCAGCGGCGTAGTCGCCGAGCTTTTCTTTCCAGACGACCTTGCCGGTGTCCTGGTTCAGGGCAACGAGCTGGGCATCCAGCGTCGCGAAGATGACCAGATCGCCGTACAGGGCGGCGCCGCGGTTGATCACGTCGCAACACGGCATGATGCCGTCCGGCAGGCGGTGCTCATACTTCCACAGCTTCTTGCCGGACTTGGCATCGACAGCGAAGAGGCGGCTGTAGGAGGCGGTGACGAACATCTTGCCATTGGCGATGACCGGCTGCGATTCCTGGCCGCGCTGCTTCTCGCCACCGAAGGACATCGACCAGGCCGGGACCAGGTTCTTGACGGTCTTGGCGTTGATCTGGGTAGACGGGCTGAAACGCTGACCCTGGGTGCCGAGGCCGAAGCTGACGACGTCGCCGGGGGTCTTGGCATCGTTGAGGATGTCGGCGTCAGTGACGCCGGCGCTGGCCGGGCTGCCGGCAAATGCTGCAGCCGTCAGAAGCGCGAGGGTAACGACTCTCCGCTTGAAAGGGGTATGACTATGCATGGATTGTCTCCTTGATTATCCGATGGTTCCAACGCGGAAAACCGTGCTGAACACGGTCCGTCTGCGTGGAATGACATGCTGGCGAGCCACCTCCATTCCCTGAACCGGCTCGCTGGCAGGTGAGACGATCTGCAAGGGCTGTGCCAAGCCGCGCCGAAATGCCCGGCGCTCCTGTTGGCGGGGCTGAAGCCGCGTTCGGCGCGGCTATTCGTGTCGCCGGGAGGTGATTCAGTTGTCTGTTCCAATTGTCACCACCTGCTCCAAAGTTGCACACCCGGGTTGTTCAGAGGCCGTGACAGTGTCCGGTACTACGGCGCCGTTGCCGGCCAGATCAGGGATTCGCCAAAACCAGAGGTTCTTGGCACGCGCTTTGCACACGAGTCTGCACAAAGAGCCCACAGGGCAAAAGGAGCGAGACACGATGAAATACCCACTGACCATTGCGGCGATTGCCCTGGCGGCGCTGATGCCTCCGGCCGAGGCTGCCGCCTTGCGTGAGAACGGCGATCCGCTCGCCTCGGCACGCTGGTCGGAAATGCAGAAAGCTTTCCTGGCCGGGGCCCCCGTGCTCTTTGATCCGCGTGTCAAGGTGGTTGCCCCATCGACGGCCGAAAACCCGATGCAGGTGCCGGTCACTGTCGATGCCACGGCACTGGCTGGTGTGGTTGAAGTCGTCGTCTTCGCCGACTTCAATCCCATCGTCCAGGTGCTGCGTTTTTTCCCGGAAGATGCGCCGGCTTTCCTCGGTTTTCGCGTCAAGCTCCAGCAATCGACGCCGGTCCGTGCCGCCGTGCGCACGGCCGACGGCGTCTGGCATGTCGGCGGCACCTGGGTAAACACCGTTGGTGGCGGCTGTACGGCGCCCTCAGCAGCGGGTGGTTCGAAGGAATGGCAGCAGCGCCTCAATGAAGTGAGCGGCCGCCAGTGGAGCGAAGGCCCGAACGCCGGCCGGCTGCGCATGCGCATCGTGCATCCCATGGACACCGGCCTGGTCGCCGGGACGCCGGCCTTCTTCCTCGAAGAAATCAACTTTGCCGACACCGCCGGCAAGCGCCTGATGCGGGTCCAGACCTACGAGCCGGTCAGCGAAAACCCGGTATTCACCTTGCAGCGAACAAGCGCCGACGGCCCGGTCGAGGCAACCGGTCGCGACAATAACGGCAACGCTTTCAAGGCAAGGATAGACCAGTGAAACGGCTGTTCTGTGCGCTAATGATGCTGGTTGCCGGCCAACTCGGGGCAGCCGATTTCGATTACCGGCTGTCGGCCGTCATGATCGCCAAGGACGTTTACGCCTTCATCGGCAAAACCGAGGATTTCACCACCGACAACGGTGGCAACATCGTCAACACCGCCTTCATCGTCGCCTCGCAGGGCGTCATCGTCATCGACACGGGGCCGTCGCTGCGCTACGGCCAGCAGATGCGCCGGGCGATTGCCGCCATCACCGCCAAGCCGATCGCGCTGGTCATCAACACCCACCACCATCCCGACCACTTCCTCGGCAACCAGGCTTTCGCCGACCTGCCGATTGCCGCGCTGGCCGAAACGCGCAACGGCATCGCCGCCGATGGCAACGCTTTTGCCGAAAACCTGTACCGCATGAGCGGCGACTGGATGAAGGGCACCGAAGTCCAGCTGCCTGGCAAGACGCTGAGCGCCGGCGTTGTCGAAGTCGCCGGCCGCAGCCTGCGCCTTGTCGCGCTCGACGGCCATACCGGCGCTGATCTGGTCATCGTCGATGCAACGAGCGGTGTCATTTTCGCCGGCGACCTCGCCTTCAACGGTCGCGCCCCGACCACCCCGCACGCCGATGTCGCGCACTGGCTCAAGGCGCTCGACCAGCTCGAAGCGCTGACCCGCGAACCCGGCTTCAAGCTGCTGTTGCCCGGCCACGGCGCCCCGACGGCCGATGCCGCCCCGATTCGCCAGACGCGAGCCTGGCTGACCTGGCTCAGCGCCGCCATGCGCGACGCGGCGAAAGCCGGGCTGGACATGAACGACGTGCTGGCCCGCCCGCTGCCCGCCGAATTCGCCAATCTGCCGGTGGCGGCCAGCGAATATCGCCGCTCGGTCGGCCATCTCTTTCCGGCGGCCGAGCAGGAAGCGCTGGGGGCGAAACCGTGATCACCGCCGCCAACATCGAGGCGCCGGTCATTCCCACGGTCAACCGGAAATTTTGGGCAATTCTGGCAGTGTCCATCCTGCTCCACGCCTCGCTGTTTGCCCTGACCTCGTGGCAGCGCCAGAACGGCCCGATCAGTCTGCCACCCATTTTTGCCTCGATCCGCCTGCTCGCGGTTACCGAATCCGGACCTGTTGCCGAAGTCGCCCCGGCGCCGGCAGCCGTCCCCCAGAAGGCCCGGCAGGAAGCAAGTCGTTCGGAGCGGCCGGCTCCGCTAGCGACGCAGACTGCCGGGCCGGCCAACGTGCCGGCCCCCGCGCCATCGCCATCATCGGCGATGGCTACCGAAAACGTAGCGCCAGCGGCTTCTGCTTCGGCACCGGTTGCCGAAGCCGCCCGGCCGGCCCCTGCCATCGCACCGCAACGCCCGCAGAGCGAAGTCCTCGACGGCTATCGCCAACGCCTCGGCGAACTCTTCGCCCGCCATCAGGAATACCCGCGTGTTGCCGCCATGCGCGGCTGGGAGGGCGAGGTTCGCCTGCGCCTGAAGGTCGCGCGCAAGGGCAATCTGCTCGGCGTCGCCCTCGACCGCTCGAGCGGCTTCGATGTCCTCGACCAACACGCGCTGGCCATGCTCGAACATCTGGCCAGCCTGCCGCCCCTGCCCGAGGCGCTGGAGGCCAACGAAATTCAAGTCGTCGTACCGATCAACTACAAACTCAAGAAAACAACATCATGAGACAAATCCCGCAACGTTCGCTGCTCGCCATCGCCATCTCCGCCGCCTTTGCTCCGGCCTTTGCCGCTGAGGCTGTCGTCACCACTGAGACCGTCGAAGTCGTCGGCACGACGCCGCTTTCCGGCATTGGCGTGCCGCGTCTGCATCTGCCCGCCAATGTCCAGTCGCTTGATGACCGCCGTCTCGACGAAATCGAAAGCCAGAACATCGCCGAGCAGATGGTGCGTCAGGTACCGTCGGTCACCGTCAATGAAGTCCAGGGCAACCCCTACCAGGCCGACCTCAACTACCGCGGCTTTACCGCCTCGCCACTGCTCGGCACGGCCCAGGGGCTGTCGGTCTACGTCGATGGCGTGCGCGTCAACGAACCCTTCGGCGACACGGTCAACTGGGATCTGATTCCCAATTCGGCGATTGCCGGCATCGACCTGATTCCCGGCTCCAATCCGGCTTTCGGCCTCAACACGCTGGGTGGCGCGCTGTCCATGCGCACCAAGAGTGGTTTCTCGCACCCCGGTGGCAAGTTCGAACTGTCCGGCGGAAGTTTCAACCGCAGCAACACCGAACTGGAGTACGGCGGCAACAATGGCACCTTCGGCTGGTATGGCGCCGGCGACTGGTTCCGTGAAGACGGCTGGCGCGATCATTCACCATCCGACGTCAAGCAGTTCTTCGGCAAGCTGTCCTTCCGCAATGCCGCCGGCGAGGCTGATCTGACGCTGACCAAGGCGCGTAGCCGGCTGATCGGCAACGGCCTGTTGCCGCAGTCGATGCTCGCCGAGCGCCGCGAAGCGATCTTCACGCACCCCGACGAGACGCGCAACGACATGACCCAGGTCGCCCTCAACGGCAAGCTGTGGCTCAGCGATACGCAAAGCCTCTCCGGCAGCGTCTATCACCGGCGGAGCAAGACGCGGACGCTGAACGGCGACATGAATGACGACTACGAGACCGAGTACGAGGACTGGGTTACCAATGGCAGTACTCCAGGTTTGGAGCCCGATGAAACAGGGGCCAACAACCGGACGAAAACCTCGCAGCGCAGCACGGGCATCGCCGCCCAGTGGAACCTCAGCACCAAGCAGCACCAGCTCGCCGTCGGGGCTTCCTACGACCAGGCCCGCATCAATTTCCAGCAGACGCAGGAACTGGGTGAACTCGACGCCACGCGCGGCGTGACCAATCTGTCGCCGCTCGTCGTCGAAAACCAGATCAACGGCAAGACCAGCACGGCCAGCCTGTTCGTCACCGACACCTGGTCGCTGCTGCCGAACCTGCACCTGACCGGGTCGGCCCGCTACAACATGAGCCACGTCACGACCTTTGACGAACTCAACCGCACGGCGCCCAACCTCGACGGCGACCACAAATACCGCAAGCTCAACCCGGCCCTTGGCCTGAGCTGGCAGATCGTCCCGGCGCTCAACGCCTACGCCGGTTTCAGCCAGGGCAACCGCGTGCCGACGCCGATTGAGCTGGGCTGCGCCGACCCGGCCAACCCGTGCACGCTGCCCAATTCGATGGCTGCTGACCCGTATCTGAAGCAGGTCGTCGCCCGCACCCTCGAAGCCGGCCTGCGCGGCAAGCTGGCCGGTGACACCAACTGGAATGCCGGTCTTTTCCGCACCATGAGCAGCGATGACATCCTGTTCGTCGGCACCTCGACCAGCGCCGGCTATTTCACCAACTATGGCAAGACGCTGCGCCAGGGCCTCGAACTCGGCCTCAACGGCAACCTGCGTCGCGTCGACTGGTACGCCAACTACACCTGGTTGCAGGCCACTTTCCGTTCCGACGCCTGCATTCTGGCCGAAAACAACAGCACGCGCGGCACGACGGCGGAATGTACCGGTGGCGGGCAGGACGATGAAATCCTCGTCAAAAAGGGCAACCATATTCCCGGGCTCCCGGCGCATAGCCTCAAGCTCGGCCTCGCCTGGCGCGCCACCGACTGGCTGCGCATCGGCGGTGACGTGCAGGCTTTCTCCGGCCAGTACGTCCGTGGCAACGAGAACAACCAGCACCAAAGCGGCACCGCCACCGACGCCCTGGGCAGCACGCGCACCTTCGACGGCCCGGGCAAGGTTCCCGGCTACGCCATCCTCAACCTCAACGCCGAGGCCAGGCTGGGTGGCGGCTGGCAGATGTTCGCCAAGGTCAACAACGTCTTCGACAAGCACTACGCCACAGCCGGCGCCCTGGCCGAAAACCCCTTTGTCGGCGGCAGCCTGCAGACCAATCCTGACGACTGGCGTCGCGAAACCTTCGTCGCGCCGGGCGCTCCGCGTTCTGCCTGGCTCGGCGTGCGTTACGTGTTTGGCGGCAAATGACCTTTCATTTTTGGCCGATTTTTCCGGTTGACCGCAGCAAATTGCGGCTCAGCCTGCACACCCGCGTTGGCCTCGTCCTGACCGCGCTGGCGGCCAGCCTGCTCATCGTCCTCGCCGTCTTGTGGTTGCACGGCACGCGCAACGCCATCCACGAAGAGGTCGAGGCGGCGAGCCGGGTTTCCGAGCAATGGCTCAAGGCCGTGCTCGGCGAAATGAACGACGTGCCGGCGGCGACGCGCGGTGAGCGACTGCTAACTGTTGCCCGCGCCATCGGCCGGGTGCGGGCCAATGAACTGGTAATTCGCACGGCTGCCGGCGAGACGATCTACCGCTCGCCGGGCCCGAGCTACAAGGCCGGGCGTTCGGCGCCCGGCTGGTTTGGCGGCTTGCTGGCCAGCGAATTCCCGGCCCGTACGTTGGCCATCGAGGGTTATACATTGACCCTGCATCCCGACGCCTCGCGTGCCATCCTCGACGCCTGGGACGATCTGGCCGCCATGGCCGGCTGGGCGCTCGGCTTGCTCGGTCTGCTCTTCGTGGCGACGCGCACGGCGCTGGGCCGGGCGCTCAGTCCGCTGGCTCAGATCATGCGCGCCCTCGACCGTACCGGGCGTGGCCGTTTTGACACCCGCCTGCCGGTTTTCGCGACGCCGGAACTCGGCCGCATTTCGCGCGCCTTCAACGGCATGGCCGACCGGCTGGGCGAAGCGGTGGACGACAATGTCCGCCTTGAAAGCGCCCGCGAAGTCGACCGCCAGATGCATGACCGCCTCGAAGAAGAACGCCGGGTCATCGCCCGCGAACTGCACGACGAGCTGGCTCAAGGCATCACCGCCGTGCGGGCACTGGCCGGCGCCATCGTCCAGCGCACAAGCGACGCGCCGTCGCTGCACATCCCGGCCCAGGGCATCGTCGCCGTCACCGGCGAAATGCAGGATGGCGTGCGCAACATCCTGCACCGTCTGCGCCCGGTTGCCGGCAACAGTCTGGCCGCGACGCTCGAACGCCAGCTGGCCGGCTGGCAGGTACAGCACCCGGAAATGATTGTGAACAGCCATCTCGCCATCGGCCCGCAGCCCGTGGCCGACGATCTGGCCACGGCCGTCATCCGCATCGTGCAGGAAGGCCTGACCAATGTCGTTCGCCACGCCGACGCCACGCAGGTCGATCTGGCCATCTGCCGCGTCGCCGGCTGGCTGCAACTGTCGCTGGCTGACAACGGTCGCGGCCGTTCCGGTCAGCCCTCGGCGCAGCCTGGCTGCGGCCTCGGCCTGGCCGGCATGGGCGAGCGCATTGCCGCTCTGGGCGGCCATCTGCAATTCGAACAACCGGCCGGCGGCGGCTTCCGTATTTTCGCCCGCCTGCCCGACGCCGTAGCGCAACACTCCCCGGAGGAATTCGCATGAGCAACGCACTGCAAGGCAAGCGCATCCTGCTCGCCGACGATCACGCGATGGTTCGCCTCGGCTTCCGTTGCCTGCTCGAAGGAGCCGGCGCTACGGTGGTCGGCGAGGCCGAGAACGGCGAAAGCGCCGTCCGCCTCTACGCCGAAACCAACCCGGATGTCGTCGTGATGGACGTCTCGATGCCCGGCATCGGCGGCTTGGCGGCGCTGGAACGGCTGCTTGCCTGGGATGCCAGGGCCAAAGTGCTGATGCTCTCGGCCCACAATGATGACATCGTGCCGGTGCGCGCCCTGCGCCTTGGCGCTCGTGGCTACCTGTGCAAACGGGCGGCGCCCGAGGAGTTCCTGCGCGCTGTCGGCCAGGTGGCCGGCGACCGCCGTTACCTTGACCCGGAACTGGCGCAGTCCGTCGCCCTGGCCCAGCTTTCCGGTTCGAGCAGCCCGGTCGACACGCTGACCGAGAAGGAGCTGGCTGTCTTCATGAAGCTGGCCGAAGGCCGTTCGGTCAACGACGTGGCCGAGGATTTCTGCCTGAGCCCGAGCACGGTTGGTACGCATCTTTATCACATCAAGCAGAAGCTCAACGTGCAGAATGCCGCCGAGCTGACGCTGGTCGCCGTGCGCAACGGCCTGATCGAGGCATGATGTCAGTCGATCATCTGTTCCCCGAGTGTCGGCCGCGCTGCGTCCGGCAGATGGCGGTCGGTGACGGCCATATCCTGCATGTTGAGGAATGCGGCCCGGTCGACGGTATCCCCGTCCTCTTCCTGCACGGCGGGCCGGGCGGCGGCTGCCTGACTGAACATCGCCGGCTGTTCGACCCCAACATTTTCCGCGTGGTCCTGATCGACCAGCGTGGCGCCGGGCGCAGCCTGCCGAGCGGCGAGCTGGGGGCGAACACGACGCTCGATCTGGTTGCCGATCTCGATTACGTGCGTGAGGCGCTCGGTATTTCCGGCTGGATCGTTTTCGGCGGTTCGTGGGGCAGCCTGCTGGCGCTGGCCTACGCCCAGATTTATCCGGAAAGCGTGCATGGCCTGGTCATGCACGGCATCTTCCTTGGTTCGCACGACGAAATCGTCGCCTACGCGCGCGGGCTGGGCGGGCTGCTGCCATCGTCCGAGCAGGGTGATCCGCTGACGGCATTTGCCCGGCGCATTCTTGGCGATGATCCGGAAGCGGCGGCACAGGCGGCGCGGCTCTGGCTGAACTATCAGCGCCAGCTGGTCGGCAAGGCGCCGCTCGACGGGGCGCTCGACGCGATCCAGCTGGCCCGGGCGCGCATCCAGATGCATTACCTGACGCGCGACTGCTTTCTCGTGCCCGGCCAACTGCTGGCCGGCATCGCCCGCATCCACCATCTTCCCGCCGTCATCGTTCAGGGCCTGGCCGACCCGGTTTGCCCGCCAATTGCGGCCGAAACCCTGCACAAAGCCTGGCCCGAGGCGACCTGGGTGCCGGTGGCGAGCGCCGGCCACGATGCTCTGTCGCCGGCCATGGCGCGCGCCTGCATCAAGGCGCTGGGCTGGATGGTGGAGTGCGCAGAAAACTTTGACTAAGCTTGCCGGTCGCTGCTGGCTATCTGCGACGACTTCCGGTTGTATGATCGCCCCATGATCACTATCGAAATCGTCTCCGACCTCGTTTGTCCGTGGTGCTACATCGGCCTGCGCCGGCTTGACGCAGCCATTGCCGAGGTCCGCCGCGAATTGCCGGATTTCAGCTGCGAGAAGCGCTGGCGGCCGTTTTTCCTGAATCCCGATACGCCACCCGAAGGCGAGCCTTACCGGCCGTTTCTCGAAAAGAAATTTGGTGGGCCGGCCCCGGTCGAGGCGCTGTTCGAGCGTGTGCGCGCTGCTGGTCGGCCGTGGGGCGTTGACTATGCCTTCGAGAAAATCGAGGTTCGCGCCAATACCCTGCAGGCGCATCGGCTGATCCACTGGGCGCAGCAACGGGGCGATGCGGCACAGCTGGTCGAACGTCTGTTCGTTGCCCAGTTTCAGCGCGGCGATCGGATTGGTGATTTGGCCCTGCTGGTCAAGGTGGCCGTCGAGTGCGGCTATCCCGGTGCAGAAGTCGAGTCCTATATGGCTTCCGGCGCCGACACCGACGAGGTGCGCGCCATGGAGCGCAAGTTCCGGGCGATGGGTATTTCGATGGTGCCGACCTTCATCGTCGATGGCCGGGAGATCGTGGTTGGGGCCGAAGACCCGGCGATTCTGGCCGCAGCGATCCGCAAATCGATGGCCTGATCGCCGCTCAGGCCCGGTCTTTCCAGCGGTTTCGGCGGATGGCGAGGAGCAGTCCACCGCAAAGCAGCGACCAGACCGTGGCCGGCTCCGGTACGGATGAGACCAGCGTCAGGTCGCCACCACCGTTCAGCACAATTTGACCGCCGCCGTTGAGTACGATTTGACCACCGACACTCAGGTCGATATCGCCCGGCTGGCGCACGACAATGCCCCCGCCGTCACGTAGCGTGATCTGGCCCGGTTGAACTAGCGAAATATCGCCGCCGGTGCTGACTATTCCTGCCCTTCTTTCCAGGAGTGTCAGATCCCCGGGCTGCTCAAAAGTCAAACGGGGCGCTGTGCCGATGTCAAAGTTGTTCCAGTTGAACCCATTGATCGATGCGCCTTTGGCAACGCTAATGGTGCCAGAGAGCGTTTTTAGCTCGACGACGGGGGCGCTGATTCTCAGATCATCAAGAAACAATGAACCGACTGCGCTGATCGTGATGCCGGTGTCCGAATCGATGCTGCCGCCGATCAGCGAAAAATCGCCGTCGCAGGACAGCAGGGCGCCGTTGCTCAGGTCGAATGACGAGCTACCCGAGCAGCTGATGGTGGCGATGTTGGCGTTCGAGGCGGCTTGAGCGAAAGCCGAGAACAGCAGGGCGGACAGGAGCAGGGAAAGGTGGCGCATGGTCGCCTCCGGCAGAATGACAATCCCTGAAGTCTGCGCCGTCGGCATGACGCTTGAATGACAGGCGGCGCATGAGCCGGACTAGGCGCCGCCTGATTCAGCCGGCTTGCGCCGGCCGCTGTCTTACCTGGCGATGTCGAGCAATTCGACTTCGAAAATCAGCGTCGAATTGGGCGGAATGCCGGGGACGCCACGGCTGCCGTAAGCCAGGTTGGGCGGGCAAACCAGCTTGGCCTTGCCGCCGACCTTGATCTTCTGCACGCCTTCAGTCCAGCACGGAATCACGCGGTTGAGCGGGAAGGCGGCCGGCTCGTTGCGCTTGTATGAACTGTCGAATTCCTGGCCATTGGTCAGCGTGCCGCGGTAGTGCACCTTGACCGTGTCGCTGGCCTTCGGGCTGGCGCCGCTGCCTTCCTTGAGCATGGTGATGGCGATGCCGGAGGGGGTCATTTCTTCCTTCGGTTCGGCGGCCGTGGCCTGAAAGGAGAGCGCGAGGAGGAGGGCGGTTGCGGTAGCGAGCTTTTGCATGGATATGCCTTGGTTGAGGTGGGGCGTTGAAAGCTGGCTACGTTAATGGGAAGTCGGCGGGCGAGTAAAGGGGGCGGCGAAAAAATTGTCCGCCCCGGCTCATTCGGTGACGGTCAGGTAAACCAGGGTCTGGTTGAGCAACTGGTAACCGATTTCGCCGAAGGTCATCGGCCCGTTGACCTCACCCGTCCGCTTGCCTTCCAGATGCGAATTGAGGAAATTGAGGATGCAGTTGCAGGAGAAGGAAATGTCCTGCCCGCTCCTGGGCAGAGCGGCCTGGAAGTCGGTGACATAGTCGGTGACCGGCGCCGCAAAGCGGTATTCGAGGCCCGGGAAGACCGGGGCGTAGAACTCGACGCGCTGCGCCTCGTGGTCGACGCTTTTGATGCTGACGTTGATCATGGCGCCGCTGTAATCGGCGACCAGCGGCAGGCGCGTGTCGATCTGTTTTTCCCGCAGGTAATCGGCCAGGTTGCCCGGTTGGCCGCCGATCAGGCAATCGCCGGCGCTGAAGCCGTTGTTCTGGAAGCTGATGCCGGCACCGGTGCCGGGCCGGAAGAGGTTGACGATGTCGATCTGGGCAAATTTTTCGGGCGGCAGCGGCACGTCCATGACTACAGCGTCGGTTTCGGAAAACTCACCGGTGCTGCCGAGCACGACCTTGGGTGAAGCCTTGCCCAGATCGTCGAGGTGAATGCCAGCGATCCAGCCGATCAGCGGCTTCATGTACATCTCTTCGAAATTCGGGGCGTTTTGGGCAAAACTGGCGTGGGTGGCGCTGAAGGCGGGAATGATCAGAATGCTGTAGCCGTTGTCCGGCGCATTTCGGCAGATTTGCGGCAAGGTTGCGCCATCGTAGAAGCGCAGTTGCGGCGGCGCGGCGAAGCCGCTGGCTTCGCTGACGAAAACCTGCTCGCGGCTGACCGTGCCACCTTCGGCCGCCATGAAATAGGGGATGGTGCCGCCGATCCACTGGCCTTGGGGGAGTTGCCTGAGGGCGGTTTCGTCGCCGGCGATGCTGAGAAATTTGCCGGCCTTGATCAGTTCGGCGGCGCGGCTGACCGACATCAGTTCTTGTTGGGTTTTCATGGTTTTTATCGGTGATGCGGGTCAGTTTTGGGCAAGTTGCGCCAGTTCGTGGCCGAGCATTTTTTCGTGGCGGGTGAAGTAGCGTTGCAATTCATGGGCCTTCAGGGTGCGTACTTCGCCATCACTGATGATGGCGAATTGCTCGCGCAGCTTGGTCAGCAGCAGCTTGAGGCTGAGGATGCGGATGTCGAGCTGGAGGTTGCCGCTGAGCAATTCTTCCCAGATTGGGTCATTCGGTGCCGGTATCTGGGCCGAGATCGAGTCGGGCGCGCTGCCCGGGCCGGACAGCCCCGATTTGCCGTTATCGAGGCGATGCTTGAATTTCCAGAGGTCGGCGACGGGCAGGTCGAGCAGGGCGCAGACTGAGGCGAAGCTGACGCCTTGCATGAACATGCCGGCAATCTGCCGGGCGAAGGCCCGGGTGAAGGGCTGGTCGGTTTCGCCCAGCCATTGCAGATCGGCGATTTCGGTTTCGCCGGGGATGACGGCATGGACGATGCAGCGGGCATTGCCGATGTTGATGTGACGCCAGATGCTTTCCCGGCCTTGTTCGGGCGTGCTTCGTGCACCGAAAAACCAGCCGCTGCGCAGAACCTCGCGGGAGACCCAGATGTCGATCTGGTTTTTGCCGAGGTCGTTGCGGACGCGGGCAATGTGCCACGGTGCGTGAATGGCCAGTGTGTGATGCAATAAGTCTTCAAGCTTCATCGTTGGTCTCCATGTCGCCCGCTTGCTGTGGATCGGGCTATTTTGCCGGTTTATGCTGATAGCAAGGAGCGTGCTAGCGGCAAATCGCGGGCTGGGCGGCGATTTGTGTTCCGGCAACTGTGGAAAAAACGAACGGTTGCTGCAATTCAAAGCAGCTGCTCCTACGGTCAACCGGAAAAAACGGCCAAAAACGAAATTCGGCCATCTCATGATTTTCATGAGGCGCTATTGGCGATTACCGCGTCGCCCGAACTTTGCTTTTTGCCGACAATCAGATTGAGGTCGCCTTGCACGGTCGACCGGAAAATTTGGTCAAAAACGAAATCACGCATCACACAGATAAAGACAAAAATCATGAGACATACTCCGAAGCGCCTCGCCGTTATCCTCGCTGCCACTTTTCCCTGCCTTGGCATTGCCGCCGAAACGGCACTGACGCTTGATTCCGTCGTCGTCAGCGGCAGCCGGGTCGAGCACAACACCTTCGACCTGCCGGCTGCCGTCGATGTCGTGGATGCGGCGCGTATCGGCGCCGATCAGGCGCGGGTCAATGCTTCCGAGGCGCTGGCCGCGGTGCCCGGCATCACCGTGCAGAACCGCCAGAACTACGCGCAGGATCTGCAGATTTCGTCGCGCGGCTTCGGCGCCCGGTCGGCTTTTGGCGTGCGTGGCATTCGCCTGATTTCGGACGGCATTCCGGCTTCGATGCCGGACGGCCAGGGGCAGGCCGCCACTTTCAATCTCGATCGCGCCGAGCGCATCGAAGTGCTGCGTGGCCCGATGGCCGTCGTTTATGGCAACCATGCCGGCGGCGTCATCCAGATGTTCACGCCGGACGGCAAGGGCCGGCCGAGCGTTGAAGGCGGCTTCGTCGCCGGTGGCGACAACATGTGGAAGACCGACGTCAGCGCCCAGGGCGAAGTCGGCGGCCTCGGCTACGTCATTGACGCCTCGCATTTCGCCACCGACGGCTACCGCGACCACAGCAAGGCCGAACGCGACCAGAGCATGGTCAAACTGACCTACCGGCCAAGCCAGGACGGCAAGCTGACTTTCATTGCCAACAGTTTCAAGCAGACGGCCGACGATCCGCAGGGCCAAACCTGGGCCGGCTATCAGGCCAACCCGCGCAGCGTCGCCCAGCCGGCGCTCGACTACAACACGCGCAAGAGCATCGACCACATGCAGGGCGGGCTGACCTACGAACACCGCTTCGGCGACCATTCGGTGCTCGCCTCGGCCTATGCCGGGCAGCGCTCGACGATTCAGTACCAGTCGATCCCGGCCGGCCCGCAAGGCAACGCCAAGCATTCCGGTGGTGTCATCGATTTCGACCGCGATTTCGGCGGCGCCTCGTTGCGCTGGATTGGCCGCTTCCAGCTGGCCGGCGGCAAGCTGACGACGACGGTTGGTGTCGACTATGAGCAGTCGATCGACAACCGGCGCGGCTACGAAAACTTCATCGGTGCCACGCTCGGAGTCAAGGGGGTCCAGCGCCGGGCTGAAGAAGACCGTGTTGCCAGCTTTGACCAGTACGCCCAGGCCGAGTGGCAGGGCGAGCGCTGGACCTTCAGCGGCGGCGTTCGGCACAGCAATGTCTCGTTCAGCGTCAAGGATGCCTACCTGAGCAACGGCAACGATGGCGGCAGCGTCAGCTACGAGAAGACAACGCCGACCATCGCCGCCATGTTCCGCCTGACGCCGACGGTCAATATCTACGCCAGCGCCGCGCGCGGCTTCGAGGCGCCGACCTTCAACGAACTGTTCTACTCCGGCGTCGGTGGCACCTTCAGCTACAACCTCAAGCCGTCTACCAGTACGCACTACGAAACCGGCTTGAAAGCCTTTATCGGCAATGACAGCCGCCTTGATCTGGCGGTCTTCCAGATCGAGACCGAGGACGAACTGGTCGTCGACTCCGCCTCCGGCGGTCGGACGACTTACCGTAATGCCGGACAGACCTTGCGTCGTGGTCTCGAAGCCGGGTTCGACAGCCGCTGGGCCAACAACCTGTCCACCCGTCTCGCCTACACGCTGCTCGACGCGCGCTACGAAGAAGCCTTCACCACGTCATCCGGTCCGGTCAATGCTGACAGCCGTCTGCCCGGCGTTCCCGCCCAGAGCCTGTTCGGCGAACTGGCCTGGAAACATCCGGCCAGTGGTTTCCATGCCGCCGTCGAGGGCATCGCCCGGAGCAAGGTTTACGTCGAGGACAGCAACACCAAGCAGGCAGCGCCGGCCTACGCCATCGCCAACCTGCGCTTTGGTGTCGACCGCAAAGTCGGCGACCTGAACCTGCGCACCTTCCTGCGTTTCGACAATATTTTCGATCGCCAGTACGTCGGCTCGGTCATCGTTGGCGACGGCAACAGCCGTTACTACGAAGCTGCCCCGGGGCGCACCTGGCTGGCCGGCGTCAGCGCCCGATATTCTTTTTGAGCACCTCCATTCCCCCCGCTCGAGCCCGGCTGCGACCGGGCTTTTTTGTGCTTGATGAAACAGCGCGCACTGTTTCGTTTTGGCTCAGTGGCGCAACAAGTGTCCAGAAAATGAACGCGTCCGGGTGTTCAGCGGAATGCCACGGTCAACCGGAAAAAACGCCTGAAATCGAAGTGGCAGGCGGGTTTGTGCAATTTTTCGGGGGCTGTTGCATGGCCTGGCACGGGCTTCGCAATTCATAAGGCCGAACGCTGCCCTCGGGATGGGAGAGGGGAGATTCGTATGGAGCGGTCACGTTCCACGGTTCATTCACACAAAAGATGATTGAGGAGCAATTCAATGCAGAAAAAACTAATCGCGCTGGCTGTTGCGGCTGTTACTTCCGGTGCAGCCTTCGCACAAACCAACGTCACCATCTACGGTAACGTCGATATGGGTGTCATGTTCCGTCAGGGAAATAACGGCGCGGTCGCCAACGGCCAGTCGCAATACGATCTGCAGAGCGCTGCCTCGCAGAGCCACATCGGCTTCAAGGGCGTCGAGGATCTGGGCAATGGCTTGAAGGCGCTGTTCGATCTGCAATATCGCATCAGCCCGGACACCAGCACCGGCCTGGCTACGGCCGGTCACCAGTACGTCGGCCTGACCGGCGGCTTCGGCACCGTCGTCGCCGGTTACCTGGACGGCATCCGTTACGGCATCTACGGCAAATACAGCCCGTTCGGCAACTACTCGGTTGCCAGCCTGACGTCGATGACCACCCAGTACGACCGTGCGGCCAACGCCCTTGCCTACATTTCGCCGAGCTTCAGCGGCTTCACCGTGATTCTGGCCACCGCCACCAACACGCAGGGAGCGGAAGGCAGCCTGAACGGCGCACACCTTACCCCTAAGCCCAGCGGTGGCAACACCGGCGACGACCGTCTGCTGTCGGCCAACCTGATCTATGCGAATGGCCCGCTGAGCATTGATCTCGACTATGAAACGACCCGGGCCGTTGGCTATGACAGCGACCGCCTGTACGTCGCCACGGCTGGCGCCTCCTATGACTTCGGCGTGGTCAAGGTCAGCGGCGTCTATGACGTCATCAAGGGCGATGTGAACTCCTTCATCGGTGGCAACACAGTTGGTGCCGCCTTTGGCCTGTCTCCCACTCAAAAGTACGATCGCCGCAACTGGTTCATCGGTGCCTCCGTGCCGCTCGGCAAATTCTCCGTGCTGGGCATGTTCGGCCAGGTCAAGGACAAGACACTGACCGATGCTGATGCCTGGAAGGTCGGCGTCGGCGCGCGCTATTCTTTGTCCAAGCGCACCGAGCTGTACGCCGACTATGCGCATATCAAGAACGACACCAATGCCGGCTACACCATCAACCCGATGGGTAATGGTGCCGGTACCAGCGTCGGCGTCAATGGCCTGGCGATGGGTATCAAGCACTCGTTCTAAGTAACAAATTTACCCGGACGGTTCTTTCGTCTTATGAATCGGCCGGGCAACGAACTCTTGCGTCAGATGGTTTCTACACATCTGTTTGGGACGCCCCGCGGGGCGTCCCGTTTTTTTCTGGTTATCCTGTCGCTGCTTTGTCTTTCGATCCCATCTTTGGCTGAAGATACGGTCGTCGTCATAGTAGGCAATTCCGATTTCCGGGCAGCTCATGACGGGCTCATCGAAGCCATCGAGAGCGAAGGGCTGGTAGTCGGCGGTGTTCTGCCGTTTCGCGACATGCTGGCTCGCACGGCCGTTGGCGATGGCTCGATCCCTTACGGTGACGCAGAAATCGTCCAGTTCTGCAGTGCTGTCCTGGCCGCAGAGCTAGTCCGCGAGGACCCGGTACAACTGACACTTTGCCCGCTGTCCATCGCGCTCTATACCATCAAGGGAAAATCGTCGGAAATCCGGCTGGCGTATCGCTCGCCGGGTAACGCGACCGCCGGTCGGCAGCACGCCGAATCACTGTTGCAGCGAATTATTCAGCGCGCAGCGAAGCTCGCCCGCCTGCGCTGGTAAGCCTCGCTCAGGAGGCGCGGTGATTCATCAGGGCCTTGAGCCCGTTCACGTTCAGGATGCGAATGTGTTTCTGCTGAACCGCAATGTGGCCCTCTTCCTGAAAGCGGGAGAAAGCCCGAGAAACCGTTTCGAGCTTGAGGCCGAGGTAGCTGCCGATTTCCTCGCGCGTCATGCGCAGGTAAAACTCGGCGTGCGAAAAGCCGCGCGCCGTGAAGCGCTGTGACAGGTTGAGCAGGAAGGCGGCCAGTCGTTCCTCAGCGCGCATCGTGCCGAGCAACATCATGACACCATGGTCGCGGACGATTTCCCGACTCATCACCTTGTGGAAATGATGCTGTAGCGTGTGGATTTCACGTGACAGTCCTTCCAGTCGCGAGAAGGGAATGGCGCAAATCTCGCTGTCTTCGAGCGCAATGGCGTTGCAGGTGTGGTGTTCAGTGCTGATGCCGTCGAGCCCGAGCAGCTCGCCAGCCATCTGGAAGCCGGTAACCTGGTCGCGCCCATCTTCAAGTAACACGTCGGTTTTGAAGAAACCGCTGCGAATCGCATAAATGGCATCAAAAACTTCGCCGGCACGGTAGAGATGGTCGCCGCGCTTGATACGGCGGCGGGTCGAAACCAGATCGTCCAGCCGTTCCAGTTCTTCAAGGCTGAGACCGTACGGCAGGCAAAGTTCGCGCAGGTTACAATTGGAGCAGGCTGTCTTGATAATAGACAGCGCGACTTCCTGATTTAGCGGGTGTGTTTGAGCCATTTTCAACCTGCGTTCGCTTGATCCAAGTCAACCATAAAATCGAACCTTCCGAACATAATCAGACCTACATTTAGTGGCTGGCCTAATGAATTTCGCAACTGAAAACCTCGTATTCGATCCCCAGATCATCCGCCGTTTTGATGTCAACGGCCCCCGTTACACGTCTTATCCGACGGCCGATCGCTTTGTCGAGGCCTTCGATTCAGAGGCAGCGAAAGTCTGGCTTGGCAAACGGAATATCGGCGGCATAAGCCGACCTCTCTCATTATACTTCCACATACCTTTCTGTAACACTATTTGCTACTACTGCGCCTGTAACAAAATTATCACCAAGGATCACGGGCGTAGTGCGAAATATCTCCGGTATCTGGCAAAGGAGCTGGATATCCAGGCCGCGGCGCTGGAAGGTCGCGATGGCGAGCACGAAGTCATTCAATTGCATTGGGGTGGCGGCACGCCAACCTTCCTGTCGCACGATGAAATGCGCCAGCTGATGGGTGAAACGCGCAAGCATTTCAAGCTGCTTGACGGCGGTGAGTATTCGATCGAAGTCGATCCGCGCAAGGTCGATACGGCGACGGTTGCCCTGCTCGGCGAACTCGGCTTCAACCGGATGAGCGTCGGCGTTCAGGATTTCGATGAAAAGGTCCAGGTCGCTGTCAATCGCGTGCAGAGTGAGGAAGAAACCTACAGCGTGATTCGCGATGCGCGGGCCAATGGCTTCAAGTCGGTGTCCGTCGACCTGATCTACGGTCTGCCGCACCAGACTGTCATGGGCTTCAACCGGACCATCGAGCGCGTGTTGGCGATGGACCCGGATCGCCTGTCGATCTACAACTACGCGCACATGCCGAGCATGTTCAAGCCACAGCGCCGGATCAACGATGCGGATCTGCCGTCGGCCGATACCAAGCTGCAGATTCTCGCGCTGGCCATCAAGAAACTGACCGATGCGGGCTATGTCTTCATTGGCATGGACCACTTTGCCAAGCCCGATGACGAACTGGCCGTTGCCCAGCGTCAGGGCCGCCTGCACCGCAATTTCCAGGGCTATTCGACGTACGCCGACTGCGACATGCTGTCTTTCGGCATCTCGTCGATCAGCAAGGTCGGGCCGAGCTACTACCAGAACGTCAAGACCGCGGACGAGTACTACGATGCGCTCGACACCGGCTCTCTGCCAGTGTTCCGCGGCATCGAACTGACGGCTGACGACATTCTGCGTCGCTCCATCATTCAGGCCTTGATGTGCCATTTCGAGTTGTCCATCGAAAGCATTGAAAGCGCCCACCTGATCAACTTCCGCGAGTATTTTGCAGCCGAACTGGAAGACATGAAGGAAATGGAGCGGGCCGGCTTGCTCAAGATCGACCGCGAATGGATCACCGTCCTGCCGCCCGGACGCCTGTTGGTCCGCATCATTTCGATGGTTTTCGACCGCTATTTGCGGGCTGGTCGCCAACGCGCGACTTACTCCAAAGTTATCTGAACGGTGTGCAGCAATCAAAGCGGGCAGTTAAACTGCCCGCTTTGCTTTTGTTGATCCTGTTCGATGCCTGACTCCGGTTTTCTCGCGCTTTTCCTCGTCGGACTGCTCGGCGGCACACACTGCGTCGGTATGTGCGGCGGCATCGTCGGCGCATTGTCTATGGGGGTCACAGCCCGCTGGTCGATGCATCTTGCCTACAACGGCGGGCGCATCATGTCTTATGCTGCGGCCGGCGCCATTGCCGGCGCGCTCGGTGCAGCCAGCATGGGCCTGGAGGGGCAGGTTCCAGCTCGGCTGATCCTCTATTTCATCGCCAATCTGATGCTTGTTGCGCTCGGCCTTTACCTGCTCGGTGTAACGCGGGCGCTGGCTTTTACCGAGCGCGCCGGACAGAAACTGTGGAACCATCTGCAACCATTGACCCGGCGCTTTCTGCCGGCGCGGAGCGTTGCCCAGGCTTTTCCGCTTGGCCTGCTCTGGGGCTGGCTGCCTTGCGGCCTGGTCTATAGCGCGCTGGCCAGCGCCTTGACGGCCGGGTCGGCGACACGCGGCGGGCTCATGATGCTGGCTTTTGGTCTGGGCACGCTGCCTAATCTGTTGCTGGCCGGCATCGTCCTGGCGCGACTGAACGAATTCGTCCGGCGGCCGGTCGTACGTACCCTGTCCGGCCTGTTGGTGCTAGGCTTTGGCCTATATGGATTCGTCGGCCTGATCTATTTGTCGGGCCAGCTTTAGTCGGGAAATGACATCATGAAAATCCTCTTGCCGGTTGATGGTTCCGAATGTTCCTTGCGCGCGGTTGATCACCTGATTACCCACGTCAGCTGGTTCCGCGACGTGCCGGAAATTCACCTGCTGCACGTCCATGCGCCGATTCCGATTGGCCGCGTGCAGGCCCATGTCGGCAAGGAAACGCTGCACGCCTATTATCTCGAAGAAGGGCAGGAGCACCTGGCCGCCGCCCAGAAAAAGCTGGATGCGGCCGGGCGTTTTCATACGACGCACATTCACGTCGGCCAGCCAGCCGAGGTGATTGCCCGGGTGGCGAGCGAACTGGCCTGTGATCTGATCGTCATGGGATCGCACGGCTGGAGTGGCATGGCAGGCTTGGTTATGGGGTCCGTGGCTAGCCGGGTCCTCCATCTCGCACCTTGCCCGGTTTTGTTGGTCAAATGACCGAATCTGAAACAGGCCGGGTTGTCGAGTTTGCCATCGGCGGCATGACCTGCGCAGCCTGTTCGGCGCGTCTCGAGAAGGTGCTCAATCGCCAGGCTGGAATGCAGGCCAACGTCAATCTGGCGGCTGAGCGGGCACGTGTCCGCCTTGCCGCTGGTGCCGACGAGGCCGCCGTGGTGGCGGCTGTTGCCAAGGCCGGTTTCAGTGCTGCAGTGGTCGACGCTCAAACGCGCGAACGCGAAAAAGCAGCGAAATTGCTGGTCTACCGCAGCGAGATCCGCCGTTTCTGGATTTCAGTGGCGCTGACCTTGCCGCTGGTCGGCCAGATGTTTTTCATGTTTGGCGAACACGGCCACATGAACGAACTGCCGCGCTGGTTCCAACTGGCGTTGGCTACCCCCGTGCAATTCTGGATTGGCTGGCGTTTCTACGATGGCGCCTTCAAGTCCCTGCGCGGCGGCGGCGCCAATATGGACGTGCTGGTCGCGCTCGGGACGAGCATGGCTTGGGGATTTTCAACCGTGGTGACGCTGTTCGGGCTGGATCAGCATGTCTATTTCGAAGGCGGTGCGGCAGTCATCACGCTGGTCCTGCTCGGCAAATTGCTCGAAGCCCGGGCCAAGGCGCGGACTTCAGAGGCCATCGAATCGCTGATCCGCCTGCAGCCCAAGACGGCACGCGTCGAACGTGATGGCCAGTGGATCGACATGCCGGTTGAGGCCTTGATGCCGGGCGATATTTTCCTCGTTCGTCCGGGCGAAAGCGTGCCGGTCGATGGCGAGTTGCTCGACGGCGAATCGAGCGTCAACGAGGCGATGCTGACCGGCGAGAGCATGCCGGTGGGCAAGCGGGCCGGCGACAAGGTTTTTGCTGCCACGGCCAACGGCCAGGGGGCGATGCGTTGCCGGGCCACCGGCGTTGGCGAACATACGCTGCTCGCCGGCATCATCCGCATGGTCGGCGAGGCGCAGGGTTCGAAGGCGCCGGTGCAGCGGCTGGCCGACCAGATTTCGTCCATTTTCGTGCCGACGGTGTGCGCCATCGCACTCGCCACTTTCGTCGGTTGGTGGTGGTACGCAGGCGATTTTGCCGAGGCGCTGGTCAATGCCGTTGCCGTGCTGGTCATCGCCTGCCCGTGCGCGCTCGGCCTGGCGACGCCGACAGCGATCATGGTCGGCACCGGGCAAGGGGCGCGGGCCGGCATCCTGGTCAAGAATGCCGAGGCGCTCGAACGGGCCGAGAAGATCACCGTGCTGGCGCTGGATAAAACCGGAACGCTGACTTGCGGTACGCCACAGGTCACCGATGTCGTGGCCTATGGCCTGTCGCACGACGAAGCGCTTGGCCTGGCGGCGGCGCTCGAGGAGAATTCCGAGCATCCGCTGGCGCGGGCGATCGTTTCGGCTGCTGTTACTGGGATTCCCACGGTCAACCGGGAAAAAGCCGCAAATTTCAAATCCCTGCCCGGGCATGGCGTCGAAGGCGAAGTGGCGGGCCGAATGTTGCGCCTGGGTTCGCCAAGCTGGCTGGGGCTGGCTGCCGACCCGGCGGTGGCTGATTTGCAGCGATCGGGCAAAACGGTCGTGGTACTGGCTGAAGGCCAGACAACGCTGGCTTTGTTTGCCGTGGCGGATGCCTTGCGGCCGACCTCACGGGCGGCCGTCGAGCGGCTGCGTGAGCGCGGTATCCGGGTTGTCATGTTGACTGGCGATAATGCGGCAACGGCGGCGGCGATCGCCGCCGAGGCGGGTATTGGCGAGTTTCGGGCAGGTATTTTGCCGGGCGACAAGGCGGCGGCTATCAACGAATTGAAATCCGGCGGCGGGCTGGTGGCCATGGTCGGCGATGGCATCAACGATGCGCCGGCGCTGGCGGCGGCCGATGTCAGCTTCGCCATTGGTGCCGGTTCCGACGCCGCGGTGGAGGCGGCGGATTTAACATTGATTCGTAGTGACCTGATGGGGGTTGTCGATGCAATCGACCTATCGGCGGCCACCTTGGGGAAAATTCGGCAAAATCTTTTCTTTGCCTTCATCTACAATGTGATGGGAATCCCGCTTGCTGCGCTGGGTTGGCTCAATCCAGTGGTGGCGGGGGCTGCCATGGCGATGAGTTCGGTGTCGGTTGTCTCCAACTCGCTACTTTTGAAGCGCTGGCGGCCGAGGCGCTAGAAGCAAGAACAAGGGGTTTCGATGGCCACAGGGGTCGAAAGGATGTCAGTTGTGCAGGCGGCAGCCGGCGAAGGCGCGGGCAATCCGCCAGCGCTGACGGAGCGGGAGGCGATGTTCCGGACAACGATGGAGGCCGCGCAGGTCGGCATCTTCGTTCTGCAGGATCAGTGTTTCAAATACGTCAATCCCTATTTGACGCGCCTCTTTGGCTATTCCGCTGAGGAAATGGTCGGCCGCATGGGGCCGCTCGATGTGGTCGTGCCCGAGCTGCATGCTTTCGTGATCGACCAGATGCAGGCGAGGGCAGCCGGCACCAGCGGGCATCATTACGAGATTACCGCGGTGCGCAAGGATGGCTCGGCGTTTCCGGCCATGATCTTCGGTTCGCCATCGGTGTTTGATGGTCGCCCGGCATCGGTTGGAACCCTGCTCGATATTTCCTCGCAGAAGGCGGCCGAGCAGCGCATCCGCGAGTTGGCCGACTATGACGTGCTGACCGGATTGCCCAACCGGCGCCTGCTGCGCGAGCGTTTTGTCCAATTGCTGGCGGCGGCGGAACGGGACAAGACGGAAATTGCCGTCATCTTTCTCGATCTCGATCATTTCAAACGGGTGAACGACTCGCTCGGCCACAGCGTCGGCGACGAACTCCTGGTCGAAGTGGCGCGTCGCCTCGACAGCGTGGTGCGGCGTATCGATACGCTGGCCCGCCTGGGAGGCGACGAGTTCATTTTTGCCATGCCGGGATTTCATACAGCGGCGGCGGCCGATGTGGCACGTCGCCTGATCGATGTCTTCTCCCGGCCATTCGAAGTGGCGGGGCATGAGCTGACGGTGACGCCGTCGCTCGGCATCAGCATCTATCCGCATGACGGGCAGGATCTCGAAACCCTGCTCAAGAACGCCGATACGGCGATGTACCGGGCCAAGGACATCGGGCGCAACACCTTCCAGTTCTACGCTACCGAGATGAATACGGCGACGCTCGACCGTCTGCTGATGGAAAGCAATCTGCGACGCGCCCTGGCACAGAACGAATTTGTGCTCCAGTACCAACCGCTGGTCAATCTGCGTACCGGCATGGTGATCGGTGTCGAAGCGCTGATCCGCTGGCAGCATCCGGAACTCGGCACGATCATGCCGGACAGTTTCATTCATGTGGCTGAAGAAACCGGCCTGATCAACCCGATTGGCGACTGGGTTCTCTGCGAAGCCTGCCGGCAGGCCAAAGTCTGGTGCGACGAGGGCTTGCCGTCGCTGGTCATGGCCGTCAACGTGGCGCCTGTCCAGTTCCGTCAGCCGGGTTTTGTCGAAATGGTGGCTGGCGCGCTGGCCTCGTCAGGCCTGGACGCCAGCCTGCTTGAACTGGAATTGACCGAGCGCACGGTCATGCACGATGCCGACATCAATCTGGGCACGCTGTCGGCGCTGCATCGCATGGGGGTTGAATTGTCGCTCGACGATTTCGGCACCGGCTATTCCTCGCTCGCCTATCTGAAGCGCTTTCCAGTCGGCAAGCTCAAGATCGACCGCTCCTTCGTCAATGATCTGGAAACCGATCCCGACGACTGGGCGATTGCCTCGACCATCGTCAGCATGGGGCGCAGCCTGCGCATGACCGTGCTGGCCGAAGGTGTCGAAACTGGCGAACAGCTGGCGCAATTGCGTAAAATGGGCTGCGATATGGCACAGGGCTATTATTTCAGTCGTCCGACATCGGCTGCTGGAATAGCAGAAATCCTGCGCGTTCAACCCTTCATGAACAGGTAAACGGCATGGAAAATACGGTGATCAAAGTGGGCGGCATGAGCTGCCAGGGCTGCGTCAAGAACATTAGCGGCGTGCTCGGTGGCATGGCCGGGGTGGTCAGCGCCGAAGTTTCGCTGGAGGCGGGCGAGGCTAAAGTGGCTTTCGATCCGCAGGCGGTGACGCGCGATGCGCTGGTCAATGCCATCGAAGATGCAGGCTTCGACGCAGAATAAAAATCAAACAACAACAGTTTTTCGAGAGAACAGCCGTGCCAGAAGAAAAAATCAGATTGACCCAGCTTTCCCATGGCGGAGGCTGCGGCTGCAAGATCGCACCCGCCGTCTTGCAACAAATTCTGGCTGGCGCTCCGTCGGGCATCATTCCGCCGCAACTGCTGGTCGGCACCGAGACCTGCGACGACGCAGCGGTTTATCAGATCAACGCCCAACAGGCGATCGTCGCGACGACGGATTTTTTCATGCCGATCGTCGACGACCCCTACGATTTTGGCCGCATCGCCGCCACTAACGCCATCTCCGATGTTTACGCCATGGGCGGCACGCCGCTCTTCGCGCTGGCCATCGTCGGCATGCCGGTCAACACACTGCCGCTGGAAACCATCGGCAAGATTCTGCAGGGTGGTGAAGCCGTCTGCCGTGCCGCCTGCATCCCGATTGCCGGCGGCCACACCATCGACTCGGTCGAGCCGATTTACGGGCTGGTTGCCATCGGTATCGTCAATCCGGCCCATCTCAAGCGCAATTCCGGTGCCAAGCCGGGCGACAAGCTGATCCTCGGCAAGCAGCTTGGCGTCGGCGTCTATAGCGCGGCGCTCAAGAAGGATCTGCTCCACGCCAGCGATTACGATGCGATGGTCGAAACCACCACGCAATTGAACACGCCGGGGCCCATGCTCGCCTGCCTGGATGGCGTGCATGCCGTCACTGACGTCACCGGCTTCGGTCTGGCCGGGCATCTGCTGGAAGTCTGCAAGGGCAGCAATGTGCGCGCCACGGTGAACTACGCCGACCTGCCGCTGCTCACCCGCGCCCGCGAATTTGTCGATGCCGGTCATCTGACCGGTGCCTCCGGGCGCAACTGGGCCAGCTACGGCGCCAGCGTTAATCTCGCGGCCAACCTGGAAAGCGCGGCCAAAACCTTGGTCACCGACCCGCAAACCTCGGGCGGTCTGCTGGTTTCATGCACCCCTGAAACGGTGACCGAAGTGCTCTCGCTGTTCCTGCAACAGGGGTTCTCGCACGTTTCCGTGATCGGCGAAGTTAGCGAAGGCGAGCCGGGTATCGACGTTATTTGACGTGTTGGGTTGATGGGGCATTCCCGCTGGTGCGGGAACGACAAATTTTTCCGCTATTTGCCTGACTCAACGGCCCCGGCAATCGCCGCCGATTTCTCCACCTGGATGTGGCGGGCTGAATGGCTCGCGTTTGGTCTGGCGGCGCTTTGACGAATCTTGCCGAGCCCGCCGTTTTCTGGCCCAGATCAGTACGCCGGTGATGCTCAGTGCGGCGATGGCCAGTCCGCACAGCGAGATCAGGATGCGTCCCGGCAAGCCAGCGATACGGCCGGAGTGCAGGGGGAACATGGCCTGCAGGAAAATGTCGCCGGCCGTGCCGGTGCCGGGAATATCCCGGCCGAGCGGGGTGCCGGTCGTCGCGTCGAAATGGAACCAGGGGTTGCCGAGGCCGACATCGCCATGGCTGTTGCCCGGTTCGAAGAAGCCGACTGCATAAACGCCCGACAGGCGCTCGTGGAAGATACCGCCGGCCGGCGCTGCGATGCCATGGCGCCGAGCTTCCTGTTCGGCGATGGTGATGATTTCGTCCATTTTCATTTTTGGCGCGTTTTTCCGGTTGACCGTAGCATTCGCCGCAGCGGCAAAGGGCGACGGCGAGAGTTCGGAAAACCAGCTGACGACCGGCCGCATGACCTGTTCCTTGAGGTTCATGGAGACCGAGGTGATGGCCAGCATGAGGACCAGCAGGAAGAGCCAGACACCGCCCGAGCGGTGCAGATCGAAGTTCAGCCGATGGCCGCCGGCCTGCCAGCGGAAGGCGAGGGATTGCCGCCAGGTGTTGTGGCTGGGAAATGAAATCCACAGCGCGAGCAGGGTGTCGAAGACCCAGACGAGGGCGACGATACCCATGAACAGTGTGCCGAGTTGCAGCCCGAAGGCGTCCGGGATGTGCATGCTGTAGTGCAGCTTGTAGAGGAAGGGGAGCAGGTTTTCGCGGTCGAGCGAGACCTTGCCCCATTCGCGCCGGCCGAGCACCTCACCACTCACCGGGTCGAGTGCGACCTGGTTGTAGCCGAGCGGGTAGGGCTGGCCGGTAGCCGGGTCAAGGCGAGCATCGACGAAGACGCCGAAGGCATGCCCCGGCTCGACGGCGAGCGGCATGAAGCGGATTTGCAGGCGCGGTTCGGCGCTTTCCAGGCGGCTCGCCAGTTCGAGCGGCGAGAGGGGCAGGCCCCGTCCCGGCGCGTCGAACAGGTGCGGGTTGAGCCATTCGTCTAGTTCGTGATCCCACGAGATGACGGCGCCCGTCAGCCCGGAGATGCACAGAAAGAGGGCGGCGAACAGCCCGAACCAGCGGTGCAGCAAGACAATAAACGGGCGCATCGGCCGGCCTCGCTCAGTACTTCCAGTTCAGCGAGACGCTGAAGTTGCGCGGTGCGCCGTAATAGCTCTGGCTCCACATCAGGCTGGTGAAATACTTCTCGTCGGTCAGGTTGTTGAGGTTGGCGCTGACGCTGAGATGCTTGTCGATGTCGTAGCGCGCCATCAGGTTGACCAGGGCGTAGGCCGGCTGGGTGGTCCGGGTGGTGGCGCCGGTGCCGAAGTCGTAGACGTCGACACGGTGGATTTCGTCCTGCCAGCTGACGTTGGCCCCGACCTTCAACCGGTCGATCATCGGCACGCGGTAAGTGCCGCTCAGACGGAGCAGGCGGCGCGGCGTGTAGGTGCGCACGTCGTTGCCTTGCGGATCGGTCAGGGTGAGCTGGGTGTAGCCGAGATTGACCTGCAGGCGCTCGGTCAGCGCGCCGGAAATGTCGAGCTGCATGCCGCTCGATTCGGCGTCGATGGCGCGATAGACGGCAACCGGACCGATGTAGCCGGCAGCTTCGGCCAGACCATTCTGTTCGGTCTGGAAGTAGGCGAGCGAGGCGTTCAGGCGTTTGTTGAAGAAATCGCTCTTGAGGCCGACTTCCTTGCTGTTGCCGTGCACCGGGTCAAGCGGCGTCAATGTCGCATCGACCTGATATTGCGGATTGAAGAGTTCGGTGTAGCTGCCATAGATCGAGAGGGCCGGGGCCAGGTCGTAGATGGCGCCGAAATACGGGGTGAGCTTGCTGGTGTCGGATTGGCGGCTTTCGCCGTAGGAGGAGCCGCTGACATCGACCGAGGTGCTCCGGATGCCGGCGATCAGCTTGAGGTCGTCGCGCAGGTTGAGGCGGGTGGCCAGGAAGGCACTCTTGCGTTTGTCGGTGAAGTCGCTGCCGTTATAAGCGGCATCGAAGGTCGGTATCGGGTAATCGCCCGTCCAGCCATCGAGCGGCGGCAGCGCGGTGCCGATGCCCTGGCCGTAGCGCGACAGGTCGCTGAGGGCCGATTTGGCCCAGCTGGCGCCAAAGCTCACATCATGCTTGCGGCCGCCCAACGAGAAACGCCCGGTGGCGTAGAGATCGACCATGGTCTGCTTGTTGGTCATGTCGTACTGCGACGGATAGCTGTAGAGGCCGAGACCGGTCGTGCGATCCGGTGTGCCGTAAACGTAGAACAGCGACGAGTTGTTGGTGAATTCCTGGCGGGTGACGACGGCCTTGGCCATCCAGTCGTCGTTGAAATGATGAGTCAGTTCGACGAAGGTGCTTTGCGTCTTCGAGTCCCACACCGCCCAGTCGGCGGCCGTGCTCGTCGAGCGGTCGAAGTCGGTCGGGCTGCCGTCCGTGTAATAGAGCGGCAAGGCGCCCCACATCGGGCTCTTCGGCTTGTTGATCTGGGTGTGGTGACCGATGGCCAGTTGCGTCGATTCGGCCAGATCGGCCTCGACGATGCCGTAGAACACGGTTTTCTCGCGGCTGTAGCGATCGAGGTAGGAATTCTTGTCCTCGTGGGCGAAGACCAGTCGGCCGCGGATCCGCCCGGAATCGATCAGGGCGCCGGAGACATCGGCATCGAAGCGGTATTTGTCCCAGGAGCCGGCGGTCAGGCCGGCCGAGGCGGCGAAATCGACGGTCGGCCGCTTGCGGATGAAATTGACTGTGGCAGAAGGGAAACCAGTCGCCGATATGAGCCCGTTGGCACCATAGACAGCATCGATGCGGTCGTAGATGGCGGTATCGATGTCGCCGTTAACAATGTCGTAAACGAAAGGAACACCGATGCCATCAAACTGGAAATTGGTGACGTCGAAGCCACGGGCGGTGTAATACGTGCGGTCGGTTTCGGGACGCTCGACAACGATTCCGGATGTGGCGGCCAGCGCATCATTGACGTTGTCCAGCTTGAAATCGTCGAGCTGGCCGCGCGACAGTACTGAAACCGTCTGCGGCGTTTCGCGCAGCGACAGATTCATTTTGGTTGCCGAACTGCTGCGCGACGTGGTGTACAAGCCGGTTTTCTCGGTACTCACTTCGCTGTCGGCGTTGCCGGTCACAGTGATGGCGGAAAGGGTCGATTCATTGCTGGCCGGCGGTTCGGCGGCAAGGACCGGGCCGACATGGAGGGCGGCGATCAGGGCAAAAAGTGGACGATGGTGGAATACCGCCGGCAGGGCGTGCTGGAACGACATGGAAACTCCCGGATGGTGCCGGCGGGCTGCCTGGGGAGTACCTGGGTGGCTGGCGGTGGCTTGCTGTTGTTAAAAAGGGTGAAACTCAGGCAGCCTTGCGCATCACCCTGCCTGGCTTGGGCTGCTCGCCGTGCGCTTCGCGCAGGCATTCGTGGGCGCAGGAGGCGCACCGGCCGCAGTCACGGGTGACGCCGAGATCACGGCGCAGATCCTTGAGCGTGCGAGCACCATCTTGCGCGGCTTCGCGAATCTGGGTGTCGGTGACTGCTTTGCAGACGCAGACGTACATGGGCTGCCTCCTGATGCGGTTGTTAATGCGAATAATTCGTATTCTATGGTGTTGCGAATGATTGTCAACAACTATGTTGCATTCGGTGTTCGGCCATGGTTTGTCGCAGAGTCGACAGTCGTCCGTGGCGTTGGTGTTGTTGAGCAATTGGCGGGCCAGCCGTCAAAGCTCGCCACAAAAATGAAAAAGCCGCAGACTGGCTGCGGCTTTGGGTGGGGCAGGGCGGAGAGGCCTAGCCTTCGCCCGGCTCCATGTGCGCTTGCAGATAGTTCGGCAAGGTCACATCCTTGATCAGCGTCTGCTGCGTTTCCAGCCAGTCGATGGCTTCCTCGCAGTGTTCGAGCAATTCCTCGAGCAAATCGCGGCTGACGTAATCCTGCAACTCCTCGCACAGGGCGATGCTTTCGATCAGCAGGGGGCGCTGGATTTCACGCTCGTACTTGAGGTCACCCTGCAGGCATTCGACGACATGCTCGCCGATCATGAGCTTGCCAAGGTTCTGCAAATTGGGCAGGCCTTCGAGGAAAAGCACGCGCTCGATGATCTCGTCGGCTTCCTTCATGACGCGGATCGACTGCTTGTACTGGTAGTCGTTGAGCTTTTCCAGGCCCCAGTTGCGGAACATGCGGGCATGCAGGAAATACTGGTTGATCGAGGTCAGCTCGTTCTTCAGCACCTTGTTGAGCGCTTCGATGACTTTCTTGTCGCCTTTCATCGTCGTCGCTCCTTAAGCCGGGGTGCCAGAGCCCATCTGGCTCTGCAGGTAGTTGGGCAGGCCGACCAGTTCGATCAGTTTCATCTGCTTTTCGAGGAAGTAGGCGTGGTCCATTTCGGTATCTTCGAGCTGGACGCCAAGCATGTCGCGGGTGACGTAATCCTGGGCCTTTTCGCAGGCCGCCATGGCCTTCTTGAGGTCGCCATCCACCTTGTATTCGACGGCGAGGTCGGATTTGAGCATCTCCGGAACGGTCTTGCCGATCTTCAGCGCTTCGCGCTTGCTGAGGTCGGGCTTGCCTTCGAGGAAGAGAATGCGCTGGATCAGGGCGCGGGCATGCTGGCGTTCGTGATCGGACTCGTGGATGGATTTCTCGGCCAGCTGGCCGAGGCCCATGTCGGCATACATCTCGCCGTGGATCAGGTACTGATCGACGGCAGTCAATTCGCCAGTCAGCAGGTCATTGAGGATGTCGATGATTTTCTTGTCGCCCTTCATGGCGTTCTCCGGAGTTGGTTGGAAGCGAGGGCTGGCTGGCAGAAGCGGCTGGCTTGCCGGAACGCTCATTTTAGGCGCTGGCCGGAAGCATTTCCAGCCAGATATGCCATGCGACCGTTGGTTTGAACGGGAGTTCAGTACTTTTGTCGCGGCACCGCCGACCGTAATGCCTAGTCATCATGAGCGATGCGACATTATGTCGCAGGAGGTGGCCTTCTGTGCCCCCTAGAATGGCCGTCCATCTGGTGGCTGCCGTCTTCCGTAGCCCACCGAAACGACCAAATCCAGAGAGCATTCGACATGGAAATCAAACACCTCTTTGTGCTCGGCTCGATTGCCCTGGCGATTAGTCATGCATTCGCGGAAGGAAGCGACTCGGCATATCTGTCTGATGTCACTGTCACTGTCACCGGAAGCCGTGAAGCAACCCCGTTGGCGGAATCGGCGAGTTCGGTCGGCGTTATCAAAAGGGAGTCGATTGCGCTGACCGCCCCGTCTCATCCCCAGCAATTGTTGGGGCAGATCCCCGGGGTAGCTGTGAATGTGACGAATGGCGAAGGCCATACGATGGGCATTCGGCAGAAAATCGGGACCGAACCAGTCTATCTTTATCTCGAAGACGGAATACCGATTCGAGCGACCGGTTTCTTCAACCACAATGCCCTCTATGAAATCAATCTGCCGCAAGCCGGCGGAGTAGAGGTCGTCAAGGGAATCGGCTCCGCTTTGTATGGCTCGGATGCCATCGGCGGTACCGTCAATATCCTGACGCCGGTGCCGACCAAAACATCGGGCGCTTCTGTCGGGCTGGAGGCCGGCAGCTATGGATGGCTTCGGCTATTGGGCAGCGCCAACTCGGGTACGCAGTCTTTTGGCGCGCTACGCGCCGACGTCAATGTTTCGCATACCGACGGTTGGCGAGACAACACGGCTTACGACCGGCAAAGCCTGAATCTGCGTTGGGATGCCGCGGCCGGGGACAGCACGCTGATCAAGACCATTCTGGGCGTCACGCATATCGACCAGCAAACCGGCGCCAATTCGGCATTGACACCGTATGAATATGCGAACACCCCGACCGTCAATGCTCGCCCGGTTGCCTATCGCAAGGTCGACGCCTTGCGTCTCTCTTCCAATTTCGACACCTTTCTCGACAACGACACACTGCTGTCGATAACACCTTACTTCCGTCACAACGCGATGGATCTCAACGGCTCGTACAACTTCAGTACGGCCGCAACGGGTGATCCCCGCATCGAGAAAACCAGCGTCGATTCCTTTGGCGTGCTGCTCAAGTGGCGTCGCGATTTCGAAGGAGCTTTGCGGCCCCGTCTGATCGCGGGCTTCGACTTCGATTACAGCCCGGGGCAACGCACGGAAAATGTCCTGGACTTCACGGGGTGTACGGTGGCCGGGACGGCCACCCGTTCGCAGAAATACAACTGTTACAGCGTGGGGCCGGTCATTTACGACTACGACGTTGTCTATACGAGCGCATCTCCCTATCTGCATGGCGAAATTTCGCCGTTCTCCAGGCTTCGCCTGACCGCGGCGGTGCGCTACGACCAGATCAGTTACAAGGGAAGCAACAATATCGCTGCGGCCGAGGTGGTCTTTGGCAGCAAGCATTACTACCAGTGGAGTTCGGCCGAGGCCAGCTTCTCCCGCCTGAGCCCTAAGCTGGGTCTGAACTACGAACTGGGGCCGGCGACCAACCTGTATGCCTCGTATAACCAGGGATTTCGGGCTCCGGCCGAATCCAACCTGTTCCGGTCCGGGCACGATACGACCTTCGCGCGTGCCCAACTCAAGGCAAACGACGCGCTCAACCTGAACCCGATTCTTGCGGAGCAGACGGAAATCGGTCTGCGCGGCGGGGTTTTTGGTTTGACCTACGACCTCACCGCCTACCAGCTCAAGAAAAAGAACGACATCCTCAGTCAGCGCGATTCGACGAACACCACGACCATATCGACCAACAATGGCAGCACCCGGCACGAGGGGGTTGAGCTGGGCGTGGGCAAGGCGTTCAACGATCACTGGCGACTCGATCTCGCCTACTCCTACGCCCGACACACCTACGACAGCTGGATCACCAGTACAGCCAACCTGAGCGGGAAGGAAATCGAGTCTGCGCCTCGCCGCATCGGCAATGTGCGGCTTGCCTGGACGCCGACAACGGCGACAACCGTGCAACTGGAATGGGTGCAGATGGGGTCTTACTGGCTCGATGCGGCCAATACCGGCAAGTATGAGGGCCACAGTCTTTGGAATGCCCGTTTTGCCCAGCAATTGAACAAAACGTTTTCGCTTTCCGCGCGCATCATGAATCTCGCGGACAAGCGGTATGCCGACAGCGCTGCCGGCACTGGCGCCGCGCCGACGCTTTCCCCGGGGCTGCCTCGTACGCTGTACGTCGGCCTCCAGGGGCAATGGTAAAGTTGGCTACGAATAATTTGCGGGATGAGGTATGAGGCGCTGGTTGACGGTGGCGATGGTGATCGCGATGGCGGCTTCGGCCGGTATCGCCGCCGCGGCGGGCGAACAGCATGGTCAGCACGGTTCTGCCATGGCGGTGAAATCGCGGCCGGCCCTGGCCGTCGGCGCAGCGCACGACCCGCGGGGCGTGCTTTGGGTGACCGGGCTGGACGATTCGGGGCATCTGTTCATACAGCCATGGGATGCTGGCCAAAAAGCCTGGGGGAAAGCGCAAGTGCTCGATGTCGGGAGCGACGTCATCTCTGCCGATGGAGAAAATCGCCCGAAAATCGCGTTTGGCCCCGACCACGTGGCGGTGATTTCCTACACGCAACCGCTATCCAGGCCGTACACCGGTGAAATTCGCCTTGTTCGTTCAGACGACGACGGCCGGAGTTTTTCCGCTCCACGAACCGTCCATGAGGACCGGCAAATCATTACCCACCGTTTTGACTCGATCCTCTTCGACGCGAATGGAAAATTGCACGTCGTCTGGATAGACAAGCGGGACCAGGTCCAGGGAGGCAAATATCGGGGCGCCGCCATCTACAGAACCGAATCCGCTGACGGCGGTTTGACATTCGGCGCCGATACCAAGGTCGCCGACCATAGCTGCGAATGCTGCCGTATCGCTCTTGCTGTCGCCCCGGAAGGTACTCCCGTCGCCTTGTGGCGCCACGTCTTCGAACCCAATATTCGCGATCACGCCTTCGCCAGCCTGACAGCAGGCACGCGAATCGTGCGCGCGACACAAGACAACTGGAAGCTGGATGCCTGTCCCCATCACGGTCCGGGACTCGCCCGGTCAGCCTCGGGGGGCTATCACGCGGTTTGGTTCGGTGAAAGAAACGGGGTGATGGGTGCCCGTTACGGCCGACTGAAACCCGACGGGCAAGCAGCCGGCAAGCCGGTCAATTTGCCCGACAATCAGGCTGAACACGCTGATGTCGCGAGCCTGGGCAGCAAGGTCGCCATCGTGTGGCGCAGCTTTGACGGACAACAGACCCGACTGCGCGCCTGGGTATCTGTTGATGATGGCGCGCATTTTGACCAGCGTGAACTTTCGTCCTCTAAACAGCAAAACGACCATCCCCGGATGGTCACCGGGCCGCAAGGCATATCGGTCGTATGGCGAACCCGTGATGAAATCTCCGTTTTTCCCATCACCTTCTGAGGCGACCCACATGCGGGGTTTGATCGCAAAATTCGCGTTTCTTTTCAGCTTGATCGGCCTGTTGGGCCAGTCCGGGGTGGCTTCTGCGGCCAGGCGCGTTGAGGCTTTCGGGATGGATACCTGGTCAGCGATCGCTCAGGGAGCCACACCCAAAGTGATTGTGTTTTCGACGACAGATTGCGTGCATTGCCCCAAGGCCATTGGCGCTCTGGCGAAATCCGCCCGCCGTTCGCCGCGCAAGCCCGAACTTGTTGTCGTGGTCATGGATGGCGCAGGTATGGAGGCCGAGTTGCTGGCCAGCCCGAATTATCTCGGAGCCAACCGGCTGTTTGTTTTTGCAGGAGACGACACGCAACTCCGGTATGCCGTGAATCCCGAGTGGCGAGGCTTGACCCCCTATGTCGCGTTGATATCGGCCGGTCAGGCGCCCCGATTCTTTGCTGGCTTGCCCCCTTTAGCAGCAAGCCGAGCATTCTTCCAGACGCCACTGTCTGCGCCTGCTCGTTAATCCCACGGTCGACCGGGAAAAAGCCCGAAAAATGAAATGCCCGCTGCGCCGCAACGGGCGCTTCAACGTTCCCGCAGCGCCGCTTCGATCAGCCGGCGCGAAATGCTGATCGGCTCGGGCAGGATGGGCAGGGCGTCGAGATGGAACCAGTCGGCCGCCTCGATCTCGTTCGGGTCCGGCGTGATCGTGCCGCCAGCGTAATCGGCGAAGAAGGCGACCATCAGCGAATTGGGGAAGGGCCAGGGTTGGCTGTGGAAATAGCGCAGGTTGGCGATCTCGATGCCGACTTCCTCGCGGACTTCGCGGGCAGCGCATTCTTCAAGCGTTTCGCCGGGTTCGACAAAGCCGGCCAGGGCGCTGAAGACGCCCGGCTTGAAATGCGGGCTGCGGCCGAGCAGCAGTTTGTCGCCATCACGCACCAGCACCATGACGGCCGGCGAAATGCGCGGGTAGGCGAGCAGGCCGCAGGCCGGGCAGTGCATGGCCAGTTCGCCGGATTTCATGGTGGTTGGCGTGCCGCATTTTCCGCAAAAACGGTGGTTGGCCTGCCAGTCGAGCAACTGTGTGGCGCGGCCGGCCAGCGCAAAGGTGTCGGGCCCGGCGATCTGAAATATGGCACGCAGCGGCGTTGCTTCGCCACCGGCGAGTTCGGGAAATTGCGCGACATCGGCGGCACGGCAGGGCAGGCCGTTCAGGTCGCCAACGTGCAGGGCATTTTCGGGGTGACCGAAATTGGCGGCCAGACCAGCGGGGAAGACTGATTCAGCACCGCTGATGGTCAGCAGGCGATGCTCGCAGCGCAGAATCCAGTAAGCGGGCTGGTTCATGGCCACGGCTCAGGCGGAAATGGTCTGCGCCGACGGGTTGGGCGGCAAGCGGTAGATCGTCGTTTCGGCATTCGGCGCCAGCGTGCCGAGGGCGAGGCTCAGGATGGAGATGAACAGGCTGGCGAAGAAGGCTGTCCAGAAGCCGGATATGGTGAAGCCGCTGACCATTTTTGCAACCAGCATGAGCAGTAGTGCGTTGATGACCAGCACGAACAGGCCGAGCGTGATCAGCGTCAGGGGCAGGGTCAGGAAGACGAGCAGCGGGCGCAACACGGCGTTGGCGAAACCGAGCAGCAGGGCCGAGATGATCAGCGCCGAGGTGCTCGAAAAGCGGATACCCTTGAAGACCAGGCTGGCGCCCCACAGGGACACGGCGGTGATGCCCCAATGGATGAAGAAGCCCAGCAGATTGTCGAACATGTTTTTGCCTTTGTGGAAGTGGGGGCTGCCTGATCAGGTGTAGAACGGCGCCCGGAATGCTGGATTTTACGGCTTATGGCAGGCGGATTTACTCCGGATCGGCCGGACGCTTGATCTCGGCGCGCAAGTAAGGTTCGTTGACACTCTGGAAAAACATCAGCGCGACGGCTTGCGGCGGGCCTTCCTTTTCCCAGGCGACGCGCTTGTAGCCGGGCATGATGCAGTCGTTGGCGAAGGTTTCCCCGGGCTGCAGCGGGTTCAGCGAGTTGAAATAGAGACGCTCCGGGCCGACAAAATAGGCAATCGAGGCGCGTGAGCGCGGAATGGGCACCGGCGGGTCGATGCCGTCGGGGCGGAAGCTGACCTTGAATTCACGCGGCTCGGCCGGATCGGTCGAGGCGGTGGCCGGAGAGAAATCGGTCTGCACGCGCTGGCCATTCTGGCGCCAGTAAAGGCGCAGGACCGGTGTCGGCTCGCGGGCCGACCACATCAGGTGGAGGTTCTGGCCATCCCGGCAAAAGATATCGCGCGTGCTGGTCGCGGTGTCGGACCAGTTTTCGCCCACCTTGCGGTCAATTCGCTCCAGTTCCACGCCGCCTGGTGCGATGAGCGACTGGGTGTAGATCAGGCCGACGGTCGGCAGATTGAAACGCTGGATGGGGCCTACGGCGTGGGGTAAAGCGGCGGCCGGCGCAGCCTGGAAGGCGCTTTGGGTCAGGCCGCGCGAAGTATGGAAAATCGGCCCCTGAGCCAGCGTCGCCGCGCCAAAGGGCAAGAGCATGACGAGCAGGCCGCTGGCCGCCATGAACAGGCTTTCGCCTTTGCTCAAGGCCGGCCGCAGCAGACGGCCACAGAGCGCATGGCCGGCGAACCAGACGAGCGGGCCAAGGACGAGCAGGGCGAGATAGAAATAGGCCAGTGCCTCCGGCCCCGATATCGCCATGCTCGGGATGACGATGACCCCCGCCGTGACAGGCAGCAGAATGAACAACGAGAGCAGGCGCAGCGACAGCCAGCTCCCGGCCTTGTCGCGGGCGGCGAAATGGCGGCGCTCGAGAAACAGGATCAGCCCGGTTGCCGCCAGCACGGCGACGCCGACGGCACCCCAGGCCCACTGGTCGAACAGGGACAGCTTGCTGAGGCTCGTCAGGAAATAGTTGATGTCCATATCGCGCTTTCATCGGGAGGCGGGCTGGAGGTACGGATGTCCTTGTCCCCCAGACTGGCCACAGAAAATGGCTGCAAACAGGTCGTCAGAATACTCAATTTTTCCGGCGCTGGCTGGCTAGGCGAAGGCGAGCGACAGCTGCGGCGAGGGTTCTGCCGCGATGATGGCTTCCATCGTCAGCGCATGCTGCGATGGGGTGTCCAGCATTGCCGCGAACTCGGCCTCGGGAAAGTCGGCGTGATCGCTCAGCCAGAAGCTGCTTTCGTCACGATCAAGCATGACCGGCATGCGGGGGTGAATCGGGCCGACGGTGGCATCGGCGGCGGTAGTCAGAATGGCGCAGGTGGTTCCGGCCAGCGGATGGTGATCGAAAATGCCGGCGAATACGAGCAGCTCGCCATTGGCTTCGCTGATGCGCATTTTCTGTTTTCCACCGGCCAGCGTCTGCCATTCATGAAAAGCCGTGGCGGGGATGAGGCAGCGGTTTCGTTTCAGGATCTTGCTGTAAAACGGCTTGCTGGCCAGCCCCTCGCCGGGCAGGGTGAGCAGCGGGCTGCGCGGTGGCTGGTCGAGAAAGCTGCCAACCAGCCCCCAGCCGGCAACGCTGCCGACAAAACCGGGGTTGCCGGCGGTGATCATCAGCACCGGGTCGTTTGGCTGCATTTCGCCGCTGCGGGGCTGCTCGCCGTGGCCAGAGTGAAGTTGCGGAAAGCGCCTGTTCAGTGCCCTGATCCTGGCCTTGAGTTCGTAGCATCCGCACATGGCGGCGTCTCCGGGGTTACGATATACAGTAGTTTATACAGTATTTTTGAGGTGCACAAGGCTGATCTTTTCGGCCCGCCGGGTTACCGTCGTGACATTTCATTTTTGGCCGATATTTCCAGTTGACCGTGGGAACCGGTCTAGGCGTTCCTGCCGTGCATGACGATGCGCGAAACGAACCAGATGGCCACCAGATTGGCCGCGACGGCGACGTAGCCGACCAGTGAATAGCCGACGATGCGGCCGCTGGCGTCGAGCGAGGTGAGGAAGCCGGCCAGTGTCGTGGCGAGGCCCATGGACAACGACTGGACGGTGCTGTTGAGCGACATGAAGGTGCCGCGCAGTTTGGGCTGGGCGGACGACGCGATGATGGCCATGGACGGGATCATGCGCCCCGAGATGAGCACGAAGAAGCTGGCCGAGATGATCAGCCAGACCCACAGCGGCAGCACGCCGGCGTGGGTGAGAACCAGCGTCGGCACCATGGCGAGCAGGGCGACCAGCCGATAGACCTCGACCTTGCCGTGCTTGTCGGCCCAGTGCCCGATCAGGCGGGCGCTGATGAAGGTGGCCGAGCCGCCGACCAGATAGACGATGGGGATGTCGGTCTGGGCGATGCCGACGTTATTGACGGCATAGACCGTGATGTACGGAATGATCGTGAAGCCGGAAAAGATGATCAGCGCCGAGAAGAGCAGGGCGCGCCGGTGGTTGGCGTCGCCGAGCACGCTGAAGGTGGCCGAGAGCAGGTGGGCGCGCTTTTCCTCGCTGAGGTGGTGGCGCAACTGGGGCAGAAAGCGCAGGCCGATGCCGAGGAAAACGACGCACAGCGCGGCGATCAGCACGAAGGGCGCGCGCCAGCCAAAGTGATTGGCCAGCCACAGCGAGAGCGGCACGCCGGCGATGGTCGACAGCGAGAAGGCGCTCGACACGATGCCGCTGGCCCGCCCTCGGCGCGAAAAAGGGATGGCGTCGGCGATCATGGTCTGGACCAGGGCGCCCATGATGCCGCCGAAGACGCCGGCCATGCCGCGCGCCAGGATCAGCGTCGAATAGCCCGGTGCCAGGCCGCAGGCCAGTGTGGCCAGGCCAAACAGCGTGAAGACGATGAGCAACAGGCGCTTGCGCTCGAAAAGATCGACAAAGGTCGCCGCCAGAATCCCCGACACCGCCGCGCTGAAACTGTAGGAGGCGACGAGCAGCCCGAACTCATGCGTGCCGATGCCAAAGGCCGCCATGAGGATAGGCCCGAGCGGCATCATGATCATGAAATCGAGCACGTGGCTGAACTGGATGCCGGCCAGCGTCAGCAGGAAGAAACGTTCGGTACGGGGCGAAAGGGCGGTGGACATGGGGGCGGGAAAAGCGGCGTGGCCGGCAAGGATACGCTGTCCGGGGCGGCAGTCGCTAGCGCCCCGAATAATTCAAGGACAGCGCATCAGCTCGCCACAAAGGTATCCGGCATCTGCAGGGCGATGACCTCGCCGCGCGCCGTGGCCACGCCGTCGGCGTACACGGTGGCCTCGACAACGACCTTGCGGCCCTTGATTTCCTTCACCTTGCCGCGAATTTCGAGGACCGGGCCGAGCGGTGTCGGCTTGAGGTAGCTGACCTGCAGCGAACCGGTGACGAAACGAAAGGCCGGCAGGCTGTCCATGCTGCGATTCTCGGCCTTGTACATCGCGGCGGCCGCCGTTCCCGTGCCGTGGCAGTCAATCAGCGAGGCGAGCAGGCCGCCATAGACAAAGCCGGGGATGGCCGTGTGTTCAGGGCGCGGCTGGAAATGCGTGACGGTTTCGTCGCCCTCCCAGAAAGTCTTGATCTGATGGCCGTGCTCATTGTTGCGGCCGCAGCCGTAGCAGTGCGCCAGAGTCTCCGGGTAGTAATCCTGAAAGGCCTGCATGCTGTCTCCTTGTTATTGGCAAAGCGGCATCGTAGGCGAGGCGGCGCGCATCGGCCACTGTTCAGGCGGACAGGCGACGTGCAAATTCAGCCAGCGGCGGCATCACATTTGATTTTTGGCCAATATTTCCAGTTGACCGTGGAATCCGCAGAAAACGCCTAGCAGCACTCTTCCTCTATCTGCAGCAACAGGGTCAGGGCCTCTTCATCGTTCCAGCTTTCGAAAAAGTCGCGGAACTGGTTGATGTTGGAATGGATCAGGAACAGGTCGTCGGGCGTGGTGACGGCATTACCGGTGCGCTTTTTGGCGAAATATTCCCAGAAGGCATTGCTGCGGCCCGGGATGGCCAGTTGCCGGTCGAGGTATTCCATTAGCCGGCGGGCATTGCCGGCGCAGTCGATGTCCTGGAAGCTGACGTAGCGGTCGGTCTTGCGGCAAGCGCATTGTTGAGACATGGCGTTCTCCCTGAAAGTTGTCGGGAAGAACTTTAGCCGGCCGGGCTGCCGGCTGTCCGTCGGCTGGCCGACGTTTTGACTCAGGGCAACGGAGAGCAGCGCGCCTTGAGGGCGTCAAGCGAAGGGACGAGCAGGCTGCGCCGGCTCTGGCGGAGCAGGACGCCTTCGCGCTCCCACTGGTTGATCAGCGAGGAAATGCTTTGCCGCGTCGTGCCGAGCAGGCTGGCGATGTCCTGCATGCTGAAATCGAGCGGCACCAACCAGCCGTGTTCCTGACGCAGTCCGCGCCGTTCGGCCAGTTGGCAGAGAAAGCGGGCGAGCCGGGCCGGCACTTCGCGAAAGGCGAGGTCTTCGATGAGCCCGACGGCATTGCTCAGCAGGCGGCCCATGACGCGCATCATGACCGGCGTTACCGATGGGTCGGTGGCCAGCTTGCGGGCGAAGGTCGGCGTGTCGATGAGCCAGATGCTGGTCGGTACGACGGCTTCGACATAGGTCGGCGTGTGGGTCGTGTAAATGTCGCCGGCCTCGAGAAAACTCAGGTTGAGCTCACGGTTGTCGCCAGCCAGATAAACGCGCAAACGACCGGACTGCACCATGAGTACCTGATTGTGCGGGCTGTCGGGAGTCGACAGCAGATAGCCTTTGGGCACATCGCGCAGCGTAAAGCCGTCGAGCAATCCAGCCGCTGCCTCGCCTTGCGCCTGGGCAGCAAAATCGGGGCGGGCGAGGTGGGCGTGGGCGTGCATGGAGAAGCTCACGCAAAAGGAATGCCCGAAGCCAAGATGTTGATTAAATGCGCTTGTTTTAAATTGCTGACGGCAATTGCCGGCTTTCCGACAGGCTGCTCGGGGCAAGTCCGACAAAACCCGAGCAGCAAATAGCCGAACCAAAATGGGTGACGCTACTCAAATACCATGTGGCCGCCATCCCCCTTGTCGTTTCCCAACAGGCGATGCCCATCCCCCGGCCACATTCCCTGCTCAAGAATGAGAGGTTTGCCATGAAAATATCCCCAAACTATCGCCTGGCCCTGCCGGGCATCCTCGCGGCAACAGCCGTTGCTCTGGCAATGTTTGCAACGCCAGCCATCGCCGACGACCTGAGTTTCAAACTTTCCGGAGCCATGGAAGTGCCGCCCGTCACCACCAAGGCCTCCGGTGATGGCATGATCACCATCAAGCCCGACATGACCGTCAGCGGCAAGGTCATGACCAGCGGGCTGGTCGCCACGATGGCCCATATCCACATCGGCAAGGCCGGCGCCAATGGGCCGGTGATCATCACCTTGATCAGGAGCGGCGACAACGACTGGGCGGTGCCCACCGGCAGCAAGCTGAGCGAGGCGGAATACAAGGCCTATCAAGCCGGCGAGTTGTACGTCAATGTGCATTCCGCCGAGCACAAACCGGGCGAAATCCGCGCCCAGTTGATGCCACCGATGACCCCCAAGACGACTTACTGAAAACGGACCGATCGCATCTCAATGAGCCAAACCCTCTACGACTTCAGCGCCCAGCGCCTGAACGGTGATCAGCAAAGTCTCGACGCCTATCGCGGCAACGCCCTGCTCATCGTCAATACCGCCAGTCAATGCGGCTTCACGCCGCAATATGCCGGCCTCGAAGAACTCTACCGGCGCTTCAAGGACCGGGGCTTTGTCGTTCTCGGCTTTCCCTGCAACCAGTTCGGTGCGCAGGAGCCGGGCGATGCCGAAGCCATCGGGCAGTTCTGCCAGACGCGTTTCGACGTCACCTTCCCGCTCTTCGCCAAGATAGACGTCAACGGCGACAACGCCCATCCGCTCTACGCCTGGCTCAAGCATGAAGCGGCCGGCATTCTGGGTACCGAGGCGATCAAATGGAATTTCACCAAATTCCTCGTCGACCGTGAAGGCAAGGTGGTCCATCGCTATGCCCCGGGGACGCAGCCGGGCGAACTGGTGGAGGCAGTCGAAGCCCTGCTTTAAGGCGCGGGCCGGGAGGCCATCATGCTCTCCCGGCCGACAGCCATTTCAGCAGTGTCTGGTAGAGGTGTTCGGGGCGGACCGGCTTGGCGAGATAGTCCTTCATTCCCGCCTTGAGGCACTCTGCCCGGTCTTCGGTAAAGGCATTGGCCGTCATTGCGATGATCGGCGTCTGCTGGTTGAGCGATTCGGCAAGAATCGCCCGGGTGGCCGAAAACCCGTTCATTATCGGCATCTGGATATCCATCAGGATGGCCGCATAGATCTGCTGCCCGGCCCGCTCAACGGCTTGCTCGCCATTGTCGGCAACATCGACGAGCAGGCCGACATCCTCGAGTATGTCGCGGGCGACTTCCTGATTCACCAATTCGTCTTCGACGAGCAGGATGCGTTTGTCCCGATGCTGGCGGCGAATCCGGCTCGCCTCTGATTCGGCAAGCGGCGCACTTTCATTGGCTGCAGCCTTGGTGGATTTCGGCAGGCTTATCTCGAACCAGAAGTCGCTGCCTTGCCCGAGCCTGCTTTCAACGCCGATTTTGCCGCCCATCAGCCCGACCAGGCGTTTGCTGATGGCCAGGCCGAGGCCCGTGCCGCCGTATTTTCGGGTCATCGAGTTGTCTGCCTGGACGAACGGCGAAAACAGCCGCGTCTTGTCGTCGGCGCTCAGACCGATGCCGGTATCGATCACTTCAAAGCGCAACAGCGCCTTGCTCTGGCTCGATTCGCGCTCGATGACGCGGATGGTCAGGCTGCCATGTTCGGTAAATTTGATGGCGTTGGCCGCCAGATTGATCAGCACCTGCCCGAGGCGCAAGGGGTCGCCAACGAAGACCCGGTTGGCCAGACCCGGCGCCACATCGGTCTGCATTTCAAGTCCCTTGGCCTGCGCCTTTTCGCCAAGAAGGTTGAAGATACTGTCGATGATGGGCTGAAGGGTGAAGTCGGCTTTTTCGAGAACCAGCCGGTCGGCCTCGATCTTGGAAATATCGAGGATGTCGTTGATCACCGAGAGGAGGTGATCGGCGGCGAATTTGGCCTTGTCGAGCTGATCCTTGCCTTTGGGATCGGTCATCCGGAAGCTGGCCAGCCGGATCATGCCGGTGATGCCGTTGAGCGGCGTGCGCAGTTCGTGGCTCATGTTGGCGAGGAAGGTGCTCTTGGCGCTGCTCGCTGCCTCGGCCGTATCCTTGGCGGCATGAAGCTCGGCTGTCCTCGCCTCGACCAGGGACTCCAGATGGTTGCGGTAGGAATCGAGCTCGCGCTCCGACTGCTTGCGTGCCGTAATGTCGCGGGTGACTGCCAGATGGGCGATTTCACCGCCCATCTGAATGGGGACGGCGTGCGACTCCATGATGCGGCGTTCGCCATTGAGCCCGATGATGGCGAATTCGCGCATGGCGCTCTGGCCGCTGATCACCTCCTGGTGCAGTTCGCAGAAGGTTCGGTGATCCTCGGGCGCGACAAGATCGAGAACGGGGCGGCCGGCCACCTGATCGAGCGAGCTGGCCGCGATCATGCCCAGACCGGCTGGATTCATCTCCACCAGCCGTCCTTCCTTGTCCACCAGCTTGACGCATTCAGGCTCGGTCTCGATGATCGTTCGCAATCTGCCTTCGCTGAGCGTCAGGCGCATCCGGTCCTTTTCCGAACGCCCCAGCAGCCTGAACAGGAAGGTGCCAAGCAGGGCCGAGAGCAGGAAGAAGCCGGCCACCATGGCAGTCGTTTTCAGTGTTTCCCGTCGCCAGCCGGCCAGATAGCTGTCGCTTGGAATGGAGACGATGGCCAGCATGGGGGCGTTTTTCAAGAGCCGGAACGACGCAGTCTTATCGAGTCCATCCGATGAATTGGCGGTATGGAAGGTGGCGGATTTGACGCCCGATTCGAGCAGCGTGCGAAGCTCTTCTGAAATAGTGGTATTGCCCACCTGAGCCGCCGGCAGGTTGGCGTCTGCAGGGAATCGCGCGATGATCCCCTGATCCTCGTCGCGCAGGATCAAAGCGCTGTCCGGAGGGAGTTGGTACTGCGCCAGAAGCTCGGCAAAATAGCTGACGGCAATCGGCGCCGAAACCACGCCGGCAAAGCGGCCATCCCTGTCGTTGAAGCGGCGCGAAAAATTGACGATGTATTGTTTGGCGACCCGCCCTAGGCGGGGCTTGCGAAAAAACACTTCCCCGTCAGCATTTTTCTTGTGGTGGTTGAAGTAATCGCGGTCAGCCCAGGAAACAGCCGCCTTCCTGTTGACCCCGGTCCCGAGAAAAACCAGGCCGGAAGCATCGGCAATGCGCAGCCCCTCAAGTTCGGGAAGTCGCTCCTGGCTCCGGGCGATAAGTCCGCTGATGGCCGCTTCATCAATCCCGCCCGCCGCCAGCTGCTGCTCCAGCTCATCGACAATGGTGTGCAGGATCAGGTCAATGCTGCGAATGCTGCCGGAAACAGACTGATCGAGCGAACGCACGACATTTTGCGTCAGCGTCCGGGCCTGCTCTTCGTAAAGCGCCTTGCTGCGTTCGACCGAGAAATACGCCAGCACAAACACCAGCAGATTGGCGCCGACCAGCCCGGCGACCAAAAACAGTCGAGCCCGCTGGGTTGGCGTCATGCTTCGATAACCGGTCATGTTTATTGCTGCAACAATGTGTTCTGAAAGTGGCCGTTTGGCGATTTCGGCATTTTGTCAGAACTGGCCGCATTACCCCTCAATTTTTTAGGGCTATTGGAGAGTTATTCCACGCTCGACCGGTCATGCAAGTGGCTGCACGGGCGAGCCGGACAATCTGCCGCCATCGGCCCGGCCGCCGCAGCGTCCACCAGACATTTCATTTTTTGGGCAAAATTTCCGGTTGACCGTGGGAACAACCGTTTTCCCGGGCGCCAGCCGTCGCTTAATCGGCGCCGGAAGCCGGCCCCAGCTTGCCGCCCGAAGCCATCACCCGGTCGCTCAGCGACTGCAGCGTTGCCTGCGCATCGGCCGCCGCCTCCTGCATCTCGTCAGCCGTCAACGGCCGAACCAGCGCCTCCAGCTCGATCCGCTGAATGTTCGGGCACTTGCCAACGACGCCCTGGACAATGCTGTCCACCTTCCTCGCGCCTAGCCCGAACAACACCTTTTCCAGCACGAAAACGCGGACCACGATGATGTCCTCCTCGCTCTGCGCCGTCGCCTGCACCGCCTCGATCTCCTTGCGCAGATAACCGCGGAACTTGAGCGCAGTGACATCCGCCGGCACCTGCAGGATGGAAGAACGGAATTGGCCTTGGATCATGGTTGGGCTGAAAACGGGAAAGCGGCGATTTTCGCAGAAGGGCGGGGAAGGAGAAAGCCTGAATTCCGATCGTCGGCCTGCGGCACCCCTTCGCCCGGCGAAGCATTGGCCAGGGCGGCTTCCACGGTCAACCGGAAATAAGCGGCAAATTTGGAATGACGACCGCCCCCGGGAAAGCTCCCGACAAGGCCAAGGTTTGTCATTTATGGCAAAACGCACGCCAACAGGTGTCACGCCTGGCAAGCCTGATCAAACGGATTTTCTTGTTTCGCCGCACAAACTCGCGGTATTCGCCTGTCTGGAGCGGACTTTGAGCACAGACGCCTCTCCGGCATGCATGTTGCTGTTGGTTTTGCCTCAAGCCACCCCGCCACAGCGGCCATGAAGACTTGGCAAAAGGGCTGGCGCAACACTTGAGAAAATGACATGGAAACAATCGACCAAACTACCGAAACACCCTATCAACGCATCGGCGGCGAAGGCGCCATCCGCAAACTGGTTGACCGCTTCTACCAGCTGATGGACGAACTACCCGAAGCCTACACGGCGCGCAAAATTCACCCGCAAGACCTCACCGAATCAGGCAACAAGTTTGTCGATTTCCTCTCTGGCTGGCTCGGCGGCCCGCAGCTATACGTCGAAAAATACGGCCCGCCCATGCTCCGGCGTCGCCACATGCCCTACGCCATCGGTCCGGAGGAGCGCGACCAATGGCTGATGTGCATGAAGCTCGCGCTCGAAGAGTCGGTCACCGACGAGTCCCTGCGCGCTGCCTTGTACGAGCAATTCGTCCGTATCGGCGAATTCATGCGCAACCGTGGCGAGAGCGTTCAATCCTGCGGTTGCGGGCACTGATTATTCGCCCTTCGGCGGGCACTGAATAAATAGGGGTCTTGTTCTTCTGGCAAATGCTGTGCCGCGCTGGTGCGGCTTCTACGGTCAACCGGATTTACTGCGTGAAACGTAAAAAGGCGCCAAAACAGAAAAGGGGAAAAATTGCCAACCCTCATGGTGCAGCGTGGAATTTATAAAAACAACACACATTGTTTGTTGCAACGCAGCATGATTCTGCGACAATAGGAACTGTCTCCTCCATCTCCTCCAAGAAATGGATTTATGCCCGCCTAGCGCGGGCATTTTTTTGTCCGGATCAATGACGCGCAGGGAGAACCGGTGTGCTTCGGCACCATTCGCAAGGACAAAAAAGAAGCCCGTCTAACGCGGGCTTTCAGATGGTTTGTCTCCTCCACCCGAAAAAATAATGTCGGTCGGACGCCAAGCGTCCAAGTGGAGCGGAATTATCTCTGGTTAAACCAATTTTGTATAGATGAATTTCAACCCCGCAGCAACGGCGCGGGAGGCCAAGCAAGTCATCAGCAAATTCGCCGCAACAGCTGCATACCCGATTCACAAAAAAGAGGGATAACCTGTATGGCGCTGGCGACCGGATTTAATTCGACCCTGGCACCTTTAATTTGCTGAACTGGCAGCAGCTCAGCGGCAGTTGATCTAGGCTGTATAGGGTTTGGCTTTCCGGCATGAAGCGGCGAGACTCAACAAACTGATACCTAACAGCACCAACGTATCTGGTTCTGGTACCTGTTGTATTGGCGTGTAGTCATAAGTTACGGATAGCAGCGCATGCAAGGAGATTAAGGGCACGTTTGGCATGCCACTGTGATCTTCCGTTATTAGCCGACTGAACAGCAATAAGTTTGAATGTGCAAACTCAGCAGTCAGACCATTGATCAGAGTGGGAGGGATGTTTGGACCGCTGGTGTTACTGGGCAATGCAAATCCCAAAAGGTCACTCAAATCATCAAAAACGAAGTCGAAATTGAATGCCTTTTGAAACATATACCCTTCACCGGGTATGCCCGTAGCCACTGTGCTAAATAGATAGGTGGCCGGTGTGCTGAATCCAAACCCGTCAAGCCCCACTGCGCCATAGAGAGCGTGATCTACCTTGAAATTGACGCCATACGGTACGGGCGTGGGAACCAATCCACCCCAAACCATGTTGGGGGTGTACGTCCCGGATACTGATAAAAAACCATTCAAATTCAGTTGAACGCTATTAAGCGTACCTAGCGATTGATCAAAGGTCTGAATGGAGTTGTTGGTTACTGAAACTACTGGGCCTGACTGGTCAATAGAAATGAATTGATTAACGATTGATGCTTGTGAGTGAGATGAAAAACCTACAGACGTCAGCAGCAAAAACAGCAGCTTTACATATTTCATGGTGACCCCCTGATAATAATTCGGCGCGGGTTCCTTTATTTGTAATGCATGTAATGGAACTCTGTTCGGTTGCGCTATGGAAACCTGCCGAGAAACTTTACCTCGAATGATGGTGTCCGATTCAATCGCGCATATTTTGTGCCGCCTAAAATTAGAACCGATAAAACATGGGGTTATGGTTTCATTCCGCCATTGAAGCTTCGGTGTTGTAAGAAACTTCGACAGTATTGGCGTTAAAGAGAGTGTCCCCGATGTGACCGTCTTCCGGCGGCAAAGGTAAACGCCGGGATGGTGGCCGTCGGCGTAAACAATAGGTGTCAGACCCCTATTGTTCCCTTTGTTCCATTGCCGCTGTACAGCTTATGGTCAGCCACGAGGAACTCCACAGCGTATAGACTGCCTTAAGCCCATCTTTTACGGAATCAAGTCATCACTCATGAAAACAGTCGTCAGAGCCTTCTTCAAAACGCTTCGTATCATTCTCGGCCCCTTCATGCTTCTCGGCGAATTCGTCACACGGCCGAAGGCCATGTTGCGGCCAGCCGCGAGTCAGGCCGGGGTTGATCAGCAGTGCGCCAGCCTCGTCCTCTATCAGTACAAAACCTGCCCGTTCTGCATCAAGGTGCGCCAGGAGATGCGGCGTCTGGCGCTCGATGTGCAAAAGCTGGATGCGCAACAACCGGGCGCCAACCGGGATGATCTGGTAAGTGGTGGTGGCAAGGCGAAAGTGCCCTGCCTGAAAATCACCGATCCGGCCGGCAAGACCCAGTGGCTGTACGAATCCGGCGAGATCATCAAGTATCTGCGCAGCCGTTTTGCTGCCGCCTGACGTAAACCGGCGATATTGAACGGCCCGTTTGTCAGCTTGTTTGAGCAGCAGCCTCGGCTTCATTCAAGTCAGGCTGCTGTTCTTCATTCACGCTAAAACCACCAGTTCAGGCAATACCGTGCGTCGCGTTGTAATTGGCCAGTGCCTTGGCCTGCTGCCTGGTCGGTTTGGCCGGGTCACCCAGGCCAAATTCGGTCTGCAGGGACGCCATGTTGGTGTCGATATAGCCAATGACGCGCGACAGATTGTCCAGACGGTTATTAATGAAATTGCCGGCTGAATTCAACAGCTCAGCCGACTTGGCAAAATTGGCAGTGAATTCGTGCAGGGCGCCCATTGCCGCCGTCTTGTTGCTGGCCAGCACGGCATCCAGCCGGGCGTTATCCACGGTCGCCAGCTTTGTCACCGGATCAATGCTCAGGCCGAGGTCGGCCATGCCGTGCAGTCCGTCCTTGGCCCCATTGAACGGATTGGCGATGCTCTGCTCCAGTTCCCACTGCGACACCCTGGCCGCCTGCGTGCCCGCCAGCATGCCGCCATCCTGCACCTCACTGCCGAAGCGCTGCATCCAGCCATTGTAGGCATTGGCAAATGCCTGCACGCGGCTGCGGATATCCTCGCCGCTGGTCGATGCATCGGTGCTGCCCAGCTTGATAGCCTCCTGCTGCAGCGTCGAAACGTAGGACTTCATATCGCCCATTTCGGACGCCTCGGCCTTGTAGGCGACGGCCATGGCGTTGATGTCCGTCATCATCCGGTAGGCCGACTCCGGATCGAATAGCGCCATGTTGCGCCCCGCCGCCGAAACGCCATTCGTGCCACTCACGCTGGCGGCGCTGCCCAGCAAGGCATCCAGAGACGAAGTGCCAGCCGTTTTGCCGGCCCCGAGAATATCGGCGAAGTTCGCCCCACCCGACACCTTGCCCGAGCCCAGCGCAGACGAAACCAGCGAACCGACCGTTTGCGATTGAATACTGGCCATCTGCAACTTCAGCGCAGACGAAAAATCCACCGCCCCCGCCGAACCTGTCACCGGCGTCGTCGCCTTGCCGCCCAGGAGCTTTGAGAAATCGAAACTGTTGCTATTGATTCCATTGACCGACATAACGCCTCCAACTGTTTGGAAGGCCAAAGGCCCTCGTCCTGCTTCATGTCCTGTTACAAGCAACAATTACACCGGTGTCCCGCATGGCCTTGGGACGTAGTGGCGCAAAGCCGAACCTCCCGGCCGGCCCGCTTGCAGCACAAGGAACCCGAAGGTAGCGGAACGTGCCGGGCAGAGCTTCAACGGTCAATGACAGACCTGAAAACAACCGACACGTTCCCGGCAAGCAGGTGATTATTGCCGGCTAAGCGGCAAGACCAAGCAGGAAGAAACCGGCCGATTTTTTGAGCTATTTTTGGCAGCTGACCGAATAGAGATGGGGGTCTGACCCTGAGGTTTCCCCTCATATTTTTACTCCTTGAGTGGCAGCCAACGCTTGGTGATGAATCAACGGCAAGGCATCCGTGATCGGTAGTCGTCGCAGCCAGTTGCCGCCTGCATCGATGATGCGGCGG
>NZ_JBASFI010000025.1:0-171623 GCF_049652925.1 Azonexus sp.
GCTTCGAGGGCGGTGGTTTCGGAGGCGTCGAGGAGTTCGTAGTAGCGGACGATGCGGGCTTTGTCGAGGCGGCGGACTTCGTTGCGGGTGGCGAAGCCGTCGAAGAGCATCTGGTTGAGGCTGAGCAGGACGCCGCTGCGGGTGTAGTCGCGGTCAGCGGCGCTGGGCTGGCGAAGGCTTTCGCGGCCGGAGCCGGCGGTGAGGTCGACGCGCGGGAAGTAGCCACCGCGGGCAACACCGATTTCTTCGTCAGCGGCGCGGTAGGCGTGCCATTTGGCGGTGACTTCAGGGCTGTTGAGAACGGCGCGTTGGGCTACTTCTTTCAGGGTCGCGGGGGAGGCAACGGCGCTCGGCATCGACTCTGCCGCATTTACCAGGACAGGAAATGCGACGGTTACCAGCAAGGAAAGGAGTTTTTTCATTTTCATGGGGGATAATCAGCAAGGTTTTGGCCGGATTATAGAGATTCGCCATTTGGCGAATGTGAAATAACCGACGTTTCCAACCCGATAATTCAACGACTTGACGCGTCCATTGCGTAACAAAACCGCGCTGCTCCGCTGGCTGGCCACAATTGTCGCCATAGGCACGCTCTCTTTGAGCGGCCTGCCTTTGGCGCTGGGCGTAGACTTTGACCGGTTGCAGCAGGTATTGCTCAGCCGCTTCGGTGCCGACCGCGTCCCGTTGCTAACCGATTGGCAGCGCATGCTCGGCGAAGAGCGCAAGGCGCCGGAAACCGACAAGTTGCAGCGCGTCAATGACTTCATCAATCGGCGCATTGCCTTCGACGACGACATGTCGGTGTGGGGCCAGAACGACTACTGGGCAACGCCGACCGAAACAATTGGCCAGGGGCGTGGTGATTGCGAAGATTTCTCCATCGCCAAGTATTATTCGTTGATCGATCTCGGCATACCGATCAACAAACTTCGTCTGGTCTACGTCAAGGCAGCACAGACGGGGCCAGCGGGGACCTTCCTCCAGGCGCACATGGTGCTGGCCTATTACGCCACACCGACCGCGGACCCGCTCGTCCTCGACAACCTGAATCCCCAGATCCTGCCCGCCTCCCGGCGCAGTGATCTTTCACCCATTTTCAGTTTCAACAGCGCGGGGCTGTGGCAGGGCACCGGCAACAACGCCAGCAAGAGCAATCTGTCACGCTGGCAGGATTTGCTGGCCCGGGCGCGCGCTGAAGGCTTCCAGTGAGGTAATCAACATGTCCTTGTTCCGACAACTCTGGCTCGCAGTCATCGCCAGCACCGTTATTGCTTTTGCCGGCAGCTTCATCGTCAGCACGCTGACGGCTCGCCATTATCTGGAACACCAACTGGCCATCAAGAACAATGACAACGCCGCCACGCTGGCGCTGTCCATGTCGCAACTGGACAAGGATCCGGTGACAATCGAACTCCAGGTCGCCGCCGTATTCGACAGTGGCCAGTATGCGACAGTCCGGCTGATCGATCCGAACGGCAAGACGATGATTGAAAAAGCCAGCCCGCAGAATGCCGGAAACGTTCCCGACTGGTTCATCCGCCTTTTTCCGATTGACTCGCAGCCAGGGCAGGCACAGGTTTCTTCGGGCTGGAATCAATTTGGCACGATAGAGCTGGTCAGCCACAGTCATTTTGCCTACACCGAGCTATGGGGCGGCGCCCTCAAACTGCTCGGCTGGTTCGCCATCGGCGGCGGCCTGATGGGCCTCCTCGGCATGCAGTTCCTGCGTCGTATCCGCCGCCCCCTCGACGCCGTGGTCGGGCAGGCACAAGCCATCTCTGAAAGACGCTTCACAACGATCCAGGAACCTTCGACGCCCGAGCTGAAAAGCCTGGCCAGCGCGATGAATGCCATGGTCGGCCGCCTCAAGGCAATGTTCGCCGAAGAGGCGGCCCGTCTTGAACAGGTGCGCCGCGAAGCGAATCAGGACAGCCTGACCGGCCTGGCCAACCGGGCTTTTTTCATGAATCAACTGGCCGCCGCACTGAGCGACGACGACGCTGCCGCTTCCGGCTCGCTGGTCTTGCTGCGTCTGGCCGATCTGGCCGGCATCAACAAGCGGGCCGGCCGGGAAATGGCCGATGAACTGCTGCGTCGACTCGGCTGCACCTTGAACGGACTGGCGGCGGAAAAGCCGAATGCCGCCGCCGCCCGCCTCAACGGTGCCGATTTTGCGCTGCTCCTGCCGGGCGTCCAGGATCCCGCGCCGTATGCCGAGATACTGCTTCACGCGCTAAACGACCTTACTGCTGCCGGCCTGATCGACAGCGAACGTATCGGCCACATTGCCAGCGGCGTCTATCTGCATGGCCAGACAATAGGCAGCCTGTTGTCGCGCGTCGACACCGCGCTGGCATCGGCCGAGGGCCAGAGCGGGCTGGCCTGGTGCCGAGCCGAGAGCGATTGCGACCAACATGCCACGTCCAACGCCGACTGGAAGAAACTACTCGAAGGCGCCATCCAGACCCAGCGCCTGCGCCTGATCGATTTCCCGGTCGCCGGCAACGCCGGGCAATTGCTCCACTTCGAATGCCCGCTGCGCCTGCAAACCACCGAGGATGGCGAATGGCTGACCGCCGGCAGCTTCATGCCGATGGCCTCGCGGCTATCGATGACCACCGAGCTCGATCTGGCCGCCGCCCGCCTGGCTCTCGAACGCATTGCCGCCGGCGCGCCGGCTGTTGCGGTCAACCTGTCCGGAGAGTCCATTCTGGATGCCTCGTTCCGCGCCCGGTTGTTCGCCCAAATCGCTGCCCGCAAGGATCTGGCCCCGCGTCTCTGGCTGGAAGTATCGGAAATCGGCGCCTTCCAGCATTTCGATGAATTCCACGCCTTCTGCGACGCCCTGCGCCCCCTCGGCTGCCGCCTCGGCATCGAACACTTCGGCCGGCAGTTCAGCGAAATCGGCCGCCTGCACGGCATCGGCCTCGATTATCTGAAGGTCGACGGCAGCTTCATCCGCGCCATCGACACCCAGACTGGTAACCAGGCCTTCATCAAGGGCCTGTGCAGCATCGCGCATAATATTGGTTTGACCGTCATCGCCGAAGGCGTCCAGACCGCCGAGGAACTGGCCATCCTGCCCGAACTGGGCTTTGATGGTGCTACCGGCCCCGCCGTCCCGAGGAATTGATTAATGAGCACCGAAATCGAACTCAAGCTTCAACTCAGCCCGAAAGCCGCGCGCAAACTGGCCGATCATCCGCTGCTCGCCAACATCCAGTCGCAGAAACTGCATTTGCTGAACACCTATTTCGACACCCCGACACTGGAACTCCATGCCCGGCGTGTTGCCATGCGCTTTCGCAAAAAGGGCTGGCAATGGCTGTGCACCGTCAAATCAGCCGAACCGGCGAGCGGCGGACTGGCCATGCGCAGCGAATGGGAAGCGCCAGCCACGCCGGGCATCTTCGACTTCAGCCATGTTGACGCCGCCGATTTCCGCGATTTTCTCGAACAACGCATTGATCAGTTCGAACCCATTTTCACCACCGACTTTCGCCGTCAGGTCTGGAACGTGCCATTCGGCGAATCGCTGATCGAACTGGCCATCGACCGCGGCCAGGTCGAAAGCCGTGGTCAGCGGACGCCAATCTGCGAAATCGAACTCGAACTGCTCTCCGGCAAGGTTGATGACATCTTCAACCTGACCCGCCAGCTTCAGAAAGACCTCGATCTCTTCCCTGCCATCGCCAGTAAGGCTGAGCGTGGCTACGCCCTGTTTCTCAATGAGCCGCTGCGGCCATTCAAAAGCAAACCGGTGCCGATCAACGAGCAGCAGACACCCATCGAGGCCTTTCGCAGCATCGCGCTGGGCTGCCTGGAACATTTCCAGCGCAACGAAAAAGGACTGCTGCTGGGTGGTGAAGCAGAATTCATCCACCAGGCCCGCGTTGCACTGCGCCGCCTGCGTTCGGCGATCAAGCTCTTCGCCCCAGTGCTGCCACCTGAATTTGTCGCCGCCTACGGCCAAACCTGGCAAACGCTGGCCGGCGCCTTGGGCGACACGCGCAATTGGGACGTCTTCCTCGAAGAAACCCTGCCCCCCATCGCCGAAGCCTTTCCCGAAAACCGCGACATCAAGCGCCTGCGCAAAGCAGCGCAACGCCGCGCCAGCAGCGCCCGAAAATCCGTCATCGGCCTGCTCGCGGTTAAGGAATATCCGCGCCTGCTGCTCGAATTCACCGCTGCTGTTTACACGCTGGGCGACACGCTACCGATGCCAATCAAGGATTTCGCCCAACAGCAAATCCGCAGCCACGCCCGCAAAGCCCGCCGCATGGCCAACCGGCATGCCGAACTCGTCCCGGAAGAACGCCACAAAATGCGCATCGCCTTCAAAAAGCTGCGCTACACGCTGGAGTTTTTCACCCCGCTGCTGCCACAGAGAAGACTACGTCCCTATCTGGCTGCACTTTCACAACTGCAGGACGAACTCGGCCTGATCAACGACCACATCACCGCCGAAACCCTGATTTCAGAAGCCCTCAAGGAGCGTCCGGTTGGCCCGATCCATGGCTGGATATCGGGACGGCACTCGTTGCTGGTCAGCGAATTGCCTGAAGTGCTGCAAACATGGCTGGCGCAAAGGGCGCCGTGAATCGGATATAGCCGCGCGTCAAGGCGAAATAAATTACGCGCTGCCACGCGGGGTTTCAAATTTGGTCAATTTTTCCGGTTGACCGTAGCAAAGGCAATTGCAGGACTATATTCGACCGTTACACCAGAATCGAGGCCCACCGCCGCAATATTCTGGCGCACCGACAAGGCTTGGGTAACTCATCACCACAACAGCAACCAGTAATACGTTGGCCGCCCCCCAAAGTAGCAGAGGAAGCCAGCCAGGAACTCTCGTCGTCTCCCCCTGAAACACGGGAAGGCAGCGAGCGGAACACCAACCGACCACAATCGCCAACCATAGCTGCGTATAAGGCATCACCAAAACGCCATCGACCATGCTTTGGACCATGGACGCCAACACGGCGAACAGCAACGCCCACCTGAGATCACTACCTGCCTTGGCATCACCGGATCTAACTTCGGCAAAGACTTTGAATAGCCAGATCGCAACAGTGGCCGTGATCATGAAAAACACGGGCAGCCCCCACTCGCTGGCGATTTGCAACAGTGCCTGATGAGGGTGTGCCGCGATAGGGCTGCCTAACGATGCAAAATGCATCGGCCCGACGCCCAGCCAAGGGAATTCCACTATCTTGGCCAGAGCAAGTTTCCACAGAATATCTCTGGCCGACAATCCAAACACCTGCACGCTGGCAAAGCGAGAATCCAGTTGAAGATCTATGGACTGGCCAGTCACCGAGGTAATCGTTTGCAATACCAGCCAGGCAAGGGCAAACCCTAGAGCCATCACCACGAACATACGTGTTGCGGTGTTTCTGCCCGCACCCTTAAAGCCCCAGAACAGGATACAAGCAGTCAGCCAACCCGCGATCGTTCCCCGAGTGCCAACAACAAAAACCATGCCGGCAAGCGAAACCATCAGGAACATATCGAACCAACGCGGGTAACGGAGATTACTGTCAGTCGGAAGAAACAGCGAGGCCCCTAACAAAGGGACCACCAGGGTCAAAAACTGTCCTTCGAAACGCTCGTTGGAAAAGCCGTAAATCAAGCTCAACGGGGAAAAGAAAAGGTCGGCGTGAGCCAAGGCAGAAACACAGGACACATGGAACTGGAAAACCATGCCCGCCAGCAGTAAACGCAAAATGCCACCCAAAACCAGATCAGCCCGATCTCCGAATTCGCGCATGAGGCGAAAAACGAAAGCGCTAATGCCAATGCTAGCTACAAGCGCAGCGTACTCGGTAGCAGCCCACAACGGATGCAAAGCCAAAGAGGCAGATAGCGCACCCACTACCAGAATCCCAGCTGCAGGCCATAGCCAGACAGTACTCATAAGTACAACGCTAGGGGATCGGTGCAATAAAATGCCGGCAAATGCCAGCACAGAGAAAGAGATTTGACCTATTCGCTGCTGGTCATGCCAAGTAAGGTCAGGATGGGCAACAAGTATGACTAAGCCAGCAATCAAGGCCGAAAAGGCAACAACGGAAAATAGCGCTTTCGACTTCATAAACTCAGTGCCACATCAAAATAGCCGAAAAGGATGTCCCGTTGCATAAAAAAAGCCGGGGCTATTTTCCCGGCTTCTTTATATAAGTTAGGCCCAATTAGCTTATCTTGCAGGTGCCGTCATCATAGTTGCAAGAAATTAACTTACCGGGGGTGCCGCGACTGCTGGAGAAGGTTGCTGAGCCAGTTGCCAGAGCGGTGGGGCGAGTACCGCTACCATTACAAGCACTCAAAGGGGTTGTTGACAGCAGGCTAATGTCGCTGTTTGCATTCGCAGAAGCCATGCCATGAGCAATCGCAGTTGCCTCAGCCAAGCAGGCGGCATCAGCCGATTTCTGGGTGTAGGTACGATATTGCGGCAGCGCCACAGCAGCCAGAATACCGATAATGGCCACGACGATCATCAGTTCGATCAGGGTGAAACCCTTTTGGACGTTCTTCATTTGAATCTCCTTTTAGTGACAAGGCGGGAAAGCCGCTGGTTTATCTATAACACTATCCGTGCCAGGTATTTCAAACCATCGCCACTTTTTGGCAACCACGCTCAAACTCAATTTAATCAATAAGTTAAAAACACACCTATTGAATGATGCCAAATCAAGTAACGGACCGTCGAACAATTATGACAATTTACGTCACTCAGATCCGACGGAATACGTCACGCTCCCCAAGCGAATCCATAAGACATACGATCAACGACCTCATTCCATTGGCGGCAAGTCTTTTCTTGTTGCGAGCGTGCTCAGGGGGCACTGTTTCCAATCAACCATGCGATAGACCGCATTGATTTCCGCCGCAGTCTCCCACTGTTCAGCCAAATCTTGGGTTACCGGAGGCGGCACCGTTTTACACATCCTATCCAGCCATTCCCTTGCCTCAGCGGGTTGTCCGTTCAGCGCGAGGTTTTGAGCCAGCAGAAATAACAAAAAAGGCTCAGGGGTTGTGACGATCACCCCTTTCATCCAGCTGAGTTGTTCCGGAGCAAGCGGGTTCACTGGTTTCGAGTTGGCGAACATCAGTCGATCACGCCACTGAGTCAGCACCATCAGCTTGGGCTGGAACTCAGGGGGGATTGCTTTCCCTTTCTTGCCAAAATAGACGTTGAAATAGGTTCGTTCGGCCTCAAGGCAGTCCGCAATGGTAATCCACAAGCCACAGGCCACCGCGACAGCAAGCCCCAGGCTAAGCCACTTGGGACAAACACACCATACCTTCACACCACTGCGCCGCCCGAGAACCCCGAGAATCATTCCGAAGGGCAGCAAGAAATAGGCATAGTGAAGGGGCAACTCAAGCATTGAGTGAACAAGCAAAAGGCCGACTCCCAGCATCGGGATGATGAAATCGTCTTGCTTAAGGTGAGCCAAAAACTGGCGAAAGGTCGCCCCCAACACCAGAACCACGAAACAGCCCAACAAAAACCCGTTATATAAAAAGATATCGAGAAAAAAGTTGTGGGAATGTTTGGTCGTTCCACCCGTGGCGGGAAAATCTGCTGAGGCAAAAACAGCCTCCGTCGTTTGTCCCCAGCCATATCCCAGCCAAGGGCGCTCCATAACCGCTTTCACCAAGCTTTTCCACATATCCAGTCGAACGGCGTCTCCAACCGCTCGACGGATGGAGGGATCGCCAAAGAGAAATTCATTTATGGCAGGAAGGCTTAAATAGAGCGCGACAAAATAAACGCCAAAACCCAACAACACAAGGTTGAAGCGTTTTGGCCTGCTCTCGCCCCAGAAGAGGTAAAGGGCAAGGAGAACGCCAGCGACATTCAAGCCGGCAGTCTTGGACTCTGTCAGCACAACGCCAAACAACAGATACAAAACCAGTATTACAGAAATTACCGGCCCCAAAGCCTTTCTCGCATATCCCCACGCTACGCCCATCACGGAAAGCAGCAGCAAGGTAGCCAACTGATTTGGCTGAGCCATGTTGGCTGAAAAGCGACTCTCGCCCACGTAGGCCACCCAAAAATTGCCAGGCGGTAACTGAAACCATTGCAGTAGCTGGAGCCCTACAGAAATGACTGCCGCAATGGAGAACGCAAGAAACAGGAAGTCCAGGCATTCACCCGGAGTCGACCTCTCCCAATTCCACCCAACAAATATGGCAAGAGAAAGGCCAACCAGATAAAAGGAATTTATCCATGCCATTCCCGATGAATGAACCACGCCAACTGAATATTGAAGCCACGGGACAGCCGCAAGAAACAAGAACAGCAGGCTTAGACCAATCACCCCGAGTTTGCCCGAGGAGCGAAAAAGCACCCAAAAAGCGACAATCAATAGCATCACACCAGCGATGGCGTCGGAATAGAATGCCATCCAGGGCTTGGTATGGTTCGGAATGATCCATGCCAGAGAGAGCAATATCGAAAAAACGCCCAGAAAAATCGGCGGAATTGTCCCTGCAGACTTTGTTGTCAATTTTTCACCAGTGGTTTGGGGCAGTTGTGATGGATGAATCCGAACCCAACTCAACAATCAATCTGCCTTGTCTCCAGAAACTGCTCAGCATAACGCCGAAATACCTCGCTTTGGACGAACACTTCATGCAGCACCGGGTCGATATGTCCGTTGCAGCTAAATCTATCCAGTATTTCCAACGCATCCGAGAGCGGCTTTCCATTCTTGTAGGGCCGGTCCTTGGCGGTGAGCGCTTCGAAGATGTCGGCGATGCCCATGATCCTGGCCTGCCAGCTCATGTTTTCTCGCTTGAGGCCTTTCGGGTAGCCTTTGCCATCCATCCGCTCATGGTGGCCGCCGGCGTATTCGGGGACATTTTTGAGGTGTCGCGGCCACGGTAGCTGTTCGAGCATCTTGATGGTGGCTACGATGTGGTGGTTGATGATGTCGCGCTCGGCCCTGGTCAGTGTGCCGGAGCGGATAGTGAGATTTTCGAGTTCGTCGTCGCTCAGGAAGGCTTGTTCTTCGCCCTCGGCGTTTTGCCACCGGTATTCGGCGGCAATGCGGCGGACCTGTGCGATGTCGTCGTCGGACATTTTTTCGCAGCCGATATTGGCCCGATGCAGGATTCCACGGTCAACCGGAATTTTCTGGCAAAAATCAAAATGGATGCGTTCGGCCTCGGCCGGCGGCGTGCCTTCGGCAATGCTTTTCCATTTGCGAATCTCGGCATCGCGCCTGACGACTTCAAAACGCGTGTCGATGAGATGGATGCGGTCGTAAATGGTTTGCAGTTTGGTGGCTTTATCGACGATATGCACCGGCGTCGTGACCTTGCCGCAATCGTGGAGCAGGGCGGCGATGCGCAGTTCGTAGCGGTCCTTGTCGGTCAGTTTGAAATCGGCGAGCGGGCCCGTGGTGGTGGCGTCGGCAGCCTCGGCGAGCATCATGGTCAGTTCCGGCACGCGCTGGCAGTGACCTCCGGTGTAGGGTGATTTTTCGTCAATGGCGAGGTTGATGAGTTTGACGAAGGACTCGAAAAGCGCTTCGAGTTGCTGGACGAGTTGCTGGTTGCTCAGGGCGATAGCGGCCTGCGAGGCAAGCGATTCGGCGAGGCGCTGGTCAGCCTGGGAGAATTCGCTGACCGCTCCGTCTGTCGGGCTGAGCGCATTGATCAGTTGCAGCACGCCGATGATCTCGCCCTCGTGATCCTTCATCGGCACAGTCAGGAAGGATTGCGAACGATAGCCGGTGCGCGCGTCGAACTGGCGCGTCCCGGAAAAATCGAATCCCTCGGCACTGTAGGCATCAGCGATATTGACCGTCTTGCCCGTTATGGCGGCATAAGCGGCGACCATACAGTCGTTGGCTGAGCCATCGTGACGATAGAGCGGCAGGTCGGGGAACTTGCCCGAGGTCGGCTGATCGCTGGAGCCGCCGAAAGCCAGATGCAGCGAATCGGTGCGGACGATTTCGAAATGCAGGTGGCGCTTGTCATCCGACAGCAAATAGAGCGTTCCGCCGTCAGCCCGGGTGATCTGCTTGGCAGCGAGGACGATCTTTTCAAGCAGAAGCTTGATGTTACGCTCGCTGGACAACGCGGCACCGATGTCATTGAGCTGTTCCAGGCGGCGAAACAGGTCGTCCGAGGTTTCCATGAAAGGGCGTCTCAGTCAGAACTCTAAAATTTGATCGTTTTGCAACATGCCGGGAGAGAACGCCTGAAGACAGCGGTTGATTTCTTCCATGGTGGCCTCGACCTGCCCGGGCTTCAAGTGTGAAATGTGGATATCGCACGGTTGCGTCAATTTCTTCAACTCTGCCGCCAGGGCATCCGGCCAATAGTGCTTCGACAACTCAGCCAGACGCGCCTCGCAGTTGGGGAAAGCGCATTCGACGATCAGGTGACGCAGGTTCGGAATGGCATTGATCGCCTGCCAAAACGCTTCGCACGGCCCGGTATCGCCAGAAAACGCCAGACAGGCGGCACCGGAATCGAGGCAATAGCCAACAGCCGGCACGGTGTGATTGGCCGGCAGCGCCGAAACCTGACGCCCGGCCAGCGAAATCGTCTCCGCCAGTTCGATGCTGCGATAGCGCATGAAGGGCTGCTCGGCCGAGGGAACTTGGGAAAAGTCGGGCCAGATCGCCCAATTGAAAATATGCTTGCGCAGGCTGTCGAGCACGGCCTCGGTACCGTAGACGGTGAGCGGCTTGTCGCGGCGATCAGCTACGGTATCAATCATCATCGGCAGCGCGGCAATGTGATCGAGGTGGGCATGGGTCAGGAATACGTGGTCAATGGCCGCCAGTTCGGCTATCGACAATTCACCGACGCCAGTACCGGCGTCGATCAGGATGTCGTGGTCAACGAGAAACGACGTGGTTCTCTGGTGTCTGCCACCGATGCCACCACTGCAGCCGAGTACGCGGAGCTTCATGCTTGTTGGGCCTGCCGATAAGTTGGGCCGCCCCTCGGGTCACCCGGGTGCTGGCCGACTCGGATTGTAACCCTGCGCCCCGCTGGCAGCCCAGCCAGCAGGCCAAAAAACAGCCGTTTTCAGCCCTTCAGGAAAAACGCCATCTTGATCCCGGCAATCTCGATGACATCATGGTCACCCAGCGGCACAGCCTGCGCATCGAGCGCCTTGCCATTGACGATGGGGAACTGCCGCCCTTCGACATGGGTGATGAAATAGCCATGCGGCCGCTTGGCAATCACCGCCACCTGCAAACCAGGCTTGCCCAGGGTTGTCAGTGTTTTGGTCAGATCAAGCTCCTTGCCGGCATTCGGGCCGTTGAGGAGTTGTATGGCGGCTGACATACCTGGTACCGGCGCCTTGGGCTGGGAGGCCATGCCGATACTCGACCGGGTCATGCTATCGGTTGGCGCCAGTTGCAACTCTGATGGCAACTTCAAGGAACCAGAACGGATCGCCGCGTTTTTTTCGAAATCGCTGGCAGCGGCACCAGCCTGCAGATCGGCCATGTACTTCATTTTGTACTTGCCGAGTTCGATGATGTCGTTGTTGCGCAGGAAGTGCTTCTTGATCGGCTGACCATTGACCAGCGTTCCGTTGGTGCTGTTCAGGTCTTCAAGAAAGGAGTCGGCGAGAATGGTGACGACCACGGCATGCTCGCCGGAGATGGCCAGATTGTCGATCTGGATATCGTTCTGCGGCTTGCGGCCAATGGTCAGGCGCTCCTGATTGAGCTGAATTTCCTTGAGCACCAGACCATCCATCGAGAGGATCAGTTTTGCCATCTTGCCTTCCCCATATCACTGCAAACGGGTCAGTAGCCGCTGCCACCAACCCTTTGGCGATGCGAAATCGCCGACAACCTTGATCAGAATGATCGACACATTATCCCGCCCACCGTTGGCATTGGTCATATGCACCAGATGATCCGCCGCTAAAGCGAGATTGCTACCCAGCGTCTGCAGCGTTACCGCAATATCGTGATCCTCGATCATATCGTTCAGGCCATCGGAGCAAAGCAGCACGATGTCCCCTGATCGTACGTCGTAATCGTGGACTTCAACCTCGACCTCGGGATCGACTCCGAGCGCCCTGGTCACCAGATTCCGGTTTTCCGCATAGCGCGCCTGTTCAGCAGTGATAATGCCATTATCAAGCTGTTCCTGTAAGAGGGAATGATCGCGCGTCAGCTGCTCGAAACTGTCACCGCGCAGGCGATACAGGCGCGAATCGCCGACGTGGGCAACGCACATCCGATTATCGTAGAACCATGCCAGAACCAGCGTCGTGCCCATGCCGGTGTACTGGGAGCAACTCTGGGAGGCATTGAAGATGGCGAGGTTGGCCGCCTTGACCTCATTGACGATATGCTCTTCGACGATGGCTGCGTCATGCAGCCCCTTGTCAAGAACGGCAGGGGAATTGATGACGCCCGCCATGTCCTCGGCCAGTCGGGTCGTTGCCAGGCCACTGGCCACCTCGCCAGCGTTATAGCCGCCCATGCCATCGGCCAGGATGGCCACGCCGAGCCCCGCATCGGCGTAGATGGCATCTTCGTTATGCGAACGGATCATGCCCGGATCGGTGCGCATCACGATTTCCAGGGCATCAGCCAGTTTCATCGAGGAAACCCTGGCGAAAGACATGCGCGGCGCGGCGAATTTTCAGCGAAAGGCACCAGCGGAACAGCTCGCGTCCCGCAATACAAATCAGCTGAATTCCACGCTACCCCAAACACTTTTCCTCCGCCGATGACTGTGCCCCCTTGGAATCCGAGACACAAAACCGTGACATTCTTACCTGCCGTTGCGTTTCGGTCAAACCTCATTCCATGGGCATTTGACGACCAAGCCCACAGGCCTCGGCCGCCGCCAGTACGCGCAATGCCACGGCCAGGTCCTGGATGGCCATTCCCTGGGACTCAAACAGCGTAATCTGCTCTGCCGAGCCCCGTCCGGCATGACGCCCGACGATCACCTCGCCGAGCTCGACCAGTTGGCGAGCGTGCAGGCGGCCCTTCTCCAGCACAGGGAGCAAGTCGCCAGCCTCGGCCTGCGCTGTCGGCACCGCGTCGACAGTGACCAGATCACAACGCCGGATAGTCGCCTCCGACAACTCTTGCCGAATTAGCGAATTGGAACCCGCGGCATTGATATGCACGCCAGGTTCAAGCCAGGCAGCGTCAAACAGCGGTAGCGCCGCCGTCGTCACCGTGCCGATGACATCGCTGCCGCGTACGGTTTCTTCCGCGCTGTCGGCTGGCTCGACGGCAACACCCGTCGTTTCGCTCAGGCGCCGGCAGAAATCCTGCAGCTTGTCGGCCTTGCGGCTGAAAACCTTGACGCGTTCGAGCGGCAGGGCGGCACAGATCGCCCGAACATGGCCCTCAGCCTGCCAGCCAGCGCCGAATACGCCAGCCACGCTGGCGTCGGGCCGGGCCAGCCAGCGCGCCGCGACACCGCTCGCTGCGCCGGTGCGGATCATGCCCAGATAGTCGGCCTCGATGACGGCCTTGAGCCGCCCCGTTGCGGCGTCGAACAGATGGACCAGAAAACGGTTGCCGCTCTTGTTGCTGGTATAGGCCTTGTAACCGATCACGCCCTGCGCCGGGAGCGCCCCCTGCAGAATATGCAGCACCGTCTGCGGCAGGCGGCTGCGCGCCCGCGGTGTATCGATGGCCAGACCGTTGGCCAGGTCGCGATGCGCCGACTCGACGGCTTCGAGCGCCATTTCCACGGTCAACAGGTTTTTTACGTCATTTTCCGAAAGAAACAAGGCCACGATTTTCCCCTAAACGATGGTGACGTCCTGCCGAGCGAGAATCCGTCGCTCCAGCCAGCGGCCGACAAAAACGACCAACAATGCGCCGACGACTCCAGCCACCTTGGCCGACCATTCCGGCAGCTGCGGCAGAATGGCGGTGACGCCGGGATCGGAAAAAATCATTTGCCCGGCAACGTAGCCGAGCAAGCCGGCGCCAAACAGGACGATGGACGGAAAACGCTCCATCCAGTGCAGGATTAGTTGGCTCGACCAGACAATCAGCGGGATGCTGACCGCCAGCCCGAAAAGCAGTAGCACCAAGCTTCCCTGAGCGGCACCGGCGACGCCGATCACGTTGTCCAGGCTCATCACGAAATCGGCGACGACGATGGTTTTGACCGCGCCCCAGAGATTCGCCGAAGACTCGATGTCATGCCCCTCCTCATCCTCCGGCAGCATGAGCTTGACGGCGATCCACACCAACAGCAGGCCGCCAACGAGCTTGAGCCACGGCAGGTTCATGACCAGCGCGGCAAAGATGGTGAGCACGACGCGCAGGCTGACGGCGCCGGCAACGCCCCAGAAAATCCCGGTGCGGCGCTGTTCAGGGGAAAGATTGCGGCAGGCCAAGGCGATGACAACGGCGTTGTCACCGGAGAGCACAATGTCGATCAGGATGATCTGGCCGACAGCGACCCAGAAAACGGCAGAAGTTAAATCAAGTTCCATAAGAACCAAGGCGAAAAAAAGGCGGACACGCGGCCCGCCTTTTTGGTTGAGCTAGGCTTGAATTTTACAGCAAGGCCTTGAGTAGCTTGGCCATTTCGGACGGGTTGCGCGTCACGGTGAAACCACAGGCTTCCATGATTTCCAGCTTGGCATCAGCCGTATCGGCACCACCGGAAATCAAGGCACCAGCATGACCCATGCGCTTGCCGGCCGGCGCGGTGACGCCAGCGATGAAGCCGACGATCGGCTTCTTCATGTTTTCCTTGCACCACATGGCGGCTTCGGCTTCGTCAGGACCGCCGATTTCGCCGATCATGATGACAGCGTCGGTATCCGGATCGTCGTTGAAGGCCTTCATGACATCGATGTGTTTCAGACCGTTGATCGGATCGCCACCGATACCGACAGCAGACGACTGGCCAAGACCGATTTCGGTCAGCTGGCCAACGGCTTCGTAGGTCAGGGTGCCGGAGCGGGAAACCACGCCGATACGACCCTTGCGGTGGATGTGACCCGGCATGATGCCGATCTTCACTTCGTCCGGGGTAATCAGGCCGGGGCAGTTCGGGCCGAGCAGCAGGGTCTTCTTGCCGCCCTTGGCTTCCTTTTCCTTCATCTTGTTGCGCAGGATGAGCATGTCGCGAACAGGAATGCCTTCAGTGATACAGATGGCCAGATCCAGATCGGCTTCAACGGCTTCCCAGATCGCGGCAGCGGCGCCCGGGGGCGGCACGTAGATGACGGAAACGGTCGCACCGGTGGTCTGGGCAGCTTCCTTGACGGAACCGAAAATAGGAATACCGAAGATGCTTTCGCCAGCCTTCTTCGGGTTCACGCCAGCAACGAAGCATTCCTTGCCGTTAGCGTATTCCTGGCACTTTTCCGTATGGAACTGACCGGTCTTGCCGGTGATGCCCTGGGTGATGATGCGGGTGTTCTTATTGATGAAAATGGACATTCAATAGCTCCTTACTTGACCGCAGCGACGATCTTGGTGGCGGCTTCGGCCATGGAATCGGCAGAGATGATGGGCAGACCGGAATCCTTGAGGATCTTCTTGCCCAAATCTTCGTTGGTACCCTTCATGCGAACAACGAGGGGCACGCTCAGGTGGGTCAGCTTGGCTGCAGCAACAACGCCTTCGGCAATCGTGTCGCACTTCATGATGCCGCCGAAGATGTTGACCAGGATGCCCTTGACCTTCGGGTTCTTGAGCATGATCTTGAAGGCTTCGGTCACCTTCTCGGTCGTGGCGCCACCGCCGACGTCGAGGAAGTTGGCCGGCTCGGCACCGAACAGCTTGATGGTGTCCATGGTGGCCATGGCCAGACCGGCACCGTTCACCAGGCAGCCGATGTTGCCGTCGAGCGAGATGTAGGCCAGATCGAACTGGGAGGCTTCGACTTCGTCCGGATCTTCTTCGTCCAGGTCGCGCATGGCGACGATTTCCTGCTGACGATACAGCGCATTGGAGTCGAAATTGAACTTGGCGTCGATGGCCTTGACGGTACCGTCGGTTTCGTGGATCAGCGGATTGATTTCGGCCAGCGAAGCATCCGTTTCCATGTAGCAGGTGTAGAGCTTCTTGAGCGTGTCGATGCACTGCGGAATCGAGGCTTCCTGCATGCCCATGCCCTTGGCCAGGGTCATGCCCTGCTCGTCGGTCAGGCCAACCAGCGGATTGACGAAGACCTTGACGATCTTTTCCGGGGTCTTGTGGGCGACTTCTTCGATATCCATGCCGCCCTCGTAGGAGGCCATGATGGCGACGGACTGCGTGGCGCGATCAGTCAGCGCTGCAACGTAGTACTCGTGCTGGATGTCGGCACCTTCTTCGATCAGCAGGTGACGAACCTTCTGGCCTTCCGGACCGGTTTGATGCGTGATCAGCTGCATGCCAAGAATCTGGTTGGCGTACTCGCGCACTTTTTCCAGCGAAGTTGCGACCTTGACGCCGCCGCCTTTGCCACGGCCACCAGCGTGAATCTGGGCTTTGACGACCCAGACCTTGCCGCCCAGGGTTTCAGCTGCCTTGACTGCGTCTTCGACGGTCGTGCAGTGAATCCCGCGCGGAACCGTAACGCCGAATTTTTTCAGGAGTTGTTTGCCCTGATATTCGTGAATTTTCATGCGCTTTCCTTGCGTTTAGTTGAGTTGCGAGCAATGAGCAGTGGCCGAAACTTCCCCCGACCCCACCCGGTTATACCGGCTTGAACTCAAAATCTTACCACATAGCCCTAAAAACTTTGCAGGCCGAAATTCATAATTATGGGATTGATTCCGTCGCCACAACCACCTTGCGCAACAAGGGCAGCAGCATCGCAGCAGCGAGTAGCAGACTGAGCGCGGCGCCCAGCCAGAAACCGGCGACGCCAAGTGGCGTTGACCAGCGGTAGCAGAGCCAGGCGCCACCGAGCAGGCCGATCCCCCAGAAGCAGAAAATCTGCACCAGCATCGGCACGAAAGTCACCCGGTAGGCCCGCAAAACGTGGCCGGCGATGGTCTGCAGCGCATCGAAAAACTGATAGATGGCGACATAGATGATCAGGCTCATGGCCACGGCACGTACGTCCGGATCATCGGTATAAGCGGCGACCAGCGGTTCGGCCATGAGCCAGAGCAGCAGACCGACGACGGATGACGAGGCGCCGGCCAGGATCAGCCCGGCGCGGATTGTCGCCCTCGCCCGCACCCCATCGTGTGCGCCGACCGCCTGACCAACGGCGACCATGGTGGCAATACCAAGCGACAGGGGCATCATGTAGATCAGCGCTGACAGGTTGGCGACGATGCGATGGCCGGCAACCACCGTCGCCCCGAGCGAGGCGACGAACAGGGCAATCAACGTAAACGAGGTAATTTCGACCAGATTGGACAAGCCCATCGGCACCCCAATGCGGAGTAGTTCGCGCCAGACAGTCCAGTTCGGCGACTGCCAGTTGGAAAAAGGCCGATAACGCTGGCCGAGCGGCCCGAAGGCGAGATAGGCGGCGCCGCTGATGCAGGCCAGCCAGCCGATCAGAATATTGGACAAGGCACAGCCGGCGACGCCGAGTGGTGCGCCGAGCCAGCCCTGCAGAGCGAAGCCCCAAGCCAGCAGGGCGTGCAAGGCTAGGCTGAACAGGCCGATGCCCATGAGCACCCGCGGCTTGCCCAGCGCATTGCAGAAAGCCCAGAACGTCCGGTAGAACAGGGCCGCCGGCAGGCTCCAGGCGAGCAGGGCCAGGTATTCGCGAACCTTGGCGTCGACCGCCGCATCCATGTCGGCCATGCCGAGCACGGCGCCGGGATGGGTCAGGAACAGGATGCCCGGCACGGCGAGCAATATGGCCAGCCAGAAACCCTGTTGGAGAACGCCGGCAACTTCGTCATCGCGCCCGGCGCCATGCAGGTGGGCGACGACCGGCGACACCGCTTGCAGAATGCCGACCAGCGCGAAGACGACCGAAACGTGGATGCCGCCGCCAATCGCCACGGCAGCCAGATCGAGCGAGCTGACATGGCCAAGCACGGCGGTATCGACCACCATCATGCCAATGGAGGACAACTGGGCGATCAGGATGGGAAGGGCGTGGGCAATCAGGCCACGCGCCGCGGCGCGAAACATGGGGCAGGATTGTCGCATAACGCGGCCAGCCGGCCCCGCCAGCTGGTTTCCACGGTCAACCGGAAAAATGGGCCAAAATTAAAAACGGACGTAGTTGATCTGCCTCAAGCGCCCTCCCCGGCTGCCACTTCAGAATTTATGGTTCCAGAGGGAGAGAACAATGAGCCTGGGCCTGCACGCCATAGAAAATGCCAGCCGCGACGAAATCGTCGCCCTGCAAACCGAGCGCCTGAAATGGACGCTGAACCACGTTTACCAGAACGTGCCGTATTACAAAGCCAAGTTCGACGCGGCCGGGGTGCATCCGGACGACCTGAAATCGCTGGCCGATCTCAACAAATTCCCGTTCACCACCAAGCAGGACCTGCGCGACAACTACCCGTACAACATGTTCGCCGTGCCGCGCGAAAAGGTCGCCCGCATTCACGCCTCAAGCGGCACGACCGGCAAGCCGACCGTCGTCGGCTACACGCAGAAGGACATCGATACCTGGGCCGACCTGATCGCCCGCTCGATCTACGCATCGGGCGGCCGGCCCGGCGACATCGTCCATGTTGCCTACGGCTACGGCCTGTTCACCGGCGGCCTGGGCGCCCATTACGGCGCCGAGAAGCTGGGCTGCACGGTGATCCCGATGTCGGGCGGACAAACCGAAAAGCAGGTTCAGCTGATCTGTGACTTCAAGCCGAGCATCATCATGGTGACGCCGTCTTACATGCTCAACATCGCCGACGAGTTCCGTCGCCAGGGCATCGACCCGCGCAGCACTGCGCTGCGCATCGGCATCCACGGCGCCGAACCGTGGACCGACGCCATGCGCGGCGAGATTGAAAACGCCTTCGACATCGACGCCATTGACATCTATGGCCTGTCCGAAGTGATCGGCCCGGGCGTCGCCAACGAATGCGCCGAAAGCAAGGACGGTCCGGTCATCTGGGAAGACCATTTCTACCCGGAAATCATCGACCCGGTCACCGGTGAAGTGCTGCCCGAAGGCAGCCAGGGCGAACTGGTGTTCACCTCGCTGACCAAGGAAGCGATGCCGGTCATCCGCTACCGCACGCGCGACCTGACCCGTCTGCTCGCCCCGACCTCGCGCTCGATGCGCCGCATCGGCAAGATCACCGGGCGCTCGGACGACATGCTGATCATCCGCGGCGTCAATGTCTTCCCGTCGCAGATCGAAGAGCTGATCCTCAAGCAACCCAAGCTGTCGCCGCACTACGTCATCGAAGTCAGCCGCGACGGCCATCTCGACTCGATGAAGGTCAATGTCGAATTGAAGCGCGAGTTCCAGTTTGCCAGCGGCGCCGAGAAGGAGTTCGTCGCGCACGACCTGCAGCACCACATCAAATCCTACATCGGCATCTCGGCCAAGATCGACATCGTCGAAGAAGGCGGCGTCGAGCGTTCGATCGGCAAGGCCAGACGGGTTATCGACAAGCGACCGAAGTAAGGTTTTCGGTGTCATCCCCGCGGTCTCGACACACCCGGGACTCCGCTTCGCGGCGGGCGAAGCGGGGATCTGCGCCCTTAAACGATGCAGGCACTCAGGGTGCCGACGCCGTCCACGCCACCCTCCAGCACATCGCCGCGAACCAGCGGACCAACGCCAGCCGGCGTTCCGGTGTAGATCAGATCGCCGGCCTCCAGGCGAACCATCGTGGACAGGTTGGCGATGATTTCAGCGACCTTCCACATCATCGCCGACAGGTCGCCGTCCTGACGCAGCTGACCATTCACCCTCAGCCAGATGCGGCCGGCGGCGGGATGTCCGCTGACTGCCACCGGGCAAATCGGCCCGGCCACCGCCGACTGATCGAAACCCTTGCTCATGTCCCACGGGTGGCTCTTTTCCTTGGCCTTCGCCTGCATGTCACGCCGCGTCAGGTCGAGGCCGACGGAGTAGCCGAAAATCAGGCTATTTGCCGTGTCGACCGCAACATTCGCCCCACCCGCCCCGAGGGCAACGACCATTTCGACTTCGTGATGGAGGTTGTTGGTCAGCGGCGGATAGGCGACGTTGATTTCCCCCTCACCACCAACCACCGCATCGCCCGGCTTGGTAAAGAAAAACGGCGGCTCGCGCCCCTCGGCCTGATCGATCGCCCCCATCTCGCGTGCGTGGTCGGCATAGTTGCGGCCGACGCAAAATATCCGGCGAACCGGAAAGCGCTGCTCGCTCCCGGCAATCGGCAAGGTGGCGAATGGATGCGGCGGGAAGGCGAGGTTCATGGGATGGCTCCACGGTCGATGTTCGGGGCTGAAAGTGTGCAACATTTCACCCGCTCCCGGCCAGCCCGGTGATAAAGTTTCGCCACCCGAAAACCAATTGACATAGAACACCGGATGATCGTTTCACGACTGCTGCGCCACGGACTGCTGAGCATGGCAATTATCTCGGGCACGGCGAGCGCCGTCGGACTCGGCGAAATCAACCTTCATTCACGCATCGGCGAGGCCCTGCGCGCCGACATCCCGGTCATCTTCGGCGGTGAATCCCTCGATGTTGCCTGTTTCACGCTCGGTCCCATTCCCGGCGCCGACCTGCCGGTCGTCACCAGCGCCCGGACCCGGCTGGTGCGTATCGGCCAGGATTACCGGCTGATTCTCACCGGCAGCAAGGCCATCGACGAGCCAATCCTCCTCATCAACCTGCGCGCTGGCTGCGGCATGGATGTGCAACGCGAATATGTGCTGCTGCCAGCCCCGCCAACCTCTGTCGGGGACATCGAGCCGCCGGCCGAGGTTGCGGCGCCTTTGCCGCGCGCAGTCCAGCCCCGTCGCCCCCAGGCCGAGCGCTTCAGCGCGAACGCAACTACCGACAACGCGTCGCCAGACCAGCCAGCCGCCAAACCCCGCCAGGAACGCGCCCAGCCAAGAGCCACAGCGAAGGTTAAGAAACCGCTGGCGCGCGACACGCTGGCCGGCATGGCCAGCAACAAGGACCGGGTTGTCCTCGGCGCCGCCCTCGACGAACTGCCGCCCCCCGGCGCCGGCGATCCACTTGCCCCCGTCAATGAGCTCGACGAGCGCCTGCTCAAGATGGAGACGACGCTGCATTTGCTCAATCAGGAAGTGGACAAACTGAATACCGCCGTGACCCTGGGCGCCGAATCGCGTGCGGTGCAGGAAAAGTTGCAGGACATGCAGGCGCAACCGGCAACGCCCGGCATCCTGCCCAGCGTCCAGACGACCGCCACGCAAGCCCCGACCCGTAGCGCAGCCAGCCGCGACGGCTGGCTCGAATTGCTGATCGGCCTTCTGCTCGGTGGCAGCGTGTCAGCCGGCGTCGCCCATCTGGTCAGCCGCCGGCACGACAAATCACGCAGCTTCGATGCCCCACCGCCGCGCATCGCCAAACCACGCCAGCCGGCATCGGCTTGACCGGGCAGAAACCGGGGCGAACAGGCCTCGCTTTGTCGTTCCATGCCGCCAGCCATCATTGCCACGGTCAACCGGAATTTTTGGCCAAATTTGAAAAAGGGTTTTGCCGCTTTCCCGGCAAAACCGTGAACCGCCTAGACCGGGTTATCCACATCGACGAATTCGCAGGCAATGCCAAACTGCTGCGCCAGATGCCCGGCCAGCGCCTGCACCCCGTAGCGCTCGGTAGCATGATGCCCGGCCGCCAGATAAGCCACGCCGCTCTCGCGGGCCAGGTGCACGGTCTGTTCCGAAATTTCGCCGGACATGAAGGCATCGACACCGAGCGCGATGGCCTGTTCGAAATAGCCCTGCGCCCCGCCTGAGCACCAGCCGATCCGTCGAATCGGTCGGGCACCGTCACCGATCACCATCGGCTCCCGCCCGAGAACCGCCGCCACTTTCACCACCAGCGCCGTCAAGGCACAAGGCTCGGCTAGCGTTCCCAGCCAGGCGATATCCTGCTCGCCAAAACGGCCGTCCGGAATCCAGCCGAGCCGGCTGGCCAACTGGGCGTTGTTGCCGAGCTCCGGGTGGGCGTCGAGCGGCAGGTGATAGGCCAGCAGGTTGATGTCGTGTGCCAGCAACGTCGCCAGCCGCTTGCGTCGAATACCAGTAACCCGGCCATCCTCGCCTTTCCAGAAATAGCCGTGGTGCACGAGAATGGCATCGGCCTGGCGCTCAACCGCCGCGTCGAGCAGCGCCTGGCTGGCCGTTACGCCGGCCACGATGCGGGTGATCTCCGAACTGCCTTCCACTTGCAGGCCGTTTGGGCAATAATCCCGGAACTTTCCGGGCATCAACAGCCCGTCCAGATACTCCAACAATTCTTCACGTTTCATCGAGACAATTTCCATGCAGAGGTTGTGGCTGATTTTTGCACAAACGGTCACCGTTGCGCTGGCCATTCTGTTCGTCGTCACCACCCTGAAACCGGAGTGGCTACCGCAGCGGCAGGCCGTCCTGGCTGTGCAGGAAGCACCGGCCAGCAGCGACGACGGCAAAGTCGCGCCGACCGGCTCGTATCGCGACGCCGCCCGCGCCGCGCTGCCTTCTGTTGTCCACATCTACACCACCCAGGAAATCAAGCAGCAACGTCACCCGCTGTTCGACGACCCGATTTTCCGCCACTTTTTCGGCGAGCGCCCGGAAGGTCAGCCGCAGCGCAACTCAGGCCTCGGCTCCGGCGTCATCGTCAGCCCGAACGGCTACATCCTGACCAATTACCACGTCATCGACGGTGCCGACGACATCCAGGTTTCGCTCAACGACAGCAAGACCTACAAGGCCAAGATCGTCGGCAGCGACCCGGAATCCGATCTCGCCATCCTGCAGATCAAGGCTGACAAACTGCCGGCCATTACCTTCGGCCAGCTCGACAACCTGCGCGTCGGCGATGTCGTGCTCGCCATCGGCAACCCCTTCGGTGTCGGCCAGACGGTGACCATGGGCATCGTTTCGGCCCTCGGCCGCTCGCATCTCGGCATCAACACCTTCGAGAACTTCATCCAGACCGATGCTGCAATCAACCCCGGCAACTCCGGCGGCGCGCTGATCGACGTCAATGGCAATCTGGTCGGCATCAATTCCGCCATCTACTCGCGCACCGGCGGCTCACTCGGCATCGGCTTCGCCATCCCGGTTTCCAGCGCCCGCAGCATCATGGAACAGATCATCCGGACCGGCGCCGTGACGCGCGGCTGGATCGGCGTCGAGGCCCAGGAAATCACGCCCGAACTGGCCGAGTCGTTCGGCCTGCCCGACAACGAAGGCGCCCTGATCGCCGGCGTCGTGCGCGGCAGCCCGGCCGACACGGCCGGCATCCGTCCCGGCGATGTCCTGCTTTCGGTTGGCGGCAAGGCCGTCAAGGATCCGCAGGTCATGCTCGACCTGATTGCCGCCCTGACCCCGGACGACCGCTCGGCTTTCCGCCTGCGTCGCGACAAGACCATTGTCGAAGTGCAGGTCAAAATCGGCAAACGCCCGGCCATGCGCGCCGAAAAAGAGTAAGCCATGTGCCAGTTGCTCGGGGTGAATGAACACCTGCAACACGCTCTGAGGGGTGTGTAAAATTTGCCAATTACTTGGCATGAATTGCAATGTGCCGACCGACATCTGCTTTTCATTCAGCGGATTCCAGGCCCGGGGCGGCGCCACGGATGTTCATTCGGATGGCTGGGGCATTGCCTTTTTTGAAGGCAAAGGCACCCGCCTGTTCCTTGACCCCCAGCCGTCGAGCACCTCGCCGGTGGCCGAACTGGTCCGCCACTATCCGATTCGCTCGAAGAACGTCATTGCCCATATTCGCAAGGCAACGCAGGGGGCCGTGGGTCTGGAAAATACCCATCCGTTCATGCGCGAACTGTGGGGCCGTTACTGGATTTTCGCCCACAACGGCAACCTCTTCGATTTCATGCCGCAACTCGATGGCAGTTTCGTTCCGGTCGGCCTGACCGACAGCGAACGCGCTTTCTGCTGGCTGTTGCAGGAGTTGCGCCGGCGCTTCGGAAACCATGTACCGGAACGCAGCGCGCTGTTCGATGCCGTCCATGAACTGACGCTGAAAATTGCGCAGCATGGTGAATTCAATTTCCTGCTCTCGAATGGCGACTGCCTGTTTGCCCACGCTTCGACCAAACTGAGCCATATCGTGCGCAAGGCGCCGTTCGCCCAGGCCCACCTGATGGACCAGGACATCACGGTCGACTTCAGCGATGTCACCTCGCCGGATGACCGCGTCGCCGTCATCGCGACATTGCCGCTGACCGACAATGAGGCCTGGATCGACATGCTGCCGGGAACGCTGTGGTGGTTCGAAGAAGGGGCGCCGGTCAAGACCTTGCCGACGCGACCGGGGCCGGTGAAAAAGGCCTGATCAGTCCTTGGACAAGTTGCGGAACTCTTCTTCCGCCTTGTCCAATTCACTTTCCATTTTTGCGTCATTTTCCGGGTTGACCGTGAGGGTCACCTCCATCGGTGCCTGACGAGAGACCAGCCGCGAGGCCAGGATGCCCAACTCGTAAAGCAGGCACATCGGGATGGCCAGTGCCAACTGGGAAACGACATCCGGCGGCGTCACCACGGCAGCCACCACGAAGGCGCCGACGATGAAGTAGGAGCGCCACTCCTTGAGCTTTTCGACGGTCACGACGTTGAGTTTGACCAGCATCACGAGCGCCACCGGCACCTCGAAAGCAAGGCCAAAAGCCAGGAACATGGTCATCACGAAGGACAGGTAAGCCTCAATGTCTGGCGCAGGCGTAATGCTCTTCGGCGCAAAGCTGCTGATGAAACTGAACACCTGCCCGAACACAAAGAAGTAACAGAAAGCCATGCCGGACACGAACAGGAAGGTGCTGGAAATGATCAGCGGAATCCCCAACCGCTTTTCGTGGGCATACAGGCCGGGGGCGATAAAACCCCAAACCTGGAAAAGAATGAATGGCAAGGCCAGCACGAAGGCAACCATGGCCGTCACCTTGAGCGGCACCATGAACGGCGTGATGACGCCGATGGCGACCATCTTGGTGCCTTCCGGCAAGGCTCTCGTCAGCGGCGCGGCGAGGATATCGTAGATTTCCCCCGGCCCCGGATAGATGCACAGGACACCGAGCACGACCGCAATGGCGATCAGGCTGCGAATCAGGCGATCACGCAGCTCAACCAGATGAGAGATAAAGGAGTCTTCCTGGGGTTCGCTCATGCCGCCGGCTTGCCAATGGTTTCAGCGACCGGCAGGGTTTCGCTCAGCGAGGCAGCGGTCGATTGCAATTCGGCCACAGCTTCCTGCGCCGGCGCCTCGATCGCGCTGCGCGCAGTTTGATATTCGTTGCGCACGGAGCTTTCCAGTTCGCGTGCTGAATCGGCGACCTGGGACTGCAACTTTCTCAACTCGTCAAGCTGCACTTCGCGGCTGATGTCGGATTTCACATCGTTAACGTAACGCTGGGCGCGGCCGAGCAGGTGCCCGAGCGTGCGTGCCACCTTGGGCAGGCGCTCGGGGCCGATAACGATCAGCGCCACAATGCCGATCACCATCAATTCGGAAAAGCCGATATCGAACATGATTTGAAAGTCGTATCAAGGAACGGGAGATATCCCGTCCGAAAGATCAGGACTTGGTCTTTTCCTTGACTTCGACGTCGATGGTCTGACCGCCCACCTGCTGGGTCGGCTGCGCGGCATCGGCCGGCTTGTCGCCCGCCGTTGCATCCTTCATGCCGTCCTTGAAACCCTTGACTGCACCGCCCAGATCCTGCCCGACATTGCGCAGCTTCTTTGTACCGAAGATAAGCATGACGATGACCAGAACGATCAGCCAGTGCCAAATGGAAAAACTGCCCATGATTTGTCTCCTAGATGCGTTTTAGCATGGGGCCGACCGGATCCGGTCCGCCCACGATATGCGCGTGCAGGTGCTGAACTTCCTGCTGCCCGACGCGTCCTGTGTTGATGATCACCCGGAAACCATCCGGGCTACCTTGAGATACCGCAATTTCGTTCGCCTTGGCCAGAATCTTGCCCAGCACCAGCGTATCTTCGGCGACGGCAGTTGCCAGCGAAGTGATGTGCCTCTTCGGAATCACCAGCACATGCACCGGACGCACTGGATTGATGTCGTTGAAGGCGAGGATGTCCTCATCTTCATAGACCTTTTTGGCCGGAATCTTGCCGTCGACAATCTTGCAGAAAATGCAATCGCTCACTTGTTGCCCCGTGCCGCCTTTTCGTCGATACCGGAAATGCCTTCGCGGCGGCGCATTTCCTGCGAAACGTCCTCGATGCTCAAGCCGTAGAAGGCGAGCAGGACAAGTACGTGATAAATGACGTCTGTCGATTCCCAGACAATGTTCAGGCGCTTACCATCCTTGGCAGCCATGATCAGCTCGGCAGTTTCCTCGCCGATCTTTTTCAGAATCGAATCAGGGCCTTCCGAAAAGAGCTTGGCGGTGTAGGACTTTTCCGGATCGGCGTGCCGACGGGAAGCCAGCGTCTCGGACAGACGGTGCAGCATGTCATGGGTGCTCATTTGTAGATTTCCTTCGGGTCTTTCAGAACCGGATCAGCGGGAACCCAGCGGTCCCCGTTCAATTCATTGAAAAAACAGCTTTCGCGGCCAGTATGACAGGCAATCCCGCCCACTTGTTCAATGCTCAACAGCAAGACGTCGCCGTCGCAATCGGTGCGAATGGAGCGGATTTTCTGGAAATGCCCCGACTCCTCGCCCTTGCGCCAAAGACGCTTTCTTGAACGCGACCAGTATACCGCGTTGCCACACTGAAGCGTTTCCTGCAACGACTCGCGGTTCATGTAAGCGAACATCACGACGCGCCCGTTTTCATCCTGGGCGATGGCCGGGATCATGCCGTCGGCGTCCCACTTCAACGCTTCCAGCCAGTTCAGGGAATTGTCGAGATCGCTCACAACCGCACTTCAATGCCACGCGCTGCCATGTATTCCTTGGCCTGGCGGACGGTGTATTCACCGAAATGGAAAATCGAGGCGGCCAGCACGGCATCGGCGCGGCCTTCGCTGACGCCGTCGGCCAGATGCTGCAGATTGCCGACACCGCCCGAGGCAATGACCGGAATACTCACCGCATCAGAGACAGCGCGGGTCAGCGCCAGGTCGAAACCGTTCTTGGTGCCATCGCGATCCATGCTGGTGAGCAGGATTTCACCAGCGCCCAGGGCGGCGACTTTTTTGGCCCACTCAATCGTATCGAGGCCGGTATCGTTGCGACCGCCATGCGTGAAAACGTGCCACTGGCCAGGCGCAACCTGCTTGGCGTCGATGGCGACGACGATGCACTGCGAACCAACCTTGCTTGATGCGTCGAAAACGAGATCGGGATTCTGCACCGCTGCCGTGTTCATCGACACCTTGTCGGCACCGGCGTTGAGCAGACGACGGACGTCTTCGACCTTGCGCACGCCGCCACCGACGGTGAGCGGAATGAAGACCTGCTCGGCGCAGGCTTCGACTATGTGCAGAATGATGTCACGCTGATCGCTGGACGCCGTGATATCGAGGAACGTCACCTCGTCGGCGCCCTGCTCGTTGTAGCGGCGGGCGATCTCGATCGGATCGCCAGCATCGCGCAAGCCGACGAAATTGGTGCCCTTGACGACGCGGCCAGCCGTGACGTCAAGGCAGGGGATGATGCGTTTGGCGAGCATCAGGCGCGCGCTTTTGCCATCAGATCGTCGGCCATATCCTGCGCCGCCTTGAAGTCGAGCGAACCATCGTAAACGGCGCGGCCGGCAATGGTGCCGACGATGCCTTCGCCTTCAACCTCGCACAGGGCGCGAATGTCGTCAAAGCCGGTCAGACCTCCGGAAGCGATGACCGGAATGGTCAGCGCCTGGGCCAGACGAACGGTGGCTTCGATATTGAGGCCGGAGAGCATGCCATCACGGCCGATGTCAGTGTAGATGATCGACTCGACGCCATAGTCTTCGTATTTCTTGGCCAGATCGACGACATCGTGGCCGGTCAGCTTGGACCAGCCATCGGTCGCCACCTTGCCGTCCTTGGCATCGAGGCCGACGATGATGTGGCCAGGGAAGGCGACACAGGCATCGTGCAGGAAGCCGGGATTCTTGACGGCCGCCGTGCCGATGATGACGTAGGTCAAGCCGCCGTCAATGCAGGCTTCGATGGTATCGAGATCGCGAATGCCGCCGCCGAGCTGGACGGGAATCTCGTCGCCGACTTCGGCCAGAATGGCCTTGATCGCCGCCGCATTCTTGGGCTTGCCGGCAAAGGCACCATTCAGGTCGACCAGATGCAGGCGACGGGCGCCTTGCTCAAGCCAGTGACGCGCCTGTTCGGCCGGGCTATCGGAAAAAACAGTGACCTGTTCCATCAGGCCCTGCTTGAGACGGACGCATTGGCCGTCCTTGAGATCAATCGCAGGAATAATCAGCATGGGATTCTAGGAGATTAAATTCGACAGATGCGAATCAGGGGTGCCACTCGACGAAGTTTTTCAGGAGTTGCAGGCCGTCACGAGCACTTTTCTCGGGGTGGAACTGAACCGCGAAGATATTATCCCGCCCCACCGCGCAGGTAAAGGGGACGCCATATTCGCAACGCCCCGTCACCAGTGCCGGATCGGCCGGTTCGACAAAGTAGCTGTGCACAAAATAGAAGCGTGAGCCGTCCGCGATGTCATTCCACAGCGCGTGCGGCTTCTGGCGCACCTCGTTCCAGCCCATGTGCGGCACTTTCAGGCGCTCGCCAGTCGGCAGATACATCTTTTCATCCGGGAAGCGTTTGACGTTGCCGGGAAAAACGCCGAGGGCCGGCACATCGCCTTCGTCGCTGTGCTCGAAGAGCATTTGCTCACCGACACAGATGCCGAGGAAAGGTTTGTCTTTGGCGGCCGCCAGCACCGCCGCACGCAGGCCACGCGCGTCGAGCTCATTCATGCAGTCGGGCATGGCGCCCTGACCGGGGAAGACGACGCGCTCAGCTGCGGCAACGACAGCCGGATCAGCCGTGACGACGACCGTCTTGCCGCCGGCGACATGCTCCAGCGCCTTCGACACCGAACGCAGATTGCCCATGCCGTAGTCGATGACGGCAATGGTTGGACCTGCTCTCACAACGAGCCCTTCGTCGACGGCATGGCGCCGGCCATGCGCGGATCCGGCGTCACCGCCATGCGCAGGGCGCGGCCGAAGGCCTTGAAGATGGTTTCGGCCTGATGGTGGGCGTTCTTGCCACGCAGGTTGTCAATGTGCAGCGTGACGCCGGCGTGATTGACCAGGCCGTGGAAGAATTCGCTGACCAGGTCGACATCGAATGATCCGATGACGGCACGCGAAAACTCGACATTGAGCTCCAGCCCCGGACGCCCGGAAAGGTCGATAACGACACGCGACAGCGCCTCGTCGAGCGGCACGTAGCTGTGGCCGTAACGGGTCAGACCCTTCTTGTCGCCCCAGGCCTTGGCCAGCGCCTGACCGAAGGTGATGCCGATGTCTTCGACAGTGTGGTGGGCGTCGATATGCAGATCGCCTACCGCCTCGATATCGAGGTCGATCAGGCCGTGGCGGGCGATCTGGTCGAGCATGTGGTCAAGAAAAGGTACGCCGGTGGCAAATTTGCCCTGGCCGGTGCCATCGAGGTTGAGACGCACGGTGATCTGCGTCTCCAGCGTATTGCGAGTAATTTCGGCTTGCCGCATGGTTGAAGGCTGCAAAAGGCTTTTATCGGAGGGCCATGATACCATTTCAGCCTACTTTTACGCCTTCCGTGAAAACCCCATGAGTCGCTTCTGGAGCCAGGTCGTCCGCGACCTAACCCCCTACGTCCCGGGCGAGCAGCCCAAGATCGCCAAGCTGATCAAGCTCAACACCAACGAGAACCCGTTCCCGCCCTCGCCCAAGGTGCTGGCGGCGATCCAGGCCGAGCTTGGCGACGACGCGGCTCGCCTGCGCCTTTACCCGGACCCGAATGCCGATCTGCTCAAGGCGGCCATCGCCAAGCGGCACGCCGTAACGCCGCAGCAGGTCTTCATCGGCAATGGCTCGGACGAAGTGCTGGCCCACGTTTTCATGGCCCTGCTCAAGCATGAGGCGCCAATTCTGTTTCCGGACATCACCTACAGCTTCTACCCGGTTTATTGCGGGCTTTACGGCATCGATTACCGGACGGTGCCGCTGGCTGACGACTTTTCGATCAATCCGAGCGACTTCCACGGTCAACCGGAAAAATCAGCCAAAAATGAAATCGGCGGGATCATCTTCCCGAATCCGAATGCGCCGACCGGCCGCCTGCTGGGGCTGGCCGCCATCGAGCAGATTCTCAAGGCCAATCCGGATGTCGTCGTGGTCGTCGATGAAGCCTACGTCGACTTCGGCGGAGAGACGGCCATTCCGCTGGTCGAGCGCTACGACAACCTGCTCGTCGTCCACACACTGTCCAAATCGCGTTCGCTGGCCGGCCTGCGCGTCGGCTTCGCCGTTGGCCATCCGGCACTTATCGAGGCGCTGGAGCGGGTCAAGAACAGCTTCAACTCCTATCCGCTGGATCGCCTGGCCATCGTCGGCGCCGTCGCCGCCATGGAAGACGAGGCATATTTCGAGCAATGCTGCCGCGCCGTCATCGCCACCCGCGACACGCTGACTGCTGAGCTCCGCAACCTCGGCTTCGAAGTGCTGCCCTCGGCCGCCAACTTCATCTTCGCCCGCCATCCGCAACGCGACGCGGCCGAACTGGCCAAGGCCCTGCGCGACAAGAACATCATTGTCCGGCACTTCAAGCTACCGCGCATCGACCAGTTCCTGCGCATCACGGTCGGCACCGACGCCGAATGTCAGGCGCTGACGCAAACGCTGCAAGGCATCCTGGTTTAGGAAGGAAGACCCGATGCAAGGTATCGATTTCGACGAAGCCATTCGCCTGCACAACACCTGGCGCCGGCAATTCATGAACGCCTTCGCCCGCGGCAGCTACGCCGACATGCCGCTCTCCGACCATCAGGGCTGCATGTTCGGCTATGCCATTGCCGCTGCCGACGATGCGTCGCGGGCATTGCCGCAATTCCAGGCGCTGATCAAGGCGCACACGAGCTTCCACGCGCTAGCCAGTGAAATTCAGGAATTAAGCAGCAACGGCATGGCGGAAGACGCCGACCTCATGCTCCCAGAACTGTCCGACGCATCGCATCGCCTGGCCAACCTGTTCGATGAGCTGCGCGCCCTGCAGCGCGACAAGCGAAGCTAGACCAGATCAAGCAAGCCGAGCCCGGCGCCAACGCCGATGAACCACAGCGGATGCAGCTTGGTCCGCAGGTTGGCCACCACAGTCGCCGCTACCAGCAACCACGTCGCCCAGCCAAAAGCCGCCGCCTGCGCAATCAGCGTTGCCCCGGAAAAGATCAGGCCAACCGCCAGCGGCGCTACGCCAATGCTGACCGCCTTTTGCCAGCGCTTGCCGGCGAAGCTTTCCCAGCGATCAATCAGCAGATAGATCAGCACGCTCATTGGCAGGCACATGGCCACAGTCGATGCCAGCGCCCCGAGCAGGCCGCCGATTTCCCAGCCGATCAGCGTCACGACCAGCACGTTCGGCCCGGGCGCAGCCTGGGCGATGGCGTACAAATGCGTGAAGGTCTGGTCGTCCAGCCAGTGATGATTTTCGACGACGACGCGATGCATTTCCGGCAGTAGCGCCGTCGCGCCGCCAAAGGCGACGAAAGATAGCAGCGCGAATTCGAGGAAGAGGTCGACGACGATCATTTGCGCCCCAGCCGCCAGTACGCGACACCGCCGGACAGGACCATCCCGGCGACCATGACAATGGGCATCGGCCAGCGCAGCCCGGCGATGGCGACGACGGTCAGCGCCGTGAAGGGCAGGAAAAACGGCTTGTCCTTGATCGCCGCCCCCATCCGCCAGGCCATGGCAAAAAGCAGGCCGCAACCGACGGCGGCAATACCACGCAACATGGACTGGGCCAGCGGCAAGCTGCCGTAGCGGTCATAGAGCATGGCCAGCAGGAGAACGATGGCGAACGGCCCGGCGAGCAAACCAACCGCCGCGACAACGGCGCCTGCCAGACCGCAATAGCGTTTGCCGACGACGACCGCCAGATTGACCACATTCGGCCCGGGCAGGAACTGGCAGAGGCCGAGCTGGGCATTGAACTCCTCAGCCGTCATCCAGCGCCGCTCTTCGACCAGCATGCGCCGGGCGAAAGGCAGGACGCCACCGAAACCGGACAGCCCGACGGAAGAAAAACCCAAAAAAAGCGCCCGGAGGTCCGGGCGGTTTTGGGTTTTTGATGCTTCCACGGTCAACCGGAAATTTCACTCAATTTTGAAGTCGGAATTCAGCCGACCTGGCGTGCGCCGGCAAGCCTTCACCGTGCGCCAGCGTCGAGGCGATACGCCCCAGCGTCTGGGCACCGGCCTTCGACACCTTGATCAGGCTGGTCCGTTTCTGGAAGTCATAGACGCCAAGCGGCGACGAAAAACGCGCGCTGCCGGAAGTCGGCAACACGTGGTTCGGGCCGGCACAGTAGTCGCCCAGCGACTCCGAGGTGTAATGACCGATGAAGATGGCGCCTGCGTGGTGGATCTTGCTGACCCACGGATCGGGATCGGCCAGCGACAGCTCAAGGTGCTCCGGCGCGACGCGGTTGGCGATGGCCACGGCTTCTTCGAGATCACGGACCAAAATGAAGGCGCCGCGATTGGTCAGCGAGGTTTCGATCACTTCACGGCGCGGCATGGTCGGCAGCAACTTTTCGATGCTCGCCTGAACCTGTTCGATATAACCAGCATCGGTACAGATCAGGATCGACTGCGCCAGTTCGTCATGCTCGGCCTGCGAGAACAGGTCCATCGCCACCCAGTCCGGATTGCCGGAGCCATCCGCCACGACGAGGATTTCCGACGGGCCGGCAATCATGTCGATGCCAACGATGCCGAACACCCTGCGCTTGGCGCAGGCAACATACGCGTTACCGGGGCCGACGATCTTGTCCACCTGCGGAATACTCGCCGTGCCATAAGCCAGCGCACCAACCGCCTGGGCGCCACCGATGGTGAACACGCGGTCAACGCCGGCCAGACAGGCCGCCGCCAGCACCAACTGGTTGCGCTCACCGCCCGGCGTCGGGACGACCATGATCAGTTCCTTGACGCCAGCCACCTTTGCCGGAATCGCGTTCATGAGCACAGACGACGGATAAGCCGCCTTGCCGCCCGGCACGTAGAGGCCGACGCGATCGAGCGGCGTGATCATCTGGCCCAGCATCGTGCCGTCGGCTTCGGTGTAGGACCAGCCTTCCAGCCGCTGCTTCTCGTGATAAACGCGAACGCGCTGTGCCGCCGCTTCCAGCGCCTGGCGCTGTTCGGCCGGCAAGCTGTCGAGCGCCTTCTGCATCTCGGCCTTCGACAGTTCCAGATCAGCCATGCCACCGACCGTCAGTCGGTCGAACTTGTTGCTGTACTCGACGACGGCCGCATCGCCGCGTGCCTTCACATCGGCCAGAATGCCGATAACGGTGCGTTCGATACCCTCATCCTGCGCCGCCTCGAAAGCCAGCAGCGCATCCATTTTTGCCTTGAAATCGGCGTCGACCGTGGAAAGACATTTGATCGCGACCATAAGTTTTATTTCTCCACCGCCCGGGCAAAGGCGTCGATGATCGGTTGCAGGGTGTCGCGCTTGACCTTGAGCGAGGCCTGGTTGACCACCAGCCGGCTCGAAATATCCACGATATGTTCCACCGCGACCAGCTTGTTGGCCTTCAGCGTACCTCCGGTCGACACCAGATCGACGATGGCATCAGCCAAACCAGCGAGCGGCGCCAACTCCATCGAACCGTAAAGCTTGATCAGGTCGATATGGACACCCTTGCTGGCGAAATGTTCGCGCGCGATCTTGGTGTATTTGCTCGCCACTTTCAGACGATTACCCTGGCGCACAGCATGGGCGTAATCAAAACCTTCCGGCACGGCGACCATCATCCGGCACTTGGCAATCTTCAGATCAATCGGCGCGTAGAGGCCTTCTCCGCCATGCTCGATCAGCACATCCTTGCCGGTCACACCCAGATCAGCGGCGCCATACTGGACATATGTCGGCACATCGGAGGCGCGAACAATGACGACGCGCACATCCGGATTGTTCGTCTCGATAATCAGCTTGCGGGAGGTTTCGGGATTTTCGCTCGGCACGATGCCAGCGGCAGCGAGTAGCGGCAGGGTTTCGTCAAAAATACGGCCCTTGGAGAGTGCAATGGTGATGCCGGTCACGGTTTTTCTCGTGGCAAAAGAATGATTTTACCGCAAAGCCGCAAAACGACCGGCCACAAAAGCAAAAAGCCCGGCAAGCCGGGCTTTCTTTGAGTCAGGCGACTCCGCGGACTTATTCAGCCGGGCGGATGTTTGCAGCCTGCTTGCCCTTCGGGCCATTCACGACGTCGAACGTCACTTTCTGGTTTTCGGCCAGGGTCTTGAAACCGTTGCCTTGAATTGCAGAGAAGTGAGCGAAGAGGTCTTCACCACCTTCGGACGGGGAGATAAAACCAAAACCTTTGGAGTCGTTGAACCACTTAACGGTACCGTTTGCCATTTGATAGCTTCCTAAAATAAAAATACGGGCTTGCGCCACAAAACACGAGAACCAAGACCGAGGAGAGCTGACAAACCGTGGTACGGCGCAGGAACAAAACACTGCCTGGAAATCCCGAGGCTCGGAGTATGGGCCAGCATTTGGAATACGCCAAGCTTTTTTTGCAACTTTCTGCAGCCAAGCGCAGAAAGTTGCAAATTTCAACGATGCACCGACGCTCCGTTAACGAACACGCCGGACCGAAGCACCGAGCTTGGCGAGCTTCTCTTCGATACGTTCATAGCCGCGATCTAGATGGTAAATCCGGTCGATCACTGTCTCGCCCTGGGCGACAAGGCCGGCAATGACCAGCGATGCCGAGGCACGCAGGTCGGTAGCCATGACGGTAGCGCCCTCTAGATGATCAACGCCGCGGACGATGGCATTGTTGCCTTCGATCTGGATGTTGGCACCGAGGCGCATCAGTTCGTTCACGTGCATGAAGCGGTTTTCGAAAATGGTTTCGCGTATCGTCGCGACGCCGTCAGCAATGCAGTTGATGGCCATGAACTGCGCCTGCATGTCGGTGGGAAAAGCTGGGTACGGCGCTGTACGCAGGCTCACCGCCTTGAGGCGCTTGGGCGCAACGAGACGAATCGCGTCGCGCTCTACTGTAATCTCACAACCGGCATCCATAAGCTTGTCGACGACCGTATCGAGATAGGCGGCGGAGGTCTTGAGCAGGCGGATATCGCCGCCGGTGGCGGCAGCTGCGCACAGGTAGGTACCGGTTTCAATACGGTCCGGCATGATGGCATGCGTCGCACCGTGCAATTTTTCGACGCCTTGAATGCGAATGACGTCGGTGCCGGCGCCGGAAATACGGGCGCCCATCGACACCAGACAGTTGGCCAGATCGACCACTTCCGGCTCACGTGCGGCATTCTCGATGATCGTCTCGCCTTCGGCCAGACAGGCCGCCATCATGAGGTTTTCGGTGCCGGTCACGGTAACCATGTCGGTACAGATGCGGGCGCCCTTCAAGCGGGTCGCCTTGGCATGCACGTAACCCTGCTCGACCTTGACCTCGGCGCCCATGGCCTGCAGGCCCTTGATGTGCTGATCAACCGGCCGGGCACCGATGGCGCATCCACCGGGCAAGGAAACACGAGCCTCGCCGCAGCGCGCCACCAGCGGGCCAAGGACGAGAATCGAGGCGCGCATGGTCTTGACCATTTCGTACGAGGCAACCGCATTGGTCAGGCCGCCACCGTTGAGCTCCATGCCATCAATGCCATCCATCGTTACGCCGACGCCCATATCGCCGAGCAGGCGCAGCATCGTCGAGATGTCGTTGAGGTGCGGTACGTTGGTCAGATGCAACGGGTCGGAGGTCAGCAGCGAGGCGCAGAGAATCGGCAACGCGGCGTTCTTGGCGCCGGACATGGCCACTTCACCTGAGAGAACCCTGCCTCCTTCAATCAACAACTTATCCACGCTGGGCGCTCCATTCTTCCGGGGTCAATGTTTTGAAGGAAAGAGCATGCAACTCGCCTGAGTCGAACTTTTCCTTCAGTATTTTGTTCACATGCTGCTGGCGCTGCACGCGGCTCCTGCCGGCAAACTCGTTGCTCACCACGGTCGCCATGAAATGCTGGCCGTCACCATCGAGTTCGAGGTGTTCGCAGGCCATGCCGGCGAGTATCAGTTGTTTGATTTGTTCAGGGTGCATCATGTTCAGCCTCTTAGCTTCCAGCCCAGCTTCAATAGGCGCAATGTCAGCATAGACACGGCTGCGAAGCAGGCAACGACGACCGCCAGACTGATTTCCGGTGCCACGTCCGAGACGCCGAAAAAGCCATAACGAAAGCCGTCAATCATGTAAAAAACGGGATTGTAATGCGACAGCCCCTGCCAGAATGTGGGCAGTGTGTAAATCGAGTAGAAAACGCCGGACAACATGGTCAGCGGCATGATCAGAAAATTCTGGAAGGCGGCCAACTGGTCGAATTTCTCGGACCAGATGCCGGCAATCATGCCCAGCGCCGCAAACAAGCCGCCACCAAACAGCGCGAAAACCAGCGTCCACCACGGCGCAACGACCTTCAGTTCGGCAAACCATACAGTCGCCAGCAAGACGCCGATGCCGACCAGCAAACCACGCGCCACCGCGGCCAGCACGTAGGCCGCAAAGAAGGCGCCGTACGGAATCGGCGGCAATAAAACAAAAACGATCGAGCCGGTAATCTTGGCCTGGATCAGACTCGATGACGAATTGGCAAAGGCATTCTGCAGCACCTGCATCATGACCAAGCCAGGCACCAGGAAGCTGATGTAACGCACACCATGAACCTGAACATGCTCATCGAGCACATGGCCGAAAATCAGCAAATAGAGCAGGGCCGTCAGCACCGGCGCGGCTACCGTCTGAAAACTGACTTTCCAGAAGCGCAAGAACTCTTTTTCGAACAGGGTCAGGAAACCGATCATTGCTGCATCGTCCGCACAAAAACCTCTTCCAGCGAGGCGCCGGGATACGCCGCCATGAGGTTGGCCGTGGTGTCCAGCGCAATAACCCGCCCCTGTTTCATGAGCGCGATGCGGTTACACAGCGCTTCGGCCTCTTCAAGGTAATGTGTGGTCAGAATAATCGTATGGCCTTCGCCGTTCAGGCGGCGAATGAACTGCCAAAGCCCCTGGCGCAACTCAACATCGACACCGGCAGTCGGCTCATCGAGAACGATGACCGGCGGCTTGTGCACCAAGGCCTGTGCCACCAGCACGCGCCGTTTCATGCCGCCCGACAAGCGGCGCATATTGACGTTGGCCTTGCTGGTCAGATCCAGCTTTTCCAGGATTTCGTCGATCCAGTCGTCGTTCTTGCGGATGCCGAAATAGCCGGACTGGATACGCAGCGTTTCGCGGACATTGAAGAAGGGGTCGAAAACCAGCTCTTGGGGAACGACGCCTAGCAAGCGGCGCGCCTCGCGAAAATCGCCGATAACGTCGTGGCCCATCACCTTGATGGTTCCTGAATCCGGACGGATCAAACCGGCCAGCGAGGAAATCAGCGTTGTTTTGCCGGCACCGTTCGGCCCGAGCAAGCCGAAGAACTCGCCCTGCTCGATATCGAGCGATACCCCGGCCAGCGCTTGCAGGGAGCCATAATGTTTGACGACGTCAACGATGGAAACGGCAGGAATCATGACAAGCCACTCAGGCGAGAGGCAAGAGGTCGGTCACGCCATACAGCTCGGCCAGCGAAACAACGCCATTTGGAATATTGGTAAATTTTACGGTCGACCGTGCAACACTGGCCGCGCGCAACCAGCCGAGCATCACCGCGAGCGCCGACGAGTCGGCCTCGGTCACTTCGGAAAAATCAAAGACCTGCTCACCTGGCTGCAAAGCAGAACGACCTGCTTCGAGCAGGCCGCGCGCATTGGTCATAACCAGTGGCGCCTTGATAACAAGGCGCCCCGCTTCACGTTCGATCATTTCTTGGAATTTGCTTCCAGAGACTTGTTCTTGGCCGCCACAGAAGCGATCAGGCCATCAATGCCCCCGTTGCGTACTTCCTGAGCAAACTGATCACGATAGTTGGTCACTAGGCTGATGCCGGCCACCACCACATCGTAAACCTTCCAGCCCGACTCCTGTTTCTCCAGGCTGTAATCAAGCTGCACTGGCTTGTTGCCCGGCTGCAGTACCTCGGTCCTGACCAACACGTCGACATCTGTCGGCACCATCTTGATCGGTTTATAGACGACTTTCTGATTTTTGTAACCAGTCAAGGCATTGGCGTAAGTCCGGACGAGCAGGGTCTTGAATTCGGCAGTCAACTGCTGCTGCTGCTGCGGACTGGCCTTGCGCCATTCCTTGCCTAGCGCCAGCGCCGTCATGTGAGAGAAGTTGAAGTGCGGCAGCACCTTCTTGTCGACCAGCTCGATGACCTTGTGCGTATCGCCGTTCTGAATATCCTTGTCCTTGCGAATGATTTCCAGCACATCATCGGTGACACGCTGAACCAGCGCATCGGGCGCCTCCTGTGCATATGCAGCGCTGACAACAAATCCGGCAAAAAACAGGGCAAATAGCTTTTTCATTATTTCTTAGGCGAGTAATTAGTCATCTAGCCGCGGCGGGCGACCGTCAAAAATCTGGTTGCGGCGGCGCTGCAAATAAGCGTCGCGAATATAAGCATATTTATCCAGAGCGGCTTCTTCGACGACCTTGTCGGAAGGCAGCAAACTGGCGCGAACGTCGACAAAACGCAACGCTGCCATGCTGTTGCGCACCGACACCGGCCGCACATACATCACGGGATCGGCATAGGTACCAACGGCAAAACCGACCGTATCCCGCACGTTGCGCGGGCCAATTATCGGCCAGAACAGGTAACCGCCACCGTCCACGCCCCAGACCGCCAAGGTCTGACCAAAATCCTCATCATGCCGATCAAGACCCAATTCGCTGGCGACATCGAACATGCCGAAAATGCCGACCGTCGAATTGATCAGCAGGCGCCCCAGGTCAATACCCGCGTCGCCAAACTTCCCCTGCAGGGCACTATTGACGCCGCCCCACAGATCGCCGGCATTGCCGAAAAAATTGCCAACACTGGCCTTGACCGGCAACGGGACGACATTGTCATAAGCCTGAGCAACCGGCTTGGCAGCATATTTGTCGATGACCTCATTAACCGCGAACATCGGGCGATTGAATGCCTCGTAGGGGTCACGCGGATTTTCTTCGGCCTGCGCACCGGAACAAGTCAACGTGACGACGAGAGCCCCAAGGGCCAAGCGGAGCGCCCCACGAATTCCCGATGCGTAAAAATAGTCCATCATTTCTTGTCCTGTCCGTCCGCTGCCTTGCTGAATAGAAACTGGCTGATCAATTTTTCGAGCACTACTGCTGACTGCGTCTTGGCAATCGTATCACCGGCCGCCAACATCTTTTCGTCGCCACCCGCATCAAACCCGACGTACTGTTCGCCAAGCAGACCCGCCGTATTGATCGACGCGAAGGTGTCTTTCGGGAAGTGGTAGCGCCCGTCAATTGTCATGCTGACCACCGCTTCGTAGGTCGTTGAATCAAACTGGATATCGACAATCCGCCCAACCACCACCCCGGCACTTTTTACCGGACCACGCACCTTCAGGCCGCCAATATTATCAAACTTGGCCTTCAAAACGTATGATTCTGACAAATGTGATGACGACAGGTTCCCCACCTGGAGCGACAGAAAAAGCAGGGCAGCCAGGCCGAGTGCCACAAAAAAACCGACCCACAGGTCGAGAACAGTACGATTCATCAGGCTCCCCGGAACATGAACGAGGTTAGGACAAAATCCAGCGCCAGAACGGTCAGCACTGAAGTCACCACGGTACGCGTAATGGCGCGCGAAACGCCCTCGGCCGTCGGGACCGAGTCATAACCTTCAAAAACGGCTATCAAGGAAACGGCGATCCCGAAGACAAAACTTTTCACCACACCATTCCAGATGTCATAACGAAAATCGACGCTGGCCTGCATCTGTGACCAGTAGGAGCCGTCATCGACACCGATGACAACGACGCCAATCAACCATCCGCCAAGGACACCCATGGCCGAAAAAATGGCGGCCAGCAGCGGCATCGAGATAACGCCGCCCCAGAAACGCGGCGCCACAACGCGGGCTATCGGATTGACGGCCATCATGTCCATCGCCTTGAGTTGCTCCGTTGCCTTCATCAGGCCAATTTCTGCAGTCACCGACGATCCAGCCCGTGAAGCGAAGAAGATGGCTGCCAGAACCGGACCCAGTTCACGGGTCAGCGACAGGGCAACCAGCGTTCCCAGCGCTTCCGTAGAGCCGAAACGCTGCAGGATTTCATACCCTTGAAGACCGAGCACCAGGCCGACAAACAGCCCTGAAACCATGATGATCAACAGCGACAGCACACCGCTGAAATATATTTCGCGCAAAGTCAGCGGCAGGCGACGGAAAGAAGATCCCGAATGCATAAGCACAGCCCACAGGAATCGCGCCGCGAAGCCGAGTCGCCAAATGCGGTCAACCGAAGAGTGGCCAAGCTTTCGAATAACGGAAACAGGATCAAACATGCGCAGCCAAACTCAGAAACTCGTCCCGCACCGACGGGGCCGGATAATCAAAATGAACCGGGCCGTCCGGCGCAGCATGAACGAATTGATGAACGAACGGGTCGGTCGAAGCACGAATCTCGTCTGGGGTACCCTCGGCAACCACTCGCCCGCCATTCATGAAGTAGATGTAGTCGACGATCAACAGTGACTCCTGAATATCGTGGGTCACCATGATTGAGGTTGCCCCCAGCGCATCGTTCAACCTGCGGATCAACTGACCGATGACGCCCAGCGCAATCGGGTCGAGCCCGGTAAATGGCTCGTCGTACATCACCAGCATCGGGTCAAGCGCCAAGGCACGGGCCAGCGCTACCCGCCGGGCCATGCCGCCGGACAACGCTCCTGGCATCAATTTGTGCGCACCGCGCAAACCGACCGCCTCAAGTTTCATCAGCACCAGGTCACGGATCATTTCATCCGACATATCAGTGTGCTCGCGCATCGGGAAAGCGACATTCTCGAATACGGTCATGTCGGTAAACAAGGCACCAAACTGAAAAAGCATGCCCATCCGCCGGCGCAAGCGATATAGATCCGCTTCCGACATTCCGCACACCTGATGCTTTTCCAGGCGAACGCGCCCGCCGGTCGGCCGCAACTGGCCGCCGATGCAACGTAGCAGCGTCGTTTTGCCACAACCGGACCCCCCCATGATGGCCACGACTTTACCGCGCGGAATCTTCATGTTGATTCCCTGCAGGACCGGCTGACCATCGTAGGCAAATTGGAGTTCTTCGATATCGACAAGGATGTCGTCGGACAAAGCATATTCCTTGGAAAAAGTCGGCCGATTTTAGCAGAAAGCCCCACCGTCGCCGGGAAACGACAAGGCTATAATCGAACAAATTTCATATGGAATGTTGTGCTCTTGCCATCAGCCAAGCCACTCTTGTTGATCGTCGACGATGATTCGCTCATCAGCGAATCGCTCAGTTTCGCCTTTGCGCAGGAATATGACGTTCTCACCAGCCAATCCCGAGCGCATGCCCTGACCTTGCTCCGGCAACTCAGGCAACCGCCTCAGCTTGCCTTGGTCGATCTTGGCCTCCCCCCGTTCCCGCACCGTCCCGACGAGGGGTTTGCCCTGATTGGTGACCTGCTGGCCCTGTCGCCAGATATGAAAATCATCGTCCTTTCAGGCCAGAGCGACGAAGGCAATGCCCGCCATGCGCGCACGCTGGGCGCGGTCGACTTTGTGGCCAAGCCATGCGACCCCAGTCGCCTGACCGAACTATTCCGGCAGGCCCTGCGTTTTGGCAACGAATCCCAGACCACCCATGCCGGCGGACTGATCGGTGAAAGCCTGCCCATGCAGCGCCTCCGCCTGCAACTCGGCCAATACGCCAATCTCGCTTACCCCGTACTAATCGAAGGCGAGTCAGGCAGCGGCAAGGACATTGTCGCCAGTCACTACCTGCACCGCCTGACCGACCGCCAGGACAAGCCCTTTCTTGCCCTGAACTGCGCAGCCATATCACCGACGCTGCTTGAGCCAACACTTTTTGGCTACGCCAAGGGCGCCTTTACCGGCGCTGTCAGCGCCAAGTCCGGCTATTTCGAAGACGCCGACAGCGGAACGCTCTTCCTCGACGAAATCGGCGAACTGCCACTCGACCTGCAACCCAAACTGCTGCGCGTACTCGAAAACGGCGAATACCAGCGCGTCGGCGAAACACAGTCCCGGATTTCCACGGCACGCATCGTTGCCGCGACCAATCGCGACCTGCGCCAGGAAATGCGTGCAGGAAGATTTCGGGCTGACCTTTTTCACCGTCTTTCCGTGTTCACCGTAACAGTTCCGCCGCTGCGAGAAACAGGACTGGACAGGCTGCTGTTGCTTGAGCATTTTCGCAAGAGCTGTGCCGCCAGCGTTCGCACCGAACCCTTTAGGCTTGCTGCGCCGGCCCAGTCCCTCTGGCTGGACTACGGTTTTCCGGGCAATGTCCGCGAGCTGCGCAACATCGCCATTCGGCTTAGTGCTCGCTACCCGGGACAAACTGTCACCGCCGAGCAGTTACGCGCCGAGTTCGATCATTTCGACGCCCCTGAGCCCGCGACGGCCACGGCCATGCTTATTGCCGGCGACCTCGAAGAGGTCAAGCAGGCGGCGCGTCGACACCTCGAAAAAGCGTCGCCGCTCAACCTAGATGCCACACTCGAACTCTGGCAACGCGGCTACATCGAGGCGGCCATCGAACTGAGCGCCGGCAACATGAGCGAAGCCGCCCGCCGCCTCGGCATCAACCGCACGACACTCTACAATCGCATGGAAAGCTGGACCCGCCGATGAGCCTTTATCTCGACCATTTCGGCCTGCGCGAGCCACCGTTTCGTATTACGCCGCACACCGACTTTTTCTTTACCGGCGCCAACCGCGGGCCAACGCTCGACGCCCTGATCTATGCCATCACCCAGGACGAAGGCATCGTCAAGGTCACCGGCGAAGTCGGCAGCGGCAAGACCATGCTCTGCCGGATGCTGCTCGAGCGCCTGCCCGAGAAGGTCGAAACGCTCTACCTGGCAAATCCGTCGCTCTCCCGGCAGGAAATCCTCGGCGCCATCGCCGATGAGCTCGGCATCCCGACCGACGGCAAGGCCACGCACTCGCTGACCCGCGCCTTGCAGGATGCACTCATCGCGCGCTACGCAGAGGGCAAGCGCGTGGTATTGCTGATCGACGAAGCGCACGCGATGCCCGCCGAGTCGCTCGAAGAAATCCGGCTGCTTTCCAACCTCGAGTCAAAAGCCGCGAAACTCCTGCAGATCGCGCTCTTCGCCCAGCCCGAACTGGACGAGCGCCTCGCCGCTACTGACATGCGCCAGCTGCGCGAGCGCATCACCCAGCACTTCAACCTGGCGCCGCTCAAGCAGGACGATGTTGCTGCCTACATCGAGTTTCGCCTGCGCGCAGCCGGCTATCACGGCCCCAACCCATTCACGGCCGAAGCAGTGGCGATGATTGCCAAGGTTTCCGAAGGCCTGTCGCGACGCATCAATATTCTCGCCGACAAGGCCCTGCTTGCGGCCTATTCGAGCGGCGCCCATCAAGTTGGCAGCAACGAGATCAAGCTTGCGGCACACGATGCGCGATTTTCACCGCTGAAACCCAAAGCACCCTTCAACCCGAAGCCGCTGCTTTGGGGGGCTGCTGGCGCCAGCGTCGTCGCCCTGCTCGCAGCCCTCTTCATTGGTACGCCGCCCAGCGCCTTCCGGGAGCCTCCGCCCAGCAGCGCACAGGCATCCGGCGAGGCCCCGCAAGCTAGCCAGACAGCCCAGTCTGGCAAGCGCCTGCAGCCAGGGCCATTACGCTCCGAAACACAAGTCCAGCCTGCCAGCTTCGACAAAATCCGCTTTGCCCCCCTGACCCGCCAGCATTTTGGGCAATACGACCAGTGGATTGAGGATGCCCCCAACAATCATTACTTTATTCAATTGCTGGCCACAGACGCCACCCAAACGGGCCAGATCGAGGGCTTCCTCGCCCGGGCAAATACCGTGCTTGACCCATCACAAATTCGGGCCTACCGCTCCAGCCTATCGGGGAGAGATCGTGTCGGCGTGATTTTTGGCGATTACGAGAGCCGCGAAGAAGCTGTTGCAGCCATGCAGAGCCTGCCGGAGTCGATCAAGGCAGCGCAGCCATTTCCAAGACAGGTCAGCAAATTACGTTAACCGATCAGCATGCGCCACCCCGTGTTACCACGCCAATTTACGTGCTAGCATCATAGCGATATATCGTGACCCGTGACCACCCCGCTCAGACAAGGCAAAACCCGATGAAAATCGGTTTCATCAGCGTAACGCTCGTTTCTTTCCTGCTGGCCGCCTGCGCGGCGCCAACCCCGCGCGAACCGCTGAAGGGGCACCTGAATACGGAAAGCACGGTTCCGGTGGCATCAGCCAACATACCCGCCCCGGTCCAGCAAACACTGGCCCTGCCCATGCCGCGCGCAACCCGCAAGGCAGAAACCTACAGTGTTGTCGTCAATAACGTTCCGGTTCGCGAGCTGCTCTTTGCCCTGGCCCGCGACGCCAAGACCAACGTGGACATTCACCCCGGCATAACCGGCACGGTCACCCTGAATGCCATTGACCAGACTTTGCCGCAACTGCTGACCCGGATTTCGAAACAGGTCGACATGCGCTTCGAACTGGACGGCCCGAACCTCGCCGTCATGCCCGATTCGCCTTTCCTGAAACACTACAAGGTCGATTACGTGAACATGGCACGCAATGTCACGGGCACGGTCTCGACCAACACCCAGATTGCCACCGGAACGACTGGTAGCTCGGGAAACACAAGCGCACAGGCCACCGGAGGGGGTGGAAACATTTCCAACACGCGCATTGAAAACACCTCCCGCAATCAATTCTGGGAGTCGCTGGAAAAGAACATCAAGGACATCCTGCGCGAGACAGACAAGGTCTTCCCGGAAGGATCAAGCGAAACCGTCATTGAGAAATCCACGGCGCAAACCGCGACAGGTGCCGCCGCTCTGCCTCAAGGCACCGGGCAACGAGCAGCCCAGGCCATTGCCAATGCCTTGCAAGCCAATCCCAATCCAAATACAGCAAGTCAGGCGACCGGTACTTCAATTGAGCGCCGCAGCACCTTTCGTGAAGCCGCATCAGTCATCATGAACGCCGAAAGCGGCATCATTACGGTGCGCGCGACACAACGCCAGCATGATCGGATTCAGGAGTTTGTGGATCGCGTTTCCAACTCGGCCAGGAAACAGGTTCTGATCGAGGCGACCATCGTCGAGGTCACGCTCAAGGATGGCTATCAGCAAGGTATCAACTGGACACATCTGACTCGAGGGGGTGCCATCAGTTTCATCGGCAACACCTTGACTGGCAACGCCACGAATCTGAAATACACCCCTAACGGTAGTGAGGACTCAACTGCGCTTGTCACCATGCTGAACACTTTCGGCAATACCAAGGTGCTTTCCAGCCCGCGCGTTTCGGTCATGAACAACCAGTCAGCGCTGCTGAAGGTCGTTGAAAACTACGTCTATTTCAGCGTCAAGGCCGACACGACAACGACCGCCAACGTCGGCACGACCACCACCTATACGACGACGCCGCAATCCGTTTCGGTCGGCCTCGTCGTCAGCGTCACGCCGCAAATCAGCGACGGCGATGACGTGACGCTCAACGTCCGCCCGACAATTACTTCCGTCGCTCGCGAAGTGCTCGACCCCAACCCCGACCTCAAGAAAAACGCCATCGAAAATCCTGTCCCAGTCATCCGGACCCGCGAGATCGAATCGGTGATGCGAGTTGCCAGCGGCAACATCGCCATTCTTGGCGGCCTGATGGAAGACAAGATCGACTACCAGAATCAGCGCGTCCCGCTGCTCGGGCAAATCCCGCTGGCCGGCGAACTGGTGAATAACCGGAACAACGCAGCCCAGAAGACTGAACTGGTCATTTTCCTCCGTCCCGTGGTCATCAAGGACGCCAGCCTCGATGGTGACTACGCGGCCTTGCGCCACCACCTGCCCGGACAGAATTTTTTCGCTCAGCCGAATGAAGCGCAGCCCTTCAATATCACTCCGAGCCGCTGAGGCCCGCGCATGAGCCTGCTGATGGATGCTCTGCGACGGGCGGAAAACGCCAAGCTGGAATCTGCCCGCAACCCGCAAGGGGGAATGCTGCCAACGGCCAGCGACATGCTCAGCCTTGAACCGATTGCACAGGAGCCGGCAAAGACTTCGCCCAATCCGTTGCCGGACCTTGCCTCGCATCTCGCTGCTGTCGATGCCGAGCTGGCCAAGTCGGCACTCCCCGAACCTCGCCCGGCCGCCGTCGAAGCCCGCGCAACCCCGCAAGCCAGGCCCGCCGAGGCACGTGAGTCCGTGCGCAACGCCTTTGCCGCCAAGCAGCCCCCGGCCACACCGTCGCGACTTCCACTCTGGCTGGCTCTTGGCACGCTCGGCATTGCCGGCATCACCATTGGAGGCTATGTCTGGTATCAAATGAATTCAATGAACCGTGGATCGCTGGCGGTCAGCACACCGGTGGGCATGGCGCAGCCATCGCCGCCCCGGGCCGGACCGGCAGTTCAGCCCGCCCCGCCTTTGGATTTAGCCCCTTTTTCCCGGTCGACCGTGGAAACGACTACCGAGCCGGCCGCAGCGCCGCTTTTCCCGCGACGGGAAGCCCGCCCGGCACCGATGTTGGCGCCCGATGGCGAAGCCTCCCCCCCGATTCGCCTGACGCGCACCCAGCCGGAACCTGACGCCAATCTGGCGCGCGGCCACGCCAGCCTGCAACGCGGCGATACCGAACTGTCACGCCGGGAATTCGAACAGGCGCTGCAACGCGACCCGAACAACACCGATGCCCTGCTCGCGCTCGCTGCCATTGCCCATCGCCAGGGGCGCGCGGCGGACGCCGATAATTTGCGCCAGCGGGCGCTGGTGGCCAATCCCAGCGATCCGGCGACGCAGGCCGCCATACTCAACAACCAATCCGCGAATGCCGACCCATACATGGCCGAAAGCCGTTTGAAATCGCTGCTCTCCAGCCAGCCGGAATCGGCGCCGCTCAATTTTGCGCTCGGCAATCTCTACTCTCGCCAAGGCCGCTGGGCCGAGGCGCAGCAGGTCTATTTCAACGCTGTGGCAGCCGAAGGCGACAACCCGGACTACCTCTTCAACCTGGCCGTCAGCCTCGATCACCTGCGCCAACCGCGCCTCGCAGCTCAGCACTATCGGCTGGCACTCGAAGCATCGGCCAAACGCCCGGCGGGCTTCTCCCGCGACAATGTCCAGAAGCGGCTGGGCGAGCTTCAGCCATAACGCCCATGAGCACATCCACCCTCCAGCACCGCCCGCTCGGCCAGATTCTCATTTCCGAAGGCATTTTGTCGGAAGACCAGCTGCGCATTGCACTCCTGGAGCAGATGAAGCAAAACCAGCCGATCGGCAAGTTGCTGGTTTCTCTCGGCTTCGTCACCGAGGCCACGCTGCGCCAGGCGCTGTCCGAAAACCTGGGCAAGCAGAGCATCGACCTGTCGCACGCCGTTGTCGATCCGCAGGCGCTCAAGCTGGTGCCGCGCGATCTGGCCAAACGCCACCACCTGCTGCCACTCGACTACGACATCCCGAACCGCCGCCTGACGCTGGCCATTTCGGACATCAACGATATCGTTGGTCTCGACCGTGTCCGCGGTCAACTGGAAGAAGGCACCGAAATTGAAACGCTGCTCGGCGGCGAATCGGAAATCGACCACGCCATTGACCAGTACTACGGTCACGAACTGTCGATCGACGGCATCCTGCACGAGATCGAAACCGGCGAAATCGACTGGCAGAGCCTGTCCACCACCGACGACGAATACAGCCAGCCAGTTGTTCGCCTGATCGACTCGATCCTCACCGACGCGGTCAAGCGCGAGGCCTCGGACATCCACTTCGAACCGGAAGCGAATTTCCTGCGCATCCGCTATCGCATCGACGGCATGCTGCGCCAGATTCGTGCCCTGCATAAGTCCTACTGGCCGGCGATGACGGTGCGCATCAAGGTGCTTTCCGGCATGAACATCGCCGAAATGCGGGCGCCGCAGGATGGCCGGATCAGCCTCACCGTTTCCGGCCGGCCGATCGATTTCCGTGTGGCCAGCCAGCCGACCATCCATGGCGAAAACATCGTCCTGCGTATTCTCGACCGGCAGAAGGGCATCGTCCCGCTCGAAGGGCTGGGTTTGGCCGAGGAGCATTTGCACCAGCTCAAGCTCATGATTTCGCGGCCCGAGGGCATCATCCTTGTTACCGGGCCGACCGGCAGCGGCAAGACGACGACGCTGTACTCGGTGCTCAACCACATCAATTCCGAGGGCATCCACATCATGACCCTCGAAGACCCAGTCGAATACCCGATGGCGATGGTCCGCCAGACCTCGGTCTCGGAAACCGCCAAGCTCGATTTCGCCAACGGCATCCGCTCGATGATGCGACAGGATCCGGACGTCATCCTGGTCGGCGAGGTACGCGATGCCGAAACGGCCGAAATGGCCTTTCGCGCGGCGATGACGGGCCACCAGGTGTACACGACCCTGCACACCAATTCGGCCATCGGCGCCGTGCCGCGCCTGCTCGACATCGGTGTGCTGCCCGACGTGATGGCCGGCAACATCATCGGGATCATCGCCCAGCGCCTGATCCGCCGCCTGTGCGAGCACTGCAAATCACCGTATCACGCCGAACCGCATGAGATCCGCCTCCTTGGCGACCTTGGTGACGGCCCGCGGCCGGTGTTGTTCCGCGCCACCGGTTGCGAATTGTGCGACTTCCAGGGTTACCGCGGCCGCATCGCGATCATGGAACTGCTGCGCATCGACGCCGGCATCGACGAGTTGATCGCCCGCCGCGCCACCACCCACGAAATCCGCTCGCGGGCGCTGCTGCAAGGCTTCACCACGCTGGCCGACGACGGCATGCAGCGCGTGCTGAACGGCACGACTTCGCTTGAAGAACTGGCCCGCGTCGTCGATCTGACCGACCGGATGTAGGCGGGCCATGCTGTTCGATTACAAGGCAGTCAGTGTCGAAGGTCGGATGACCTACGGACGACTCGATGCGATCAATCTGGTCGATCTCGAAATGCGCCTGAAGCGCATGAATCTCGATCTGATCACCGGCTCGCCAATCATGCATCGTGCCCTGTTCGGCGCGCAGCGCGTACCGCGGCCGGAGCTGATCAATTTCTGCTTCCACCTCGAACACCTGACCCGGGCCGGGGTCCCCATCCTCGAAGGGCTGACCGATCTGCGCGACTCGGTAGACCACCCCCGCTTCCGCGAAGTGATGGCCGGACTGATCGAAAGCATCGAAGGCGGCCAGACCTTGTCGCAGGCCATGAACGCCCATCCGGAAATCTTCAGCCAGGTGTTCTGCAACCTGATTCGCGCCGGCGAGGCCAGCGGCCAGCTGCCCGACGTGCTGGCCAGCCTGGCCGAATCGCTGAAATGGGAAGACGAACTGGCCTCGCACACGAAAAAGCTGCTGATGTACCCGGCTTTCGTGGCGACCATCGTGCTCTCCGCCACCTTCTTCCTGATGATCTACATGGTCCCGCAGCTCAAGCTGTTCGTGAAGAACATGGGCCAGGTGCTGCCACCGCACACCAAGCTGCTGTTTTTCATCTCCGACCTGCTGGTCAGCTACTGGTACGTTTTCCTGGCGCTGCCGATCATTGCCGTCATTACCTTGCAGGCCGTGCTGCGCAGCAACCCGCTGGCGCGTGTCCGCCTGGATGGCATCAAACTGAGTCTGCCGGTCATCGGACCGATTCTGAAAAAGATCATCCTCTCCCGTTTTGCCAACACCTTCGCCATGCTCTACGCCTCCGGCATTCCGGTACTCGAGTCGATCCGGACCACCCAGGCTGTGGTCGGCAACCACGTCGTACGCAAGGCGCTCGAGCGCGTCGAACAATCAATCCGCGAAGGCCAGAACGTGGCCAGCGCCTTCCGCGATGTCGGCATGTTTCCGCCACTCGTCGTGCGCATGCTGCGCATTGGCGAAAGCACAGGCGGGCTGGACAAGGCGCTGCTCAACGTCAGCTATTTCTACAACCGCGACGTCAAGGAATCGGTCGGCAAGGCGCAGGCGCTGATCGAGCCGATGCTGACGCTTTTCATGGGCGCCCTGCTCGGCTGGATTATGCTGTCGGTCATCGGCCCCATTTACGACGTCATCAGCAAGATCAAAACGTGAGCTGCCGCCTCCTCTATCTCAACACCCATCGCCTATCGGCCCACGCCTGGCAGCAAGGCAGCCTGCGCGCCGAGGGGATGTTCGACAACGACGAGGACGGCCTGCGGCTATTTGCCGAATACCTCCAGGAGCACAGCAGCAGCCAGTTCTCGCTGCTGGCCAATGTCGCCGAGGAAGGCCATGTGCTGGAAACTATCCCCTTCCTGCAGGGTGGCGACCGGCAAACGCTGATTACCCGCAAGATCGGCCAGCATTTTCTCGGCACGCCGCTCGCCGCAGCCATTTCGCTGGGCTATGAGAAAAGCCAGCGCAAGAACGAAAAGCTGCTCCTTTCGGCCCTCACCAACCCGGCCCATTTCGAGCCATGGCTACGCCGGATAAGCGATGCCGAGGTGCCGCTGGCCGGTATTTACACGGTGGCCCAACTCGGCGGCCAGCTACTCAAGAAGCTGGGGCAGGAAAGCGGCCGCTGCCTGCTGCTCACCGTGCAGGATCATTCGATCCGCGAGACCTACCTGGTTGACGGCCACGCCCACTTTTCGCGCATGGCCCCGCTCACCGACAGCAGCATTGCCGGCATCGCCAGCGCCTTGGCGGCCGAATCGGGCAAGCTGCACCAGTACCTGATCGGCCAGCGTCTGATCGGTCGCGACGAAAGCCTGCCGGCATTCATCGTCGCCCATCCGGCGACCATCCCGGCCATTGAAAAGGCCTGCCCGGAACACAGCCCGCTGAGTTTCAGGCTGATCGACAGCCATGTCGCCGCCGGCAAGCTCAAGTTGCGCACGCTTCCCGCCGACAATCGCAGCGACCTGCTTTTCCTGCATCTGCTGGCAACGGCCCCGCCCGCCCAGCAGTTCGCCGGCGAAACGCATCGCCATCATTTCCGTCTGTCGCAAATCCGCCACGGCCTCTTCGCGGCCGGCCTGATCGCCCTGCTCGGGGGCGTTCTATTTGCCGCCAAGGAAACCTACGAGGCCCGAAGCCTGCGGGCCGAAGCCAGTGCGCTGATCGCCAACGAAACCGATCTCAACCGGCGCTATCAGGAAATCTCGGCCACCTTCCCACAACTGGACGTCGACCACGAGACGTTACGCCGACTGACCACCCGCTATGGCGAACTCGTCGCCCAGCAGCGCCAACCGACCCCAAGCTACCGCATGGTGAGCCGGGTTCTAGATCGCATGCCAGCCATCATGCTCGAAGGCATCGATTGGAAAAATGGGCAAAATTCCCGGTTGACCGTGGGAACCCAGGTTAGCGAGCCAGAAATCACCACCGTCCGCGGCTCCATCCATCTTGAGCGAGCGACGACCCGGCAAACCCTGGCCGTCTTCGATCAGTTTGTCGACGCCCTGCGCGCCGACCCTGGCAACACCATCAACGTCCTGCAACGCCCCTTCGACATCGAATCAGGACGCGCCCTGCGCGGCGGCGACGGGCTGGACGAAGAAGCCCAGCCGCGGCAGTTTGCCGTCGAAATCGTCAGGAAAGTCGCGCCATGAAACTGACCGGCCGCGATCTCCCGAAACTCTGGCTGCCGCTGCTCGCCGCGCTGGCCATGTTCATCGTCGCCGGCCTGCTCGTCTGGGGCAGCCAGCTCGACGCCGGCAAGGCCGAGCAAGAGCGCAGCGCCGCAACAGCCGCCAAGAACCAGATCGAGCAACGCCTGCGTCAGGTCCGCACCGAAGAGCAGGAAATCCGGGATCGAACCCAACTCCTGCAGCAACTGCAACACTCCGGCATCACCGGCGATGAAAAACGGCTCGACTGGATGGAAATGCTCCGCGAAACACAACGCGAGTTGCGCATCCCGGGCATGAGCTACGAATTCGGCGCCCAGACCAGCCTCGACAAGGGCGACGACACCACCTATACGTGGTTCAGCAGCCCCCTACACGTGAAACTCCGCCTCCTGCACGAAGAAGACCTGCTCAATTTCCTGGCCCGCGTCGAGAAAAATGCCAGGGCCCTGGTCATCGTCCGTAGCTGCAAGCTGGCACCCCTGCCCAGTCAGGCAAATGGCCGCGAAGTCATGGCCCAGCTCGGCGCCGAATGCGACATGCAGTGGCTGACGTCCCGCCCGGCGAGTGGAAAAAAATGAGCCCGGCCCGACTGATCATCCATCTCCTTTTGGCGCTGGCCGTCACACCCAGCTTTGCCCAAGAATCGCCGCTCGGCCGCCTTTTCCTCGACCCGCAGCAACGGGCGAGACTCGATGCCCAGCGCCAGCACAACCCCGGCTTCCAGCCCAATTCCGGCGACAACGAAGCCAGCCAGACCATCAACGGCGAAGTGCGCAGCAGCAATGGCCGACGCACCCGCTGGATCAACGGCGAAGCCGACTGGGAAGGCACCACCCCGCCCCCGCGCGTACCGGTCGGCGACACCTTCAACCCGGCAACCGGTGAGCGCGAAAGCGTAATCGGCAGCGGCCGTATCGACATAAAACGCGGCGGCAGCACAAAATGAATCACTGCGCCCCCCCCTCCGCGCAAAGGGGCGTTGCACTCATCGCCCTGCTCGTCATGCTCCTGCTCGCCGGCGGCTATGCTTTCTATCGCAGCAGCAACCTCGGCGGCACAGCGTATCAGGAGCGCGACACCGTCCTGCAACGCCTGGCACAGGCCAAGGAGGCCGTCATCGCCCATGCCGTCAACGATGCCACGCGGCCCGGCCGCCTGCTCTGTCCCGACCTGGTCGGCGACGGCAATTCACCGCTGCTGTCTCGCGACGACTGCGACAGCTACAGTGGCTGGCTGCCATGGAAGACGCTCGACCTCAGCGAAAACACCGACGCCCAGGGCGGAAAATTCCGCTACCACATGACCCCGACCTTCGGCGGCCAGAGCCCCAACGTCGTTCTCAACAGCGATACCTCGACCACGTTGCGCCTCGACGTTCCAGCCGGCAGCAACAGCAATGACATCGCTGCCGTCATCATCGCCACACGCGGAGCCCCCGACACCCGCAACGCCGATGGTGACAACTATTTCTTCAACTACGACCGCATCAACGAGCTCAGCACCGCCGAAGATAACGACATTGTCATCGCCATCACCCGCCAGGAACTCATGGCCGCCGTCGAACAGCGTATCGCCAACGAACTGCGCACCTGTCTCGAGCAACATTCCCGCAGCACCAACACCTACCCGTGGCCCGCCCCGTTTTCGCGTATCAACGAGCAAACACTGACCAACACGGCAAATGTCACAACACGCATTACCAATGCCCCCGGAAGCACCGGATCGCTGTTCGGGATGCTGCCCGACACCCAGCCCGGCAACCCGGAACAGTCGTTGCAGCGCTCCACCCTAAGCTTGCGCGAACTGCAAACGACCCTGGCTCAGTCGCAGGCACCGACGACCGCTACCCTGTTGGCACTGCAAGCCGAAGCAGCCAACGCGCTGGCCCTGTACGACCGCATTTTCCTGGCCGCCGTCGCACTGTACGACTCGGCCTCCCGCGCCGGACAGAGCCTGACCCAACTCGAAAACACCTTCGATTCGGCCACCGCCAGCGCGCCGATCTACGGCACGCTGGCGCCAACCATTCCGCCCGCCATCACGGCCAGCCAGGCGACCCTCGACGCATTCCAGACGGCGCTCGCCGACAGCGGCTTCGACCTTTTCGTCGGCAAGTTGATACTGTTGAACCAGAACATCGAAAGCAAGCTCTCGCAACTTCATGCCCAGCCGACCAGCACGCAAGTCAAAAACGTTCTGGACGCGGTCACCCCTCTCAGAAACGGCCTTCTAGACAACAGTCAAACAACGGATGTCGCCATCAATAGTGTCATTTCGAGCGCCTTTACACTGGCCACCACGGCTGCCAGCAGCCTGAATACTGCCAAAAAACTGTTGTCCAGCGAAGCAGTCAAGCTGGCCAGGGAGGACACCGAAGCCCTGCTGATTGCCAGCCAATCCATCGCACCCGTCGTGCAAGCCAGTCGCGATGCCGCAACGCCGGGCAGCACGGCAGACAATGTCGCGCTCGAATCGATCACAGTGGCGATCAATTTGCTCGCCACGGCGCAGAACACGGCGCCAGCCAACGTAACCGCCGCGCGCAATCTGACCAAGACCATCAATATCCTGCAAGCTTGGGTTTCGATTGCTATCGAACTGACGCCCGACCTCGCCGGCAAGGCGCGCAAGGGAATCGTCGGCGGGCAGGTCGCTCAGGAAAACCGCGACAGTTCGGCCTACACGGCAGCCAGTCGCTTGCTGAACAGTTTCGATGGCAGCAGCGGCGCCATCGCGGTGCTGGGAAATACAAGCGCCACCAGCGCAGAAATCGCAGCCGCCATCGACACCCTGCGGAACCGCCTTGACACCTTGATCGCCGCAGCCGACGCTCTCGACGATAGCCTGCAAACCAGTTTTGCCCAGGCCACCATCCCGACCCAGTGGTCCGGCAACGGATGCGCCTTTCTGGCCCCTACCAGCAGCCAGGGCAACTGGTGGACACAAGGCAACTGGAAGACCTTGTTCTTCTACCAGATCAGCGCACAGGTGCGACCGCCAAACGGCACGCTGACCGTCAACGGCGCCGGCGCCCACCGCGCAGTTATCGTCGGCGCCGGTCGCGCCTTATCCTCGCAGCTTCGGCCAAGCCCCGATGTCAGCCAATATCTGGAGAAGGGCAATGGCGATCCATCTCGCAATGGCGACGCCCTGGCGCCAATATCCCGTTTCATCGTCGAGACCGTTGGTCCCTCATTCAATGACCGTATTGCCTACTGAACCAGCCGCTTACCGCCACTCCCTGCCTGTCCCGGCCCGGCATGGCGGCTTTTCGCTTGTCGAACTGACCATCGTGCTGGTCATTGTCGCCCTGCTGGCCGGCGGCCTCATGTTCGGCTTGTCGGGCCAGCGCGAACAGATTCAGAACAAGGAGGCACGGCAGCAACTGGAAACCATTCGCGAAGCACTCATCGGCTACGCGATGGCCAACGGACGGCTACCCTGCCCGGCCCCCGCCAACCTGCCCAATACCGATGCAAACGCCGGCAGGGCACTCGCACCTCCGTGCGACAATGCCTCGCGTTTTGGCGTAGTACCCTGGGTTACGCTGGGCCTGCCCGAAACCGACCCGTGGGGTAATCGCTTTACCTATTTTGTCAGTGCAAAATTCACCGCGGCGTTGGCGGCGGACGCCCAGGCCAGTTTCACGCTCTCGACGGGAAGCGCGACCGCCGTACCACCGGACAATGCGGGCACGGCGAATGTGAGGGACAACGGTTTGGATATCGCCTCCGACGTGCCCGCCGTCATTGTCAGCCACGGCAGCCGTGGTGCCGGCGCCTACCAGGCAACCGGCGCCCAGCTACCCGGCCCCGCCGGCGATGAAGCCGAAAACGCCAACGCCGATCTGACCTTCATCGCCCACACGCCAACCGAAAACTTCGACGATCTGCTCACCTGGATCATCCCCACCTTGCTCAAGTCGCGTCTGGTTGCCGTAGGCAAACTCCCCTAGACAAGCCCCCAGTCAACCCTTTGGCATATTGACCGGGCGTCGACCGACTGCCAAACTAAGCCGACCAGCCAATCCTGAGCGACCGCCCCATCCCGTGAGCCATCTACCTTTCCTCGTCGCACTGCGTTCCGGAGGCATTCTTCCCGAAGACGATGCAGAAACGCGCCTGAAGAAATCGCTGCTGGTCTTCGCCACGGGCCTGGTCTGTACCGGCTCGATGCTCTGGCTGTTCCTGTATGGCCAGATGGGGCCGCAATTTTCGGCCAATGCGCCTTTCATTTTCCAGTTGCTGCTGGTCGGCAACCTGCTCTACTACTTCCGCAGCGGCAATTTCGACCTCTTCCGCTATTCGCAACTGGCCCTCTTCCTGTTCGCTCCCTTTGCCGTGCAGTGGAGCATAGGCAACTTCATCACGGCGAGCGGCACGAGTCTATGGGGCTTGCTCGCCCCGATCGGCGCTGTACTCTTCTTCGGGGCACGCGAATCGCTGGCCTGGTTCTTCGCCTACATATTCCTGACCGCCCTGTCCGGCTTTTTCGACTACTTCCTGGCCGACAGCCTGGCCAGCAGCGCCCCAAAAATATCGATCCGGACCAGCGTCTTTTTCTTCGCCCTCAACTTTGCCGCCATTTCCAGCATCGTTTATCTGCTTCTGCGCTACGCGGTTCTGGAGAAAGCCAAGGCGCAGGCCAGCCTTGAAGAAACACATCGGCTGCTGCAGGATGAGCAGGAGCGTTCCGAACGCCTGCTACTCAATATCCTGCCCGGTCCGATTGCCGAACGGCTGAAACGCGACAGCCAGGCCATCGCCGACGGCTTTGCCGACGTCACGATCATGTTCGTCGATATCGTCAATTTCACTCGTATCGCCGAAGGGCTGACGCCACAACAGGTTTTCGCCATGCTCAACCGGATATTCTCGTCATTCGACGAACTGGCCGAGCACTACGGCATGGAGAAGATCAAAACCATTGGCGATGCCTACATGGTCGCCGGCGGCCTCAACAACGAGCAGACCAACTACACCCGATCCATCGCCGAACTGGCCGTCGCCATGCGCGACCTGTTGCATCGCGACTTCACGGTTAATGACATGCATCTCGATGTTCGTATCGGCATTGGCACCGGGCCGGTCGTCGCCGGTGTCGTCGGCAAGAAGAAGTTCATCTACGACCTGTGGGGCGACACCGTCAATCTGGCCAGCCGTATCACCAGCGAAGGCACTCCGGGCATGATCCACGTCGATGCAACCACTCACCTGCGCCTGGCCCAGCATTTTTCTTTCGATGAACCACAGACGCTCTATCTCAAGGGCAAGGGCAATACCGTCGTTTATCGCCTGAATGGCTTACGGGGGCTACAACCTATCGGCGGACCGACAAGGTGAACGCAACGCACCCCGGCCGATTCTCAGCCAGGACCAGTGAATAGCCCACCCCGTCAGCCTGCCGTGCTGCGTGATACAAACCGATTCCCAGACCGTCTTCGGAGTTTACCGGCTCTTTTAACAAGGCGCTGGCCAAAGACGGTGCAATGGCCTGACCATCATCCGAGACTGTCAGGCTGCCATCAGCAAAAAGCACTCTGATCTTCAGACCCGGTTGGCGCAAACGTTTGGCCAGCGCATTCTGCAACAGGTTTTCTGCCACGCTGTCGAATAGCGGGCCGGGCAAGAAGTGACCGGCAGAGGCTTGGCCCAGCCACTCGACCTGCGAATGCCCATTACGCTCCTTGAACAGACGCCACCACTCGCGAGCCTCCACCTCCTCCAGACGCTCGATTTGTGGCGATTGCAGTTTATCCAGCGTCGCTTTCAGGCGATCCGCTATTTGCGGCAACTGTCTGCCCAGCAAGGCCGCAACCTCAGCCGGATCGCCTGGCTGATTTGCGGCATAGCAAAGGACTTGCAAGGACTGGAGCAGATTCTTGACGTCGTGCGTTACCCGCGCGCCGGTTTCGTAAATGGCCTGAACATAATCCATGCGCTGCAACCGGTGCGTCTGCAACTTGACCAGATAAAACTCGACAGCAAGGCGAAGTAACCACTCGACATGCCAGCGCATCGCCGGTGAAGGTGAGTGATAAAAATGGACCGACAGCGTTAGTTCATTCGCTTGGCTGGTGTGGGCATACGAGGTCTGCTCGCCGGACTGTCCGGCCCGCTCTCCGGCCCGCCAGGAAACGCCGACAACCCACGGAATGCCTTGCAAACGGAGCATCACCGCATCGAGAAACAGGGCCGGATCGGTGTGCCGCTCGCTCTCCTCCGAAAGCTGAACGAGCCACTGCTCAAGCGGCATGCCGAGCGACAACATATAACGTGAAATCGCCGAGCCGATGCCCGAAAAACCGCCGCGCGGGTTCCATGCCCAAGCCACGACCAGCAACGCCCCGGCAACAGCCAACGAAGTCTTGAACAAGGCCTCAACATAACCAGCTCCGCCAACCAGCATGTAAGCCAGCGCCCCCAATACAAAAACAGCGAGGACAAGAAAAACCATGACCCCATAGAACAGATCGAAGGCTTCGCCAGATTTACGCTGTGGCGCCCGGGCCGGAAAAACAAGCAGGAAGGGCAGAAAAATCGGCATGAAGCGAGCAAGTGATCCGCGCAAGACCGGATCGATGGCTACCGCCGGCGAGATTTCAGGTATCACACCCAGAACGGTGATACCGACCAGATAACCGAATGCCAGAAGATAGCCTGAGCGCTCGCCAGATCTTTCAGTCCCCAGCACCCGCCCACCAATGGCTGCGGCAAGCGCTCCGCACCATATCAATAACAGCCACGGTCCGAGCATGAGTGTAGACCCCAGAACCACGCCGAGCAACACTGCCCCTTGTCGCAATTCGATCCGGCGCTCGCCGGCGACAAAGGGTTGCCAAATCAGGAAAAGGCCGAGAGCAACCACCCACAACAGACGAACGGCTGAAATCTTCCATCCGCCAAATGCCAGTGCATGAAGCATCAACAAATGGGTGGCCAGCAGAAAATGCGGCCAGGCGGCCAAGCGGCTGGCAATTTGGCCGACGATCCCGGTGTTCATATTTCAGACAACCTGTCCATATCTCGACACTTATTTCCCGGCCTTTTGTAAAGAATTGTCAAATATACGCCAAAACGCATAGGCACGAAATTTGCGGAAGAATAATCAGAATTCAATCGGAGCATGCCATGAAATACCAACAAAAAGGCTTCACCCTTGTCGAAATCGCCATTGTCCTGGTCATTATCGGGCTGTTACTGGGCGGGGTACTAAAGGGCCAGGAGCTGATCAATAGCGCGAAGGTTAAGAACTTTGCAACCGACTTCCGAAATATTCCCCTGTTTATCTACGGCTATCAGGACAAATACAAAGCGCTGCCCGGAGATGATTCCGCTGCAAGCACCCACGTCACCGGTGCCACGACGGCAACCTGTAGCAGTTGCCTCGGGAATGGCGTAATAAATGGCGCGTGGAATACCACAACAGCCACCGATGAAAGCTTCCTGTTCTGGCAGCATGTTCGACTTGCCGGCCTTGCTGCAGGCCCGACCGTTACATCCGCTGCCGACTACATTCCGAAAAATGCTGATGGCGGCATAATCGGCATCACCAGCGGAGCCAGCACGCCGATTACCGGATTACGCGGATCGTACATCGTATGTTCGCAAGGTATTTTGGGGAAATTTGCGAAACAACTCGACATCACAATGGATGATGGCAATACAGCTACGGGCTCGATGCAGACAATGACCACTCAAACCGCAAATCAAACCACGGCAGTTAGCCCGGTTCCCAACACCGGGACCACTGGATTAATTGACGACGCAACCTCTTATACGGTTTGCATGGGATTGTAGGCACCTAAGTACAACGCAACATGGCCCGCCGCTTCGGCGGGCTTTTTCATTTCTGCAGCAGGCGCTCCTCGGCTGCGGTCACGGCCTCGGGGAGGCCAAGGACGACAACCACATCCCCTTCTTCCAACCGTGTTTCCGGTGCTGGCTCCAGAGCGCGAATACCACGCCGGCGGATGGCGCTGACTTCACAATCCAGTTCGTCAAGATTCAACGCATCCAGCGTCTGCCCAATACCGGCTGCGCCTGAGACAAGAAGGACGGAGTGGAGGCGTGGGTGATGTTCATCATCGTCATCGTGATCGCGGTCCGATATGCCGCGATAAAAACCACGCAACAGGCTATAACGCTGGGAGCGTGTCTGACGAATACGCTTGAGCACCCGGTTGACCGGGACCCCAACCAGCACCAGTGCATGAGAAGCAAGCATCAGACTGGCCTCCAGCACTTCCGGGACAACTTCTGCTGCACCCGCCTTGGTCAGACGGTCCATATCGCGCTCATCAAAAGTACGGACAACCACCGGCAAGTCAGGACGCGATTCCTGAACGTGATGCAGGACTTTCTCGGCCAACGGGGTGTCGCTGACGGTGACGATGACCACGCTGGCCCGCATCAGGCCAGCTGCCAGCAAGGCTTCTTTCCTGCCGACATCGCCATAAACGACGTTCTCACCACCAGCCGCGGCCTCCCGGACGCGATCCGGATCGAGGTCAAGGGCCACATAGGTGATGTTTTCCTGGTTCAGGAAACGGGCAAGATACTGCCCGCTCCGGCCGAAACCGCAGAGAATCACGTGCTTTTCAGCGCCCATCGACTGAGCCGCGATCTTGGTCAATTGCATTGAGCGCATCATCCATTCGCTGGCGACGAAGCGCACCACGATCCGCTCGCTGTACTGAACAATGAACGGTGCAGTGAGCATCGACAGGACGAGCACGGTCAACGCGACTTGCTGGATTTCCCTGGGCATGTTGACGATCTCGCCGAGCAGCACAAAACCGAATTCGCCACCGGCGCACAGCCACAAGCCGGAACGGATCGCATTGCCAGGGGAGGAGCCCAAACGCCACGAAAGCAGGCCGACCACCAGTGACTTGATCAGCAACAAGGCGAGCAGCGCCAGCAAGACCTGCCACCACAACCCGACCAGAATATGCAGATCAAGCTTGACGCCGATGGTGACGAAGAACAGTCCCATCAGCACATCGCGGAAGGGTTTGATGTCTTCTTCCACCTGCATTTTGTATTCGGTTTCCGAAATCAGCATGCCGGCGACGAAAGCGCCAAGCGCCAGCGACAACCCGGCCAGCTCTGTGATGGTGGCTAGGCTCAACGTAATCAGCAGCACGTTAAGAACGAACACTTCGGAAGACTTGGCGCGCGCGACGAAATGAAACCACTTGCGCATCAGCTTCTGGCCGAAGACAAGAATGACAGCCAGCACAACAACTGCCTTGAACAAAGCCACCGCCAACAGCATGGCCAGTTTTTCCGGCGGCTGAGTCAGCGAGGGAATGATGACCAACAGCGGAACCACGGCCAGATCCTGGAAGAGCAGGACGCCCATGATCTCCCTCCCGTGCGCTGAATCGAGTTGCTGACGCTCGACCAGTAGCTTGGTCAGGACTGCCGTCGATGACATGGCAAAAACACCGCCGAGGGCGATGCCCAGTTGCCAACTGACACCGAAGAGCATGACCAGCCCGCCAACCAGGGTCATGCTCAGAATCACCTGCAACATACCGAGGCCAAATACGATGCGCTTCATCGCATACAGTTTGGGCAGCGAGAACTCGAGGCCGATGGAGAACATCAGGAAAACGACGCCGAATTCGGCGAGGTGCTCGGCCCGATAGACGTCGTTCATCAGGTTCAGGGCATGCGGACCGATGACGCTGCCGACGAACAGGTAACCGAGCACCGGCGGCAAATTGAAACGACGAAAGATAACCACGGCCAGAACCGAGGCGCCAAGCAGAAGGAGGACTAGGGAGAGTGCGCTCAAGGTCGTTGCGGGAAGTCGGGTATACTTCGGCCATCATAACCTCAGCAAGCCCATGAACCCAAGCCAATCTACCGCCCGCTTCTCGCCGGAACGCGCTCTGGAACTGGGTCGTCAGACCCTGAGCATCGAGGCTGCTGCGGTCGACGCTCTGAAAAGCCGAATAAACGAAGATTTTTCGCGCGCCGTCGAGCTGATCCTGAACAGCCACGGCCGCCTGATCGTCAGCGGCATGGGCAAATCAGGGCATATCGCGCGCAAGATTGCGGCCACTATGGCCAGCACCGGCACCCCGGCCTATTTCGTTCATCCCGCTGAAGCCAGCCATGGCGATCTTGGCATGATCACCCGCGACGACGTGTTACTCGCCCTCTCCAATTCCGGCGAATCGGGCGAACTGCTCAGCATCCTGCCCGCCCTCAAGCGTCAGGGCGCCAAGATCATCTCGATGACCGGCGTCCCGACGTCAACGCTGGCCCGCGAAGCTGACATTCACCTCGACGCCGGCGTTGCCCAGGAAGCCTGTCCGCACAACCTCGCACCGACTGCCAGCACGACGGCGGCCCTGGCGCTGGGCGATGCCCTGGCTGTTGCCTTGCTCGACGCCCGCGGTTTCGGGCCGGACGACTTCGCCCGCTCGCATCCAGGCGGCTCGCTCGGCCGTCGCCTGCTCACCCACGTTCGCGACGTCATGCGCGCCGATGACCGGGTTCCGGCCGTCGCTCCCAATACGCCGATCACCGACGCCATCATCGCCATGTCGCGTGGCGGGCTGGGGCTGGTCGCGATTACCGATCCCGCCAACGTCGTGCTCGGCATCTTCACCGACGGCGACCTGCGCCGCTCTTTTGAAAAACGCATCGACCTTTTGCAAGGCGACATCGCATCGGTCATGTTCGCCTCGCCGCGCACCATTGGCCCCGACCGCCTCGCCGTCGAAGCCGTCGAAATGATGGAGCGCCTGCGCATCAACGCCTTGCTCGTCGTCGATGCCGACAATCACCTGATCGGGGCGCTCAACATGCACGATCTCTTTACCGCCAAGGTCATCTGATGGACATCAACGCCCGCGCCGCCAACATCAAGCTCATCGCCTTCGACATCGACGGCGTGATGACCGATGGCGGCCTGCATTACACCGACGACGGCCATGAGCTGAAGACCTTCAACGTCCAGGACGGCCTCGGTGTTGTGCTGTTGCGCCGTGCCGGCATCAAGGTGGCCATTATTACGGGGCGCACTTCGAACGTCGTCAATTGCCGCGCCAAGGATCTCGGCGTCGAACATGTCTTCCACGGTGTCGGCGACAAGGGCGCCGTTTCTGGCCAGTTGCTCGAACAACTCGGGTTGCAGTGGTCGGAACTCGCCTTCATGGGCGATGACCTGATCGACCTGCCGGCGATGACCCGCTGCGGACTGGCCATCGCGCCGGCCAATGCCCGCCCCGTCGTCAAGGAACGGGCCCACTTGGTGACCGAGGCCGGTGGCGGCAAAGGTGCCGTCCGCGAGGCCATCGAATTCCTTCTCGCCGCCCAGGGCAAGCTCGACGCGGCCTTCGCGCCCTACTTCAACCCACAATGAAACACTGGCCCAGCCAACTCTTTCCGGTCATCGTTCTGCTGATCCTCGCCGGGCTCAGTTTTTGGCTGCAAAGTACCGTTGACCGTGGCGAAACGAACAACGACGGCAAATTCCGCCATGATCCGGACGCCATGGCCGAGAACTTCACCGTCCGCCGTTTCGGCCAGGACGGCCAGATCAAATATCGGCTCACCGCGCCGCATCTCGTGCACTACCCGGACGACGACACCTCCGAACTGAAGTCGCCGACGCTGATCAGCTATCGCCCGGAAGGCGCCACGGTCACCGTCACCGGTGATCACGCCAAAGTCACCGCCAAGGGCGAAACCATTTTCCTCTGGGACAATGTCAGCGTGATCCGTGCCGCGACGCCGGGCCGCCTGGAAATGGTCGCCCGCATGCCCGACCTGACCGCCCAGCCCGACGCCGGTATCGCCTTCACCGGCAGCCCGGTGGAAATTACCCAGGGGCAGTCCTGGGTCAAGGGCGTCGGCATCCATATTGACAACAACACCTCGACCCTCGTCCTGCAATCGCAGGTTCGCGGGCAATACATCCGATCCGGGGCCGCGCCATGACCATTCGACTTGCCACGCTCACCCTCTGCCTTCTGCTCAGCCTGCCAGCCCTTGCCGAACGGGCGGACCGCAACAAGCCGATGCTGCTTGAGGCCAACCGCGTCTCGATCGACGACGCCAAGAAGATCCAGATTCTCGAAGGCGATGTCCTGATCACCAAGGGCACGATGACGCTGAAAGCCGACCGCGTGGTGATCAAGGAAGACCAGTACGGCTTCCAGAAGGGCACGGCTTTCGGCGGCAAGAACGGGCTCGCCCGCTTCCGCCAGAAGCGCGACGGCAAGGAGGAATACGTCGAGGGTGAGGGCGAGCGCATCGAGTACAACACCAACAGCGAAGTCGTCGAGCTGTTCCACCGCGCCTGGGTCAAGAGTGGCGAAGATCAGGTTCGCGGCGATTACATCTGGTACGACGCGGTCAGTGAGAAATATCTGGTGACGGCTGGCGAAACGCGCGACCCGAAGGCCCCGCCCGGACGTGTTCGCGTCGTCATCCAGCCGAAGGGCAAGGACAGCGACGCGAAGCCGGCGGCCCGCGGTGAGCACCTGGAACTCAAGGGCGCCGGCAACCTCGGGTCGCAAAACGCACAATAGCAGTGCATCGGCGGACCGACACCAGCGTAAACCCCTGCGTTTACTGAGTCGGCGACGTCTGCCAAGCCCATGATTTTGATGGGCTTATTTGTCTTTGTGCACCGCACAAAAATAATGTTGACAATACAACAATCATACCTATAATAAAGGTCATGGTGCAGTGCAACATCGCTTCATGGGATCGCGCTGCAACGGTTTAAGACTGTTCTGCATAACCTTTAAATTCTGGAGATAACCCATGGCTTTCAACTTCACCACCCCCGAGCAATTCGCGTCCGCCAACAAGGCTACCGTTGATTCCCTGCTGTCCCTGGCCAACACCGCTCTGGCTTCTGCCGAGCGCATTGCTGCCCTGAACCTGAACACCGCCCGTTCGCTGGTTGAAGATTCCGTTTCCGGCGCCAAGGCCCTGATGGGTGCCAAAGATGTTCAGGAAGCCCTGTCCATCCAGGCTTCGCTGGCCCAGCCGAATGTCGAGAAGGCCGTTGCCTACTCCCGTTCCGTGTATGAAATCTCTGCCCAGACCCAGGAAGAACTTTCCAAGATGGTCGAAGGCCAGTTCGGCGACTTCCAGAAGACCGTTGCCGGCCTGCTCGACAAGGCTGCCAAGTCGGCCCCGGCTGGTTCTGACGTTGCCGTTGCTGCCGTCAAGTCGGCCATCGCTGCCGCCACCTCCGCTTTCGACAACATGAACAAGGCTGCCAAGCAGGTTGCCGAGATCACCGAAGCCAATGTTGCTGCCGCCACCAACGCCACCGTCAAGGCCGTTGGCGCCGCCTCTTCCAAGGCCAAGAAGTAATTTGCCTGTTACCCCCGCCTCGGCGGGGGTTTTCGTTTCGTCCGCAGCACACAATCAAACTGGAGATGACAATGAGCAACCCGAATTTCGACCAACTGACCGCCGCCCAAAAAGCCAACGCCGAAGTCATGACGACCCTGCTGCGCACCGCCTTTGACGGCGTCGAGCGCCTGACCGCCCTGAACATGGCCGCTTCCCGCGAGTTCTTCAACAACACCATGGCCGGTACCCAGCAACTGCTGAGCGCCAAGGATGCCAAGGCTGTTGCCAAGCTGAACACCGAACTGGCCCAGCCGAACGCCGCCAAGTGGATGGACTACTCGCGTAGCGTCTACGAACTGGTCGCCGAAATGCAGAAGGAACTGACGTCTGTCATGGAATCCCAGTACGGCAGCTTCACCAAGAACATCAACAGCGCCGTCGAAAAGGCCAAGACCTCCGCACCGGTTGGTGGTGACGTTTTCGCCGCCACCATGCAGTCGATGCTGAATGCCTCGACCAAGGCTTTCGACAACATGACCGGCATGGCCAAGCAACTGTCCGACATCGCCGAAGCCAACATGGCTGCCGCCGGCAAGACTGCCGCACCGGCCAAGACCAGCGCCACTGCCGCTGCTCGCAAGTCTGCTGCCAAGTAATTCCGGCGCTCTGCGCTGACGAAAAAGCCCGCGAATTTCGCGGGCTTTTTTACGTCTGCCGGTTCTAAGATTTCAATTTTGGCCGTTATTTCCGGTTGACCGTGGAAGTCCGAAAAATTGGCTCAGGGCCGCCAAATCCAGGTAATTCCCCGGCTTTCGACTTCGGCGCGAATCTCTTCCATCGCCTGGTCTACCAGTTCCGGCGAACCTTCGACGCCCAGTTCCAGATGCTTGCGCTCCTTGCCGACCAGTGAAGGCAGCGAGAACAGGCGCAGCGTCGGGTAATCCTTGACGATACGTTCCATGAGGTCGAGCAGCGCGCTTTCGTAGGCTGTCGGGCCAGTCAGCAGGAAGGCCTTTTCGACCATGCCATCGATGGCCTTGAACTGGTCCCGGTAGAAAGTATCGAGCGCCCATTCGATCATCGGGTGCGCCATTTGCGGGAAGCCGGGAACGAAATAATGGTCGTTGGCCATGAAGCCGGGAATGCGGTTGAACGGGTTGGGGATGATCTGCACGCCGGCCGGGAAGGTGACCAGTTGCTTGCGCTGGTCGGTGATTTCTTCGCCAGCGAAACGGACTTTCAATTCCTCGAAACCTTCGGGATGCAGCGCCAGATCGACGCCGAGCGCCGCCGCCACGGCCTGTCGCGTGTGGTCGTCGGGCGTGTTGCCGATGCCGCCGCAGGAAAAAACGACATCGCCGGCCGCCATCGTGCGCTTGAAGGTGGCAGCGAGGCGTTCCCAGTCGTCACCGAGATACTCGACCCAGCTCAGGCGCAGACCACGGGCACCGAGCAGTTCGGCGATCTTGGCGAAATGCTTGTCCTGCCGTTTGCCCGACAGGATTTCGTCGCCGATGATGATGGCGCCAAAGGTACGGCTCATAGTCTTTCTCCCTCGATGGTGACAATCGCCCCGCCGCGCGACCGGCGCAGCGCTTCCAGCCCGTAATGAACGAACGATAGCGCCGCCAGCGCCGGTACCAGCAGGCCGACGAATGGAATGTGGGCGAGCAGCGCCATGGTCAGGCCGAGCATGAACAACGGCGTTTTCTGGCCGCGGCGGACTTCCTGCCACTCGCCGGCCGTGGCGTGCATGGACAGCGCATCGTAGGCAAACGTCCGACGGTTCAGCCAGCCCATGAGCAGCAGCGGAATGAGCAGCGAGAAGCCGGGAATGAGCCAGAGCGGAATGGTGATCAGCCAGGCGACAATGAAGATGATGGAGGCCAGAACGCTGTTGACCGCAGCAGCGACGAAACTGTCCTTGCCCATCGCCGCGACGTCGCGGTACTCGGTTTGAGAGAGGTGCTTGAGCATCAGCGGCATGATAACGATGGCCGCCAGCAGCGAGGCCGTCAGGTAGGCGGCGGCGAAGATCGCCATCCAGCCGCCGAGGTAGGCCAGAAGATGGGCGACCCAGACCAGCCCCCAACCGACGAGCAGGGTCATCGGCGGGTAGTCCATCATCTGCTGCACCATCCAGCCCAGCCCCCAGACGGCCAGCGCGGTAGTCAGCAACAAGGAAAACAGCGCCGGGGTCAGGACATAGAGCCAGACCTTGCCGCTTTTGAGATTGGCGAAGGTTCGCGCCAACGCCAGCATGACGTCACCCATTCTTGATTCCTTCCCATTGTTTCTGCAGGCGCTTGCTCGATACCGGCACCGGCGTCCGCAACTCCTGCGCGTAGAGGCCGACGCGCAATTCCTCAAGTAGCCAGCGGAACTGTTCGACCTGCGGATCGAGCGTGCCGAGTTTGGCGAGCTGGATGGCGCGGCGTTCGTAATTGGTCCACAGCGGCGTGTATTCGACCATCAATTGCGTATCACGCCCCGGGTTGGCTTTGAGCTTGTCGAGACGAACAACGACACCCTTGAAGTAGCGCGGATAGTGTTGCAGGCGCTCGAAAGGCGTGTCGATCAGGAAGTTCTTGCCCATCAGCCGCTTCAGTTGCGCCTCGATGTCGGCCACCGCCGCGCCATGCGCCTTGAAGGCCGGCAATTTCTTGATGACCGCCTGCCACTCGGTCAGCACCGTGCCGACCAGCCGGCAAACCTCCTGCATGATCAGCCCAAGCCGCGCCTTGCTGTCGCCGCAACGGCTCTTGAAGGCACTCGGTGTCGTCGGCAGCGGCTCGGTCAGGCAGGCGCGCTCGAAAGTCAGGGCGACGATCTGGCTCTTGAGGTCGTCGGCGCTGCCCAGCGCCATGTATTGCATGGCCATCTGGCTCAGGCCGGGGATGTTCTTGTCGAAATACTTCACTTGATCGCGGAACTGCAGCATGAACAGGCGGAGCAGGCCGGCGCGATGGGCGGCGGCGGCCTCTTCGGCGGAGTCGAAAACCTTGAGGCTGACGCTTTCGCCGTCGTCGGTCAGCCCCGGGTAGCCGAGCACGGTCTGGCCGGCGACCGGGACTTCCATGAGCTCGGGCAACTCGCCGAAAGTCCAGTCGGTCAGATTGGTAAATTCGGACGGCGTTTCGTGCAGTTCGGCGAATTCGTCCTTGGCTTGCTTGCCCCACTCGGCGCGCAGGGCGACCAGGCTGCGATTCATGTCGAGTTGGCGTCCATGCTCGTCGATGAGCTTGTAGTTCATCGAGAAGTGGGCGGGCAGCGCATCGGGCCGGAAGGAGTCGGGGGTCACGGCCCAGCCACGGGCATTGAGGCCGCGCGCCTCGAGAATATGGTCGATGAGCGGCGTGATCAGGCCCTGATTCATCTTCTTTTCGTTGCCGGCTACGGTCGACAGGAATTCTTCGACAAATTCGGGCACCGGCACCACTTTCGCCCGGATCTTCTGCGGCAGCGTCTTGATGAGCTGGACGAGCTTTTCCTTGAGCAGCCCGGGCACCAGCCACTCCATGCGGAGCACGGGAATCTGATTGAGTTGCGCAAGCGGCAAAGTCAGCGTCACGCCGTCGCGCGGCGAACCCGGCTCGAAGTGGTAGCTCAGCGTGTAATCGACACCGCCGACCTTGAGGTGATGCGGAAAAGCCTCGGTCGTCACGCCTGCCGCCGAGTGACGCATGAGGTCGTCTTTCGACAGGTAGAGCAGCTTGGCGTTGTCGCGCTCGGCTTCCTTGCGCCAGTGGTCGAAGGTCGCGCCGTTGTGGATGCCCTCGGGAATGATCGAGTCGTAGAAGGCAAAAATCAGCTCGTCGTCGACCAGCACGTCCTGCCGGCGCTGCTTGTGTTCGAGGTGCTCGATCTCGCGAATCAGCTTCTGGTTGTGCAGAAAGAACGGCCAGCGTTTGGCGAAAGCCTCGTCGATTTCCTCGCTGACCAAGCCTTGGCGGATGAAAATTTCACGCGATTCGGCCGGCGCCATCGGGCCGTAATGAATGCGCCGTTTCGGGTTGATGACCACGCCGTAAAGCGTCGTCCGCTCCCAGCCCGAAACCTGCATGGACTTCTTTTCCCAGTGGGCGTCGAAGTACTGGCGCTTGATGAGGTGAGCGCCCACTTTCTCCAGCCAGTCCGGCTCGATGCGGGCGACGCAGCGCCCGAAGAGACGTGTCGTCTCGGTGATCTCGGCCGCCATGATCCACTTGCCGGCCTTCTTTTGCAGCGGTGACGAGGGGTGGATCAGGTAACGGATGCCACGGGCACCGAGGTAGAAGCCGGACTCATCGGCCTTGCAGCCGAGATTGCCGAGCAGCCCGGTGAGCAGCGCCTGATGGATGGCGTCGTAGGTGCCGGGCAGATCGTTTTCTTTCCAGCCCAGTTCGGTCACCATCGCATGTAACTGCCCATGCACCTCGCGCCACTCGCGCATCCGCAGGTAGGAAAGAAAATGGGCGTGGCAGTTGTCGATCAGCTGCTTGTTCGATTTCTTGTGTTCGACGGCGTTCTGGAACCAGTTCCAGAGCTTCCACCAGCCCATGAATTCCGACTTATCGTCAGCGAACAGCTTGTGTTTTTCGTCGGCTGCCTGCTGGCGGTCCTGCGGCCGTTCGCGCGGGTCCTGCGCCGACAGGCCGGCGGCGATGACCATGACTTCCTTGAGACAGCCAAGGTCGCGCGCCGCGACGAGCATGCGGCCGATGCGCGGATCGAGCGGCAGTTTGGCCAGCGACGCACCAATCGGCGTCAGCACATTGTCGTCGTCGAGCGCGCCGAGTTCCTGCAGCAACGCGTAGCCGTCGGCGATGGCTTTGGCCGGCGGCGGTTCGATGAACGGGAAGCTCTCGACATCGGTCAGGCGCAGCGACTTCATGCGCAGGATGACGCCGGCCAGACTGGAACGGAGGATTTCCGGATCAGTGAACGGTGGCCGCGCGTTGAAATCCAGTTCGTCGTACAAACGGATGCAGACGCCCGCTGCCACCCGGCCGCAACGCCCAGCCCGCTGCCGCGCCGCGGCCTGCGAGACCTTTTCGATCTGCAACTGCTCGACCTTGTTACGGTAGGAGTAACGCTTGACCCTCGCCAGCCCGGTGTCGATAACGTAGCGGATGCCCGGCACGGTCAGCGAGGTTTCGGCCACGTTGGTGGCCAGGACGATGCGCCGCTGACCGCCGGAGGGCTTGAAGATACGGTCCTGATCGCCAGCCGACAGGCGCGAGAAAAGCGGCAGAATTTCCGGGGCATGCGCACTGCTCAACCCCGGCCGGGCCAGTGCGTGCTTGCGCAGGGCTTCGGCCGCTTCGCGGATTTCCCGTTCGCCGGGCAGGAAGACGAGGATGTCGCCGGCGCCGAGCCGCGAGACCTCATCGGCGGCGTCGACGATGGCGTCGTAGAGATCGCGCTCGTCGTCCTTCTTTTCAAGATCCTCGACCGGGCGGTAACGCACCTCGACCGGATAGAGCCGGCCGGAGACTTCAATAATTGGCGCTTTTTTCCCGTTGACCGTGAAATGCGTCGAAAAACGGTCAGCGTCGATAGTCGCCGAGGTGATGATGACCTTGAGGTCCGGCCGCTTGGCCAGCAACTGCTTGAGGTAGCCGAGCAGGAAATCGATGTTGAGGCTGCGCTCGTGCGCCTCGTCGATGATGATCGCCTCGTAGGCGTTGAGGTAGGGATCGGATTGCGACTCGGCGAGCAGGATGCCGTCGGTCATCAGTTTGACCCAGCTTTCCGGGGACGACCGGTCCTGGAAGCGAATCTTGACGCCGACGCCAGTGCCAACCTGCGTCTTCAGCTCTTGCGCCAACCGCGTCGCGACGGAACGTGCGGCCAGCCGGCGCGGCTGGGTGTGGCCGATCAGGCCACGGGCGCCAAGGCCGAGATCGAGGCAGATTTTTGGCAACTGCGTCGTCTTGCCCGAGCCGGTTTCGCCGCAGACGATGACGACCTGATTGTTCTGGATCAGCTCAGCGATGTCCCCCCGCCGCTCATTGACCGGCAGATCGCTCTGAAACTCCGGCTTTGGTAGCCGGGCCCGACGCTCAGCCACAGCTGCGCGCGAACGCTCAAGCAGCGCGGCCAGATCGGCTTGCAGTTTTTCGCGCTTATTTCCGGTTGACCGTAGCAATTCGCGCTGCATGCCGCGCAGGCGTTTCAGATCGCTGCTCAGGCAAAGATTTTCGGCGAGTTCGGCAGGGCGGGCTGGTTTCTCTTGTTTCATTCATCGGGACGGCAAAGCGGGGCACTGATTTTACCGCGCCAATGCAACGCCTCACCGACTGGAAGAAAATTGCCGGATACCGCTTCCCGCATCACCGCCAGCCAACCGGTTTGCCACGGTCAACCGGAAATTTTGCCCAAATTTGAAATACCCGGAGCACGCCCCAAAAGCAAAACGCCGCCCCGAAGAGCGGCGTCTGGCGTAACGGTGTGGCGATTACTACTTGGCGCCCATCCACTGGGCGTTCTTCCCGTCGCTGGTCTTTTCGCAGACGACCTTGACACCGGAAATCGTGGTCGCGGTACCGATGGCTTCAAACTTGCCGGAATCACCGTTGTAGCACTGCGGGGCAGGCTTCGGCGCCGGTGCCGGGGCGGCAGCAGCAGCCGGTGCGGGAGCCGGGGCCGGCGGGGAAGACTGGGTGGCGCAAGCGGTCAGGGTAAGGGCAACAGCAGCAGCAATAAGCAGGGAACGCATGAAAATCTCCTGAAGGTGGTTAGGCGGTAACGGGGCCATTGTCTTACGCCAATGTTTCAGTTTCGTTTCACTTCCGGCGACACCGCCCCGCCGCCACCGGGTTTATACTTTCCGCATATCCCCTTTCGACAACATCATGGCCATCATCCGCTGCAACAAATGCACGCTGCTCGCCGAGCAGCCGGACAACCTCGCCGGGCAAAGCATTCCCTGCCCCAAATGCGGTGCCCCGGCAGCGGTTTATTCGACCCTGTTTTTCATCGAAAAACTGCTCGACAAATATTTCGATGCCCAGCGCGAGATCATTCGCCTGAAACCGCTCGCCGAACCGGCCAAGGCCGTTGCCGCAGAGCCAGAACCTGCGAACTCGGGGCAGCCCGACATCAATCTGGCCAATACCGACTTCCTGGCTACCGAAATGCAGCACGGACCGATCTACGACTGGTTCCAGAAGAAGCAGATCAAGGTTCAGGCCAATATGCGCGGCGTCGACACCAGCGGTTTTTTCGACGAGGTTGCCGAAGCCATCGGCAGCAATTTCGAGGTCCTCAAGGACGTCCTCGAACGCATCCGCTGGTCGCAACAGAAAGAGCACGCGAGCACGACCATCCACCTCGACAAGAAATCTGCCGCTGATGCCAAGGCCATTTCGACCTTCTGCCAGCAGCTTTACGATTATTCCTTTGTCGCCAAATGCTTCCACAACAAGCCGGAAAACAACGTCCGGCTGATTCTGCAAACTGCCCCGACCATCCGCAATTTTTTCAATGGCGAATGGCTGGAATGGCATGCGCTGATGACTTCTCTGCGCTACGCCAAGGAACGCCAGCGCCGATTTTCCTGCACGCGCGGGTTGAATCTCCTGCTGAGCAATGGCGATCCTTACGAAATCGACGTTTTCCTGCTCATTGATGGCAAACTGCCGATCTGCATCGAATGCAAGAGCGGCGAATTCCGCCAGAACATCGACCGCTACCTGGCGCTGCGCAAGCGCCTTGGTCTGGAAGCCAAGCAATTCGTGATGTGCATTACCGGCCTGAGCGACGAAAACGCCAAGGCTTTTTCCGCCATGTACGACCTGACTTTCGTCAATGAACGCGGCCTGGCCGGACATCTCGGCCGGCTTTTCTGAACCATCCGACAGCCAACTCGCCGGCATTCGATACACGAACCGGAACTGTTTTTAAAAGAAACAACCTAAGTCCAGTACCCGATTCGAAGATTCGGGCAAATGTTGGAACAATTTGGCCGCAGGTCCGGGCTGCAATGTTTTCTCGAAAGGAAACACAGTCATGCCAACGATGGGTGAAGAAGCGGTCGACAGAATCCGCCGGGATCACGAGCACATGCTGCACCTGATTGATCGCATCCGCTCCGAATGCACCGAGCGCGGCAAAATCGACAATTGCAACGATTGTGGCGCCAGCCGCAAAGGTGTCTGCCACGGCAATATCGAACAAATGATCCGTTCCTTCGTCGAGACCACGCTCAAACACAACCTGATCGAATTGATGTTCATGGAAGATCGCGTGCCATCGGCGCATCGCCTGGCCCACAACCAGGCGCACATGGACATCGCCCAGCAACTGAAGGCGATTCGCGTCATCTTTTCAGAAGATGGCAATTGCGTACTGGCAATCGAAGGCATCGACCATGTCCATCAGACCCTGCTAGCGCACTTCAAGGACTTCGACCAGCAGCTCGAGGCCTATCTCCTCGAGGCTGCCCTGGCACCTCAGCCATAGGCCAGACAAAACCGGCGATGTATTACGGAGAACGCTTCAACGCCTGGACCCACCTCCTTGGCGCCCTGCTCGCCCTGACCGGGGCAATCTGGCTGATCGTCGCCGCCGCGCTCAGCGGCGATGCCGTGAAGACCGCCAGCGTCATCGTATACGGCGTCACGCTGGTCATGCTGTACAGCATCTCGACCATCTATCACAGCGTGCGCGGGCCGTTCAAACGCATTCTGCGCAAGCTCGACCATCTGTCGATCTATCTCCTGATTGCCGGCAGCTACACGCCTTTCTGCCTGATCAGCCTGCGCGGCCCGTGGGGCTGGTGGCTGTTCGGCATCGTCTGGACGCTGGCGGCCATCGGCATGCTTCAGGAAATCAAGCCGCGCTCGGAAGCGCGCGTCATGTCGCTGATCATCTATGCCGTCATGGGCTGGATCGTTCTAGTCGCCATCAAACCGCTGCTGGCCAGCCTCGGGCTGGCCGGGTTCCTCTGGCTGGCGGGCGGTGGCGTGTTCTACACCGTCGGCATCATCTTCTTCGCCTTCGACGAGCGCTTCCGCCACTGGCACGGCATCTGGCACCTCTTCGTCATCGCCGGCAGCCTCATGCACTTCATCGCCATCCTGTTCTACGTGGTCTGAGTCTGCCAAAATGCCATTGGTTTTTTACCGATGGAACTCAGCATGCGCCTGCTCTCTGCCTTACTCCTTGCCGTCTGCGCTGCCACTGCCCATGCGGCAGGCGCCCCGACGCTGAGCGATATCCCTTACGGCACCGACCCGGATCAACGCTACGACCTCTACCGGCCGGCGACCAGCGACAACGCGCCAGTCATCCTGATGGTCCATGGCGGCGGCTGGCGGCGCGGCGACAAGGACATGAGTCGCGTCGTCAACAACAAGGTTGAACGCTGGCTGCCGCGTGGCATCGCCTTCGTTTCGATCAATTACCGCATGCAGCCCAAGGCGACGCCGCTGGAACAGGCGCGCGACGTGGCAAGGGCGCTGGCCGACGTGCAGCGAAATTGGCAAAAACTGGGCGTCGACCGCAGCAATATCATCTTGATGGGCCATTCGGCCGGCGCCCACCTGATCGCCCTGCTCGCCGCCCGACCTCAACTGCTGGCCGAGGCCGGAGCGCAAGCAGTGCGGGGCTTCATACTGCTCGACAGCGGTGCACTTGATGTGCCAGCGATCATGAATGCCAAGCACTTCCGCCTGTACGACCGGGCTTTCGGCAACAACCCGGTCGACTGGCGAGCCGCCTCACCGATTCATCATCTGCAGCAAGCAACGCCACCGATGCTTGCCGTCTGCTCCAGTCGCCGCGATGACGCCTGTCCGCAGGCGCGTGCTTTCGTCGCCCGGGCGCAGCAAGTGGGGACGCCAGCCGAAGTCCTGGCACTGGACAAAACACATGGTGAAATCAATAGCGAACTCGGCGAAGCGACCGATTACACCGCCGCCGTCGAACGTTTTCTCGGCCGGCTATCGCCACAGCTGGCCGAGCGTCTGCGCTAGCTAGCCGCCGCGGCCGTCACGCCAGGCAACCACGCAAATTCAGGAACGGCGTGCCTGCGGATTCCACGAAAACAGCGACCGCGCCAGATTATTCATGCGCGTAACGGCTGGCTGGATGGATACGGTCAACGGTGCCGCTCTTGTCTGCGGGTTCCAGGCGAACAAAGGGCGGAGCGTTTCAGCGAGAGCGCGAGCGCCAGCCAGGGCACTGCCTGTCGCCAGCTTGAGCACCAACGCCGAACGCTCGGCGAACAGACCGTTCAGACGACGAATTTCTGCAGCACGAAGCTCGCGTGCTTGACGTTCAATGGTCGGGATATCGATGGGGGTCATGACTCACTCCTAATATGCTGCAACGCAACATTGCACAAATCGAAGTCTAATTGCCGCCAATTCGAATAACAATAATGCTTATTGGCAAAACATTTGTGAATTTTCATCCATAATAAAACCATGGATCGCGCTGCCGAGATGACCGCTTTTGTTCGCACCGTGGAAACCGGCGGATTCTCTGCCGCTGCCCGGGAAATGGGGCTGACTCCGTCGGCGCTGTCCAAACTGGTCACCCGCCTTGAAGACCGCCTCGGCGCCCGCCTGCTCACCCGCACCACCCGCCGCCTGCAGCTAACTGTCGAGGGCGAGGCATTCTTCAACCGGGCCCGGCCTATCCTGACAGCGATGGACGAAGCCGAAGCCGAAGTGGCCGAAGCCGGCACCCATCCGCGCGGCCTCCTGCGCCTGCATTGCGGCTCGGCCTTCGGCATGCACCAATTGACGCCGGCGATCCCGCGCTTTCTCGAAAAGCACGGCGACATCGAACTCGAAGTCACCATCAACGATGTCCCGCCCGCCCCGGCCGATGACCATTTCGACCTGACCATCCGGATCGGCGCGCTCGACGACTCCTCCAATGTGGCGCGCCGCATCTGCAACCTCGAACGCGTCATCTGCGCCGCCCCGAGTTACCTCGAACGCTTCGGCACGCCGCGCACGCCGGACGATCTGCAACAGCACAACTGCCTGTGGATCACCACCCTGCCCGCCTTGCGCCGCTGGCCCTTCGATACAAATGACGGCATCCGGGTCGTCCATATCGGCGGCAACGTCGTCGCCAACAATGCCGAAACGGTGCTGCAACTGGCTGTCGCCGGCGTTGGCATCACCCGCCTGACCGATGTCATCGTCGGCCAGGCCATCCGCCGCGGCGCCCTCGTTCCGATTCTCACCGACTGGCACCACGTCGAACCGGTGCCGCTGTTCGTCACCTACCCCAGCGGCCGCCACCTCGCCCCCAAGGTCCGGGCCATGGTCGACTTTCTCGTCGAAGAGTTCGGGCGCGCGCCCTGGCGGGTGTAGGCGGCACACCGAAGATCCTCGCTTCAACTTATGTGTAACTGAGGGCCGGGCACCCCTGTGCCACGGTCAACCGGAAAAAACCCTCAATTTTCAAATGGGTAGCTCCCATCATTTTTCGTCCAGTTGATCCGAATGGACTATTGCCATCCCAAGCAACTGAAACCAATATCCACCATGGATAATAAATGAATCAAATTGCATTTTATAAATTGGAGAACTCCTTGAAATTACGCAAAACCGCAGTTCTAGCTGCCATTCTCGCTGCAGGCATCAGCAGCCAGGCATTGGCCGTTGAAGCCACGCCAACCCCGGTTGCCGCTTTTGAATGGGAGATGCTGGGTCTGGGCAGCAACGACACTATCGGCACAGCTCAAGACCTCGGCACGGTAGGCCTTGGTGACAATATCAACGTTTTCGGCGCTCGCCTGTCCTCTGGTCCAGGAGGAACCTCGGTTGACTACTTCAAGTTCGTCACCTCTCAGGTTCTGGATCTGTCTTTCGCCGTCAATGCCCCTTATGGCATCACCGAAGCGAATGACCCCATCGTTGGTCTGTTTGGCAGCAACGGCGTCAAAATCTCCGAAGATGACGACAGCAATGCCGGCTATGACTCGCTGTTGACAGCCCAAGGCCTGGCTGCTGGCACCTATTACGTCGCAGTTTCCGGGTTTTCCAATTTCGATTTCACCGGCAACGGCGGTAACGGCAACTGGTATTACAACCTCAATGTAACCACCGGCACCCCGAGTGTTGTTTTGTCTGCGCCTGTTCCCGAACCCGAGTCCTACGCCATGCTCCTGGCTGGTCTGGGCATCATCGGTGCAGTTGCGCGCCGCCGTAAAGCCGCCTGATCAGGCCTCTCGCTCAGACAAAAGCCCTTCGGCAAACCGAAGGGCTTTTTTACGTCCACCATTTTATCCGGCCATGCAGGCCGATAGAGATCAGGACCAGATGTGCGTTGCGCCGACCGTCAGTAAACCGAGATAGGTTGCCGTCAGCGAACCGGCCAGATGCACCGAGGCGAGGCCGATGGCCCAGGCTGGCTGGCCGGCGAGCAGGCGCTCGACGACTTCGGCCGAGAATGTCGAAAACGTGGTCAGGCCACCGAGAAAACCGGTAATCGCGAACAGCTTCCAGGCCAGCGGGAAATGTGTGTTGATGTGAAAAATGCCAACCGCTACGCCGACCAGATAGCCACCAATCACATTCGCCGCCAAAGTACCGAGCGGCAAAGTAACGAATAGTGGATTGAGCGCCAGTCCGAGAAACCAGCGTGACCATGCGCCAAGCGCTGCGCCGCAGCCGACAGCGAGAAAATTGAGCGCGGAAAGGTTATGCAATACAGACATACGGTGAATTTTAGCGGTTTATGGGCCCCAACCGTTAAAATGGCGTGATTGAAATCAGAGGTTTTACCGTGAGCAGCCCCAACCAGCCCGCCAACCCCCCGGCCCCCGCCGCCAATTTCATCAAGAACATCGTCGAAGCCGACCTCGCTGCCGGCAAGCACGCCCAGCGCCACTGGGCCGGCCATCCAGGCACTGCCGCCGATCACGCCGCGGCCCCGCTTGATGCCGCCAAGCTACGCACCCGTTTCCCGCCCGAGCCAAACGGCTACCTGCATTTTGGCCACGCCAAGTCCATCCTGCTCAATTTCGGCCTCGCCGACCAATACGACGGCCGCTGCCACCTGCGTTTCGACGACACCAATCCGGAGAAGGAAGACCAGGAGTACGTCGATTCCATCATCGATGCCGTCAAATGGCTGGGCTGCTCGTGGGAGAAGGATGGCGAAACCAATCTTTACTACGCCTCGAATTATTTCGACTGGATGTTGCAGAGCGCCGAAGCGCTGATCACCGCCGGTCACGCCTACGTCGATAGCCAGTCGGCCGATGAAATGCGCGCCAACCGCGGCACGCTAACCCAGCCCGGCAAGAACTCGCCTTTCCGCGACCGTTCCGTTGCCGAGAACGTGGACCTGTTCAAGCGCATGCAGGCCGGCGAATTCGCTGATGGCACCCATATCCTGCGCGCCAAGATCGACATGGCCGCGCCCAACATCAACCTGCGCGACCCGGCCATCTACCGCATCCGCCACGCCACGCACCACAACACCGGCGACAAGTATTGCGTTTATCCGATGTACACCTTCGCCCACCCGATCGAGGACGCGCTGGAAAACATCACCCATTCGATCTGCACGCTGGAATTCGAAGACCAGCGCCCGTTCTACGACTGGCTGCTCGAACGTCTGGCCGAAGCCGGCCTGCTCCAGCGCCCGCTGCCGCAGCAGATCGAGTTCTCGCGCCTCAACCTGACCTACGTGGTTTTAAGCAAGCGCAAGCTGATCCAGCTCGTCGAGGAAAAGCACGTCAGCGGCTGGGACGATCCGCGCATGCCGACCCTCGTCGGCGCTCGCCGCCGCGGCTATTCCGCCGACGGTTTCCGCCTGTTCATGGAGCGCGTTGGCGTTACCAAGAACGACTCGCTGATCGACTACGTGCTGTTCGAAGATGCCATGCGCGAAGTGATGAACGAATCCGACCAGCGCCGCATCGCCGTGCTCGATCCGGTCAAGCTGATCATCGACAACTACCCGGCAGGGCAAGTCGAGGAATGCCACGCCCCGAATCACCCGCTGCATCCGGAACTCGGCCAGCGCACCGTGCCGTTCAGCCGCGAATTGTGGATCGAAGGCGAAGACTTCATGGAAGTCCCGAGCAAGGGTTTCCGCCGCCTGTTCCCGGGCAACATGGCGCGCCTGCGCTACGGCTACGTGGTCGAATGCACGGGCTGCGACAAGGATGAAAACGGCAAGGTTGTTGCGGTGCACTGCAATTATCTGCCCGAAACCAAATCCGGCACGCCGGGCGCCGACAGCGTCAAGGTCAAGGGTAATCTGCACTGGGTCTCCGCTGCCCAGTCCTACGCCGCCGAAATCCGCCTCTACGAGCGCCTGTTCAAGGTGCCCGCCCCCGGCTCACGCCGTGAAGGCGATGCGCCCGACCTGGAGCGCGATTTCCTCGACGACATGAACACGGACTCCTCCCAGACCATCACCGCCCAACTAGAGGCCTGCCTGAAGGATGCCAAGCCGGAAGAACGCTTCCAGTTTGAACGCCACGGCTACTTCGTTGCCGACCGCGTTGACTCGAAGCCGGGCGCCCCGGTCTTCAACCGCGCCGTCACGCTGAAAGACTCCTGGGGCAAGGCGAGCTAAGGCGATGGCTGGAGGATGGGGCTGCCCGCACGAGGTCAATGATCATTGCCTCAAGATCAACAACCTGAAGTGCAATCCCGGCATGAAAGGCTGCGAACTTGCTGGCCGCTATCGTTTCGCCGACGAGAGCAAGAACACACGTTACTGGGAGAAAAAGGAGCGAGCGGAACAGTCGAAAGCCGCCCCCGCTCCAGCGCCCGAAGACGGCCAGCCGGACTGAACCATGTCGCGCGACGTTGAACAACTCGGCCAGGTTTTCACGCCGCCCAACGTGGTGGCCTTCATGCTCGACTTGTGCACGAACAAGGGGCGAACGCTTGAGCCATCGGCCGGTGACGGCGCTTTTTTCAATGAGTTGAAAGCCCGGCAAGCTGATTGCGTCGGCATCGAGGTCGACCCGCGCGTCGCCCCCGAAGGCGCGCAGGTCTGTGATTTTTTTGCCTACCCGCTCAGTGAGCAGTTCGACAGCATCATCGGAAACCCGCCCTACGTCCGTTTTCAGGATGTCACGGTCAACACGAAAAGACGCCTGAAATCGGAACTATTCGATGCACGCAGCAACCTCTTCCTGTTCTTCATCGAAAAGTGCATCCGCCATCTGAAACCCGGCGGTGAACTTGTTTTCATCGTGCCGCGCGAATTCATCAAGCTGACCGCCGCCCGCAAGCTCAATCGCTGGCTGTTCGAGCAGGGCAGCATCACGCATTTCTACGAAACCGGCGACGTGCGCGTTTTCTCTGATGCCACGCCCAACTGCGCCATCTTCCGCTTCGAAAAGGGCCGCAAGGACCGCCGCATGGCCGACGGCCGGCGCTTTGTCGAGGCCGATGGCCAGCTCATGTTCCTGCGCGACGATCACAGCGTGCGCTTCGCCGACGTCTTTTCAGTCAAGGTCGGCGCCGTCTCCGGGGCTGACCACATCTACACGCACCCCAAGGGCAACATGGAATTCGTCTTCTCGAAGACCGTGGAAACCGGCGAAACGCGCCGCATGCTCTACGGCATCAAGCATCCGCACCTCGACAAGCACAAGGACGAACTGCTCGCCCGCCGCGTCAAGGCTTTCGACGAGCGCAACTGGTGGCAATGGGGCCGTGCCTTCCCGGTCAGCGAGTTGCCGCGCATCTACGTCAATGGCCGGACGCGCAAGCCGGAACCTTTCTTCCTGCACGATTGCCACAGCTTCGACGGCGCCATCCTCGCCCTGTTCCCCAAGAACACGCGCATCGCCCGCCGCGACCTGATCGAATGCGCGATGATGCTGAACCGCGAAGTCGACTGGCAGCAACTCGGCTTCGTCTGCGACGGCCGCTTCCTGTTCACCCAGCGCAGCCTGCAGAATTGCCTGCTGCCGGAAAAATTCTCCCGATATCTACCGTCTGAAAAGCACAAGGACGTCGCATGACCTTCATCAAGCAACTGGCTGCCGCCTGGCAAAAGAACGACTCGCTGCTCTGCGTCGGCCTTGACCCCGATCCAGCCAAGTTCCCGGCCCACCTCAAGGGCCGCAATGACGCCATTTTCGAGTTCTGCGCCGCCATCGTCGACGCCACGGCCGACCTCGTCTGCTCGTTCAAGCCGCAGATCGCCTACTTCGCCGCCCGTCGGGCCGAAGACCAGCTCGAAGCCCTGATCGCCCACATCCACGAAAAGCATCCCGGCATCCCGGTCATTCTCGACTCCAAGCGCGGCGACATCGGCTCGACCGCCGAGCAATACGCCGTCGAAGCCTTCGAGCGCTACAAGGCCGACGCCGTCACGGTCAATCCGTACATGGGTCGCGATTCGGTCGATCCCTACCTGGCCTACCCGGACAAGGGCGTCATCCTGCTCTGCCGGACCTCCAACCCGGGCGGCTCCGACCTGCAATTTCTCGATGTCGGCGGTGAAAAACTGTACGAACGCGTCGCCCGTCTGGCCTCGCACGAGTGGAACACCAGCGGCCAGATCAGCCTCGTTGTCGGCGCCACCTTCCCGGCCGAAATCGCCCGCGTCCGCGCCATCGTCGGCGACGTGCCGCTGCTCGTCCCGGGCATCGGTGCCCAGGGCGGTGACATCGAAGCCACCGTCAAGGCGGGCCGTACCGCCAATGCCACCGGCTTGATGATCAATTCGTCGCGTGCCATTCTCTACGCCGGCAAGGACGAAGGGTTTGCCGCAGCCGCCCGCAATGTAGCGCGCGAAACCCGCGACGCCATCAACCAGTACCGTTAAGGACACCCATCATGCGCATGGACGACCAACGCGAAAGCGACAACCTCGAAGACCGCCGCGGTAGCGGTGGCGGCCTGCGTCTGGGTGGCGGTCGCATGGGTTTGGGCACCATCGCCATCGCCCTGGTCGCCAGCTATTTCCTCGGCATCAATCCGCTGACCGTCCTCAACATGCTCAGCGGCGGCGGCATGCCGGCCATCGAACAAAGCACGCCGGCCGCGCATCGCCCGCCGGCCGACGACCAGATGGCCAAATTCGTCTCCAAGGTGCTGGCTTCGACCGAAGACACCTGGAACGAGGTCTTCCGCGCCAACGGCCGTCAGTACCAGGAACCCAAGCTCGTGCTGTTCACCGGCGCCACGCCGACCGCCTGCGGCACCGGCCAGTCGGCCATGGGCCCGTTCTACTGCCCGGGCGACCAGAAGGTTTACATCGACCTCGCCTTCTACCGTGACCTCAAGGATCGCTTCAAGGCCCCCGGCGAATTCGCCCAGGCCTACGTCATCGCCCACGAAGTCGGCCATCACGTGCAGAACCTGCTCGGCATCGCCGACAAGGTACATCAGACCAAGCAACGCGTCAGTGAGCGCGAAGCCAACGCCCTCTCCGTGCGCATGGAACTGCAGGCCGACTGCCTGGCCGGCGTCTGGGGCAAGCGTACGGACACAATGAAAAACGTGCTCGAACCGGGCGACCTCGAAGCCGCCCTGACCGCCGCCTCGGCCATCGGCGACGACCGCCTGCAGCAGCAATCGCAGGGCCGAATCGTGCCGGAAAGCTTCACGCACGGCAGTTCCGAGCAACGCGTCCGCTGGTTCCGGAAGGGCTTTGAAACCGGCGACATGAACCAGTGCAACACTTTCAAAACCGACCGCCTGTAAGCCGGGCAACCGCTTGACCGAGACGACTCCCGGCAAAAAAGCGGCGCCACGCTGGCGTCGTTGGGCGCTTGAAGCGACCATTTTCGTCGTCCTGTTCGCCGCCTTCCAAGCCTGGCAGATGCGCAACACTCCGCACGGCCCGGCGCCGCAGTTTGTCGGACAGCAGATCGACGGCCAACCCTTCGACCTTACAATCTGGCGCCAGCAGCATCCCGGCAAGGCGCTAATGATCTACTTCTGGGCCGACTGGTGCGGCGTCTGCAAAGCCAACGCCAGCACCATCAGCAGCATCAACGCAGACTGGCCGCTCATCACCGTCGCCATGCAGTCCGGCACCGCAAAAAAAGTCACCGAAACCGTGCGCCAGCGCGAATACGCCTGGCCGACCATCGCCGATCCCTCCTCCGAAATTTTCCGGCAATACGGCTTCCAAGGCGTTCCTGCTTTCGTCATCGTCGATCCGGACGGCAATATCAGCAGCACTTCAATCGGCTACACCAGCGAAATCGGGCTGCGCCTGCGTTTGTGGTGGGCCAGCCAGAGCCACTCATGAAAATCACCCGCTTTGCCCTCGCCCTGCTGTTGAGCTACGCCACCAGCGCCTTCGGCCTGCCCAAACATTCACCCGTACCGGGCGGCGTTGCCGTCATCGACCTCGGCCCGGCCAGCCAGACAACACCGACCGCCCGCTGGGGCGAACAGCCGATTGCCGTCGTCCGCGACAACGGACGCTGGTTCGCCCTGCTCGGCATCCCGCTCGACACCCTGCCCGGCGATTTCGAAATCAGCGTTTTTTTCGGGTTGACCGTAGCAACCAAGCAAATCAGTGTCCAGATCAGGAATTACCCGGAACAACGCCTGACCATAAAGGACAAACTCAAGGTCGAGCCGAATCCGGATGACTTGGCGAGAATTGAGCGCGAGCAAAAAGTCACCGAGGCCGTCAAGCGCCGCTTTTCCGACGCTCCGCCGGCGACTGATTTCGCGCTGCCAGCCAAGGGTCCGCTCTCTTCGCGCTTCGGCCTGCGCCGGATTTTCAACGGCCTGCCACGCAACCCACACGCTGGCCTCGATATCGCCGTTGGCACCGGCGCGCCGGTTACCGCTCCAGCCGACGGCGTCGTCGCCAACGTCGGCGATTATTTTTTCAACGGCAACACCGTTTTCATCGACCACGGCCAGGGGCTCATCACCGCCTACATGCACCTTTCGCGCACCGATGTACGCGCCGGCCAGACTGTCAAAAAAGGTGAAACCCTCGGCGCCGTTGGTGCCACCGGCCGTGTCACCGGGCCGCACCTGCACTGGGCGGTGACTCTCAACAACACCCCGGTCGATCCCCAACTATTCCTCGCCCGGCCGTAAACGCAAACAGGCGGCCGAGGCCGCCTGCGCGCTGGAAGGCCCGCTTAAACCTTGGGCTTGGCCGGCGTACTCATCTGCTTTTCGTCTTTCGCCTTGTCACCGCAAGCCAGGGCAGAAACGCTGGCGAGCGCAAACACCGCAGCCAGCAGAGCGGAAATCAGTTTTGTCATGACGAACTCCTTTCAAAAAATGGCAGTTGTTTGATCAATTTGGCCAGACATGGTTCATTACGCAACGTGCAAAAACAAACCATTCACCTCCACCGCCATGCGCCGACAAAACCGGCAGAAGGACAGGCCTGCAACGGCTGCGGCGTCTGCTGCGCACTGGAGACGTGCCCCGCGGCCCGCCTGCGCTTTCTGCAAATGAAGGGGCCGTGCCCGGCGCTGCAGTGGTCCGCGGGTGAACAACGCTACCACTGCGGCCTGCTGATCAACCCGCGAACTTATCTCCGCCTGCTTCCGGCAAGCGCCGAACCAATTGCCCGGCAACTGCTAACCCGCTGGATCGCAGCCGGCCAAGGCTGCGACTGTAGCGCCGACGTTCAGCCCTGAACTGCTGCGGTCAACGCCATTTCCACCCGATATTTCGCATGGGAAAGCCGGGCTTGCACACAAGCGCGGGTCGGTGCATGGCCATCCGGCACCCAGGCATCCCACACCGCGTTCATCGCATCGTAATCAGCCATGTCGGTCAGATAGATCGTCACCATCAGCAAGTGCGATTTATCGCTGCCTGCTTGGGCAAGCAGCCGTTCGACGCTGGCCAGGAGGTTTTCGGTCTGCGCCGTAACGTCGGCATCGAGGTTGGCTGGCACCTCGACGACATAAACGGTACCGGCGTAAACAACGCTGTCGGAATAGCGGCGAGTCGTGCCGTAACGTTGAATCGACATTTTAATCCTGAAAAAGTGAAGCCCATGCTGTTCAGGCACGGGCTTCGTTTACTGCGACCCCGGCTCTTTCGGCTGGGGCATTCGGCTATTCGCCGTTACGGAGTACTACACGGTAATCTCAAGAAAACTTCTATTGAATACAGCCATAGAATCTCCAGCAGCGTAGCGGGTACTACCACTTAGTGCCGGGCTCGCTACAAACCACAACACGAATTCAGCTTATCACTCCGGCAGAAAAAAGCTAGCGAGTTAACGCCTGAAAATCACATTTCCGCCGGGCGGTACTTTCGACAACGGAACGTAGCCGACTGCACCGGGCGTCGCCAGAACATAAGCGACAACAGCCTCAACATCGGGTAGCACCAAGGGAGGCGCACCTTTGCCAACATAGCGGCGCACCAGCCAATAACCGGTGTACTGCTCCTCACTCTGCCCCATGAGCGTAGCCAAAAATCTTTCGCGCAAAGGGTGACCTGCGGGGTAATTGATCGGTGTTGCCGCCTGATCGCCAATAGAAACCACTCGCCCGGTATAAAGACGTTGCAGGGTCGCCAGCTCCGTCTTGGGAAGACCACCATAAGCGATGAAGGCGAGCGCTTCCTCTGCCAGCGCCAGAGCAGGAAAGCTCGCGATCAGGAGGAAAAAAAGAATACGGCGCATCAAGCCGCTCAAAAGGTGAAATTATAGGAAAGCGAAAAGACGTTGATAGTCTGGTGTGAACTATCGCCGCCCGAAGGCGCATCGACCAGACTGGATGCAACACCAGTGTTCGCCTGAGACCATTCAGCCTTGAGCAGGGCACTCGGCGTCAGCCGATAGGTTGTCCCAAGAGCCACCGTCGATTGATCGTAGGGCACGATAATGTCGGCCATGAATTTCTGCGTCGGATTGAACTGCGCAAAAGGTCCGGACAAGACATTGCTGTTGATGGCCTGATATTTGTCCAGGGCTGAATCCTTCGACTTTGCTTTTGCGTAATAGATATAGGGTGTCCAGGCCCCCATCCGCTTCGACAAGGAAAGATAGGCCCCCCAGCGATTCAGCCCCTCGCTCCCGCTATCAATCTTGATCCGGGCGTATTCACCGAGCATCCTGATATCGGCAGGCAGCAGGATACTTGCCCCTGCAGTGAACAGCGGAAAGATGATCTTTTCATCGCCGCCGTCACCTAATTGATAAATCCCACCGACATTCACTATTGGCTGCACGATATTTGCGCCATCCCTCGACGCTTCGACGCGATGAGCGCCGACCCGAAAAGTGTTGTCCAGACTCCGCGCCGTCAGCACCAGACCGGTACTCTTGATGTTGTAGGTAAAGTACCAACTTCCGGGCGAATTCTGATCAGGCGTCATTTCTCGCCCGTAAAACCGCCAATTTGTCTCAACCTTGCCGGCATAGGCCTCGGCAATCCAGTCCACGCCCTCTCCAAACCAGGTCTTGCTTACCCCCATCCCAACCAGATCGGTCAGTGGCGAAATGGAGTAAACCTCCTGTGGCAAGCGGGCGAAATCAAACGTGGCACCGACGTCGTTGTTTTCGGTATTGAGCATCAACGGCAGGCGAATTTTGCCAGCCCGGATCAGCCAGTCGTCGCTCGGCCGCCATGAGACAAAAGCCCAAGCCAGTGATGCCTGCCAGTCGGTATCGTTATGATCCGAGGGAGCCAGCTTGGCCTGAACAGTGACGCTCCATTGTTGCGACAAACGGGCATCAAGCTGGCCGCCAAGAATGGTGTCACGTTTAAACGTGCCATGATTATCAATAAAGCGCTGATACTTATAGGGCTGATCCGACTGAGCAAAGCCGACGGTACCAAAACCGGACCAGGTCAGATCGATCGCCTGTGCTGGCATAGCCAACGCAGCCAGTATGGGCAGCAGCCCGACATTTGAGAGCTTTAGGTGCATGTCAGGAATATTTCTTTATGAGCATGGCAAATTTACTCATCGGCCAGTTTAATGGCAATTTCGGCGAAAGCGCCTTCCAGCGCGATGAAGGCGTCGATCAGTAGTGGATCAAAATGCTTGGCGCGGCCTTCACGCAGGACATCAACTGCTTCGGCATGGTCAAAAGCACGCTTATAGGGACGGCGGGAACGAAGCGCATCGTATACGTCGGCAACGGCCATCAACCTGGCGGGCAACGGGATGGCTTCACCCGCCAATTGATCCGGGTAGCCGCAACCATCCCAGCGCTCGTGATGGCTGCGGGCAATCTGAGCGGCGTAAAGCAGCATCAGATTCTCTTCCCCAAGTTCATGTTGCGAGCGCAACAGCATCCCCTCACCCTTGATGGAATGCGTCTTCATGATTTCAAACTCTTCAGGCGTATGCCGGCCCGGCTTGAGGAGGATATGGTCGGGAATGGCGATCTTGCCAATATCGTGTAGCGGTGCTGCCTTGGCTATCTGATCGATATGTTCAGGGGTCAGGAACGCACAATCGCGCTCCTGCTTGCTCAGGTATTCCGCCAATAAGCGAACGTAATCCTGGGTTCGGCGAATATGGTTGCCTGTGCATTCGTCGCGGAATTCGGCCAGCGAGACCATGACGCGAATCGAAGCCTCCTGGAGACGCAGGACTTCATTGACCCGTCGCTCCACTTCGCTTTGCAACCAGGCGCTTTTGTCTTCAAGGAAAGTTTGCCAAGTCCGTATTTGCAGATGGGTCCGCACTCGGGCTAGCACAACGGATGGCGCAATCGGCTTGCGGATGAAGTCGACCGCCCCCATGGCCAGGCCGTACTCCTCGTCGTCGGCCCCGGCCTTGGCTGTCAGAAAAATGACTGGAACCCCAGCCGTCAACGGATCAGCCTTGAGGCGCTTGCAGACTTCATATCCGTCCATATCCGGCATCATGATGTCGAGAAGGATCAGATCCGGTCGCGCACTTGCCGCCAGCTCCAGCCCCTTGGCCCCGCCATTGGCCAGCTTGACCCGGTAGTGGGTACGCAGCAACTGGTTGAGCAGGCTGAGATTGGCCGGCGTGTCGTCAATCACCAGTATGGTTGCACTATTCCTCATCACTGCCCGCCCCCGCCATGATTGATGCTGCCGAGAATGAGCAGCGCCGCATCGAAATCCCATTGCCCGATAGCGTGGTCAATTGCTGCCACCTGCCGCGGTGAGTACAGTCCGACCAAACGCCCCTTGTTCATTCGCCAGACCTCTTCGGCCTCGCCATCGCCTTCGCCGAGTTGTTCGCGCAACAAGGCAAGCACGACTTCGATCGGTCGCTCGTCGATAGCGGCAGTCGAGTCCGGCGAATTGGCTGGCATTCGCTCAATCCCGGCCAACAAGGGCTGCAACTGTGCATCGACTTCGGCTATTTCCCCGAAGGGCTCGACAACGCCCCCCTTTATGACATTTTCAAGATCATACAGCGCCGACTGTAAACGGCCCATGGCGAAAGTACCAGCCAGCCCCTTGAGCGAGTGGACCTGACGTTGCGCAGCCTCAAGATCACCGCTAGCCAGCATCGCATCCAGCCTGTCGGACCAGCCGTGGCAATCTTCAGCAAAACGACGCAGGGTTCGGGCCAAAAACGGCAACCGGCCCTCAAAACGGCGCAGTAGCACCGCCGATTCAATTTGCGGAACAGCCGCCAGGGCAGTGATAAAGGCCCGATCGGCACCACCCGGTTCAGCGGGAGAAAGGACATGCCCGACCAATCCCCGCCAATAGGGCTGCACCATGGCCAATAGCTCCTCCGGCTCGAAGGGTTTGGCAATGTAGCCATTGACTCCTTTTGCCAGTCCGTCTTTCATGCCTTGCCCGGCGACGTGGGCGGTCATCGCGATAATTGGCAGATCCTGGAAACGATCCTCCTCGCGCAGGCGACGTGTTGCCTCCCGGCCATCCATGACAGGCATTTCGAGGTCCATCAAGACTACCGCGTAGTGCTCCGCCCCCTCAGCTGACAACAAGTCAAGGGCGATCCGTCCATTTGCCGCGACGTCGACGCTCGCCCCCCAGCCCCGGAGAATTTCCCCGGCTACCTGCTGATTCAGTTCGTTGTCCTCAACCAGCAAGATCGACATTCCCTGCAAACATCCGGGATGAGGGATCAGATGCTCCACTCTGGCCACCGGCTCCATCTTCACTCCGGAGCCACAAAGACGGCGCAGAACGTTTGGCAATAGTGGCTTCTGGACCACATCAGCGACACCAGTATGGTCAACCTCCTGGCGCAACAGGGAAGCATCCGCCACCGACACTACGAGTGTCCGGGCCGGCAACAAAACACCTCTCGAGTGAAGAGCCTCTATCAACTCGGCACCAGACATGTCAGGCATCAGCCAGTCGAGCAACAGCAAGTCGTACGCTGCTCCATCATTTCCAGCCCTCGTCAGCCGCGCCAAGGCATCCAGCCCCCCCGGCGACTGATCGACCTTTTCGCAGCCCATCGCCAACAACATGGCTGCCATGCTTTCCCGGGCTGGCGCATAGTCGTCAACGACCAGCGCCCGCTGACATTCGATCGGCGACTCCGCATCAGTGCCAGCCTCAACCGAAGGCTCCAGTGGCAACTGCATGGCGAAATGAAATACGGAGCCACGGTCAAGCTGACTTTCAACCCTGATTTCGCTGCCCATTGCCGCCAGTAGTCGCTTTGAAATAGCCAGCCCCAAGCCCGAACCGCCGTACCGCCTGGTCGTCGAACCATCGGCCTGGGAAAACTCCTGGAAAAGACGACCGATCTGCTCCGCCGTCATCCCGATACCAGTGTCTTCGACGCGGCAGACAATGGTCGACGTCAATTTGTCGCTCGACCGCTCGCTGACCACGAGGCGAACATGGCCGGTTTCAGTAAATTTCACTGCATTGGACAACAGGTTGATCAAGACCTGCCCGAGCCGCAGAGGGTCCCCCACCAGGTGATGGAGATTCCGGGTTGGCTGAAAATCGAGGAGCAGCTCGATATGTTTCCCTTCGGCCCGCTGCTGCACCATGAAAAGGGCATTCTGGACAACCAGTTCAAGATCGAAGGGAACGGCCTCCAGCGCCACCTTGCCGGCCTCGATTTTTGAGAAGTCGAGAACGTCATTCAATATCCCGAGCAACGAACGGGCGGCAGTATGAATTTTGGAAACATAGTCGTGTTGCCGCGGCGGCAACCCAGACTTGAGGGCCAGATAGGCCATGCCTAGAATCGCGTTCATCGGCGTCCGGATTTCGTGGCTCATGTTGGCCAGGAAAATTGACTTTGCTTCGGCCGCCACCTCTGCCCGCGCCCGCGCCTGGCGCAAGGACCGCTGGACCAGTTCGCGCTGCGCGATATCGGCCTCGATGGCCGCTGCCATGCTGTCAATCGTCACTGCCAGGGCCTGAACCTCTTCAACCCCCTTCAGGTCGCCGACCCGCTCACTGAATGATTTTTCCGCCAATGCCGTTGCCGTCCGATGCAAGGCTGTCAGAGGCGCCAGCAGATGTCTTTTCAGGTAGCCATAACTGAGCACCATTACGACGCCGGCAGCAAGCAGGAGGAGAAGCGCCGCGACGATCCAGCGCAACAGGTGCTCCCCGGCCCGCGCCAGATTTTTGGTCGTGCGCTCGTCTACCTGGCTGGTAAGTTCATCGACTGCGATGGCCAGTTCGGCCCGCAGTTTCAAATAGCGCGCCTCATGCAGCAAGGCATTGGCGAAGTCACGCTGCGGCTCCGCCTCCGAGACAAATTCGCGTTTAACCGGATCATACAAACCCTGCGTCGCGGCAAAAGCGATCTGTTCGACCTGCTTCATCTGGTCGGTAATCTGGAAAATCTGGCGGAGAATAGCCACCTCTCCGGCGTCGAAACCAAGCATGCTGGTTCTTTCGGCGAGGGCAACCCCGGGACCGGGTGGTGGCGTCGTGTAAGCGAGCGTTCCACCGATGACCTGTTCCCAGAAAGTTTCCGGCACCGAATCCGGGGCGCGCTTTGTGCCTTCACGGATCGCCAGTATGTCGTAGTAGTAAATGAGGTAGCGCGGGTTAGCCGTACTGACATAAGAACTAACCAGGCGGCTGAGCAAATCGACCTCATGGCGCACAGAGCCCATGAGCGCCATCGAATCCTGGCGATGCCTCGCCGCAACTTGCGAATCTTCGTACGCAGACAGAGCGCCCAGCGTGGCGCCGGCGATCAGGACGAGCACCCCGGCAAGCGCAATCAATACGCTGAAAAAGGCTTTCCGCAGATTCATTTAACCAAAAGCACCACGACACCCCTTCGCAATATCGAAGCAAAGGCACCGGCGACCAACCCTTGAACGCAGGCCCCGCCAACAATTTGTCCTTTTTGCATCATATTCCAGTTTGCATATATTTTGATACTCCGATTCCTTTGTCTGCATCCATCGATTGGACAAACCCAAGCTATCGTTCAGAATATCCATATTCGTTCCCACACCATAGGTCCATGGACAATCTGATCAAGGACACTGCAACCCTGGAGCTCTTCTGCTGGCTTGAGCCAGGGTCAGAGCTGCCGGGCTGGGACATTCTCAAGGGCAGCCCCTTCGGCGGCACACTGGCCTCCCCCGAAGGCGGTGCGCCAACGCCCGGCGACCAGCTATTGTCGGTACAAAACTACTTTGCCGAATACCATCTGGAGTATTACCGGCAGCGTCGCTACAACCATTTTCCGAGCCGCCTGCATGCCCTGCTCCAGTTCGCCACGCGGACCGATGCGACGACCTTCCGCCTCAAGCATCCACAAAAGGTCTTCGGCAAGAACCTGGCCTGCTCGCGCACCATAGGGGCTTACATCTGCTCCTTCCACGATGCCAGCTGGCTCGACTATCTGCGCCTGCCGCACAGCCTGTCGCTCAGTGCGCTCGACGAAGTGGCCGACCACTACTGGTCGGGCCGCACCGTCGAAGAGATCGGCCTGACTTTCATGAACGAGCCGTGGCAGGAGCCGCCGGTCATTGAAGCGCTCTACCAGGGAGCGCTTGAGCCGGTCTGGGGCCACGAACAATCGGGTTGGCTGCCCGGTTTTCGATAGGGAATACCATGCGTCGCTTTGCCATCATCCTTGCCGTCATCGTCATCATCGGCCTTGGCCTGTTCTTTTTCACCCGGCCGAAGCCGATACCGGTCGTTCTCAAGGAAGTAGCCGAAGGCAAAGTCGAGGCGACGCTGGCCAACACCCGCGCCGGGACCGTCGAAGCCTGCCAGCGCACCAAGCTGTCGACGATCATCGGCGGGCGCATTGAATACCTCGGCGTCAAGGAGGGCGACAAGGTCAAGAAGGGCCAGTTGCTGCTCAAGCTGTGGAACGACGACCAGCAAGCGCAAAGTGCGCTGGCTCAGGCGCAGATCACGTTGAGCGCCAAGCGTAGCGAGGAAGCCTGCATTGCTGCGGCCAACGCGGAAAAAGAGGCAAAACGACAATCCGACCTGCGCGCCAGGGGCTTCGTTTCGACGAGCAAGGAAGAAGCCGCCCGAACTGACGCCGAAGTCCGCCGCGCCAGTTGCAACACGGCCAAGGCCGATATCGCCCAGGCCGAAGCAAAACTGAAGACGACCCGCGTCGAACAGGGCCGCGTTGCGCTCTATGCGCCGTTCGACGGCATAGTCGCCAAGATCGTCGGCGAGCTCGGCGAATACTCGACGCCCTCGCCCCCAGGCGTACCGACACCGCCGGCCATCGACCTGATCGACGATTCCTGCCTCTACGTCAAGGCGCCGATGGACGAGGTCGATGCGCCGAAGATCCAGATCGGGCAGCCCGTCCGCATCACGCTCGACGCGCTGCCGGGCAAGATCCTGCCCGGCAAGGTGCGGCGCGTCGCACCCTACGTTTCGGCCGTCGAAAAGCAGGCGCGCACCGTCGACATTGAAGTCGACTTCGAAAAGCCGGCTGAACCCGGCAAGCTGCTCGTCGGCTACAGCGCCGACGTCGAGATCATCCTCGCCGGCCGCGACAAGGTGCTGCGCATCCCGACCGCCGCCATCCAGGAAGGAGGCAAGGTGCTGGTTTTCAACGCCGACAGCGGAAAGCTCGAAGAACGACTGATCAAGGCCGGGCTGGCCAACTGGGAATACACCGAAATCGTCGAAGGCCTGACGGCTGGCGAGCGCATCGTCACCTCGCTCGACAAGGAAGGCGTCAAGGCCGGCGCCACGGTGACGCCGGACGAAAAAGCCCAGGCCAAGGCGAAGTAAGCGCATGGCGCTGATCGAACTTTCCGGCATCGAACGTCGCTTCCTGCTCGGCGACACGACAGTTCACGCCCTGGCCGAACTGAACCTGCAGATCGAGGCCGGCGAGTACGTCGCCGTGATGGGCCCTTCCGGCTCCGGAAAATCGACGCTGCTCAATCTCCTCGGCCTGCTCGACCGGCCAAACGAAGGCACCTACAAGCTCGAAGGCCGCGATGTCACGACGCTGTCGCCAGACGAGCAAGCCACCGTGCGCAGCACGCGCATCGGCTTCGTTTTCCAGAGTTTCCACCTCGTGCCACGGCTGACGGCGGCCGAAAACATCGCGCTGCCGATGACGCTGGCCGGAATCCCGGCGGCCGAACGCAACAAGCGCGTCGCCCAGGCGCTCAAGGATTTCGGCCTGGAAAATCGCGCCGACCACAAGCCCGACCAGCTTTCCGGCGGCCAGCGCCAGCGCGTCGCCATCGCCCGCGCCACCATCATGCAGCCGGCGCTGATCCTGGCCGACGAGCCGACCGGTAACCTCGACCGCCATACCGGCGAAGAAGTGGTGAATCTGCTCGAAGCGCTCAACGCCAAGGGCGTCACGCTGATTGTCGTCACCCACGATCAGGGCATGGGCGCCCGCGCCCGGCGCCAGCTGGTCATGGAGGATGGGCGGCTGAAGGCCGATTCGCGGCAAAAGGCCATTTCAAATTTGGCCGAAATTTCCGGTTGACCGTGGGAATGCCTCGGCTCCACACCTTCCGGCAACCGTCATTCCCGCGGCCTCGACACACCCGGGACTCCGCTTCGCGGCGGGCGAAGCGGGAATCCAGAACTTCAGCCCCCGAAGGATTCCCGCTTCCGCGGGAATGACAACCCGACTTGACCATGCGCCTGACCGACACCCTGCGCTTCGCCCGCGACGCCGCCACCGGCTACCCGATGCGCACAACGCTGTCCGTGCTCGCCATGTCGATCGGCGTTGCCGCCGTCGTCATCCTCACGGCGCTGGGCGACGGCGCCCGGCGCTACGTCGTCGGCCAGTTTTCCTCGCTCGGCACCAACCTGATCATCGTCCTGCCCGGCCGCTCGGGCACCGGCGGTTTCAACCCAGCGAATGCCATCACCAGCACGCCGCGCGACCTGACCATCGACGACGCCGGCAGCCTGCGTCGCCTGCCCGGCGCTCGTCGCGTCGCCCCGCTCGCCGTCGGCACTTCGGAAATCAATTACGGCGGCAAGCTGCGCGAAGTCATGGTCGCCGGCTCGACGGCCGAATTCATCCCGATCCGCAATTTCGAAATCGCCCAAGGCCAGGGTCTGCCAGAAGAAGACTGGAATCGCGGCTCGTCGGTCGCCGTCATCGGCAACAAGATTCGCGAGGAAATGTTTGGCGCCTCCCCGGCCATCGGCCAGCTCGTCCGCGTTGGCGACCGCCGGCTGCGCGTCGTCGGCGTGCTCAAATCGACCGGTCAGGGCCTCGGGATGAATACCGACGAACTGGTCATCGTGCCCGTTTCGCTGGCCCAGGCCATGTTCAATTCCAACACCCTGTTCCGCATCATGATCGAGGCCAACAGCCGCGACGCCATCCCGGGCACCAAGGAGCTGGTGATGGAAACGCTCAAGCAGCGCCACCGCGGCGAAGAGGACGTCACCGTCATCACCCAGGATGCCGTGCTCGCCACCTTCGACAAGCTGCTCGGGGCGCTGACCCTGGCCGTGGCGGGGATCGCCGCGATCAGCCTGGCCGTCGCCGGTATTCTGGTGATGAACGTCATGCTCGTCGCCGTCACCCAGCGGACGGGGGAAATCGGCCTGCTCAAGGCGCTCGGCGCCACGGCGCGGACCATCCGCCTGGCCTTCCTGGCCGAAGCTTCGATGCTTTCCGCCGTCGGCGCCCTCGTCGGCTACCTGCTCGGCCAGCTCGGCGCCTTCGCGCTGCGCCAGTTCTTCCCGGTGTTTCCAGCCTATCCGCCTGATTGGGCGGTCATTGCCGCCCTGAGCACGGCGCTGGCCACCGGCCTCATCTTCGGCGTCATGCCAGCCCGCCGCGCCGCCCGGCTCGACCCGGTGCAAGCACTCATGAAGCATTAGCCATGCTGACCACCGACGCCCTCCAGCTCGCCATCCGCGCCATCACGGCCCAGCGCCTGCGCAGTTTCCTGACGTTGCTCGGCATCGCCGTCGGCATCGCGGCGGTCATTTTGCTCACCTCGATCGGCGAAGGTATCCACCGTTTCGTCCTCGGCGAATTCACCCAATTCGGCACCAACGTCATCACCGTCGCCCCGGGCAAAACCAAAACCGGCGGTTCGCCGTCCGGCCTGCCATCGAGTGCCCGGCCGCTGTCGCTCGACGACGCAAAATCGCTCGAACGCCTGCCGCACGTCGTCGCCGTCACCCCCAACGTGCGCGGCAACGCCGAAGTCGAAGGCAATGGCCGGACGCGGCGGACGCTGATCTACGGCGTCAATTCCAAATTACCGCAAATTTTCCGGTCGACCGTGCAAAGCGGCCAGTTCCTGCCGGCCGACGATGAAGGCAGCGCCCGCGCCTTCGTTGTCCTCGGCTCGAAGCTCAAAACCGAGCTGTTCGGCAGCGAAAACCCCCTTGGTCAGCGTCTGCGCGTCGGCGGCTTGCATTTCCGCATCATCGGCGTACTGGCGCCGAAAGGCCAGTTCCTTGGAATCGACCTCGACGACACCGCCTTCGTGCCCACCGCCCGCGCCCAGGAACTGTTCAATCGCGAAGGCGTCGATGAAATCAACATCGCCGCCGAAGAAGGCATCCCGTCGGCCCTCGTCGCCAGCCGCGTCAAGACGCACCTGATCGACCGCCACGGCCGCGAGGATTTCACCATCGTGACGCAGGAAGAGATGCTCAAAACGCTGTCCAACATTCTCAATGTGCTGACCATGGCCGTCGGCGCGCTCGGTGGCATTTCGCTGCTCGTTGGCGGCGTCGGCATCGTCACCATCATGACCATCGCCGTCACCGAACGGACCGGCGAAATCGGCCTGCTGGTCGCCCTCGGCGCCCGCCGGCGCACCATCCTCGCCCTCTTCCTCGGGGAAGCTGTCGCCCTTTCGGCGCTCGGCGGCATTTTCGGGCTGGCCCTCGGTTTCGGCCTGGCCCAGCTCATTCACCTCGCCCTGCCCGCCCTGCCCGTCCATACGCCGATCACCTTTGTCCTGCTCGCCGAGGGCCTGGCCATCGCCATCGGCCTCGCCGCCGGTGTCCTGCCCGCCCGCAACGCCGCCCGACTGGATCCGGTCGAAGCACTCCGGACGGAGTAAGCGCACCATCACTACCATACGCTTACGTATGCTAGAGTTCGTATTCCAATTTCAATAAACCCAGCAAGGAGCCCCAGCCATGGCGTATCACATCGACCAACTGCAACCCGGCATGTCCGCCAGCATCGCCAAAACCGTCACCGAAGCTGACATTATCCTGTTCGCCGGCATCTCCACCGACGTCAATCCAGCTCACCTCGACGAGGAATACGCCAAGACCACCATGTTCGGTGGCCGCATCGCCCACGGCATGCTGTCAGCCGGCTTCATCTCCGCCGTTCTGGCTAACCACCTGCCCGGTGCCGGCACCATCTATCTGTCACAAACGCTCAAATTCAAGGCCCCGGTTCGCCCGGGCGACACCGTGCGCGCAACCGTCACCGTCAAGGAGGTCAACGTCGAAAAGAACCGAGTGATCCTCGACACCGTGTGCACCGTTGCCGGTAAGACCGTCATCGAAGGCGAATGCGTCATGATGCCCCCGGTTCGCGCCAAAGCCGTCGGTGGCACCGCCTGATTTCAGACCACGCCAAATAAAAACGCCGGCCCGGTTAAAAACCGGCCGGCGTTTTGTTTTCCTGAGGCCAACCGGGATTGCTACGGTCAACCGGAAAAAAGGGGCAAAATCAAAAAGCCTCGTCAGCCCGCAAGAACCGCCACTGGCCGACTTCCAGCTCACCCAGCTTGACGCGGCCAATGCGCACCCGCTTCAGGCCGATGACGCGCAAACCGACCAGCTCGCACATCCGGCGAATCTGGCGCTTCTTGCCTTCCTTCAGGATGAAGTGCAGCTGATCCTCGTTGAGCTGCTTGACCCGCGCTGGCTTGAGCGCCTGACCATCGAGTTCCAGACCGTGGTTGAGCAGATCCAGCCCGCCCTTGATCATCTCGCCAGCGACGCGAACCAGGTATTCCTTCTCCGCCTGGCTATCGTCGCCAATCAGCTTCTTGGCAATACGACCATCCTGCGTCAGCACCAACAAGCCGGTCGAATCGATATCAAGCCGCCCGGCCGGCGCCAGGCTGCGCAACATCCACGGCTTGAACTCCGGGTCGCCTGACTGCTTCACCTGATTTTCCAGCTTGATCAGCGTAATCGCCGGCGTAAAACCCGGCTCCGGCTGGCCGGAAACGTAACCAACCGGTTTGTTGAGCAGCACCGTGACCTGCTTGGCCTGATCGAACTTGGCCTCTTTCGAGATCGCCACCTCGGCATTCGGATCGATGCGCGAACCCAGTTCGCTGACCCGCTCGCCATCGACAAAGACCCAGCCGCGTTCGATCCACAAATCCGCCTCGCGCCGCGAACACATGCCGCGCTCCGACATCACTTTGGAAAGACGCACGCCTTCCGGCGGCGGACCATCGCGCACGACCGGCGCGCGAACCACCGGGGCCGGCCTGGCGCCCCGCTCCGGACGATCGGCCTTGACGCTCCACTCGGACGGTGTGGCCGGCTCAACTGGCGCAACCGGCGCCGCCTTGGGCGCCGACGGCTTGCGCAGCGAAGAACCACCCCGCAAGGGCTTCTTGTTGATGGCCCGCGGCGAAGGCGTCGCCGAGCGTAGAACGCCCAGCGTACCTTCTGGCACAGCCGGCGCTTCTTCGCTAACTTCAACCGGCGCCTCAACACGCTCAGCCTTCGCCGGAGCGGCGTCAAACGATTTCGTTCTTGGCCGATTTTCTGGGTTGACCGTGGCATTTCGCGGAAACTCTTTTTTTTGCTCAGCTTCAGCCGCCGGGGCATCCGGCTTGCGCCACTTTGCCCACGGGTCGTCAGAAACGGCGTCGTTCGACGGCCGCTTCGGACGTGAATCCCTGTCGGAACCGCTCATCGCAGACCGAGGAGTTCAACCTCGAAAACCAGCGTGGCATTCGGCGGAATAACGCCGCCAGCGCCGCGTGCGCCGTAACCGAGTTCCGGCGGAATGGTCAGCTTGCGCGTGCCGCCGATCTTCATGCCCTGGACGCCTTCGTCCCAGCCGCCGATAACCTGGCGCATGCCGAGCGAAAATTCGAACGGGTCGTTGCGATCCTTGCTCGAATCGAACTTGCTGCCATTGGTCAGCCAGCCCGTGTAATGCACGATGACCTGCTGGCCGGCCTTGGCCTCGGCGCCTTCGCCGACAACGGTATCTTCGTAGACCAGCCCGGAGGCGGTGGTGATTTCAGCCATGGGAACTCCTTTTTTCAAAGACGGGCAGTTTACCACACCCCCTCGACAAGGCTTTGACTTGTCAGCGAATTTCCGTATAATGCGCGGTTCTTTGTAGCACCCTTTAGATTTATTTTCGGAGTCCAACCCATGTATGCGGTCATAAAAACCGGCGGTAAGCAGTATCGCGTTACCAACGGTCTAAAACTTAAAGTAGAACAGATACCGGCAGACGTTGGCGCAGAAGTTACTCTCGACCAGGTCCTCATGGCAGGCGAAGGCGAGTCGGTAAAGATCGGCGCTCCCTTCCTTGCTGGCGCCACCGTCAAAGCAACCGTGATTTCCCACGGCCGCCACGACAAGGTCAAGATCTTCAAGATGCGTCGTCGTAAGCACTACCAGAAGCATCAAGGCCATCGTCAGAACTACACCGAATTGCGCATCGACGCGATCGCGGCCTAAGTTCAAGGAGCTAATAAATGGCACACAAGAAAGCAGGCGGTAGTTCACGTAACGGCCGCGACTCACAAGCCCAACGACTGGGCGTCAAGCGCTACGGCGGTCAATTCATTCTGGCTGGCAACATCATTGTTCGCCAGCGCGGCACCGAATTCCACCCGGGCGACAACGTCGGCTGCGGCAAGGATCACACCCTGTTCGCACTCAAGGATGGCGTTGTTCAGTTCTCCATCAAGGGCTTGAAAAAGCGCCGCGTGGTGACCATCGTTCCGGCCGCCGAATAAATCGGCCAAGCGGAAGCAAAAGCCCCGTCCGCTGGATGGGGCTTTTTAGTTTATGCCACCAGATTTTCTGGCGGCGGTATCCCAGGATATAGAGGCGGAAAAAATGAAGTTCATCGACGAAGCCAAGATTTATGTAAAGGCCGGTGACGGCGGCAATGGCGCCGCAACTTTCCGCCGCGAAAAATACATCCCGATGGGTGGCCCGAACGGTGGCGATGGCGGCCGTGGCGGCAGCATCTACGTGGTCGCCGACTGCAACATCAACACCCTGGTCGACTACCGCTACACCCGAAAATTCATCGGCAAGCGCGGTGAAAACGGCGGCGGCGCCGACTGCTACGGTGCCGGCGGCGACGACATCATCCTGCGCATGCCGGTCGGCACGGTCATTTCCGACCTCAACACCGGCGAAATCCTGGCCGACCTCGATGTCAATGAAAAGAGAGTCCTGATCGCCAAAGGCGGCAAGGGCGGCCTCGGCAACATCCACTTCAAATCCTCGACCAACCGCGCCCCGCGCCAGAAAACTAATGGCGACCAGGGCGAAGAGCACGAACTGACGCTCGAACTGCGCGTCCTCGCCGACGTCGGTCTGCTCGGCCTGCCCAATGCCGGCAAGAGCACCTTGATCCGCGCCGTCTCCTCGGCCCGCCCGAAGGTCGCCGACTACCCGTTCACGACACTGCACCCGAACCTCGGCGTCGTTCGCGTCGACGCCGAAAAGAGCTTCGTCATGGCCGACGTTCCCGGCCTCATCGAAGGCGCCGCCGACGGCGCCGGCCTCGGCATCCGCTTCCTCAAGCACCTGCAGCGCACGCGCATTCTGCTGCACCTCGTCGACATCGCCCCGATCGACCCGGACTCCGACCCGGTCCGCGACGCCAAGGCCATCGTCGGCGAACTCATCAAGCACGACCCGGCACTCGCTGACAAGCCGCGCTGGCTGGTCCTCAACAAACTCGACCTGATTCCTGAAGAAGACCGCGAAAAAACCGTCAAAGACTTCCTCAAAGCCTACAAGAAGGCCACCAAGTACGACGGCCCGGTTTTCCCGATCACCGCCATCAGCGGCGAAGGCACCAAACCTTTGATCTACGCCATCCACGAAGCTCTGGAGCAGATGGCTCGCCCGGAAATCCCTGATGATGACGAGTTAGAATCCGAAGAGGAAAGCAACCCGGAGGCATAGCCATGCTGACACTCGAACAACTTCGCGAAAAAAGAGAGGCATTGATTGCCCTCGCCGACAGGTACAAGGCTGAAAACGTACGCGTTTTCGGCTCGGTCGCACGCGGGGAAGAAAACGAAAACAGCGACGTAGATATTCTGGTTCACTTTCGCCCTGGCGCCTCGCTGTTCGACCTGATGGACCTCAAGGAGGATACCGAGGAACTGCTCGGCCTCGAAGTCGATATCGTCTCCGACCGCGGCCTGTCTCCCCTACTGGCAAGTCGCATCCTGGGCGAAGCTCGGCCACTATGACCGCGGAGCGCTCTATCTTTCTGGTGCACGCACTCGATTGTGCCGATTTCGTAGCGACACAGCTCACCTCGTGCGACAAGCAGCATTTCATGGGGAACCGCCTGTTGCAAGACGCCATCCTGCGCAACCTCGAAATCATTGGCCAGGCGTGCAAGGACTACGGCATCGAACGCCTGGAGTCCACTCACCCCCAAATTCGTTGGCGCCGAATCGCCGGCTTCAGAAATCAACTGGCGCACGAATATCTCGGCCTCGACCTGGAACTCGTCTGGGGCATTCTGAGCGAACAGCTTGCACCGTTGCGCCTCGCCATCAACGAACACCTCGACTCAAACCCATGAAATCCCGCCTCGCCAACGCCAAACGCCTCGTCGTCAAAGTCGGCTCGGCGCTCGTCACCAACAATGGTGCCGGCCTTGACCTCGCCGCCATTGAAGACTGGGCCCGCCAGATCGCCGTGCTGCGTGCGCAAGGCAAGGAAGTCGTCATGGTCTCCTCCGGCGCCATCGCCTGCGGCATGCAGCGCCTGGGCTGGACAAAGCGCCCGAAGACGGTGCATGAACTGCAGGCGGCGGCCGCCGTCGGCCAGATGGGCTTGGCACAAGTCTATGAAGGCGCTTTCGCCAAACATGGCCTGCACACCGCGCAAATTCTGCTCACCCACGACGACCTCGCCGACCGCAAGCGCTACCTCAACGCACGCTCGACGATGACCACGCTGCTTGAACTCGGCGTCGTGCCAATCATCAACGAGAACGACACCGTCGTCACCGACGAAATCAAGTTTGGCGACAACGACACGCTGGGCGCCCTGGTCGCCAACCTGATCGAAGCCGACGCCCTGATCATCCTGACCGACCAGATCGGCCTGTTCACCGCCGACCCGCGCAAGGACCCGAGCGCCACGCTGATCAGCGAAGCCACGGCCGGCGACGAGTCGCTCGAAGCTATGGCTGGCGGCGCCGGCACACGCGTCGGCACCGGCGGCATGATCACCAAGGTCATCGCCGCCAAACGTGCCGCCCGCAGCGGCGCCCATACCGCCATCGCCAGTGGCCGAGAGATCGACCCGATCATCCGCCTGGCCGCCGGCGAGCCAGTCGGCACCTTGCTCGTCTCGCAAACCCAACCCCTCGCCGCCCGCAAGCAATGGCTGGCCGACCACCTGCAACTCGCCGGCCGCCTGCGGCTCGACGATGGTGCGGTCAACGCCCTGAAAGCCGGGAAAAGCCTGTTGCCGATTGGCGTCATCGCCGCCGAAGGCGAATTCGAACGTGGCTCAGCAGTCGCCTGCATCAGCCCGGATGGCAGCGAAATCGCGCGCGGCCTGTGCAACTACGGCAGCGGCGAAGCCCGCCTCATTACGCGAAAATCAACAGCAGAAATCGAAGCGATCCTCGGCTATGTCGATGAACCGGAATTTATTCACCGCGACAACCTAATTCTGCTTGGCTGACGGAGCATTCTCCAAAAATCAAAACGGGCGCCTTGGCGCCCGTTCTTCATTGCAACACGCTTGCTTAGAAGCGATAGGAAACGCCAACACCCGCGGTAATCGGGCTTAGATTCAGCGTACCGATCTTCGTGCCGCCAGCGGTCACATCGGTCTCCATCTGAATGTATTTGACGTCGACGTTCAGACCCCAGTTCTTGTTGAACATATAGTCGAAACCAACCTGGCCAGCCAGGCCGACGCTGGTTTTTTCTACCGAGGCCACACCGCCAAGGATGTTGTCGCGGCTCATAAAGATCGTGTAGTTCACACCGAGGCCGACATACGGCTTGAAGGCACCGAGATCGGTAAAGTGATATTGAACGAGCAAGGATGGCGGCAGCGCCTTGATTTTGCCAATATTTCCACCATTAGCGGCCGTAATATCGACAGTCTGCGGATAGGTCAGAACCAGTTCAGCAGCGATATTCTTGGTAAAGAAATAGCTCAGATCCAGCTCGGGAATCCAGCGGCTATCTGCTTCGATCGCACCATAAACGGTAGCGGTATCGAGGCCATCTTTCTGGCCATTATCAAAGGCGACGTGCACTGCACGCACGCGAACCATGAACGGGCCTTCCTGAGCCTGAGCAACGGAGGAAGAAAGCACGCCAGCGGCAATCAGCGCAGCAACCAGAATCTTGTTAGCCATAGATCACTCCCTATCATCGTTATGAAAAAAGGGATGCTATTACCATTCGAACTAGGCATTTTGACCTAGGTCAATAACCTTATTACTTACATGGCTTTTAAATAGGCATTTACTATTATTCTGCGCCGCAGCTAATCAGGATTATTTTTTGAACCAACCCAGCAATGAAAAACGGGAGCCGAAGCTCCCGTTCTTGTTTTCAACTGGACTAAACCAGATTAGAACATGTGACGCAGGCCAACAGCGTAGGTGTTGCCGTCGGAAACGTAAGGATTTGCACCGACACCAACAACCGTATTGCGGTTGGTGTCGTTTTCCACGCGCTTGGCAACCAGACCAGCATAGGCGGTGGTGCGCTTGGACAGAGCGTAGGTAGCAGCCAGGGTGCTGACCTTGACGTTGTCTTCGGCAACGGTGGAGCCCACTTTCAGAGCAGCGTATTCAGCGATAACACCAACCTTGGCACCAACCGGAACGGTGACAGAAACAGCCCACTTCTTGTCCTTGCCAACGGTAGCCGTGGCATCAGCCTTCTGCTGCTGGTAGAGAGCTTGCAGCTTGACAACACCGAAGTCGTAACCGGCACGCAGACCCCATTCCTTGATATTGTCGTCAGTCGTGTTGGTTTGCGACTGGACATACTTGGTGTAGATCGCACCAGCGCTGATCGGGCCGTTAGCGTAGCTGACGGACAGCAGGTTGGCAGTGTTGTCGGTGTTGGCGGTGCTGACAGCATATTCGGTCGCCAAGGGCGCGCGAGCATGGTTGTAAGCAACGGTCACGCCACCGAAGGTCGGCGAGATGTAAGCAACAGCGTTACTGGCGCGGGAAGCAGAGGAGATCAACGTACCACCGCCAGCGAGGTAGGCAGCGCCGAGACCGGTGGAGCCACCGAGAGCAGTAGCAGCGACCGAGAAGTCAAGACCCGTCGTCTGCAGGTGACCGGCAACAGCGGTACCGAAACCGCCGGTCAGGCCGACGAACTGCTGACGAGCAACAGCGGAAGGGAGGGAGCTGGAACCAATCGGATTGGAACCATCAATAGCCAGACTGTATTCCAAGGTGAACAGAGCCTTCAGGCCATTGCCCAGATCTTCAACACCTTTGAAACCGAGGCGGGATGTGGACAGCAGGCCGGAGTTGACCTTGAAAGCAGTCTGGGCAGAGGTGCTGCCCAGATAGGTCGTGCCGGAGATGCTGGCATCAGCAACACCGTAAATGGTGACGTTAGATTGAGCGAAAGCAGCGGTAGAAGCCAGGCCAGCGATAGCCAGAGCGATCAGTTTCTTTTGCATCAGAAAATCTCCTTAGTGGTTAGTTTTTAATCCAGCAGTAAAACCGAATTAAGCTTTACCTCTCGGATCGAGAAGTTGGCATCGATTGTCGCAAAGAGCGAAACGCCCTAGCAACCGGTGATTGGCATGTTGGGAGGCTTCTCTAAAGTTATGTTGTTTTGACGCAACAGAAATCAGGCGAATAACCTTGCCAGCTCAGGACCTGGCTCTGGCGCGCGCATGAAAGCTTCGCCAACGAGAAAGGCTTCGACCTTGTTTCTGCGCATTAGGGCGACGTCTTCCGGCGCCAGGATGCCGCTTTCGGTAACAACGATCTTGTCGGCGGGGATGCTCGACAGCAGGCCGAGCGTGGTGGCTAGCGTGACGTCGAAGGTGCGCAGGTTGCGGTTGTTGATGCCGAGCAGCGGGGTCTTTAGTTGCAGCGCTACGTTGAGCTCATCGCCGTTGTGCACTTCGACCAGTACGGCCATGCCGTAGCTGTGAGCTTGCGCCTCGAGGGCTTGCATTTCCGCCAACGTCAGTGCGGCGGCGATGAGCAGGATGGCGTCGGCGCCCATGGCGCGGGCTTCGGCGACCTGATAGGCGTCGACCATGAAGTCTTTGCGCAGCACCGGCAGCGCGCAGGCGGCGCGGGCAGCTTGCAAATATTCCGGGCAGCCCTGGAAGTATTGGCGGTCGGTCAGCACCGACAGGCAGGCGGCGCCGTGCTGTTCGTAGCTGCGGGCGATATCGGCCGGGTGAAAGTCCGGGCGGATGACGCCTTTCGACGGGCTGGCCTTTTTGATTTCGGCGATTATTCCCGGTTGACCGTGGGAGATCTTGTTGCGGATGGCGCCGACGAAATCGCGCGGGGCTGGCTGGGCGGCGGCTTCGGCTTCGACGATGGCGAGCGGCTTGACGGCCAGCGCGGCAGCGATTTCTTCGCACTTGGTGGCGATGATTTTGTTGAGGATGTCGCTCATTTTGTTGCCAGACGTTGCGTTGTTTCGACGAACTGCTCGAGCTTGGCACGCGCCGCACCGCTGGCGATAGCTTCGCGCGCCTTGGCGATGCCGTCGCCGATACTGTCGGCGACGTTCGCGACGTAGAGGGCCGCGCCGGCATTCAGGCAGACGATTTCACGCGCGGCGCCCGGCTTGTTGTCGAGAGCGCCGAGCATCACGGCTTTGGACTCTTCGGCGCCATCGACACGCAGGTTGCGCAGCGACATCATTTGCAGACCGAAGTCTTCGGGATGAACCTCATATTCGGTGACTTCGCCGTTTTTCAGCTCGCCGACCAAAGTGGCGGCACCAAGCGAGATTTCGTCGAGGTTGTCGCGGCCGTGCACGACGAGGACGCGCTCGGCCCCCAGGCGCTGCATGACGCGCACCTGAATGCCGACGAGGTCGGGGTGGAAGACGCCCATCAGGGTGTTCGGAGCGCCGGCCGGGTTGGTCAGCGGGCCGAGGATGTTGAACAGCGTCCGCACGCCCATTTCGCGGCGCACCGGGGCTACGTGCTTCATGGCGCTGTGGTGATTGGGGGCGAACATGAAACCAATGCCGCAGGCTTCGATGCAGGCAGCGACCTGCTCGGGTGACAGCATGATGTTGGCGCCCAGCGCTTCGAGGACGTCGGCGCTGCCGGAACTCGACGAAACGCTGCGCCCGCCGTGCTTGGCAACCTTGGCGCCGGCGGCGGCGGCAACAAATATGGAGGTGGTGGAAATATTGAAGCTGTGCGCCGAATCGCCACCGGTGCCAACGATATCGACGAAACGGTTGTCGTAGGGCACCTTGACCGGTGTCGCCAGTTCACGCATGACGCTGGCGGCGGCGGCGATTTCGCCGACTGTTTCCTTCTTAACGCGCAGGCCGGTGATGATGGCGGCGATCATGACCGGCGAGACTTCGCCGCTCATGATCTGGCGCATCAGGGAGACCATTTCGTCGTGAAAAATTTCGCGGTGTTCGATGACACGCTGGAGGGCGGCTTGCGGGGTCATTGCCGTAGTCATTACTTATGTTCGTCCAGAAAGTTCTTGAGCAGGTCGTGACCGCGTTCGGTCAGGATGGATTCGGGGTGGAACTGGACGCCTTCGACGGCCAGCGTCTTGTGGCGGACGCCCATGATTTCGCCGTCATCGGTCCACGCGGTGATGTCGAGGCAATCGGGCAGCGATTCGCGCTCGATGGCCAGCGAGTGATAGCGCGTGCAGGTCAGCGGGTTGGGCAGGCCTTTGAAAACGCCCTCATTTTTATGGTGGACCGCAGAAACCTTGCCGTGCATCAACTGCTTGGCGTGCACGATCTTGCCGCCGAAGGCTTCGCCGATGGACTGGTGGCCGAGGCAAACGCCGAGCAGCGGAATCTTGCCGGCAAACTCACGGATCGCCGCCAGCGAAATACCAGCCTGGGCCGGGGCGCAGGGGCCGGGGGAAATCACCAGGTATTCGGGCTTGAGGCGGGCGATTTCTTCGACCGTGATGGCGTCGTTGCGGTAAACCTTGACGTCCTGACCGAGCTCGCCGAAGTACTGGACGATGTTGTAGGTGAAGCTGTCGTAATTGTCGATCATCAGCAGCATGCTGTTGATTCCTTGCCTGTTTCGTAAGCCTTCGATTCTACCGCCCCGGCCCGGCCCAGGCTAGCAAACGAGCGGAGATTCGGCGCCCCCGAGCGACTTTCACGTTAAAATGCGCGCTTATTTAGCCACTTGTCGCCGGATTCACCCATGAGCGAAGTCATCGCCGCCGTTCCCGAAATTCCCCCGCACAGCCTTTCCATCGTCGTCCCGTTCTATAACGAGGAAGACAACATCGCGCCGCTGGTCAAGCGCGTGCATGAGGCGCTGGTCGGATACGACCATCCGTGGGAGCTGGTGCTGGTCGATGACGGCAGCAGCGATGCGACGGTGGATCGCGCCGTGCAGTGTTCGCGCGAATATGGCCCGCACGTTCGCGTTGTTGAGCTGACGCGCAATTTCAAGCAGACCGCCGCCATGCAGGCCGGCATCGATGCGGCGCGTGGCGATGTGATCGTGACCATGGACGGCGATTTGCAGAACGATCCGATCGACATTCCGCGCATGGTCGCCCGCCTGATCAACGAAGACCTTGACCTCGTCGCCGGCTGGCGGCAGAACCGTCAGGACGGCCTGTTCCTGCGCAAGATTCCGTCAAAGATCGCCAACAAGCTGATCGCCCGGATGACCGGCGTGCATCTGCGCGACTATGGTTGCAGCCTCAAGGCTTTCCGCGGCAGCGTGATCAAGAGCGTGCGCCTGTATGGCGAAATGCACCGCTTCATCCCGGCCTGGCTGGCTACCGTCACGACGCCGCGCCGCATCGCGCAGGAGCCGACGACGCACCACGCGCGCACGGCCGGCGTTTCGAAGTACGGCATTTCGCGCACTTTCCGGGTCATTCTTGATTTGATCGCGGTCTATTTCTTCATGCGCTTCCGCGCCCGGCCTGGTCACTTCTTCGGCGGCATCGGCCTCGGCCTGACGGCCCTTTCAGGTCTGATCATGACCTGGCTGGCCTGGGTCAAGTTCGGCCTCGGCGAGAACATCGGCGGCCGTCCGCTGCTTATCGTTGGCATCGGCACGCTGATCGCCGGCATTCACTTCATCACGACCGGCGTGCTGTCCGAACTGCTGGCGCGCATCTACTTCGAATCCGGCACCATCCGCTCCTACTCGGCGCGCCCGGAGCGCGATCTGGCGGCTGACGAAGGCTGGCACAAGTCGGCGTGAGCCTTTCCACGGTCAACCGGAAAAACAGCGCAAAACTGCTGTTTGGCCTGACGGCCGCCCTGCTCGCCTGGCGCTTCTGGCTGCTGCCCAATCTGGGCATCACGCTCTACGTCGATGAGGCGCAATACTGGACCTGGGCGCAGCACCTCGATTGGGGCTATTTCTCCAAGCCGCCCGGCGTCGCGGCGCTGATCTGGCTGTCCACCGCGCTGTTCGGCGACGGTCTGGTCGGCGTCAAGGCGCTGTCCATGCTCTGCTATCCGCTGGCTGCGGCTGCCTGCTGGGCGATTGCCCGCCGGCTTTACGACGAGCGCGTTGCCTTCTGGTCGGCCGCTTGCGTGCTGACCCTGCCGATTTTTTCCTGGCTTGGCCTGTTTGTTTCGACCGATGCGCTGCTCACGCTGTTCTGGGCGCTGGCGCTGTGGGCTTTTCTACGCGCGCTGGACAGCGATTTGTGGGCCGACTGGCTGCTGCTCGGGCTGGTCTGCGGCCTCGGCCTGCTCTCCAAATACACGATGGCGGCCTGGCTCGGTGCGGCCTTTCTGTTCCTGCTCGCCTTTCATCGACCACGGCTGGCGTCGGCCAAGCCCTGGCTGGCGGTCGGATTGGCGCTGCTGATCCTGTCTCCGAACATCGCTTGGAATTTCACCCACGGTTTCCCGACGCTCAAGCACACGGCCGACATCACGCTTAATCGCGCTGCCGGCGGCGGGCTGGCCTCGCTCGGCGAATTTTGGGCTGCCCAGTGGATCGCCTTCGGCCCGGTGCTCGGCAGCGTTTTCGTGTTGCTCCTCGTCCGTGTTCGCGAAAGCTGGCGCGACGACCGGACCCGGCTCCTGCTGTGGTTTGCGCTGCCGCTGTGGATCGTCGTCTCGGCGCAGGCCATGAAGAGCAGTGCCAACGCCAACTGGGCGGCGCCCGCCTTTGCACCGGCCGTCATCGCCGCCGTGGCCTGGCTGCTGCAACGCGAGAAGAAAAAGCTGCTGATCGCCGGCCTGGCCATCAATCTGCTGATCGTCGGGCTCGTTTATCACTGGCCGCAGGTCATTGCCACGGTCAACCCGGAAAAACAGGCAAAATTGAATCCGTTCAAGCGGGCCATGGGCTGGGATGAACTGGGCCGGCAACTGAAACCAATTCTGCAAGCCCACCCGGACAGCGTGCTGGTCGCCGACAACCGCACCCTGCTCGCCCACATGCTGTACGAGCTGCGCGACCTCAAGCCGGCCGCCGCCAGTTGGAACCCATCCGGTATCGCCAGCGACCATTACAAGCTGACGACCGACCTGCGCCCCTATGTTGGCAAGGATGCAATCCTGATCACCGACACCGCGCCAGGCGCCGACTTCGCCCCCCGCTTTGCTAGCATCGCAAAGCTGGCCACGCTGAAAGCGCCGCTCGACGCCACGACCAGCCGCGACATGGATGTTTACCTGCTGCATGACTTCAAGGGTTATTGAGCTTCGCGTCGCCGGCGTCGTTTTTGCGCTGCTGGCGGCGCTCTTCGTCGCGTTTCCGGAGATCGACCTGGCCGCCAGCCGGGTTTTCTACCATGACGGCAAATGGGCTTTTTCCGGCGGCAACTGGCCGCTGTTCGAACTGATCTACCGTGGCACGCCGCGCGTCGGACAGGCGCTCCTCGTCATCCTCGCCAGCGGTCTACTACTGAGCAATTTCAGGCGTCTGCGCTGGCCGCATGCGCGGCGGACGACCTTCGGCTTCCTGCTCGCCGCCGCGCTGCTCGGGCCGGTGCTGCTCGTCGATGCCACGCTCAAGGATGGCTGGCACCGGGCTCGCCCGTCGACGGTGACAGCCTTCGGCGGACCGCTCACCTTCACGCCGGCCTTCGTGCCGAGCGACCAGTGCCCCAAAAATTGCTCCTTCGTCAGCGGTCACGTGGCAACCGCCGCCTTCGTCATGGCTTTCGGCTGGCTGGGCGCGCCGGCCGTGCGGCGACGCTGGCTGCTGGCCAGCCTGGCCACCGGAACGCTGCTTGCCATGGTGCGCATGACGGCCGGAGGGCATTTCCTGTCCGACACGATCTTCGCGTGGTTCGCGACCTATTTCAGCCTGTGGCTGACGGAATGGATTTTCCGGCGGCTGAAATGGCTGCCGCCGACTGAAAAATGAGCATTCCCACGGTCAGCCGGAAATAACGCCCAAAATCAAAAACCGCCGAAACCGGCGGTTTTTGATTTTTGGGTCGCGCCCGATCAATCGACCCGAGTCTCGCCCCTCGACGCCTCGGAAATCCGAACGCCCGCCCGGCCGAAACCTCGGAAATCCGGCATCCTCGCTGCCTCTCCCCAAAAAACCCCTTAAGAATCAACACCCGAAAAAACAGTTGTCGCTGGCATGGCGCGTGCAATGGAAGGAGGACCGAACGGCATCCCCGCCCGACTACAACACGCACAGGAGACAACATGACCCAACAACCAACCCACCGCCTCGAACACGACCTGCTCGGCGACCGCGAAGTACCGGCCGGCGCCTACTACGGCGTGCACACCCTGCGCGCCCTGGAAAACTTCGACATCACCGGCATTTCCATCACCGTCTACCCGGACCTCATTCGCGCCCTGGCCCAGATCAAGAAGGCTGCTGCCCAGGCCAACCGCCAGCTCGGCCTGCTTGACGCCAAACGCGCCGATGCCATCGCTGCCGCCTGTCGCGAAGTCATCGACGGCCAGTGGCACGAGCAGTTCGTCGTCGACGTCATCCAGGGCGGCGCCGGCACCTCGACCAACATGAACGCCAACGAAGTGATCGCCAACCGGGCGCTGGAAATCCTCGGCCATGCCCGCGGCGAGTACCAGTTCCTGCACCCGAACGAGCACGTCAACATGAGCCAGTCGACCAATGACGTTTATCCGACAGCGCTCAAGCTCGCCACCTACGTCGGCATCTTCCGCCTCGTCGATGCCATGGCCTACCTGCGCCGCGCCTTCGAGCGCAAGGCCGAGGAATTCGCCGACGTGCTCAAGATGGGTCGCACCCAGTTGCAGGACGCCGTGCCGATGACCCTCGGCCAGGAGTTCTCGACCTACGCCGTGATGCTCGGCGAAGACGAGGAACGCCTCAAGGAAGCCGCCCTGCTCATCCGCGAAATGAACCTTGGCGCCACCGCCATCGGCACCGGCATCAACGCTCATCCGGATTACGCCGCCATCGTCTGCCGCAAGCTGGTCGAAATCAGCGGCATCCCGGTCCTCACCGCCCCCAACCTGATCGAGGCGACGCAGGACTGCGGCAGCTTCGTGCAACTGTCCGGCGTCCTCAAGCGCGTTGCCGTCAAGCTGTCGAAAGTCTGCAACGACCTGCGCCTGCTCTCCTCCGGGCCACGCGCCGGCTTTGGCGAAATCAACCTGCCGCCGCGCCAGGCCGGTTCGTCGATCATGCCGGGCAAGGTCAATCCGGTCATCCCGGAAGTGGTCAACCAGATCGCCTTCGAAGTCATCGGCAACGACACCACCGTCACCTTCGCCGCCGAGGCCGGCCAGCTGCAGCTCAACGCCTTCGAGCCGATCATCGCCCACAGCCTGTTCAAGAGCGTGCTGCACCTGCGCAAGGGCTGCAAGACGCTGGCCGACCATTGCGTCGACGGCATCACCGCCAACCGCGAAACGCTGCGCGCCAGCGTCGAGCGCTCGATCGGCATCGTCACCGCGCTGAACCCCTACATCGGCTATGCCAACGCCACCGAAATCGCCGCCGAAGCCCATCTGAGCGGCCGTGGTGTCGCCGAGATCGTGCTCGAACGCAAGCTCATGAGCCCCGAGCAACTGGCCGACGTGCTGCGCCCTGAAGTCCTGACCAAGCCGCAAATGATCCTGCCGCGGGCGGCGTAAGGAAGAGCTGACTAATTCGTCATCTCCGCGAAAGCGGAGGTCCAGAGTTTTGAATCTTATGGATTCCCGCCTGCGCGGGAATGACAAACCCGATTCATTCAGCGCCGCCCAAAACGACTGACCCTTCATTCAATGCACACAACAAGGAAACCATCATGAAAATGAACCGGTTAACCACCCTGATCATGATCGCCATGGTGCTCGGCGTCATTGTCGGCTACGCCTGCAACACCATGGCCGGCGGCCCGGCCGCCGCCAAGGAAATCGCCGGCTATTTCGGCATCCTGACCGACATCTTCCTGCGCCTGATCAAGATGATCATCGCCCCGCTCGTCTTCGCCACCCTGGTCGTCGGCCTGGCCGGCATGGGCGACTCGAAGACGGTTGGCCGGATCGGCGCCAAGGCGCTTGGCTGGTTTGTCGCAGCCTCGCTGTGCTCGCTGGCGCTCGGCCTGCTTTTCGCCAACCTGCTGCAGCCCGGAGCCAATCTGGGCGTGCCGCTGCCCGAAGTCGGTGCCGCGGTCGGCCTGAAAACCAGCGCGCTGAATCTCAAGGATTTCATCACCCACGTCTTCCCGAAGAATTTCTTCGAGGCTATGGCCGCCAATGAAATCCTGCAGATCCTCGTCTTCGCCGTCTTTTTCGGCCTGGCGCTCGGCCACCTGCACAACCAGGCAGCGCGCAGCCTGGTGAACACGATGGAAGAAGTCGTGCACGTCATGCTCAAGGTCACCGACTACGTCATGCGCTTCGCCCCCATCGGCGTCTTCGGCGCTGTCGCCGGCATCATCACGACGCAGGGCTTGGGCATGCTGGTCGTCTTCGGCAAGCTGCTGGCGAGCTTCTACATCGCCCTCGCCGTGCTCTGGCTGGTGCTCATCGCCGCCGGTTATTTCGTGCTCGGCAAGGAAGTCTTCCGCCTGCTCAAGCTGGTGCGCAGCCCGATGCTGCTCGGCTTCTCGACGGCCAGCAGCGAATCGGCCTATCCCAAGCTCATGGAGCAGCTCGAGAAATTCGGCGTCAAGGACCGCATCACCGGCTTTGTCCTGCCGCTGGGTTACTCGTTCAACCTCGACGGCTCTATGCTCTACTGCGCCTTTGCCGCGCTGTTCATCGGCCAGGCCTACGGCATCGATCTCAGCCTGGGAACGCAGATCACCATGCTGCTGGTCCTGATGATCTCGAGCAAGGGCGTTGCCGGTGTGCCACGTTCGTCGCTGGTCGTCGTTGCCGCCGTGCTGCCGATGTTCGGCCTCCCCGAGGCCGGCCTGCTGCTGATCCTCGGCATCGACCACTTCCTCGACATGGGGCGCACGGCGACCAACGTACTCGGCAACGCCATCGCCACCGCCGTCGTCGCCAAGTGGGAACAGGCCATCGACCCGGTCGACGAATCCCTCGCTGACGGCGAAGATGCGCTGCCGGCAGCCGGCGAAGATGCCGTGCCAGTCACCGCCTGACCAACCCTCCTCTGAGGTTCGGCCGCCCTCGCGCCGAACCTTTTTTGACGACCCGGCGCCCCCGCGCCGGGTCATTTTTTTGAGTTCGCCATGACTATCGACTGGTTCATCCTCGCTCCCGCCGCCTTCTTCGCCGGCATGGTCGACGCCGTGGTCGGCGGCGGCGGTCTGATCCAGATTCCGGTGCTGCTCTCCGCCTTCCCGCAGACCGGCATCCCGACGCTATTCGGCACCAACAAGGTATCAAGCATCGCCGGCACCGGCGCTTCGCTGTGGCGTTACGCCCGCGCCGTGCGCATTCCCTGGCGCCTGGTGCTGCCCGCCACGGCAGCCGCGCTGCTCGGCGCCTGGCTGGGCGCCGCCGTGGTCGCCTGGATTCCGCGCGAAGCGATGCGGCCGCTGGTCGTCGTCATGATGCTGGCCGTCGCCATCTACACCTTCCTGCGCAAGAACCTGGGCCAGGAGGAAATGCACGAGCCGCGCCCCGGCGACCTCTGGCGCGGAGCCCTGTTCGGACTGGTCATCGGCTTCTACGACGGCTTCTTCGGACCGGGCACCGGCAGCTTCCTGATCTTCGGCTTCGTTCGCGTCTTTGGCATGGATTTCATCCGCGCCTCGGCCAGCGCCAAGGTCGTTAATTTCGCCACCAATATCTCGGCCATTGGCTTCTTCGCCAGCCACGGCCCCATCCTGTGGGCGGTCGGCCTGACCATGGCGGCCTGCAATCTGGCTGGCGCCTACGTCGGCACCCACCTCGCGCTGAAGCATGGCGCCGGCTTCATCCGCAAGGCTTTCCTCGGCGTCGTCAGCGTGCTGATCGTCAAGCAGCTGGTTGAAATCTTCTGAGACAGCGGCCTCGCATATCGAAAAACCGATGGCCGGCATTGGCCAAGCCTCGACATTCCGTCAAAAACACCGGGCGCCACAAAACCATTTCCCAATAAATCAATCACATAACAACAAACGGTATCCCCCTAACATCTGGCATGACCCGTGCTGAATAGAGAGCACGAAACCAACCCCGGGTTTCCTCAATGCACAAGGAGATTCAATGAACCGCTTCCTCGCCCGCTGCGCGCTAATCGCCGTAGCCTTCTGTCAGGCACTACCCGCCTTCGCCGACAAACCCAATGTCGTCATCCTCGCTACCGGCGGCACTATCGCCGGGGCCGGCGCCGATGTGGCCAAGAGCGCCACCTACCAGGCCGCCAAGGTGCCGGTCGATAAATTGATCGCCGGCATTCCGACCCTCGCCAATGTCGCCCAGGTACGTGGCGAACAGGTGTTCCAGATCGCTTCTGAAAGCTTCACCAACGAGCACCTCCTCACCCTCGGCAAGCGCGTCGCCGCACTGGCCAAGCAGGGCGACGTCGACGGCATCGTCGTCACGCACGGCACCGACACCCTCGAAGAAACCGCCTACTTCCTGAACCTCGTCGTCCATACCGACAAGCCCATTGTCGTTGTCGGTTCGATGCGTCCGGGCACGGCCATGTCGGCCGATGGCATGCTCAACCTGTCGAACGCGGTAAGCGTTGCGGCCAGCCAGGATGCGCGCGGCAAAGGCGTGCTGGTGACGATGAACGACGAGCTGAACAGCGGTCGCGATGTCTCTAAGATGATCAACATCAAGACAGAAGCCTTCAAGAGCCCGTGGGGCGCACTAGGCATGGTGGTCGAGGGCAAGAACTACTGGTTCCGCCTGCCGGCCAAGCGCCACACCATGAACTCGGAATTCGACATCGAGAAGATCAGCGCCCTGGCCCCGGTTGAAATCGCCTACGGCCACGGCAATGTCAGCGACACCGCCTATCGCGCGCTGGCCGACAAGGGTGCCAAGGCCATCATCCACGCCGGCACCGGCAACGGTTCGGTCGCCGCCCGCGTCGTCCCGGCCCTGCGCGAACTGCGCGCCAAGGGCGTGCAGATTATCCGCTCGTCGCACGTCAATGCCGGCGGCTTCGTGCTGCGCAATGCCGAGCAGCCGGACGACCAGTACGACTGGGTCGTCGCCCACGACCTCAACCCGCAGAAGGCCCGCATCCTGGCCGCCGTCGCCATGACCAAGACCAGCGACAGCAAGGAACTGCAGCGCATTTTCTGGGAATACTGAGCCAGCGCAGTTTGACTAGCTAAACCACCGGCGGGCCCAGCGGCCCGCCCGGCTCCCCCGTTTCAGACAAGACACCGATGCCGCATCTTAGATGCCGGCAGGGACCCACTTTTTCTCGAATCAAGGAACGCACCATGAAAAAACTCGTACTCGCCATGACTGCCGCCGGCCTCTGCTCGGCCTTCGCCCCCGCCCAGGCCGGTGAACTGGACGACATGAAAGCCGCCATGCAAAAAATGCAGGAGCGCATCGCCCAGCTTGAAGCCCAAGCCAAGGAAGCGCCGCGCGCCGCTCCCGAGAGCAAGGCGCCGGTGCTCTCCAACTCGTCCCTCGGCGCCAATGCCAACGTCACCGTTTACGGCAAACTCGACCTGTTCACCGAATACAACAGCGGCGGCGGCAAGGGCGACCGCCTGTCGCTCGAATCCGGCGGCCTCAACGGCACCCGCCTCGGCGTCAAGGGCGGCGCTGACATCACGGAAGGCGTCCGTGGCGTATTCCAGCTGGAAAGCGGCATCTTCCTCAACAAGGGCACGCTGGCCCAGGGCGGCCGCATACTCGGTCGCCAGGCCTACGCCGGCATCGAAGGCAAATATGGGCGCCTGACTGCCGGTCGCCAGTACTCGCCGGTGTACAACGCCATCATCAATTACGACGCCTACGAGCAGGGTTACGGCTCGCCGACCACCGACGGCAACGTCAGCACCGGCTCGACCCGTTTCGACAACTCGCTGGTCTATGCCAGCCCGAAATTCAAGGGGCTGAGCGCCAACGTCATGTTGGCGCTGGGCGGCGAAACAGGCAAGTCATCGGACGCCATGGCCCTCGCCGTCAATTACGAAAACGGCCCCTTCGACATGAGCATCGCCTACCAGGACGACGACCATGCGAGCAGCACGACGACGCACAGCGAGAATGCCTTCATCGGCGTCGGCTACCAGATCATGAAAACCAAGTTGCTGGCCGGCTACGGCCATGCCGTCACGACGCCGGACGGTGGCCTCAAGACAACGCGCAACGAATGGATGGTCGGCAGCCGCACAGCCGTGACCGGCACCGGCAAACTGCTGCTCTCCTACGGCGAAGGCAAGACCGAGAACAGCAACCCTGAAAACAAGGGCAGCGTCGCCACCATCGGCTGGGTAGAAAACATCGGCGCCCAATCCGCCGTCTACGGCATCTTCTCCGCCCACAAAAACAGCGCCGGCTCGGCTCTGGTCCCGATGGGCACCAGCTCGGCTGGCAACTACACGGTCAATCCGGGCGATTCGGCTTACGGGCTGGCGTTGGGGTATCAGTACTGGTTCTAAGCGGGGGCACCAGAACAAAGAATCAAATTCAGGCGCCAGCCAAATATCCATTGCCCCGACCACGATAGTCCATTCGGACTATTGCCCCCAGAAACACCAAATGTACCATTCCATCATATTCCATAAGGATGAACGCCAAATGGATTCGATTCTGGTTAAACCTTTTTTGGATGGATAAGAGATGAAATTTAAGGCCTTCGTTATTTCCGCATTGCTTATTTTTGTGACGCCTTTTGCAAGTGCACAAGTAAGTGGAGACAATGTCACTGCATCCTATGGTGGCTGGCTCTATGACAGCAACACGCCATCGCCAACTGTCGGCGAAGTCGGCGGTGGTTCGTTCGGCGCGTATTTTGTTGATCTCTTTGGCCAATCATGGCTGGCCCTCAGCAAGATTGACAGTGGAAAGCTTGAATTTACATTCTACTCACCCTCTTCGCCCGCAGCGAATGCCTCTAGCCTCGCTGGATTGGTTACCGTAAATTACGCATTTGATGCCTCCAGCATTGGAAGTGTTACTTTAGCCAGCTTTTCGCACTCTAGCGCCAACCCTGGGCTCACTTCCTCGTTCGACGGCGTTTCATCGACTGGCTCGGATAATTTCATGTTGTCATTCAATACCGTTCACAGCGGAGATGTTTATTCATTTAACTTGGCGCCTGTCCCAGAACCCGAAACCTACGCAATGCTGTTGGCTGGTCTAGGCCTAATGGGTGCAGTTGCTCGTCGCCGCAAGCAAAAGCAGTAAAGCAGCTTCAATATTTCAACCAGACGGGAACTTCGGTTCCCGTTTTGCATTTCCGGGGAACGACCGCAAACAGTCTGTTACCCCCGATGCCAAACAATCGGGCACAGACCCTGAGGTTTCCCCTCGCATTTCCTATTTAGAACAATTGGTTATGATCAAGTAATGCATGCATGGCGCCGATAAATCCTTCATCTCGGTGACCAAACGTTGATGGAGGTAGGCTATGCATGCACGGAAGATTGTGAACGGATTGTTGGTGGGCTGTCTATCCTGCTTGCATGGCAAGCGGGCGGAGTTGATCAGAGCAGCAGTATGGGGTGCGCTGAACGGAGGCCGGTTGAGCCTGAGCCAATTGGCCCGTTCGCTATCTTCGGAAGGTGCCATGCGTCACCGGATCAAGCGAATTGATCGACTGCTCGGGAACGCGGCCATTTATGGCGCCCGACTGTGTATCTACCAAGCAGTCGCAGCGCATTGGCTAGCTGGGGTCAGACAATTGTTGATCGTTGTCGACTGGTCGGATGTAACGCCCGATCAGAAGTGGCATTTGCTCCGGGCGAGCATTGCTGTTGATGGGCGTAGCGTAACGCTTTATGAAGAAATCCATCCTCAAAGGAAATATGGGGATCGAGGCGTACATCGGCGTTTCCTGGCCAAACTGGCGAAACTTCTGCCAGAAGGATGTATGCCGATCATCATGACTGATGCAGGCTTTCGTTCCACCTGGTTTGATCTGGTGGCCCAGCGGCGCTGGCCATGGATCGGTCGAATTCGGGGCAAGGATATGGTTTGTACAGCGGGAGAAGCATGGCGTCGATGCACTGAGGTCTATGCGGAAGCGAGCGCGCAAGTCAAAGTATTTGCCGATGCACAGTATGTGCGCAGTCACCCCACGCCGTGTCGTCTGATATTGGTCAAACGCCAAGCAAAAGGACGATTCCGTCGCACCCTTCAGGGGAAAAATTCGCGCGCTCATCGTTCGCTTAAGGCCGCCCGCAGCGGCCGGGAACCCTGGTTGCCGGCGAGTTCCCCTGGACTTGGGCACCTGGAGCCGGAGGCCATCGTTTCCCTGTATGCACAACGGATGAGAATTGAGCAGTCGTTCCGGGATCTGAAAAATGAGCGGGGAGGCTTGGGGCTGAGTGCTTCCCGCTCACGCTCCGGCAAGCGGCTTGAAATACTGCTGCTGATTGGTCACTTGGCATCTTGGCTGCTGCGCTTGATCGGGGAATGCGCTGAGCAGCGTCAAATGCAACTACAGTTTCAGAGCGTACCCCGGCTCAAACACAAGGAAATCTCTGTCATGACCTTGGCTCGCCGAGTTATTGATGCAGGTGGCACCTGGTTCCGACGACTACCAATTGCCGATGCTTTGCCGTTGATTCGCCAGCAAGCCATGGTCGCTGCTCAAGGCGGCAAAATATGAGGGGAAACCTCAGGCACAGACCACGGTTTATAGAAGCCAAGCACTTCCGATCTTTACCTGGTTTTACCCTTAGCACCCTCAGCATCGCACTGCTTCCAGCCGATAACAGGTTTACCAAACCAAACGGCATGAGGCCTTGAAATGACATCGATTGCTAGTGTTCCGAGTACAACCGGCATCTCCGCTTCCACCGGCTCGGGTAGTAGGAATAGCTCGCAGATTGCGGCGCTTGAAAAGCAGTTGCAGGCTTTGCAGAAGCAGTTGAAGACCGCGCAGAAGGATACGTCCGGAGACAGCGCGGAAAAGATCAAGCTGTTGCAGGCGCAAATCGCTCAAATACAGGCGCAGATTGCGCAGCTCAGGGCTCAGGAAAAACAGGCCGCTCAGGCGAGCAGCACGACGGCTGCTCAGCCTGCGGCCAAGGCGGAAAGCGGCACGCTTGGCGTCAATGTGGATGAGTTTGTTTAGGGGAACGGGGATGCCACGGTCAACCGGAAAAAACGGCCAAAACTAAAATCCTGTCGCGGCATTTACCCCCGACTTACCGCTGCGCTTCCGCCGAACTCGCCGATCAGATCAACCCGTATTTCTTCAGCTTGTCGTGCAGCGTGGTGCGGGCGATTTTGAGGGCTTCGCTGGTGCGGGCGATGTTGCCTTCCTGGCGGGTAAATTCGTCGGCGACGAGGCCACGTTCGTAGTTTTCGACGGCTTCGGTCAGCGATTGGGCAGCGCCGCTGCCGGTTGTCATGGCATCGCGGCCGATGCCGAGGGCGTGGCAGTCGGCGGCGTTGCGCAGTTCGCGGATGTTGCCCGGCCAGTCCTGCGCCATCAGGCGGCGCAGGTAGTCGGAAGTCAGCGGGGGCGGCGGGCGGTTGTAGCGTTTGGCGGCGTGGAGCAGGAATTCGTCGTAGAGGGCCGGGATGTCTTCGCGCCGTTCGCGCAGCGGGGGCAGTTCGATGCGCACGACGTTGAGGCGGTAGTAGAGGTCGGCGCGGAATTTCCCCTGGTCGGAGAGCAGCTTGAGGTCATCCTTGCTGGCGGCGACGACGCGGCAGGAGACGGGGATTTGCTGGTTCGAGCCGAGGCGTTCGATGACCCGTTCCTGCAGGACGCGGAGCAGTTTGATCTGCATGTTGACCGGCATCGATTCGACTTCGTCGAGGAAGAGCGTACCGCCGCTGGCGTACTCGATCTTGCCGATGCGGCGTTTCTGGGCGCCGGTGAAGGCGCCCGGCTCGTGGCCGAAAAGCTCGCTGTCGAGCAGGTTGTCGGACATGCCGCCGCAATTGAGCGCGACGTAATTCTGCTGGCCGGGATGACTGAGGTCGTGCAGGCAGCGGGCGACCATTTCCTTGCCGGTGCCCGTTTCACCGAAGATCAGCACATCGACCGCAGCATTCGCAACATCGAGGATCAGCTGGCGGACCTTGGCCATTTGCGGCGAGCGGCCGATCAGGCGGGATTCAAGACTATCGCGATGGTCGAGGCGGCGGCGCAGGGCGTCGACTTCGAGGACCAGTTCACGCTTTTCGAGCGCCCGGCGCACCACATCGACCAGATCGCTGGTCGAGAACGGTTTCTGCATGAAATCGTAGGCGCCGCTGCGCATGGCTTCGACGGCCAGCGTGACGTCGCCGTGGCCGGTGATGATGATGACCGGCAGGTCGGCATCGAGCTCGACAACCCAGCGCAGCAGCGCCATGCCGTCGATGCCGGGCAGGCGCATGTCGGTGACGACGATGCCCGGGTAGCCGGCGCGCAGGCGGCGCTGCGCCTCTTCGGCCGAGCCCACGGCGTCAACGGTGATGCCGGCCAGTTGCATGGCCTGCTCGCAGCCGAGGCGGACATTGGGGTCGTCTTCGACGAGCAGGACGGACAGTTCGGGCTTCATGACAACCCCTTTTCAGGCGTGTTGGTGGCCGGCGGCACGGCCGGCAGCAGGATGACGAAACGGGCGCCGCCGCCGGGCGCCGGGCCGGCCAGCAGGTCGCCGCCAAAATCGCGCAGGATGTCGCGCGAAATGGTCAGGCCAAGGCCGAGGCCGAGGCCTTCGCCCGGCTGCTTGGTGGTGAAGAAGGGTTCGAACAGATGTTCGAGGGCTTCTTCGGTAAAGCCGAATCCGCTGTCGCAGACAGCCAGGGCAAGCTGGCCGGAACTGGCGCGTTCGGCGCTGAAACTGAGGCGGCGTTCCGGCTCGTCGGCCATGGCGTCGATGGCGTTGCCGATCAGATTGACCAGCACCTGTTGCAGGCGGTTCTGGTCGCACCAGGCGATTTCCGATTTTGGGCCAAAATTCCGGTTGACCGTGACATTGAGCTTTTTCAGTCGGGCGTCGAACAGGAACAGGGCAGCATCGACCGCCTGTGCCACATCGACCGCCACCGACACGGCCGGCGACTTGCGGGCGAAGGTCTTGAGCGGTGTGATGATGCCGCCGGCCTGCTCAGCCAGCTGGCCGACGATGCCGAGATTCTTTTCGGCCGTGGCGAGGTCGCCGCGATGCATGAATTCGACGGCATTGGCCGACAACGTGCGGATGGCGCCGAGCGGCTGACTGAGTTCGCGGGTGATCCCGGTTGCCATCTGGCCGAGCACGGCGAGCTTGGCGGCCTGGACCAGTTCGTCCTGAGCAGCGCGCAGGGTCTGCTCGGCGCGCTGGCGCTCGGCGACTTCGCGCTGCAGGCCAGTGACCGCTTCCGAGAGGTCGGCGGTGCGCGCCGCGACCTTGCGTTCGAGTTCCTGATTGGCCTGTTCGAGCATGGCGCGCGCTTCCTCGCGACCGCGGGCGAGACGCCGGCGCTGACTCAGGAAAAGCAGCCAGAGCAGGAAACAGCCGATGGCCGCGGCGGCCAGCGCAGCGTGGGTCGAGGCCTGGACGGCAACCGGGCGCAGATCGGAGAAGACGACGATGCGCCAGGCCGTTCCCGGCAGGTGGCGGCTCAGGGCAAGGTAGGACTTGGCGCCTTGCAGCGGGCCGGGATCGGGCTTGAGCTGGCGCGACAGGCGGACCACGGCGCCCTCCTGCGCGGCCTCGATGGCGATGTCGAGCGAGGCGGCGCCGAGCGGCTGGCCGGCGAACTGCTCCTGGCTGATGCGCGCCAGCACTGCCGGGCTTTGCGGCTGCAGCGTGGCGTAGCGCCACTCGGGCGGCGAGGCGAGGAGCACGATGCCGTTGGCGTCGACGATCAGGGCCGGCGCCTCCTGGCCGAGCCAGCGCCGCTCAAGTTCGTGCAGACTGGATTTGACGACGGCGACGCCGATCACCTTCCAGTCCTGATGTTCGTCGCGGATGGGCAACGCAAAGAAATAGCCCGGCTCCTTGCGCACGTTGTCGACGGCGTAGTGCCGGCCTGGCGTGCCGGCGACGGCACCGCGAAACAGCGGCATGTAGGAGAGATCGGCGCCGAGCAGGTTGTCGGAGAAGATCCAGTCGCTCGAAGCGACCACCCTGCCGCTGGTGTCGAGCACGAAGATGGCCGGCCCGCCGAGATGGTCGTTGAGTTTTTGCAGGAAGCGGTTGGCCGGGGGCTGCAACACGTCCTGCCGGTCGGCCGGCGCGCGCAGCAGGGCGAGGACGTCGGGATTCAGCTCGACGGCGCTGGGAATCGAGGCGTGCCGCGTCACTTCGCTGTCGATGGCGGCAGCCAGGATGTCGAGCTGGTGGCTGGCCTCGTCACGCATCTGGCTAAAGCCCTGCTTCTCGGAAACCCGGTAGGCGAGGAACGCGGTGACCAGGATCAGCACCAGCACTGCCGCCACCCCGAGCACGCGATGCGGTTTGGTCAGCGAGATCGGGATGGGCTGGCGGGAGTCGGGCATGATCAGATGGGGAATGAGTGCTTCATTGTAAGTTGCCCGCCAAGCACCGCAGTCGATGGATCAATGGTGCAGTATCTTGGCGAGGAAGTGCTGCGCCCGCTCCGAACGCGGATTGGCGAAGAAAGTCTCCTTGCTGTCATCCTCGACGATGGCCCCCTGGTCCATGAAAATGACGCGGCTGGCGACGCGCTTGGCGAAGCCCATTTCGTGCGTCACGCACATCATGGTCATGCCCTCCTGAGCCAGTTCGGTCATGACATCGAGCACTTCGTTGACCATTTCGGGATCGAGGGCCGAGGTCGGCTCGTCGAACAGCATGCAGATCGGATCCATGGCCAGCGCCCGGGCAATCGCCACGCGCTGCTGCTGGCCGCCGGACAACTGGCCAGGAAACTTGTCGGCCTGCGCCTTGAGGCCGACGCGGTCGAGCAACTTGAGGCCCTTGTCCATCGCCTCGTCCTGACTGCGCTTCAAGACCTTGACCTGGGCGATGGCCAGGTTCTGGGTGATGCTCATGTGCGGGAACAATTCGAAGTTCTGGAAGACCATGCCGACCTGGGCGCGTAGCTTGGACAGGTTGGTCTTCGGGTCGCCGACCGAGATGCCATTGACGATAATTTCGCCGGCCTGGAAGGGTTCGAGGCCATTGACGCACTTGATCAGCGTCGACTTGCCCGAGCCGGACGGGCCGCAGACAACGATGACCTCGCCCTTGCTGACCGAGGTGGTGCAATCCTTGAGCACCTGGAAGCTGCCGTAATGCTTGCTGACGTTGGCAATCTTGATCATGGGATTCTCCTGACGGCGGCCATCAGGCCGGGTGGTATTTTTTCTGGAGGCGCTTCACGATCTGCGAAGCGGAGAAGCAGATGACGAAATAGACGGCACCGGCAAAGAGCAGCAGTTCGACCAGCCGACCGTCACGGTCGCCGACCTTGTAGGCGGCTCCGAAGAAGTCGGCTAGGGCCGAGACATAAACCAGCGAGGTGTCCTGGAAGAGGATGATGGCTTGCGTCAGAAGCAGCGGCACCATGTTGCGGAAGGCTTGCGGCAGCACGACGAGGCGCATCGCCTGGGCGTAATTCATGCCGAGCGCCGAGGCAGCCGAAATCTGGCCCTTCGGCACGCTCTGGATGCCGGCCCGGATGATTTCCGAGTAATAGGCCGCTTCGAACAGCGCGAAGCCCATCATCGCCGAACTGAGGCGCAGGTCGGCGCCCGGAGGGAAGTCGAGCAGTGTTTCGATGAAGCGCGGCACGATCAGGAAGAACCAGAGCAGCACCATGACCAGCGGTACGGCGCGGAACAGGTTGACGTAGCCGGCGGCAAACCACGACAGCGTCTTGATCGACGACAGCCGCATCATGGCCAGCAGGGTACCCCAGACGATGCCGATGACCACCGCCTGGGCGGTGATGACCAGCGAAATCTTCATGCCGTCCCAGAGAAAGGGCAAGGCGCCGGGGATGGAGGACCAGTCGAATTCGTAAGTCATTATTTGCCTCCGATGTAGCCGGGCACGGCGATGCGCTTTTCAAACTTGTGCATCAGGGTCATCACGGTGACGTTGATGATGATGTAGGACAGCGTCACGGCAATGAAGGACTCATAGGGCTGCGCCGTGTAATCGACCAGCTGGCGGCCCTGGGCAGCAAGCTCAAGGAGGCCGATGGTCGAGCAGACGGCGGAGTTCTTGAAGATGTTGAGGAATTCGGAGGTCAGCGGCGGGACGACCAGGCGGAAGGCCATCGGCAACATCACGAAGCGGTAGGTCTGCGCCAACGTGAAGCCAAGCGCCAGACCCGCATTCTTCTGCCCCTTTGGCAGCGAGTTGATGCCGGCGCGCACCTGCTCGGCGACGCGGGCACTGGTAAACAGGCCGAGACAGACCATCGAGGCGATGAACTGCTGGAACACCGGGTTGGACTGCTTGTAGGCATTGCCGAGGCTGGCCGGCAACAGTTCCGGCAAGACGAAATACCAGATGAACAGCTGGACGAGCAGCGGCACGTTGCGGAACAGCTCGACATAAGCCGTGGCGATGCCGGCCAGCGTCTTGTTCGGCACCGTACGCAAAACGCCGACCAGCGCGCCGAGCAGCAAGGCCATGACCCATGCGCTCAGCGACAGCGCGATGGTCATTTTGAAGCCGGCGAACATCCAGCCCAGATAAGTGTCATCCCCGCTTGCACTTGGCTGCAGGAAGACGCCCCAGTTCCATTGGTAACCCATGATGGTCTCCTCAAGGATATTTTTGTTGTCCCTCCCCCGCAGACGGGAGAGGGACCGGGGAGACTTATTCGAAAGCCTTGTCGTTCGGGGCCTTGAAGGCAGCCTTCATTTCTTCCGAGAGCGGCATGTTGAGGTTCAGGCCCTTCGGCGGAATCGGGTTCATGAACCACTTGTTGTAGATCTTCTCGGCATCGCCCGTGGTCATGGCCTTGGTCAGCGCCGCATCGACCACTTTCTTGAAGCCCGGGTCGTCCTTGCGCACCATGCAGCCATAGGCTTCCTTGGACTGGGCGGTACCGGTAACTATCCAGTCACCCGGCTTGCGCGCTTTGGCCATTTCGCCGTAGAGCAGCGCGTCGTCCATCATGAAGGCGACGGCACGACCGGTTTCGAGGGTCAGGAAGCTTTCGCCGTGATCCTTGGCGGAGATGATGTTCATGCCCAGCTTCTTGTCTTCGTTCATCTTGCGAATCAGGCGCTCGGAGGTGGTGCCGGCGGTGGTCACCACGTTCTTGCCGGCGAGATCGGCGAAGTCCTTGATGCCGGAATCCTTCTTGGTCAGCAGGCGCGTGCCGATAACGAAAATGGTGGTCGAGAAGCCAACCTGCTTCCCACGTTCAAGGTTGTTGGTGGTCGAGCCGCACTCGATATCGACCGTGCCGTTCTGGATCAGCGTAATGCGGTTGGCCGAAGTGACCGGCATCAGGCGGGTATCGATCTTGGCCAGCTTGAGTTCGCTCTTGATGCCATCGACGACCTTGAGCATCAGTTCATGCGAATAGCCGATGACCTGCTGCTTGTCGTCGTAATAGGAAAACGGAATCGACGATTCGCGGTGACCGAGCGTGATGCTGCCGGTTTCCTTGATCTTCTTCAGGGTGGCGGACTCCTGGGCCTGGGCCGGCAAGGCGGCGGCGGTGCTCAGGGCGGTGGCGAGTGCGGCAGCAAGGGCAAATCGGTTCATGTTGTCTCCTGATATGGAAGAAGCCGTTGCCCGGCTCCGGTGGCGTTTACTACGCAGCTAGCGTGCCAGAAAAACAAGTGGCATACAAAATCACAAACATCTGATAAATAACGTATTTTTTCATGATGAAGGCACCTTGATCTCGGAATTCCGATACTCAACAAGAAGAGCCATCGGAATTCCGACAGCTTGATCGTATCCTGCGTTGACACAAAAAAGCCGCCCATGTTCAGGCGGCTCTTCTGGCGTGGCTGACAGCAGGGATCAATCGACCCGCGTATCGAGCCCCTGCTCGGCCAGTTCGGCGGCGCGCAGGACAGCGCGGGCCTTGTTCTGGGTTTCGATCCATTCCGAATGCGGATCTGAGTCGGCAACGATGCCGGCCCCGGCCTGGACGTAGAGCTGCTTGTTCTTGACGACGGCCGTGCGAATGGCAATGGCAATATCCATGTCGCCATGGAAGCCGAGGTAGCCGACGGCACCGGCGTAGATGCCGCGCTTGACCGGTTCCAGCTCGTCGATAATTTCCATGGCCCGCACTTTCGGCGCACCGGAAACGGTGCCGGCCGGGAAGGTGGCGCGCAGTACGTCGAGCGCGTCGAGCCCCGGCTGCAGGCGCCCTTCAACGTTGGAGACGATGTGCATGACGTGCGAGTAGCGCTCGACAATCATGTTTTCGGTGAGCTTGACCGTACCGACCTTGGCGACGCGACCACAGTCGTTGCGACCGAGGTCGAGCAGTTGCGTGTGCTCGGCACGTTCCTTCTCGTCGGCCAGTAGTTCGGCGGCCAGTGCAGCATCCTCTTCCGGCGAGGCGCCGCGCTTGCGGGTGCCGGCAATCGGACGCACGGTGACGCGGTCACCTTCGAGGCGGACGAGAATTTCCGGCGAGGCGCCAACGACATGAAAGTCTTCGAAATCGAAGTAGAACATGTAGGGCGACGGATTGAGACTGCGCAGCGTGCGGTAGAGCGCCAGCGGGCTGGCCCCGAAGGGCTTGGTCATGCGCTGCGAGAGGACGACCTGCATGACGTCGCCTTCGGTGATGTAATCCTTGGCCTTGAGCACGGCCTTCTTGAAAGCCGCTTCGCCGAAAACCGAAACGGCCGGCTCGGAATGAACCGGCTTTTCGCTCGGGATGACGACCGGCGTGCGCAGCTTGGCGAGCAGTTCCATGAGCCGCGCCCGCGCCTTCTGGTAGGCGCTCGGGAAGCCCGGCTCGGCGAAGACGACCAGCGTGAGCTTGCCGGACAGGTTGTCGACGACGGCAATTTCTTCGGAAAGCAGCAGGCCGATATCCGGCGTGCCGATGTCGTCCGGCTTGTTGGTACGCGTCAGCTTGGTTTCGACGTAGCGGATGGTGTCGTAGCCGAAGCAGCCGACGAGGCCGCCGCAGAAACGCGGCAGGCCGGCCTGGGGCGCGGCGCGGAAGCGCTCCATGAACTTGCCGATGAACTCGAGCGGATTGGTGTCGTCCTCGCGCTCGGCAACCCGGTTGCCGGTCAGGACCATGACTTGGTGGCCGGTGACGACGATGCGCGTCTGGGCGGCGAGGCCGATGATCGAATAACGGCCGAAACGCTCGCCGCCCTGCACCGATTCGAGCAGGTAGGTGTAGGGCGCGTTGGCCAGTTTGAGGTAGATCGACAGCGGCGTGTCGAGGTCGGCAAACGTTTCCAGCGTAACGGGAATACGGTTGTAGCCTTGCGCGGCGAGCGCGTTGAATTCGGTTTCAGTCATGGGGAAGCCTCGAAAATGACAGGGTGTTGCGATCTGGTGCGTTGCGCCGCGAGGGCGCGCGAAGGGAGATCAGGGGCGCCAGCGACGCCAACCTTGCCATTCGTTCCAGATTCGCAGAGTCGTCATTTGTGTTTGAGGTCTTTAAAAGTAAGGGCTTGCCGGTACGCGACAAGCAAATCGGATACTAGCGCATCGCAATCTGCGCTGTCCACCGGCTTGCCTTCGTTGTAGCCGTAGGGCACGCAGAAGGTAGGTGAACCGGCGGCGCGGGCCGACAGGATGTCATTTTCCGAATCGCCGACATGCAGATTGCGGTCCGGCCGCACGTTGAACAGGCGGCAGGCGTGCAGGATGGGCTCGGGGTGCGGCTTCTTGTGGGCCGTGGTATCGCCGGAAACAACCACGTCAAAATAGTCGGCCAGCCCCATGCGGTCGAGCAGTTGCTCGGTGAACATGCCGGGCTTGTTGGTGACGACACCCATCTTGAGTCCGCTGGCCTTCCAGGCTTGCAGGCCGTCGATAACACCTTCGTAAATTTGGCAAAATTTCCCGTTGACCGTGGAATAGTGGCGTTTGAAGGATTCGATGGCGGCGTGCAACTGCTCATCCGTCGGTGGATGCTCGTGGGTCAGGCAGCGCTCGACGAGGACCGCCATGCCCTTGCCGACGAAACTATGCACCTCGGCCTGCGTGCGCGGCGGGGCGCCGACTTCGTCGAGCATGAGGCGGCAAGCCTCGGCCAGATCGGCAACGGTGTCGAGCAGCGTGCCATCGAGGTCGAAAGTAACGGATTCGAAGTGCATCAGATTTTCCCCAGCTCTGCGCGCAAGGCGCCGATGATCGAATCGTAGCGATGCGGGTCGCTGTCCTTGCCTGCGCCATAGACAGCCGAACCGGCAACGAAGGCATCGACGCCGGCGCGGGCGATTTCGGCGATGTTGGCGCTGTTTACGCCGCCGTCGATTTCGAGGCGGATGCGCCGGCCGCTTTCCTTTTCATAGGCATCAAGTTTGGCCCGCGCCAGCCTGGCCTTGGCCAGCGTGCCGGGAATGAATTTCTGACCACCGAAACCCGGGTTCACGCTCATGAGCAGAATGACGTCGATCTTGTCGAGGACGTAGTCCATGTAATCGAGCGGCGTCGCCGGGTTGAAGACCAGCCCGCCCTGACAGCCGGCATCGCGGATCAGCGACAAGCTGCGGTCGACGTGATCGGATGCTTCCGGATGGAAAGTGATGATATTGGCCCCGGCCTTGGCAAAATCGGGGATGATGCGATCTACCGGCTTGACCATCAAATGCACGTCGATCGGCGCCGTGGTGCACGGGCGAATCGCCTCGCAGACCAGTGGGCCGATGGTCAGGTTGGGAACATAATGGTTGTCCATCACGTCGAAGTGAATCCAGTCGGCGCCCGAGGCAATGACATTGGCCACCTCTTCGCCCAATTTGGCGAAATTGGCTGACAGAATGCTCGGCGCGATGACGTAATCTTTGGCTGACATGATGTTTCCCTGAACAAAAACAGATAGACGAAATTATCCCATGCCCGACACCGACAAGTACCAAATCGAAATCCACCCCATGCCGCAGTACATCCCGGAACAGTCCGACCCGGAAAATGACCGCTACATCTTTGCCTACACGATCACCATCAAGAACGTCGGCAGCGTGGCGGCCCAACTCGTTTCCCGGCACTGGATCATCACCGACGGCAATAACGAAGTGCAGGAAGTGCGCGGCCTCGGCGTCGTCGGCAAGCAGCCGCTGCTCCAGCCGGGCGAGAGCTTTCAATACACCAGCGGCTCGTCGCTGACGACCGCCATCGGCACGATGAAGGGCACCTACCAGATGGTGGCCGAGGACGGCACGCATTTCGAAGCCGTGATTCCCGAGTTCGTCCTGGCCAGTCCGCGCGCCCTGCATTGAGCCTCAAGCACAGCTACACACTGATCGCCCCGTTCTACGACGCGGCGATTGCCCGGGCCACGCACGCCGCCCGGGCGCGCAGCCTGTCGGCTCTACCGAAGGAGGCCGGCCGCGTGCTGCTGGCCGGCGTCGGCACCGGGCTAGACCTGCCGCACCTGCCAGCGCAACACCATTACGTCGGACTCGATCTCAATCAGGCCATGCTGCGCCGCGCCCTGCCCCGAGCCGGCCACGTCGATTTCGTGCCGGTGCAGGGCGACGCCCAGCGCCTGCCCTTTGCCGACGCATCGTTCGACAGCGCCGTGCTGCACCTGATTCTCGCCGTCGTGCCACAGCCGGCCCATTGCTTCGCCGAAATCGAGCGGGTGCTGAAACCTGGTGGTCAGGTGTTCGTTTTCGACAAGTTTTTGCGGCGTGGGCAATCGGCCATTTTGCGCCGGCTGATCAATCCGCTAGTCCGCCGGGTCGCTACCCGGTTCGATGTGGTCTTTGAAGATTTGTTGAGTGAAGCGCCCGGCCTGGCACTCGAGCACGACCAGCCCGCCCTAGCCGGCGGCTGGTTCCGAATGATCCGGCTCAGGAGGCTCTGAAGCCGCAGGCTCGGAACTGGATTCAGGCACATCCTTGCCCAGCACATCCTCGATCCAGGCCAGCATCAGCGTGTAGGTCACGGCCAGCACGACCGGGCCGACAAAGATGCCGATCAGGCCGAAGCTCAACATGCCGCCAATGACGCCGGCGAAAATCAACAACAGCGGCAAATCGGCGCCGCGCTTGATGAGCATCGGTCGCAGGAAATTGTCGAGACTGCCGACGATGACGCTCCACACCAACAGCGCCGTCGCCCAGCCCGTATCACCCATCCAGTACATCCAGCCCACGGCGGGCAGCAGAACCAGCATCGGTCCGACCTGAGCGATGCACAACATAAGCATGACCGCCGACAGCAACGAGGCAAACGGCACACCGGCCACGGCCAGCCCGATGCCGCCCAGGACGGTCTGCACGATGGCCGTGACGCCGACGCCAAGCGCCACGCCACGAATCGCCTGGCCGGCCAGAATGATTGAATTTTCGCCCCGCTCGCCAGCCAGCCGGTGGCCGAAACGCCGCGCCATGCGCGCCCCGGTTTCACCGCCGGAATAGAGGATGGCGGCAATCGTCACAACGAGCAGGAACTGGATCAGCATGCCGCCTATACCGCCGACCTGAGCGAGTACCCACTTTCCCGTATCGGCCGCATAAGGCGTCACTTTATTGACAATACCAGTCGTACCAGCCGCATCGAGTTGAGCCCAAGCTAATGCCACGCGTTCGCCGACCAGCGGTAGCGATTTGATCCAAGCCGGCGGCGGCGGAAGGCCGTCAGCGGCAAACGACTTGCCGGCCGCGGTCAACTGCGCAGAATGCTCAAGAATGGTGTCGACCGCCAGCCACAGGGGCAGCACCAGGAGCAGCAACATGGCCACCGACATGATCGCCACCGCCGGCCCCCGCCGATTGCCCAGCCGCGCTTCCAGCGACTTGAACAGCGGCCAGGTGGCGACCACGATCATCACCGCCCAGACAGTCGCCGCCAAAAATGGCAGCAGCACCCAGAGCGACAGGCCGATCAGCCCGAGGATAAAGAGGATGGCCAGCGTATTGCGGGCCAGGTCGCGGCGGATTTCAGTCATTTTTAGGATTCCGGGAAAGGAATCAGCTACGGTAGTCGGCGTTGATCTTGACGTAATCGTAGGAGAAATCGCAGGTGTAAACATTGGCCTGCGCTGTGCCGCGACCGAGGTCCACACGTACCGTGATTTCAGCCTGCGCCATGATGCGGGCGCCATCTTCTTCCTTGTAGGCCGCAGCCCGGCCACCCTTTTCGGCAACCAGAACACCGTCGAGCCAGACCTTGACGCCATCGACGTCGAGGTCATCGATGCCGGCATAGCCGACGGCAGCGAGGATACGGCCAAGATTGGGGTCGGAGGCGAAAAAGGCCGTCTTGACCAGCGGCGAATGGCCGATGGCGTAGCCGACCTTGCGGCACTCTTCGACGTCCTTGCCGCCTTGCACGGCGACGGTGATGAACTTGGTGGCACCTTCGCCATCACGGACGATGGCCTGAGCCAGTTCGACGGAAACGGCAATGATGGCGGCCTTGACCTCGGCCCAGCCGGCATCGCTTTCAGATGCAAAGCTGGCGCCGGACTGGCCGGTGGCGATCATCACGTAGGAATCGTTGGTTGACGTATCGCCATCGACGGTGATGCAGTTGAACGAAGCATCGGCCGCTTCCTTCACCAGCTTGTCGAGCAACGGCTGGGCGATGCCGGCATCGGTGGCGAGGAAGCCAAGCATGGTCGCCATGTTCGGCCTGATCATGCCGGCGCCCTTGGAAACTCCCGAAATTGTCACTTTTTTTCCGTTGACCGTGACAATGCGCGAAGCGGCCTTGGCGACGGTATCGGTGGTCATGATGCCATGTGCTGCGGCATGCCAGTTGTCGGCCTTGAGGTCGGCGAATACCGCCGGCAAGCCGGCCTTGATCCGCTCCACCGGCAGAAGTTCAAGAATGACGCCGGTCGAGAAGGGCAGCACCTGCCCGGCAGAAACGCCGAGCAACTCGGCGACGGCTTCGCAGGTTTCCTGCGCCGCCTGACGCCCAGGCTCGCCGGTCCCGGCGTTGGCGATACCAGTATTGATGACCAAGGCGCGGATTTCATTGCTGGTCGCCAGATGCTTGCGGCAAATCTGCACCGGCGCCGCGCAGAAACGGTTCTGGGTGAACACGCCGGCGACCGTGCAACCAGCATCGAGCGCCACCAGCGTCAGGTCGCGGCGGTTTTTCTTGCGAACTTCGGCCTCGGCAACACCGAGACGAACCCCGGCAACCGGGAAAAGTTGATCGGCGGCAGGGGTGGCGTAATTGACAGGCATTCTCATGGCTCCAAAAGCATCAAGGCACCTCGCGGGTGCCTTGGGGGGAATCAGCAAAAATCAGGACAGTTTTCCGTGGCAGTGCTTGTATTTCTTGCCCGAACCGCAGGGGCAGGGATCGTTGCGCCCAACCTTCGGCCCCGTATCGGCCGGCTGTTGTGGCGGCGCCTCGTCAGCGTCACCGAGCGCCTCATCGAAACCGGCGTGTTGATACTGGACGTTCTGCACATCGGCATGAGGCGCAGTTTCCTCAACATCTTCCTGCGAACGAATCTGCACGGTGAAGACGATGCGGGTAACTTCCTTGCGCACGAGGTCGAGCAGGCCTTCGAACAGTTCAAAGGCTTCGCGCTTGTATTCCTGCTTCGGGTTCTTCTGGGCGTAACCGCGCAGATGGATGCCCTGACGCAGATGGTCGAGGGCCGCCAGATGCTCGCGCCAGTGGCTGTCGAGGCTCTGCAACATGACATTGCGCTCGAACTGCTGGAAGTTGGTCGCACCGACCAGTTCAACCTTGGCCCGATAGGCTTCGTCAGCCTCCTTGGTGATACGGGCCAGGATTTCCTCGTCGGACAGCGTCGGCTCGTCCTTGAACCACTGGGCAACCGCGGCATTGATCTGCAGTTCGGTGGCCAAAGCGCTCTCCAGCCCCTCCATGTCCCACTGCTCCTCGACCGACTCGGCCGGCACGTAGGTGCGGAAGACATCGGCGATGACGCTCTGGCGCATGGCCGTGATGGTTTCGGAAATATCGTCCGTTTCCAGCAGCTCGTTACGCTGCTGGTAGATCACCTTGCGCTGGTCGTTGGAGACATCGTCGTATTCCAGCAACTGCTTGCGGATATCGAAGTTGCGCGCCTCGACCTTGCGCTGCGCAGATTCCAGCGAGCGGGTAACGAGTGGATGCTCGATCGCTTCGCCTTCCGGCATTTTGAGCTTGTCCATGATGGAGCGCAGACGCTCGCCGGCAAAGATGCGCAAAAGAGGATCGTCGAGCGACAGGTAGAAACGCGAGGAACCGGCGTCACCCTGACGACCGGCCCGGCCGCGCAACTGGTTGTCGATACGACGCGACTCGTGACGCTCGGAGCCGATGATGTGCAGGCCACCAGAGGCCAGCACGGCATTGTGCACTTCCTGCCACTCAGCCTTCATCGCGGCAGCCTTCTGTTCGCGTTCAGCAACCGGCAGCGACTCGTCATCACGAATGGCGGCGAGCGGCTTCTCAATATTGCCGCCGAGCACGATGTCGGTACCGCGACCGGCCATGTTGGTGGCGATGGTGACCATCCCCGGTCGACCGGCCTGGACGACGATTTCCGCTTCGCGGGCGTGCTGTTTGGCGTTCAGGACCTGATGCGGCAACTGTTCCTTGTCGAGCAGGCTGGAGAGCAATTCCGAAGCCTCGATCGAGGTCGTGCCGACCAGTACCGGCTGGCCACGCTTCGCGCAATCCTTGATGTCGGCAATGATCGCCGTGTGCTTTTCGTCGGCGGTCTTGTAAACCAGATCATTCATGTCCTTGCGGACCATCGGCCGATGGGTCGGAATGACGACCGTTTCCAGACCGTAGATCTGGTGGAATTCGTAGGCTTCGGTATCGGCCGTACCGGTCATGCCGGCCAGCTTGCCGTACATGCGGAAGTAGTTCTGGAAGGTGATCGAAGCCAGCGTCTGGTTCTCGGCTTGGATTTTCACGCCTTCCTTGGCTTCGACGGCCTGATGCAAGCCATCGGACCAGCGGCGACCCGTCATCAGGCGGCCGGTAAATTCGTCGACGATGACCACTTCGTCGTTCTGCACGACGTAATGCTGATCCTTGTGGAACAGCGTCATGCCGCGCAAGGCGGCATTCAGGTGGTGCATCAGCGTGATATTGGCGGCGTCGTAAAGGCTGGTGCCTTCCTTGAGCAGGCCGTATTCGGCCAGCAACTGCTCGGCGTGTTCGTAGCCGGTTTCCGAGAGGTGAACCTGATGACCCTTCTCGTCGACCCAGTAATCGCCGGCATCGGCCTCTTCCATCGCCCGCGTCAGATTGGGAACGACGTCCTTCATGCGCAGGTAGAGGTCGGTATGATCTTCGGCCTGGCCTGAGATGATCAGTGGCGTGCGGGCTTCGTCGATCAGGATCGAATCAACCTCGTCGACGATGGCGAAGTTCAGGCTGCGCTGCACGCGTTCGCCGGCCGTGTAGACCATGTTGTCGCGCAGGTAATCAAAGCCGAATTCGTTGTTGGTGCCGTAGGTAATGTCGGCAGCGTAGGCGGCCTGCTTGGCCTCGTGGTCCATCTGCGACAGATTGACGCCGACGCTCAAGCCGAGGAAGCGGTGCAGGCGCCCCATCCAGTCCGAGTCGCGGGTCGCCAGGTAGTCATTGACCGTGATGACATGGACGCCCTTGCCGGAAATGGCATTGAGGTAGGCCGGCAGCGTGCCGACCAGCGTCTTGCCTTCACCGGTACGCATTTCGGCGATCTTGCCGTCATGCAGCACCATGCCGCCGATCATCTGAACATCGAAATGCCGCATGCCGAGAGCGCGGACGCCGGCTTCGCGAACTACCGCAAAGGCCTCAGGCAGCAGCGCGTCAAGCGATTCGCCGTTGGCGTGACGCTGGCGGAACTCTTCGGTCTTGGCGCGCAAGGCCTCATCGCTGAGTGCCTGCATGGCCGGTTCAAACGCATTGATGCGCTTGACTGCCTGGGAATATTGTTTGATCAGCCGGTCGTTGCGGCTGCCGAAAATCTTTTTGAGTAGGCCGGATATCATCGCGATGAAATAGGGTTGTGCTGCTGGGTTTGCGCAGTGCGGCAAAGCGACGATTCTAACACGCCCCCATGACCCGATGATGACGACCTAAATCAAGGGGATTCGTGACAGTTTAACGGCGCTTGACCAGCGCGTACTCGTCGCCCTGCTTCAGGAAATGGGCCGGATTCTGGGCGACGCCCAGCATGCGCACCTCGAAATGCAGATGCGGCCCGGTCGACCGCCCGGTAGTGCCAACGGCGCCAATCTGGCTACCGCGCTTGATCAAGCTGCCAACCTGGACATCCATGCGCGAAAGATGAGCATAGCGTGAGGTCAACCCCTCGCCATGATCGACTTCGATCAGGTTGCCATATTCGGGATGGTAGGCCGCCGACAGCACCACACCATCAGCCGCCACAACGACCGGCGTACCGGGCTCGGCAGAAAAATCGATACCCTCATGCATCGAGCGCAGGCCGGCGATCGGATCGCTGCGATGACCGAACGGCGAACCCAGTGAGGCATCCTTGACTGGCAAGATTGTTGGCAACAGACGGTCCTTGACCCGCTTTTCAAGCAGCTTGAATTCGAGAAAAGCGAGGTCATCGCTGCGCTGGTCTACCACACCAGCCAGGCGATCAATCTCGCGCTGGAGTTCAATTGCCGACATCGGCGCTGCAACATACGGCCCGCCCTGACCAGGCTTGGCCACATCGGCCACAGACGGGCGCTTGATGCCGACCAGCCCGGACATGCGTTCGCCCAAGGTGTCGAGCTGCATGACCTTGCCCTGCAATTCACCCAGCCTGGTCGCCATCAACTGCAGATTGTTGTTGAGGTGGTCCCGCGCCTTCTTGGCCTCCTGTTGCTGCAGGGACAGCATCAAATCTTCAACCAGCGGCAGACGCATGTGTACGGACAACCAGGAGAACAGCGCCGAGGTCGAAAAGACCAGCACCACGAAGACGAGCAGCGCCATCACTAGATGCCGAGGCATAATGGTGACTGTTCTCGCCGCCTTCAGATGGCGCGAAACCAGAATAATCTGCATGGAACCTCCTATGTACAAAGGGCCTGAGTACTATCTCGACAAGGACGCCGCCGCCGGCAGGGTCATGGCCCACGCCCGGTTGTTGCTCAAGCTCTCACGTCGCTTCGAAGCGGTCGCCCCGGCAGGGCTGCGCCACTCGGCTCACGTTGCCAATTACAAGCTGGGGACAATCATTATCCACGCCGATAACGGCGCGGTCGCTGCCAAAATTCGCCAGTTAAGTCAGCGATTGAGCAACGAGTTATCGAATGGAGGTGCGGAGTGTAACGGCATAGAGGTAAAAGTACAACCCCGCCAAATCCCTGCCCAATCAACGAGTTCCACTCAAAAGCCGCTATCCGACAAGGCAATCGGCATGCTGCAGGAAACCACTGACAAGCTGCCGGAAGGGCCGCTCAGGAGCGCTCTGGACAACCTATTGAAGCGCGCCGCTAGAGCGGAATGACCGCCAGGCGCTCGATAAACATGAGCGCAAAAACAACCAACGCGAAAACAATCCCGTACTTGAAAAGCCGCCAGCTCAGGCCGAGGTAGTAGCGGTTGCCAGTGAGGGCATAAACGAGGAAACCGGCGCCGATCGCCACTACCAGAATTGCTGCCAGCAGACGCAGCAGCCACATGGCTATTCCTTGGCCGGTGCGCTCAAGCCGCGGCTTGAGCGAGCCAGCGGGTCACGCCACTCGGGGCGTGCTCGGCTTGTTCGAAGGTAGCGATTTCCCAGCAGTCCTGTTGTTCTAGCAGGGCCCGCGCCAGCTGGTTGTTCATCGCATGGCCGCCCTTGTGCGACGAATATGCCGCGAGCAGCGGATGACCAAGCAGGTAGAGATCGCCAATCGCGTCGAGAATCTTGTGTTTGACGAACTCGTCGCCGTAACGCAGGCCGTCCTGATTGAGGACGCGGAATTCGTCGAGAACGATGGCGTTCTCCAGGCCGCCGCCAAGAGCCAAGCCATTTTCACGCAGGTATTCGACTTCCTGCATGAAGCCGAAAGTACGGGCGCGTGAGACTTCGCGGGTATAGGACTGCTCGGCGAAATCGATTTCGGCCTTCTGGGCTGATTTGTCGATGGCCGGATGGTTAAAAACAATGGAAAAAGTCAGTTTGTAGCCGTCGTAGGGCTCAAATTTCGCCCACTTGTCGCCATCCGTGACTTCGATGGTCTTGGTGACGCGAATGAATTTCTTGGCAGCGTTCTGTTCCTCAATGCCAGCGGACTGGATCAGAAAAACGAACGGTGCAGCCGAACCGTCGAGGATGGGCACTTCGGGCGCATCCAGATCGATCCAGGCATTGTCGATGCCGAGGCCGGCAAGAGCCGACATCAGGTGTTCGATGGTACCAACCTTGACCCCGTCCTTTTCGAGACAGGAGCACATGCGCGTATCGCCAACCATGAAGGCTTTGGCGGGGATATCAAGCGGCTCAGGCAGATCTACGCGGCGGAAGACGATGCCGGTATCCGGGGCAGCCGGGCGCAGGGTCATGTTGACCTTGACACCGCCGTGCAGGCCCACGCCGGAGGCGCGAATGACTGTCTTCAACGTGCGTTGCTTGAGCATGCTAAGTACTTGAATGATTGGGGAAGGTGACGGATTGTAACACAAGCCGCCACCACCCTTTTTCAGAGAGAGTTTTTGTTACATCAATCCGCCTGCTTGCGCAGGAAAGCCGGAATGTCGTAACGGTCGACACCGCTGTTGGCCAGGGCCTCGACGGTCACATTGCGTTTGCGGACAACAGCCGGGACATCGGCCATCTGGTTGTAATCGATAGCCGGGCCATTCGAGAAGGCGACGGCATCGCTGGTACCGGTGGCCTGAACGAGGACTGGCTGGGAGAACACTTCCGGCTGACGGGCGCGGGCCGCAGCAACCTGGCCGAGGCCGGTGGCGACGACGGTGACGCGCAGGGCATCACCCATCAGCTCGTCATAAACAGCACCGAAAATGATGTGTGCGTCTTCGGCCGCAAAGGCCTTGACGGTGTTCATCACTTCGTTGACTTCCTTCATCTTGAGGCCGCCCTTGGCCGCGGTGATGTTGACCAGCACGCCACGGGCACCGGACAGGTTGATGCCTTCGAGCAGCGGCGAGGCAACGGCCTGCTCGGCGGCAATGCGGGCGCGATCGACGCCGGCAGCGGCAGAGGAGCCCATCATGGCGCGACCCATTTCACCCATGACGGTGCGGACGTCTTCGAAGTCGACGTTGACCAGGCCCGGGTAGGTAATGATTTCGGCGATACCGCCAACAGCATTTTTGAGCACGTCGTCAGCAGCGCGGAAGCAATCGTCGACATCGGCGTCGTCGCCCATGACTTCCATGAGCTTGTCATTGAGGATGACGATCAGCGAATCGACATGCTTGGAGAATTCGGCAATGCCGGCTTCGGCCGACTTCATGCGCTTGTTGCCTTCGAAGCTGAACGGCTTGGTGACCACGCCAACAGTCAGGATGCCCATTTCGCGAGCGATTTCGGCAACGACCGGAGCCGCGCCGGTACCCGTGCCACCACCCATGCCGGCGGTGATGAAGGCCATGTGGGCGCCTTCCAGCGAAGCGCGAATTTCTTCGCGATGCGCATCGGCTGCCGCCTGGCCAGCTTCCGGCTTGGCACCGGCACCGAGGCCGGTCTTGCCGAGCGACAGCTTGCTCGATGCGGCATTGCGGCTGAGTGCTTGGGCATCGGTATTGGCGGCAATGAATTCAACGCCGCTGACGCCTTCGCGAATCATGTGCTCGATGGCATTGCCACCGGCACCACCCACGCCGAATACCTTGATGATGGTACCGGCTTCTTCGTCTTTCTCGATGATCTCAAACATGACTACCTCCTCTGAAAAAACTGTTCAATGACAAATCAAAAATTCTTGGCAAACCACGACTTCATGCCGTCAAAGACGTCCTTGAAGCCCTGCTTTTCCTGGATCTTCTGGCCGCGTTTGCGCTGGGCCTGCGCTTCGAGCAGCAGGCCGTAAGCGGTCGAGAAGCGTGGGCTTTGCACGACGTCGGCCAGACTGCCGGTGTATTTCGGGTTGCCGAGGCGAACCGGCATGTGGAAGATTTCCTCGCCCAGCTCGACCATGCCCGGCATGACGCTGGCGCCGCCGGTCAGGACGATGCCTGACGAAAGGACTTCCTCGAAACCGGCGCGACGGAGCTCGTTCTGGATCAGCTCGTAGAGCTCCTCGACGCGCGGCTGGATGACGTCGGCCAGTGCCCGGCGGCTCAGCTTGCGGCTCGGGCGGTCATCGACACCAGCAACTTCCATGTTCTCGGCCGCATCGGCCAGTTGCGACAGGGCGCAGCCGTACTTGCACTTGATGTCCTCGGCTTCGCGGGTCGGCGTGCGCAGCGCCATGGCGATGTCGTTGGTCACCTGATCGCCGGCGATGGGGATGACCGAGGTGTGACGAATGGCGCCCTGCGTCCACACGGCGATATCGGTGGTGCCGCCGCCGATGTCGATGAGGCAGACGCCGAGATCCTTTTCGTCCTCGGAGAGCACGGCGTAGCTGGATGCCAGCGGTTGCAGCACGAGGTCATTCACTTCCAGACCGCAACGGCGTACGCACTTGACGATATTCTGAGCGGCTGAAACGGCGCCGGTCACGATATGCGTCTTCACTTCCAGACGCATGCCGCTCATCCCGATCGGCTCGCGAATGCCGTCCTGGCCGTCGATAACGAATTCCTGGGTGAGGATGTGGAGGATTTCCTGATCGGCCGGAATCGGCATGGCCTTGGCGGTTTCGATGACGCGCTCGACGTCGGTCTGGGTGACTTCCTTGTCCTTGATGGCCACCATGCCGTTCGAGTTGAAGCTCTTGATGTGGCTGCCGGCGATGCCCGTGTACACATTGGTCACCTTGCAGTCGGCCATCAGTTCGACTTCCTGGACGACGCGGCTGATGGTGTGCACGGTGTCCTCGATGTTCACCACGACGCCCTTCTTGAGGCCGCGCGAATCCTGCGAGCCCATGCCGATGACGTTCAGATGGCCTTCCTGGTTGATCTCGGCGACCAGCGCGACGATCTTCGACGTTCCGATGTCCAGACCGACGACCAGATCCTTGTTGTCCCTGCTCATATGCTTACTTTCCCTTCCCTTCGCCCGCCATTCGCATGGCGAAACCATTCGGATACCGCAAATCCACGACTGCCGGCCGGACCGCCTGTCTGGCGACCGTTTCCGGATAAATTTCCAAAAATCGCTGCAGGCGCACGCCGACCGGCGCCTTTGGCTGTTCCCGTCCGATGTCCACCAACATGCCGTTCTGCAACTTGAGCTGCCAGGCCAGACGCGGCGACAGCGTGAGCTGTACCGGCGTTTCGCCGACCTTCGCAAAGGACCCGACAAACTCGCTGTAATGCTTTAAAACGTCCTGCGCCGTGCCCAGCGGCCCGAAAAGCAGCGGCAAGTTGGTCGCCTCTCTCTCCGGCAAACTGGCAGCAAAGACCTCGCCGTAGCTGTTGACCAGCTCGCCGCGCCCCTCGCCCCAGCGCGCCACCGGCTTGTGCTCCTCGATCCTGATTTCCAGGCGATCCGGCCACTGGCGACGCACATCGACCTTGCGCACCCAGGGCAGCTTCTCGAGCGAACCGCGCACCATTTCCAGATTCAGGCTGAAGAAATTGCCTTTCAGCGAACCCGGCAAGACCTGCTCCACTTCGCCGCGCTTGGTGTGCGGCAGCGTCTCGGCAAACACCACGTGCTTGACCGGCAGCGACGGCACGCGCACCAACCACACCGCGCCGGCGGCCAGCAACGCCGCCGCGGCGACCAGCATGAGCAGGTCGGCTATGGCGTTGAGCAGGTGCGGTTTGTTCCACATTCATTGGCTCAGTCGTTAGTAGCGAGTTCGAGGACACGGCGGACCAGCGTCGGGTAATCCATGCCATTGACGCGGGCGGCCATCGGCACCAGCGAATGGTCGGTCATGCCCGGCGCGGTATTGACTTCGAGGAAGTAATGCTTGCCGTCCTCGTCCATCAGGAAATCGACGCGGCCCCAGCCGCGGCCGCCGAGGACGCGGAAGGCTTCGAGCGCCCCCTTGCGGATTTCCATTTCCTTGGCTTCCGGCAGGCCGCACGGGCACAGGTATTTGGTGTCGTCGCGGTTGTACTTGGCTTCGTAGTCGTACCACTCGGTGGCTGGCTCGATCTTGATGATCGGCATGGCTTCGTCGCCGATGATGCCGACCGTGTATTCGCCGCCCATGACGCCCTTTTCGGCGATAACCAGCGGGTCGTGGCGAGCCGCCTCTTCGTAGGCCGCCTTGAGCGCGCCGCGCTCCTTGACCTTGGTGACGCCGATCGACGAACCTTCGCGGGCCGGCTTGACGAAGAGCGGCAGGCCGAGCTCTTCCTCGATGTCGCCGAAATCGGAATCAGCCGTCAGCAGGGCGTATTCGGGAATAGCCAGGCCAGCCGCCTGCCACATCAGCTTGGTGCGGAACTTGTCCATGGCCAGCGCCGAGGCGAGGACGCCGGAGCCGGTGTAGGGAATATGCATGACTTCGAGGGCGCCCTGGATCGTGCCATCTTCACCATGGCGACCGTGCAGCGCGATGAAGGCGCGGTCGTAGCCCTTGAGCGCGTCGAGAGGCTGCGACGCCGGGTCAAAAGCATGGGCATCGATGCCCTGCCCTTGCAACGCGGCCAGCACGCGCGAACCGCTGTTCAGGGAAACTTCGCGTTCGGCGGAGGTTCCACCGAACATCACGGCGACTTTGCCGAAATCAGACATGCTTTGCTCCAGACTGCATTTCAATATTGGGCATTTTTTCGGGTTGACCGTGGAAGTTCATTGCTGACCCGCCACTTTCCCGGGAACGGCGCCAATCGAGCCGGCGCCCATGCACAACACCACGTCGCCATCGCGGGCGACATCCATGATCGTTTGCGGCATTGCCGCGATGTCTTCGACGAAAACCGGCTCGACCTTGCCGCCGACACGCAGGGCGCGGGCCAGCGAACGGCCGTCGGCAGCGACGATGGGCGCTTCGCCGGCTGCGTAGATTTCAGCCAGCAACAGCGCGTCGACCGTGCTCAGCACCTTGACGAAATCCTCGAAGCAATCGCGCGTCCGCGTGTAGCGGTGCGGCTGGAAGGCCAGCACGAGACGGCGGCCCGGGAAGGCGCCACGGGCGGCAGCCAGCGTCGCGGCCATTTCGACCGGGTGATGGCCGTAATCGTCGACCAGGGTGAAGGAACCACCGGCCGGCAGGGCCACTTCGCCGTAACGCTGGAAGCGGCGGCCGACGCCCTTGAACTCGGCCAGCGCCTTGACGATGGCGGCGTCGGATACCTGCACCTCGGTGGCCACGGCGATGGCCGCCAGGGCATTCAGCACATTGTGCAGGCCCGGCGTGTTGAGCGTGATGGCCAGGCGCGTCGTCGAGCCATTGACACGCACGCAGTCAAAGCGCATCCGGCCATCTTCGGCGACGATGTTCTCGGCGTAGAAATTGCAATCCGGCGACAGGCCGTAGGTGATGATCTGCTTCGGCACACGCGGCATGATGTCGCGCACATTGGCGTCGTCACCGCAGAGGACGGCCACGCCGTAGAAGGGCAGGCGATTGAGAAACTCGACGAAGGCGCTCTTCAGACGCTCGAAGTCATGGCCATAGGTTTCCATGTGGTCGGCGTCGATGTTGGTCACCACCGAAATGACCGGCGACAAGAACAGGAAGGAAGCGTCCGACTCGTCGGCCTCGGCCACCAGAAAATCGCCGCTGCCGAGGCGGGCGTTGGCACCTGCCGCATTGAGGCGACCGCCGATGACGAAGGTCGGGTCGATGCCGCCTTCGGCCAGGATGCTGGCGACCAGGCTGGTCGTCGTCGTCTTGCCGTGCGTGCCGGCGATGGCGATACCGTGCTTGAGACGCATCAGCTCAGCCAGCATCTGGGCACGCGGCACGACCGGGATCTTCTTTTCGCGGGCGGCAACGACTTCCGGGTTGTCGGCCTTGACGGCCGTCGAGGTGACGACGGCATCGGCCCCGGCGATGTTTTCAGCGGCGTGGCCGATCATGACCTTGATGCGCTCGCCTTCGAGGCGACGCGTCGTGGCGCTCGCCGCCAGATCGGAACCGCTCACCGTGTAGTCGAGGTGGGCCAGCACTTCGGCAATGCCGCTCATGCCGGAACCGCCGACGCCGACGAAGTGGATGTGTTTGACTTTATGTTTCATTTATTTCGCGCTCTCTGCACAAATAGTCGCCACTTCTTCGGTGGCATCGGGCTTGGCCAGGCTGCGGGCCTTTTCAGCCATTTCCAGCAGTTGACCGCGGGAATAGTTGCGGATCAGCGCAATCGATTCCGGCGTCAGTTCGGATTGCGGCAACAGGAAGGCGCCTCCGACATTGACCAGGAACTTGGCGTTGCCGGTCTGATGGTCATCAACCGCATACGGGAAGGGCACGAGGATGCTGGCGACGCCGGTAGCGGCCAGCTCGGCCACAGTCAGTGCACCGGCCCGGCAGATGACCAGATCGGCCCATTCGTAGGCGCCGGCCATGTCTTCGATGAAGGAGACGCAATGGGCCTGTACGCCGACCGCGGCGTAATTGGCCTTGAGCGCCTCGATATGCTTTTCGCCGGCCTGATGGACGATCTGCGGCTGCTCGGATTCAGCCAGCAGGGCCATGCCCTTGGGCACCATCTCGTTGAGGGCCAGGGCGCCGAGGCTGCCGCCGATGACCAGCACACGCAAGGCGCCGGTCCGTTCGGCAAAACGTTCGGCCGGCGGGGCGATCTTGGCGATTTCCGGACGCACTGGGTTACCGGCCCAGATGCCCTTGTTCAGGACATCGGGGAAGCCGGTCACGACACGGTCAGCGACACCAGCCAGGACGCGATTGGCCAGCCCGGCCACCGAATTCTGTTCATGAATAACCAGCGGCTTGCCGAGCAGGGAAGCCATCATGCCGCCCGGAAAGGTGATGTAGCCGCCCATACCGAGCACGACATCGGGCTGCACTTGGCGAATGGCCTTGCGCGCCTGCCAGAAGCCCTTGAGCAGATTGACCGGCAGCAGCAGCTTGCGCAGGATGCCCTTGCCGCGCAAGGCGGCGAACTTCAGATTGACCATCTCGAAGCCATGCTGCGGCACGAGACGGGCTTCCATGCCCTCCGGATTGCCCAGCCAGACGACGCGCCAGCCGGCATCGCGCATGGCATGAGCGACGGCCAGGGCCGGGAAGATGTGGCCACCGGTACCGCCGGCCATGATCATGATTGTTTTGCTCATAACTTGCCTCCTCTCATGAGCTGCCGGTTCTCCCAGTCAACCCGCAAGAGAATCGCCAAGGCCACGCAGTTGGCGAAAACGCCCGACCCGCCAAAACTCATGAGCGGCAGGGTCAGCCCCTTGGTCGGCAGCAGGCCCATGTTTACGCCCATGTTGATGAAGGACTGGACGCCGAACCAGATGCCCATGCCCATGGCGACCAGCGCCGGGTAGAGGCGGTCAAGCTGCACGCATTGGCGGCCGATGGCGAAGGCGCGCTGCACGAGCAGGGCGAACAGCGCGATGATCGCGACGACGCCGAAGAAGCCAAGCTCTTCGGCGATCACGGCGAGCAGGAAGTCGGTATGCGCTTCCGGCAGGTAGAAGAGTTTTTCGACGCTGGCGCCGAGGCCGACGCCGAACAGTTCGCCGCGGCCGAAGGCAATCAGCGAATGCGACAACTGGTAGCCGCGGCCGTAGGCATCGGCCCACGGGTCCATGAAGCCGAACACCCGGTCGCGCCGGTAGGGCGAGACGATGATCATGATCGCAAAGGCAATGAGCAGGCCGACGATGAGCAGCGCGAAGAGCCGCGCCTTGAGGCCGCCGAGGAAGAGAATGCCCATGGCGATGGAGATGATGACGACCAGGGCGCCGAAGTCCGGCTCCTTGAGCAGCAGCATGCCGACGATGGCCATGGCGCCGAACATCGGCAGGAAGGCCTGCTTGAGGTCGTGCATGACGTTGATCTTGCGTACCGTGTAGTCGGCGGCGTAGAGCACGGCGAACAGCTTCATGAGTTCGGACGGCTGCAGGTTGGCGAAGCCGAGCGACAGCCAGCGGCGGGCGCCGTTGACGTCACGGCCGATACCGGGGATCAGCACGAGGGCGAGCAGGGCAACACCAATCATGAACAGGTAGGGTGCGTTCTTCTGCCACAGCGACAGCGGCACCTGAAAAGTGACCGCCGCGGCGACCAGGCCAATGCACAGGAAGATGCCGTGGCGGACCAGGTAATAGGCCGGCTGATGGCCGGTGAAACGGCCACCTTCGGCGATGGCAATCGAAGCCGAATAGACCATGACCAGACCAGAAAAGAGCAGGATCAAGACGCTCCACAACAGGGCGTAGTCGATCTCGGCGACTTGCCGGCGCGGCGAATCGAGGGCGCCGATCATCATGATTGCAGCCCCTCCACCGCATCGATGAAAGCCTGGGCGCGATGCGCGTAGTTCTTGTACATGTCGAGGCTGGCACAGGCCGGGGAGAGCAACACGCAGTCGCCGGCTTGAGCCTGGGCAGCAAGCCAACGCACGGCGGCGTCCATGTCGCCGAGAATCCGGGTCGGCAAGCCGCTGCCTTCGAGGGCCATGCCGATGGCGGCGGCATCGCGGCCGATTAACGCCACGGCGCGGCCATGTTTTTCGAGCGCCGGCTTCAAGGGCGAGAAATCCTGTCCCTTGCCGTCGCCGCCGAGAACGATGGCGACCTTGCGGCCCATGCCTTCGATTGCTGCCAACGTGGCACCGACATTGGTGCCCTTGGAGTCATCGACGTAGAGCACACCACCGATTTCAGCGACGGTTTCGACGCGGTGCGCCAGACCGGCGAAAGACTTGAGCGGTTCGACCAGGCCAGCCGGAGCGACGCCGATGGCTTCGCACAGGGCCAGCGCGGCCATGGCATTGGCGGCGTTATGCAGGCCGGACAACTTGAGGTCGGCCAGCGCGACGAGCTTTTCCTTGCCGCGACGGATTGCCCCATCGGCAAAGCCGTAATCGACGCCGCGCGGTGCGGCATTGAGACCAAACGTCACCATCGTCCGGCCGCAACGGCCGTTGGCCATCGACCAGTCGTCGTCACGATTGAGGACCATGACGCCCTTGCCCAGGAAGACGCGCGACTTGGCGGCAGCGTAGTTGGCCAGGCTGCCTTCGTAGCGGTCGAGGTGGTCTTCCGAGACGTTGAGGACGGTGGCGGCAGCGGCGTTGAGGTGGTGCGTCGTTTCGAGCTGGAAGCTGGACAGTTCGACGACCCAGACTTGCGGCAAGTTGCCGGCATCCTGCGCATCCATCAGCGCATCGAGGGCCGACGGCGAGATGTTGCCGCAGGCGATGGCCGGCACACCGGCGCCGTTGAGCAGATGTGCGGTCAGCGCCGTCGTCGTCGTCTTGCCGTTGCTGCCGGTGATGGCGATGATCTTCGAGCCCAGCACCTGCTCGCGCACACCGGCGGCGAATAATTCGATTTCCGAGACAATTTTCCGGTCGACCGTGGCAATGACCGGTGTCGCCTTGGCGACGCCCGGCGACAGCGCGACGAGGTCGGCGCTGGCAAACGGTGCTTCAACGAACGGCCCGGCGATCAGTTCGGCACCCGGCGCGACGCGTTGCAGGGCTTCGATATTTGGCGGGTTGTCGCGCGAATCGGCGACGCGGACCAACGCGCCCTGGCGATGCAGCCACTTGGCCATCGCCAGTCCGGACTCGCCGAGTCCGACTACCAGAACGCGTTTGCCCTTGAGTTCCATCAGCGCAACTTCAACGAAGACAGCCCGACCAGCACGAGCATGATGGTGATGATCCAGAAGCGAACGACGACCTGCGTCTCCTTCCAGCCCGATTGTTCGAAGTGGTGGTGCAGCGGCGCCATGCGCAGGATGCGGCGGCCCTCGCCGAATTTTTTCTTGGTGTATTTGAAGTAGCTGACCTGCAGCATGACCGACAGGGTTTCTACGACGAAGACGCCGCCCATGATGAGCAGGACGATTTCCTGACGCAGGATGACCGCCACCGTGCCGAGCGCCGCGCCGAGCGACAAGGCGCCAACGTCGCCCATGAACACTTCGGCCGGATAGGCGTTGAACCACAGAAAGCCAAGCCCGGCCCCGGCAATCGCGCCGAGCAGGATGCACAACTCGCCCGCCCCCGGCACGTAGGGAATGAGCAGGTACTTGGAGAGCCCGGCGTGGCCGGTGACGTAGGCAAAGATCGCGAAGGCGCCGGCGATCATGACGGTCGGCATGATCGCCAGGCCATCAAGGCCGTCGGTCAGGTTGACCGCGTTGCTGGTGCCGACGATGACGAAGTAGGTCAGCGTGATGAAACCGATGATGCCGAGCGGATAGGCGATGGTCTTGAAGAAGGGCACGATCAGTTCGGTCTGCGCCCCGGAAGTTGCCGAGAAGGCGAGGAAGAGTGCAGCCCCCAGGCCAAGCACCGACTGCCACAGATATTTCCAGCCGGCCGACAAGCCTTTCGGGTCACGATAGACGACCTTCTTCCAGTCGTCGTACCAGCCGACAATGCCGAAGCCGAGGGTAACGACGAGGACCGTCCACACATACTTGTTGGTCAGGTCGCCCCAGAGCAGCGTGGTCAGACCGATGGAAATCAGGATCAGCACGCCGCCCATGGTCGGCGTACCCGATTTGACGAGGTGGGTTTGCGGCCCGTCATTGCGCACGGCCTGACCGATCTTCTTGGCGGCCAGCCAGCGGATGACGCCGGGGCCGGCGGCAAACGAGATGAGCAACGCGGTCAGCGTTGCCAGCACGGTACGCAGCGTGATGTAGTTGAAGACGTTGAAGAAGCGAACGTCCTGGGCGAGCCATTGGGCAAGGGCCAGCAGCATCAGTTTTTCTCCTCGGCGGCAGCCGGCGCGGCGAGCGCATCGACCACGCGTTCCATTTTCATAAAGCGCGAGCCCTTGACCAGCACCGTGGTTTCCGGGCCCAATTCCTTGTCGACCGCAGCAATCAGCTTTTCGATATTGCAGAAATGCCGGGCGCCTTCGCCGAAGTTGCGAACGGCCAGTTGCGCCGCGTCGCCGAGCGCAAACAGGCGATCGATGCCCTGGCTCTTGGCGTAACCGCCGATCTCGTCGTGATACTGGCCGCTGGCCTCGCCGATTTCGCCCATGTCGCCGAGCACGAAAAGCTTGCGCCCGATGGTTGCAGCCAGCACGTCGATCCCGGCGCGGACCGAATCCGGATTGGCGTTGTAGGTGTCGTCGAGAATTTCGGCGCCCTTGTTGCCGGCCCGCCGTTGCAGGCGGCCCTTGACGCCGCTGAAGGCCTCCAGCCCTGCCGCCACGGCGGCCATCGGCACGCCGGCAGCGAGGCAGGCAGCGGCCGCGGCAACGGCGTTGCGGGCGTTGTGACGGCCGGGAATATGCAGCGTGATCGCCGCTTCGCCTTCGGCGGCAGTCAGTTCGATGGCGATTTCGAGGCCGTGCTGGCGGACGACAGCGTGCACATCGGCGGCGCGGTCGATGCCGAAAGTCCGCACGGTGTGCTGGCCGGCCATGCCACGCCAGACATCGGCGTAGGCGTCGTCGGCATTGATCACGGCGACGCCATTCGGGCGCAGGCCGCCAAAGATGCTGCCTTTTTCACGCGCCACTTCGTCCATGTCGCCCATGCCTTCAAGGTGGGCGCGCTGGGCGTTGGTGACGAGCGCCACGGTCGGCGACCCGATCGGCGCCAGGTAGGCGATTTCGCCGGGATGATTCATGCCCATCTCGATGACAGCGGCGCGATGCGAGAGACGCAGGCCGAGCAGGGTCAGCGGCAGGCCGATGTCGTTGTTGAGGTTGCCGCGGGTGGACAGCACAGCGGCGCCGAAGGCAGCCTTGAGAATCGAGGCGACCATTTCCTTGGTCGTCGTCTTGCCGTTGGAGCCGGTCACGGCGATCACCGGCAGCGTGAACTGGGCGCGCCAGGCGGCAGCGAAGCGGCCGAGGGCGAGACGGGTGTCATCGACGACGACGGCTGAAGCGCCCGCCGGTACCTTGCTTTCGTTGGAAACGAGCAGGGCGACGGCACCGGCCGCCACGGCCTGATCAAGAAAATCATGGGCGTCGAAACGTTCGCCGCTCAGGGCGACGAACAACTGGCCGTCGGCGACGGTACGGGTGTCGGTCGACACGCCGGTGACATCGACATCACGGCCGAGCAGACGACCATTGGTGGCTTCGGCGACTTGTGAGAGCAGCCATTTCATCGCGCTACCTCCTTCGATTGGGGACGGCGCAAGGCCAGCGCCGCGCTGGCCTGTTCGATATCGGAAAAGGGATGGAGGACGCCGGAAACTTCCTGGTAGGTTTCATGCCCCTTGCCGGCGAGCAGGACGACGTCGCTGACGTTGGCTTCAAGGATGGCGCGCTCGATGGCGGCGGCGCGGTCAGCTTCGACCTCAGCCTGCGTCATGCCGGCCACGATGGCCTCGATGATGGCCAGCGGCTGTTCGCGGCGCGGGTTGTCGCTTGTAACCAGCACGCGGTCGGCCAGGCGCTCGGCCACTTCGCCCATCAGCGGGCGCTTGCCCGGATCGCGGTCGCCGCCGCAACCGAAAACGACCAACAACTTGCCGGCGCGCGAGGCTGCCACCGGGCGCAGCGCAACCAGGGCATTTTCCAGGGCATCCGGCGTATGTGAATAATCGATGACCACCAGCGGTTCGCCATTGCCCCCGACGCGTTCCATGCGGCCCGGCGGCGCGGTCAGTTCAGACAGGCGACGTGCCACTTCGGATGCCTGGACACCGGCATCGTGCAGCACGGCGGCGATGGCGAGCAGGTTGGAGATGTTGTAGCGACCGACCAGAACAGTTTCGACCGTGGCCCGGCCATTCGGCAGGACCAGGCTGAAGCGCTGACCGAACGGGGTGTCGACGAGGTTTTCGGCCCGCACCAGCGCCGGGTAGTCGCGCCGCTGCTCGCCGATGGCGTAGCCGAGGATGCGCATGGCCGTCGTTTCGCGTGACAACAGGCGACCGAACTCGTCGTCCAGATTGACGATCGCCGTACGCAGGCGCGGCCAGAGGAAGAGCTTTTTCTTGGCCTCGGCGTAGGCATCCATCGTGCCGTGGTAGTCAAGGTGATCGCGCGTCATGTTGGTGAACACGGCAACATCGACGCGAGCGCCGTTCATCCGGCCCTCTTCGATGCCGATCGAGCTGGCCTCGAGTGCACAGGCCGCCGCGCCGTCAGCACGGAAGCGGGCCAGATAGCGCATGAGGGTTGTCGCTTCGGGCGTCGTGAAACCGGTTTCGGTCAGCGCATCAGGGAAGCCGGCACCGAGCGTGCCAATGATAGCGCAAGGTTTCGGGTAGGCGTGGGCCAGACACTGGCTGATTGTCGTCTTGCCGTTGGTGCCGGTGATGGCGATCAGCGACAGCCCTTCGCTTGGGTGACCATAGACAGCGTGGGCGAGCGGGCCGGCCAGCGGGCGCAGGGCATCGACCGACAGGCTTGCCACGGTCAACGGGAAATTTTGGCCAAAATTGAAATCGCCCCCCGGTTGCCAGAACACGGCGACGGCGCCACGTTCCAGCGCATCGGCGATGTAGCGGCGGCCATCGGCCAGATCGCCCGGATAGGCCAGGAAGAGATCACCCGGCCGGACCTGGCGACTGTCGTCGGCGACGCCAGTCGGCACGATGCCCATGTCTTCGAGACGGTCGAGTAGCTCGCGCGGGGTGCTCACAGCTTGCCCTTTCCGACGCCGGCATCGGCCACCTGAATCGGCGCGTCCGGCGGCACGCCAAGGGTGCGCAAGGCACCGCCGACAATCTGCGAAAAAGCCGGGCCGGCCACGTCGCCACCGTAGTGAGCGCCGCCGGTCGGCTCATCGATCATCACGGCGACAACGAGACGCGGATCGCTGATCGGCGCAATGCCGACGAAGGAAGCGACGTATTTGCGCGCATAAACACCGCCCTCGATCTTGTAGGCCGTCCCTGTCTTGCCGCCGACGCGATAGCCGGCAACGCGCGCCTTCGGCGCCGTGCCTTCAGGCTGGACAGCCATTTCAAGCATGACCCGCAATTCGCGCATGGTCTGCGGCGAGAAGACGCGGACGCCATGCGGCGGCGCGTCGTCGATCTTGGTCAGCGACAGGGGCATCAGCTCGCCGTCGTGGGCAAAAACCGTGTAGGCCCGGGCCAACTGAACCAGGCTGACGGCGATGCCGTGACCGTAGGACATCGTCGCCTGCTCGATCGGCCGCCAGTTTTTCCACGGCCGGAGACGGCCATTGACCTCGCCCGGAAAGCCGAGGTTCGGCATCTGGCCAAAACCGATGCTGTCGAACATTTCCCACATTTCTTTCGGCGGGAAACCCAGCGCAATCTTCGCCGTCCCGACGTTGGAGGATTTCTGGATGACCTCCGCGACGCTCAGGGCACCATGCGGATGGGCATCGGAAATGGTCGCGCTGCCAATCGTCATCCGGCCCGGCGCGCAGTTGATGATGGTGTCGAAACGAACCTTGCCCTTTTCCAGCGCCAGCGCCGCCGTAAACGGCTTCATCACCGACCCCGGCTCGAAAGTGTCTGTAATCGCGCGATTGCGCAATTGCGCCCCGGACAGGCGCTCCCGGTTGTTCGGGTTGTAAGTCGGCCAGTTGGCCAGCGCGAGAATTTCGCCGGTGCGCGAATCGATGACGATGGCGCCGCCAGCCTTGGCATTGTTGGCCTCGACCGCCGCCTTGAGCTGGCTGAAGGCGAGGTACTGAATCTTCGAATCGAGGGCCAGGCGGACGTCCTTGCCATCCTGCGGCGGCTTGGTTGCGCCGACATCCTCGACGATATTGCCGCGCCGGTCACGAATGACAGTGCGGCTGCCCGGACGGCCGAGCAGGCTGTTCTGGAAAGCCAGCTCAACGCCCTCCAGCCCCTTGTCGTCCACGCCGGTAAAACCGACGATGTGGGCCGTCATGTCGCCGGTGGGGTAAAAGCGGCGATATTCCTTTTCCTGATGCACGCCGGGAAATTTCTGGGCGCCGATGCGATCGGCCGTTTCTGGTGAAACCTGACGCTTAACGAAGGTGAAGGTTTTTTCGGAAGCGATTTTGCCATCCAGCTCGCGCACATTCATGTCGAGCATGCCGGCCAGCTGGCGCTTCTGCTCGCCATTCATCGTCCGCGCATCGGCCGGAATGGCCCAGATCGTCTTCATCGGCGTCGATACAGCCAGCATGTCGCCGTTGCGATCGACGATCTTGCCGCGCGAAGCGGAGATTTCGATGTCGCGCAGATAGCGCGAATCGCCCTTCTGCTGCAGAAAGTCGTTGTTGATGACCTGCAGATAAAAGCCGCGAGCCACGAGAGCCAGAAAGGCCGCCATGAGGAGCAGGCCAACGGTGCGCGAACGCCAGCCCTGCAAGGCCAGTTGCAACACCGGGCTTTCGGTAAAACGGTGACCGCGTTGCGGGCGACGACGCACGACCATCAGCGCGCCCCCTTAGGCACGGCAGAATTCGGTGTCACCATGTGCAGACGCTCGCGGGCGATCTTTTCGATCCGCGGATGATTGGCCCAGGTCGACATCTCGAGCTGCAATTGCCCATATTCGACATCAAGCTGGCGCGCCCGCTCCTGCTCCGTCTCGAGCGCCTGAAACAGCTTGCGCGCGCGGTGCTGGGAAGTCACAACGCCCAAGGCGCAAAAGACGACGATCATGAGAAGGATCACATTGAAACGCAGCATTACAGCTTCTCGGCCACGCGCATGACGGCACTGCGGGCTCGCGGATTGGCACTGATTTCCGCCGCAGACGGCTTCACCGGCTTGCCGACCAGACGCAGCTTCGGTTTCGGCAACTGATCAGCGCGCAAGGGCAAACCCTTGGGCAGATCATCGGCGACCGACTCGTTGCGCATGAAGTTTTTGACGATGCGATCTTCGAGTGAGTGAAAACAGATCACCACCAGTCGGCCACCCGGCTTCAGCAAACCGAGCGCCTGCGGCAGTGCTATCTCCAGCTGGCGGAGTTCTTGATTGATATGAATCCGTAGAGCTTGAAAGCTGCGCGTCGCCGGGTCCTGCCCTGGCTCACGGGTGCGCACGGTCTCGCGTACGAGGGCCGCAAACTGACCTGTTGTGACAATAGGTTGTTCGACCCGAGCAGCCACAACCTTCTTTGCAATCTGGAAAGCAAACCGTTCTTCGCCATAATTTCTAATGACCTCCGTGATGTCTCTTATCTCGGCCCGCGCCAGCCACTCGGCCGCCGTCTCGCCCTGCGTCGTATCCATACGCATGTCGAGCGGCGCGTCGTAGCGAAAGCTGAAGCCGCGCTCCCCGTCGTCGATTTGCGGCGACGACACCCCTACATCAAACAAAACCCCATCAACATCACTTACACCAGCCTCATCCGCCGCCTCGGCCAGTTCGCCAAAAGCGCGGTGCACGAGCAAAAAACGGGAATCATCGATAGCCGCACCGGCGGCAATTGCCTGCGGATCACGGTCGACCGCCACCAGGCGGCCTTTTTCATTCAGCGCGGAAAGAATCCGGCGGCTATGGCCACCACGCCCGAAGGTGGCGTCAACGTAGATGCCGTCAGCCTTGATCGCCAGCGCATCCACCGCCTCTTCGAGCAGTACCGTCACATGGGCGGCACCGCGGGTCACAGGACAAGATCCCCGAAGCCCGGCGGCAGATCGCCGGACAGAGCCTCGGCAGCCAGGTCGTTCTGCTGCTTCCAGCCGGCCTCGCTCCAGATTTCGAAATGCGTTCCCATGCCGACCAGATAGACGGTCTTCTCGAACTTGGCGTACTCACGCAACTCCGGCGCAACCAGAATGCGGCCGGCAGAATCCAGCTCTTCGGTACGGGCATTACCAACCAGCACGCGCTTGATTGAGGCCGAACGCGGATCGAGGCTCGACGCCTTGAGGATCTGCTCGCGGATCGGCTGCCAGGCCGGCGACGGGTAAAGCAGCAGACAGCGATGCGGATGCGCCGTCAGGACCAGCGCGCCCTCACTGGCGGCGAGCAGAGACTCACGGTGCCTTGCCGGTATGGCAAGCCGTCCCTTCGCATCCAGATTCAGTGCTGCCGCGCCTTCGAACATCCCTCGTCTCGCTCCCCGTTTACCCACTTTTCAACACGTTTTCCCACTTTAGAACAACAACACTGCTCAGTCAAGCGAGAAATTGGGATTTTTTCTTACACAACAAGGACTTACGGAAGTTTGCTGAGACGATTTTTGAGAAAAATTACCCTTAAAAATCAATGCAGGATCATTGACACTTAAAGTGACTTATCAGGAGTTGAGGCAAATCAAAAACATTCCGGGACGGCGCATGCCGACGTGGTAAAAAGTGGAATGTGTGCGGTGAACGAGCCACCGATCCGGCACGAGGCCGGCCGCCGTCGAATCAGGCTGAAAAAACCGAAATCTGGTTACGGCCTTCGTGCTTGGCGTGATAGAGCGCCTGGTCGGCGCAACGGGTCAGATCATCAGGCGTTTTGCCATGCTCTGGATAGGCGGCCACCCCGAGGGAAATGGTAAAAGTGATGTGGAAGTTGCCGAGAACGATAGACAACTCCTCGATCGCTTTCCGCCAGGCTTCGGCGCGCTCAATTGCCGTCTCCAAAGGCATGTTGGGCAGCAGAATGAGAAACTCCTCGCCACCATAGCGGCAGGCCACGTCTTCGACCCGAATATCGGCCAGCAAGGTCGTTGCCAGCATGCGCAAGGCCTCGTCCCCGACCTGGTGCCCGTAAGTATCATTAACCCGCTTGAAATAATCGATATCGAGCATGACCAGGGACAACGGAATTCCCTCCCGGCGCGCCCGGGAAACCTCGCGCTCCAGGGTTTCATCAAGGTAACGCCGGTTGTACAGCCCGGTCAGGCTGTCACGTACCGCCAGTTCCTGAAGCGCAACCTGCAAGCGACCAATTTCCTCGATCCGCGCATGCAACTGCCGATTCGTTTCCCGCAACGCCAGCTCCGCCGCCTTGCGTTCGCTGACATTGCGCGTTATCCCGAGAATCGTATGCGCGACACCATCGGTATCCAGTAAATAGCTCGACACCACTTCCGTCGAAATAACCTCGCCATCCTTGCAAACCTGCTCCAACTCGGCGACGACAACATTCGCCGTCTTGTCACCGGCGGCGATTCGGCGCAGGCGCTGGTCGATATCCCGGGCCAGTCGTGAGGCCGACTCCGGGGTCAGGCGGGCATCGATCGACTGACCGACGACTTCCTCGGGCAAATAGCCACTCATGTCGGTTATGGACGGACTGACGTAGGTATAACGCCGGGATCGAATATCGAGCGTCCATATGACGTCATGGCTATTGTCGGCCAGCATGCGATAGCGAGCCTCGCTCTCCGCCAATTTGCCGGCAATCGCCTCTTCCTCGTTTTCCGCACGGAGCAAACGAATCAGGACCAGCGACAGGGACAAAAAAAGCAACAGTGCCGACACAGCGGCAACCCACAGCATCTGGCGCCATTCAGCCAGATAATCGTCGACCGCCAGACCGCCTTCAACATACAGGGGATAGTCTGCAATGCGCTGAAATGCGTAAACGCGCTCCACTCCGTCAAGCATCGCCGGCAAACGCATCGTTCCGAGCTTTTCTCCGGACTCGATTCGTCGGTACAGCGGATTACTCTCCGGCGCCTGGTTCACCTGACCAGGAACGACTGGCCGCTGCAAAATCTGCCGACCATCGTCGGCCCGCCAAATGCCGACAACGCCCTTTCCACCCACATTGATCGTCTCGAATACTTTCGCCAGAACATCGAGATCAAGGGGCGCTGCCACCAGCCCGAGCAAATCGCCATGAGCATCGCGCACCGGCTGGATAACGAACAGGTACGAACGACCGGACGACTTGTCCACAATCACTTCAGAAAAATACAGGGCATTGCCGGATTGCTCCGCAGGCACGCCGAAAAAGTCCCGATCAGTAAACCCTGGGGAATGCACCGAAAAACCGGAAGCGTAGAGGAGATTGCCCGAAGCATCCATGACCCTGAAACCGCTAACCTCTGGAAACTGTCCGGAGAATAGTTCCAGTTCATTTACCACGGTTTCCCGAAAGCGCCCAACGGCTGCTGGCCTGAATGCATCCCGAGGCAGCGAAGCAGCCAGGTGCTCAAGGTTGCCTTGGAGGCGGCGCATCGTCGCCGCCAGACGCGCCTCCAGCAAGGAGGTAACGCCAAGGGCAGCAGAGGGCGCTTTTCGCTCCGCTTCGTGCCGCCCTTCGTTCAGCAAAAAAGCCAGCAACAGGGCGACGCCTAGCCAGGTAAACACAAAAAACAGCACCAGCCGAACACGTGGGCCAAACGCGCCGCCAATCATTCGTCCGGAGGAAGTTATACCCATTCGGGAATCATGCCTTCCGAATACGCCAATCACAATAGGCGCCGAGAGCGCGCCCGAGTCTCAACGCCCTCTGGGCTACTTGGTCTGACTGAGCTTCTGCTCAATTCTGGCCAGCGGTATTGCACCGGGAACCCGCTCGCCATCGGCGAAGAACATGGTTGGCGTGCCGGTAATATTCAGCTTCCGACCAAATTCCTGATTTTTGGTGACTGCCGCAGTATCGCAATCTTCACGACCAGCAGGCGCCTTGCCGTCAATCATCCAGTCGTTCCATGCCTTTGCGCGATCACTGGAACACCAGATTTGCTTGGACTTGCGAACAGAATCCTCGGAAAGGATTGGCAACAGGAATGTATAGATGGTGACGTTATCGAGCTTCAGCAACTCCTTGGCCAGGCGTTTGCAATAGCCACAGTTGGGATCTTCGAAGGTTGCCAACACGCGCCTGCCGTCGCCACGCACTTGCTTGATGGCGCGATCAAGCGGCAAATCGCTGAACTTGATCGCCGTCAGCTTTTTCATGCGTTCGTCGGTCACGTTTTTCATCGTTTTCGCGTCGATCAACTGACCGCTGACCACGATGGCCGACATTTTTTCATCGGTATAGAAAATATTGCCATCGGCGTAGACTTCATAAAGTCCCATGTAACCGGACTTGGTGACGCTCTCCACCTTGGTGCCGAGCTTGGCTTCCATCATCTTCCGGATATCAGCCTCATCGGCCGCAACATTCAGACTGAATACCATCGCCAAGGTCATCGGCAGCAAGTTTTTTAACATGCAATTCTCCTAAAGGGCGCCGAGAGCATACCGCACCAAGGCATTTTTTATTAACGGCAGGCCATTGGCCAGATTCAGCCCAAGATTGCGCAACGGGCGCAAGCCTGGCGGCGACTCCCTGAACAAACGACGCAGACTATCTGTCGTTATCTGCATCAATACGGTTTCCTCGCGCCGGGCCCGCTGATAACGTTGCAGGAAGCGCTCCTGACCAATATCGTGCCATGGCTGTGTTGCGGCCAGTTGACTGGCAAGCGTCATGGCGTCCTGAAAACCAAGATTAATACCATGGCCGGACAGCGGATGAATGCCGTGCGCCGCATCGCCAACCAGTGCGAGCCGTGGCGCGACAGTTTGCGGGACGCGCATCAAGCGCAAGGGAAAAGCCACCGGCGCCGTGAGCAGCTCCAGCTTGCCCAGCACCCGGCCTCCGGCCTCGGCGACTCTTTCGCAGAGCAGTTCGGGAGACAACGAACAGAGTTCATCAGCATGCTCATCAGGGGTCGACCACACGATGGAAATGCAGTTCCCCGGTAACGGAAGGTAGGCCAGCACGCCATCGTCACGAAACCACTGGAATGCCGTATTGTTGTGCCGTTTTTCAGTGGAGAAGTTGGCGACGAGGCCTTTTTCGCCGTATGGCGTGTTAACGGCCTCAAGCCCGGCAGTCTGCCGCACCCAGGAATCCCGACCATCCGCCCCGACCAGGAGGCGAGCCGACAGGGCAGTGCCATCGCTCAGATGAAGGGCGGCTGCATCCTGGCAAAACGCCAGGCCATCCGGCCGGGCCGGACAAAAGAGAGTCAGGTTGCCTTGGCGTTTGGCGCTCTCCCAGAACTCGCAAGCCATCTGCGACGATTCGAGGATCCAGCCCAATTCAGAAACGCCTGTCTCGAATGCGGAAAAGTCCAACCGGCCAGTACCGTCGCCGTGAATTTGCATGGCGCGGATTGGCGCCATTCTTGATGCATCCAGATGGCGCCATGCCCCGATTGACTCAAGGAATGAGACGTTGGCCGGGCTGATGGCGTAAATACGCGAATCCCAGCCATCAGGAGAATGTGGGGGATTGTTTTCGACGAGGGCGATACGCAAGCGCGTGTCGCGCAAGGCCAAGGCCAGGCTGGCGCCGGCCAGCCCTCCGCCAACGATGATCAGATCAAACTGCTGCATAACGGCGATTATGCCGCTTCAGAAGAATGAAACAAGCAGATCAGGCGGGAGTGCCACCGCCACCGCCGGTTTGCGGCTTGTTCTGGCGCGGTCGGCGATTGTTGTTGGTACGCGGGCGATGCTTCTTTTGCGGTTGGCCGATGCCGCCACCGGTACCGGCGTTCCCGCCCGGCTTGCCATGCTGCATGTTGCTGCGACCAGGATTGCCGCCAAGCGGCTCATTGCTGGAAACACGGTTACCAGGAGCGAGCTGGATTTCCAGCTCGATGATTTCGTCCCACTGCTCATCGGTTCGATCACGCTCGGGGATCGAAAGGAGGTCACGCAAGCGGCGACGCGTATCAGGCGGCGGGGCTACCGTAACGGGAGCTTCGGGGGGATTTTCTGGATTCGGATTATTCATTGCAACTTATAAAAGCGGAGCCCGTCGAAGACGAACCCCGCATTCGTTAACACCGGATTACTTCTTTTTGGCGGCGGTCTTCTTGGCGGCGACCGATGCCTTGAAAGCCGTACCAGCAGTAAATTTCGGAACCGTAGTAGCGGGAATTTTCAGCGTAGCGCCGGTTTTGGGATTCTTGCCGGTGCGCGCTGCGCGCTTTGCGGACTTGAAAGTGCCGAAACCAACGAGTGTAACAGACTCCCCTGCGGTCACGGTCTTGACTACCGCGCCGATGATGGCCGACAGCGCCTTGTCGGCAGCAGCCTTGGTTATACCAGCTTCTTTTGCAGCAACTTCGACCAGCTCGGATTTATTCATCTAAGTGCCTCCTAGTTACCTATCAATGTTTAAGAAAACTGGCCGTCGGAACGGCAGCACGACAAAAGTAGCATACCTTTTTGAATAAGTGTTGCCCTGAGAGCGCCTATTTGCAGGCGATTGCGTGAATATTTGTAATTTTCATACGCATGGACGCCCATTCAGGCAAAAAACAACAAACCCGGCGCTCGGCCGGGTTTGCCTAGATGCCATCAGCAAAGGGATTATTTGGCTGCGGGCTTCTCTTCTTCCTTGGCTGCCTCAGGCGGTTTTTCGCCATGCGAGATAGCTACGGCACCGTCGTTCTGCTTGCCGATATGCTGGTCGATTGCCGGCAACTGGTGAGCAATACCCTTGTGGCAGTCGATACAGGTCTTACCTTCGGTGAAGGCTTGCGGATGCTGCTTGGCAGCCCGGTTGCCCTGCTCGGTGTAATCCATGTAGTCGTAGCGGTGGCAGTTGCGGCATTCCTGCGAGTCGTTCGCCTTCATGCGTCTCCACTCGTTCTGGGCGAGCTGGGCACGTTTGGCATTGAATTTCTCAGGCGTATCGATGGTGCCCAGTATCTTGTGCAGCACCTCGTTGGAAGCCTGGATCTTGCGGATCATCTTCGGGCCCCATTCTTTCGGCACGTGACAATCCGGACAGGTGGCACGCACCCCGGTGCGGTTCGTGTAATGGACCGTGTTCTGGTACTCGCGGAAGACGTTTTCCTCCATCTCGTGGCAGGAGATACAGAACGACTCCTTGTTGGTCGCTTCGAGAGCCCAGTTGAAGCCCCCCCAGAAAACGATACCGGCAGCAAACAGGGCAAATACGGTGACCAGCCCGATGCGCTTGACCCATGCGGGCGTGAATTTATCGAGACTCATCATTCCCCCTTCTTGGCAGCCGGCTTATAGGTATTGGCGACGAGCGGCTTGGCGTCGAACTGCGGCACGTGGCACTGCATGCAGAAATAGCGGCGCGGCGAAATATTGGATTGCTTCTTGTCTTCGCGGTCGAGATAGTGCGATTTGGCCACCTTCGTCGCCCCGGTTTCCTCGGCGCGCTCCTTCGAGTGGCAGTCCATGCACTTGTTGAAGTTCTGCGTGATGTTGTAGCCCTTGATGCTGTGCGGAATCAGCGGCGGCTGTTTCTGGAAGTTGCGCGGGATGGTGGCCTGGTCCTTCTCGGGCCGGAACATATCGACCTTGGAATTCCCCTCGATCGACTCGATGCCGATCTCATTCACTCGCAGTTCCTGCGCGCTGACGCCGCCCACTCCCCCCAGGAGCATGCCGGCGGCCAGGGCCAGTGCAGTGATCAATCTCATATTCATTACCTCCGATGAGCGTCTGGAGCCGGGGCTCCATTCGCTTTTTGGCTCATTTTTCCGGTTGACCGTGGAATTCGGCCCGATCAGGCCCGAGTAACCTTGACGGCGCATTTCTTGTAGTCCGTTTCTTTCGAAATCGGGCAGGTCGCGTCGAGTGTCAATTTATTGACCAGACGACCGGCATCGAAGAACGGGATGAAGACAAGGCCACGTGGCGGCTTGTTACGGCCGCGCGTCTCAACACGGAGCTGGATTTCACCGCGCCGCGAAGCCACCTTGACTTCCATGCCGCGCTGCAAACCACGTGCCTTGGCATCATCCGGGTGCATGAAGACGACGGCATCCGGGAAGGCCTTGTACAGTTCGGGAACGCGGCGAGTCATGGTGCCGGTGTGCCAATGCTCAAGGACACGACCGGTAGACAGCCACATGTCGAATTCCTTGTCCGGCGACTCGGCGGGCGGCTGGTAGGGCAGCGCGAAAATGATCGCCTTGCCGTCCTTGTGGCCGTAGAACTTCACGCCCTCGCCCTTCTTGACGTACGGGTCATAACCTTCGCGGAAGCGCCACAGGGTTTCCTTGCCGCCAACGACCGGCCAGCGCAGACCACGCGCCTGGTGGTAGGTATCGAAGGGGGCCAGATCGTGGCCATGGCCGCGACCGAAAGAGGCATATTCCTCGAACAGCCCCTTCTGGACGTAGAAGCCGAAGTGCTTGGACTCGTCGTTATCGAAGCCGGCAGCGGTTTCGCTGGTCTTGTACTTGTTGACCACACCATTGGCGAAGAGCGCGTCATACATCGTCTTGCCCTTCAGCTTGGGTGCCTTGGCCAGCAATTCGGCCGGCCAGACCTCTTCCAGCTTGAAGCGCTTGGCAAATTCCATGACCTGCCAAAGATCGGAGCGGGACTCACCCGGCGCCTTGACCTGCTGCCGCCAGAACTGGGTGCGCCGCTCGGCGTTGCCGTAGGCACCTTCCTTCTCGACCCACATGGCGGTCGGCAGGATGAGGTCGGCAGCCATCGCCGACACCGTCGGGTACGGATCGGATACGACGATGAAGTTTTCCGGCTTGCGCCAGCCCGGATAGAGCTCTTCATTGATGTTCGGGCCGGCCTGCATGTTGTTATTGCACTGCTGCCAGTAGAAATTGACCTTGCCGTCCTTCAGGGCGCGGGCCATGGCCACGGCGTGGTAGCCGACCTTGTCGGGGATCGTGCCTTCCGGCAGGCCCCACAGCTCTTCGGTGTGCTTGCGATGCTCCGGATTGGTGACAACCATGTCGGCCGGCAGGCGGTGCGAGAAAGTACCGACTTCGCGCGCCGTGCCGCAGGCGGACGGCTGGCCGGTCAGCGAGAACGGGCTGTTGCCCGGCTCGGAAATCTTGCCGGTGAGCAGGTGGATGTTATAGACGAGGTTGTTGGCCCAAGTGCCGCGCGTGTGCTGGTTGAAGCCCATGGTCCAGAAGGAAATGATCTTGACCTTGGGATCGGCATACAACTCGGCCATCGCCTTGAGGTCCTTCTCGGCAACGCCGGACAGCTTGGACACCTTTTCAACGGTGTATTCCGAAACGAACTTCTTGAATTCGTCGAAGGTGATCGGATCGGACTTGCCGGTATCGCCCTTCGGCTTGCCATCGGCACCCGGATAACCGTTGCTCGTCGCATCCTTTTCCAGGGCGTGCGTCGGCCGCAGGCCGTAGCCGATGTCGGTAGCGCTCTTCTTGAAATTGATGTTTTTGTCGACAAACACCTGGTTCACCTTGCCGGTCTGGATGATGTAGTTGGCGATGTAGTTGAGGATCGCCAAATCCGTCTGCGGCTTGAAGATCATCGGAATGTCGGCCAGCTCGTAGGAGCGGTGCTCGAAGGTCGACAACACTGCCACCTTGACGCCCTTGTTCGAGAGCTTGCGGTCGGTAATGCGCGTCCACAAGATCGGGTGCATCTCGGCCATGTTCGAGCCCCAGAGCACGAAGGCGTCGGCATGCTCGATGTCGTCGTAGCAGCCCATCGGTTCATCAATGCCGAAAGTGCGCATGAAGCCTGCAACGGCCGAAGCCATGCAGTGGCGGGCATTGGGATCGAGGTTGTTGGTGCGGAAGCCAGCCTTCATGAGCTTGGCGGCAGCGTAGCCTTCCCACACCGTCCACTGCCCCGACCCGAACATGGCAAGGCCGTTCGGCCCCTTGGCCTTGAGCGTCGCCTTGGCCTTCTCTTCCATGATGTCGAAAGCCTGCTTCCAGGAGATCGGCGCGAAGTCGCCATTCTTGTCGTACTTGCCGTCCTTCATGCGCAGCAACGGCGTCTTCAGACGGTCGGCGCCATACATGATCTTGGACAGGAAATAGCCCTTGATGCAGTTCAGGCCACGATTGACCGGTGCATCCGGGTCGCCCTGGGTGGCCACGACGCGTCCTTCCTGCGTCCCGACCAGAACACCGCAACCGGTGCCGCAGAAACGGCAGGCTGCCTTGTCCCAGCGAATCTCGTCCTTGCCCTGGGCCACGGCCGTACCGGGCGCGGACAATCCTGCCGCTGACATGGCCGCCGCTGCTGCATTGGCCTTGATGAAATCGCGTCGATTGAGCTTCACGCCTTTACCTCCTCGGTATTTACTGATTCGTCGTCGCTGTATTGATAGACCATGGCCACCGATGCGACGCCGGGTACGCCATGCAGGGCTACATATTTATCAGCAGCCGAATTCGTGTCGTCATCCTCCAGAGTAACGACCACCTTACCCTCCGGACTCCTGGCGTGGATATCCACCCCTGGCATCAGGAGAAGTGCTTCGCACGCCTCATAAAGGCGCTCCGGAGCGATGTACAAAATGGCGCTGGAAATATTCATCCGGCTGACCTCCTCAAGCTTTGGCAGCCCAACGCCGCCATGGCTGGCAATGATCCTGATCCGCACGGAGACTTCAATTGATGTGTATCAAGTCCATACTGCCGAAAGGGGCTCATTAGTGCCAATGGAAAAACTGACTAGTACTTTTTGCCTAGCCGCCGAGCAGGCAAACTTGGATAGCCAAGCCCTATCGCCAATATTTGACCAATCAATTGGCTTGATCAAACAACAGCCCCTAATATGGCGTTGTGTTCAATTTCCAACACCCACTCAGGAGAAAACAATGTCGCTTATCAACACCCAGGTTCAACCGTTCAAGGCCCAGGCTTTCCACAACGGCAAGTTCATCGAAGTCACCGAAGCCAGCCTCAAGGGCAAGTGGTCTGTCGTGATCTTCATGCCAGCTGCCTTCACCTTCAACTGCCCGACCGAAATCGAAGATGCCGCCAACAACTACGCCGAATTCCAGAAGGCCGGGACCGAGGTGTACATCGTCACCACCGACACCCACTTCTCGCACAAGGTCTGGCATGAAACCTCGCCCGCCGTCAGCAAGGCCCAGTTCCCGCTGGTCGGCGACCCGACCCACCAACTGACCCGTGCTTTCGACGTGCATATCGACGCAGAAGGCCTGGCCCTGCGCGGCACCTTCGTTATCAACCCGGATGGCGTGATCAAGACCGTTGAAATCCACTCCAACGAAATCGCCCGCGACATTTCCGAGACCCTGCGCAAGCTGAAGGCCGCTCAGTACACCGCTGCCCACCCGAACGAAGTCTGCCCGGCCAAGTGGAAAGAAGGCGAAGCCACTCTGGCACCGTCGCTGGACCTGGTTGGCAAGATCTAATTAGTTAGCGGCAAACAGGATCGAGCGGCAAACGCCGCTCGATCATTTGGATTTCAGCGAAATTTTCCGGTTGACCGTGGAATTTCAGTGAAATTCAGCTCAGGGAGAACAATATGCTAGACAGCAACATCAAGGCCCAGCTCGCGGCCTATCTCGAAAAACTGCAACGCCCGATCGAACTTGTCGCCTCGCTTGACGACAGCGCCAAAGCGCAGGAAATGCGTGGCCTGCTGATCGACATTTCCGAACTCTCACCCAAAGTCAGCCTGCGTGAAGACGGCTCTGCCGCCTTGCGCCCCTCCTTCGCCATCGGCCTGCCCGGCGAAACGCCGCGCATCACCTTTGCCGGCATCCCGATGGGCCACGAATTCACATCTCTCGTCCTCGCCCTGTTGCAGACCGGCGGCCATCCGCCCAAGGTCGAACAATCAGTCATTGACCAGATCAAGGCCCTGCCCGGCAGTTTCAATTTCGAGACCTACATCTCGCTGTCCTGCCACAACTGCCCGGACGTCGTGCAGGCGCTCAACCTCATGGCCGTCCTCAACCCCGGCGTAACCAGCACGATGATCGACGGCGCCATGTTCCAGGACGTGGTCAACGAACGCCAGATCATGGCCGTGCCGACCACCTACCTGAACGGTGCCGAATTCGGCGCCGGCCGGATGCTCATCGAGGAAATCCTCGCCAAGGTCGACACCGGCGCGGCTGCCCGCGCCGCCGAGGCACTCGGCAAGAAAGATGCCTTTGACGTCCTCGTCGTCGGAGGCGGCCCCGCCGGCGCTGCCGCAGCGGTCTACGCCGCTCGCAAGGGCATCCGCACCGGCATCCTGGCCGAACGCTTCGGTGGACAGGTGATGGACACGCTGGGCATCGAAAACTTCATCTCCGTCAGCCATACCGAAGGACCGAAACTCGTCGCCGCGCTCGAACAGCACGTCAAGGACTATGAAGTCGACATCATGACCCTGCAACGCGCCGCCAAACTCGTACCGGCCAGCGAAGCTGGCGGCCTGGTCGAAATTCAGCTCGAAAACGGCGCCTCGCTCAAATCGAAATCCGTCATCCTCGCCACCGGCGCCCGCTGGCGCGAAATGAACGTGCCCGGCGAGCAGGAATACAAGGCCAAGGGCGTCTGCTTCTGCCCGCACTGCGACGGCCCGCTGTTCAAGGGCAAGCGCGTTGCCGTCATCGGCGGCGGCAACTCCGGCGTCGAGGCCGCCATCGACCTGGCCGGCATCGTCGCCCACGTCACGCTGCTCGAATTCGCCGACACCCTGCGCGCCGACGCCGTCCTGCAGAAAAAACTCCACAGCATGCCCAACGTCACCGTCATCAAGTCAGCGCAAACCACCGAAGTCACCGGCGACGGCCAGAAGGTCAACGGCATCACCTACAAGGATCGCGTGACGGAAGAGATCAGGCACGTCGAACTCGAAGGCATCTTCGTCCAGATCGGCCTGCTGCCCAACACCGACTGGCTCAAGGGCACGCTCAACCTGAGCCGCTTCGGCGAAATCGAAATCGATGCCAAGGGCCAGACCTCCGTTCCCGGCGTCTTCGCCGCCGGCGACTGCACCACCGTGCCCTACAAGCAGATCATCATCGCCATGGGTGCCGGCGCCACCGCCTCACTCAGCGCGTTCGACCACCTGATCCGCAGTTCGGCACCGGCCTGATCGATTCGATCTACCAGCCTGCCCCGGAACCAATGCACCGCTTCGGCGCATTGGTTCTTTCATCTCGTCGACAATCCGACAAACGCCGGCGGACAGCTAAACCAGCACGCGCGGATTCGCCGCACCGCCTGAAAGACTGGCATAGCGGGATGGCAGGTCGCCCGGCAGGCAAAAGCCGAACAAAAGCTCCTCGGCATCGAGCAACGAAGCCCCTGTCGATAGCACATACTCCGAAACGCCGGCAAATGCGGCCAAACGCATCCAGAACATGGCCTCTTCGGTCAACGCCGGATTGGCATTAAATGAGTTCGAAAAATCATGCATGACGCACCTCGCTTTCGGAAAAACGAAACCACGAGGTAGCTCTAGCAATATTTGGCCCAGATTGCGGGGACCAAAAAGAAAAACCCGCTGACGAATCAGCGGGTTTTTGCATTTGTGGTGGTGATGGGCAGAAACTGTAAGCTCAAAAAAATCTGTTACTAATCAAACGACTATTTTAAGTCCACCGGGCAAATGAGCCACACTAAAAAACTCAATTTGAGCCACAGAAAACCAACTCTTAAAATCAACATTTACTGACTGTGTTGAATCTATTCTACCCGCTCAGTCTCGATTAACCCCCTTCACTATCCGCTGAATCGAGCCAGTACAACCAGGTCTGAGCGAAATCTTCAACCCTCGAGACGCTGACCTCCTCGATACGCTCGATATCTTTGGACATGGCGCGTGAGCAGAGGATTGCAGCAGAACAGTTGGCCGCTGTAGCTAGTGCCCGACTCGAGCAATCTTAAGCCTTGATTGTCGAGATGCGAAAGCGCTAAGTCTTGGGGACTGGACGAAGCCGCCCAATAACTTGTAAGCCGGGCACCAGGCAACACATTTGAAGGTCAACACCAGCCTCCAGCTTACTATTGATGCGTTCCTAACTCGGCCTTTCAGGAACGGCTGCAACCGACCCAAAGCTGCAGTAGCGGGTTCCCGATAGCGGCCAGTGAGCCAAACCCAGGTTTTTCGAACTCGACTGCCACAAAGCCGCCGTTGCCGACCTCACACTACCGGCCAAAAGGCGACGGTCGGGGTGGCTATCCAATATCAATAGCTAACCAGCAATGCTAAGGAATCAGCTTTCATTTACCCATTTTGCGCATCTTTAGCAACCGCCGAAGCCGTCTCTGAATTATCACAATCCAGAACATGGCACATTTTCCAAATATTATGCCGCCCTGCGTTTGTACCACTCCTCGAATTCGCCAGACGACAACGGATGCGTGAATAGGAATCCCTGGCCTAGCGTGCAATGATGCAGCCTCAGGTAATCGAGAGACTCCTTGGAATCAATCCCCTCGGCAATAACCGATATACCTAGGGTGTCCGCTGCATGGAGTACATTGTCCATCAGGATGGTCTCCTCATCTGAGCCTCCTTTATGGCTGGCGAAATGCCGGTCGAGTTTGACACTGTCCAACGGCAACTTAATCATCGACTTCAGACTGGTCACCCCGCTTCCAAAATCGTCCAGCCCAACGCCAACGCCGACATTCTGAATGGCTTTCACTGAGAGGGCTGCCTCTTCAAGATGCTTGCCGAGCGCGTGTTCAGTAATGTCCAGGCGCAAATCGCCAGCGTGGAGTTGGCCCTGTGCCATGGCGCTGGTCAGGCTGCGCGGAAAATCACGCTGACGGAATTGCTTCGATGAAATATTGACCGAGACTGGGAAGTCGGGGAGTCCATGTTGCCGCCACGCCTGACGGACCCGACAAGCTTCGTTGAGAACCCATTGGGCCAAGGGGGGCATGATGCCCATGGTTTCGGCCATCGGAAGGAAACGTTCGGGTGAAATACCCATGGCGGGCCAGCGCAGCAAAGCTTCCGCTCCCACTGCCTTGCCATTCTCCAGGTCAATGACCGGCAGCCAAACCAGTTCGAACTCCCCGTATTCCAAGGCCTTGCGCAGGCGCTTTTCAATTCGCTGCGTTTCCTGGCTGGTTTGATTGAGGTCCGGTTGATAGAACTGGTAGGCATTCGCACCGGATTGCTTGACCTGGTACATGGCCGAATCGGCGCACTGAATCAGTCCATTAACCTCTGCGCTGTCCCGAGGAAAAAGACTGATGCCAATGCTTGGCGAGACGTTGAGTTCAAAATCATCAACCAAATAAGGCTGTCTTAAGTTTTCCAAGAGATGAGAGGCAATCCGGCCGGCGTTTTCGTCATCTTGAATGTTGCCCAGCATCGCCACGAATTCATCACCACCGAGTCGCCCGACCACGTCCTCCTCGCGCACACATTTGGCAAGTCGCAGCGCTACGCCATTCAATACGGCATCTCCCACGGCATGGCCATAGGTGTCATTGATGGGCTTGAAGCGGTCGAGGTCTATGAACAAGAGAGCTGCCAACTGTTCAGAACGCTGCTGACCGGCCACCAGATGGGCCGCTAGTTCATGGAATAGCGCCCGGTTGGGCAAGCCGGTCAGCGGGTCATGCTGTGAGGCAAGGCGAATATTGGTTTCGGCTTCCTTGCGTTCAGTAATGTCAATACCAACCCCTATCAGTCGCTGCGGTATTGCGTTGCCGTTCCTGGATACCGCGGCTCGCCCAGCCAGCCAGCGAACCGTGCCATCTAGCCAAACTGTCCGCCATTCATGTTCAAAACATCCGGACGACCGCGCCTCGTCTAGTCGAAGAGATACTCCATTCTGGTCGTCAGGATGCACCCGCTCACGTATCAATGTGTCAATGTCGCTTTCAAAAGCGAATGCTGGCATACCGCATAGCGCAGCTAATTCCGCCGAGCCACGTACGTGATTGGTGGTCAAATCCACCTCGACGGTGCCAATACGGCCAATCTGGAGCGCCATCAGCAGCTGCTGCTCCCTGTCACGTAACTCGCGCTCAACCAGGCGTCGGGCTTCGATTTCTCGTTCCAGGTCGGCCTCCTTGGTGAAGTAGGCGCTATTCATCGAGATGAGATAGGTAATGGCTTCGCGCAGACGTCGATTTGCCTCGTGCCGCTCCTTGGCCTGCTGAAACATTTCCGTTTCCAGTACCTGAATGCGTTTCTTCAACCCGTCTTCTTCTTGGCCGGTATCGCCGAGATGGACTGTCAGCTTTACAAAATCGGTGACATCCTCAGCTATATGGAGCAGATAAATCAACTTGCCCTGGGCATCCACCACCGGAACGTTTTTCGGGCTCCAGTAGCGTTCCACGTAGTCGGCCCCCTCGTCCTCAGCGCATCGGATGTCATAGCGTTGTACGGGCATGACATCCATTTGTCCGGAAGCAACGACCCGCTTCAATGACTCCGTTAATACAGCGACCCCATCAGCGCAGGGGTTGTCGGGATTGTCGGGAAAAATGTCGAATAACGGCTTACCAACAATATTCCCAAGTTGAGTCATCGTCGCCTTTAGATAAGCGGCGTTAGCGCCGACGATGGTGAAGGGTGGTGAGGTCTCAAGTATCAGGCAAGGCGAGGGAATTGCTTCAAAAGCGGCACTGAAAGCTGCCCTTGGAATGCGATGAATCAAATTGGGCTGAGTACGGGTATCCATACAACTCCCTCCAATAACACACCGCTCAAAGAATGATTCTCTTTGGATGGGAATGAGCACTCCAAATCCCGCTTTAAGTTGACCTACCGCATTGCGGGTTCGTTCCTTTCATTCGAACGGTTTTAATGAACATGGGGGACTATCTTTTGGCGTCTTGCTCTCCTCAAATATCGGCCATCTGATGCCACAGCGCAGGTCAGCGCTTGTGACTGCTAAACCGGTGTTACGGAAGCAGGCAATAAATCAATTTTCAGCTTTATTTCCCCGTGGCATGTCTGCTTTCGGGCTCGTACCGGATATCCCAACGGCCGTTTGCCGCAGCACCCTCTGGCTTTCGGCCAAATTGGCCGAAAAGGTGAGGTCGCCGATGGCTGCTTTGGCGCATTCCATTGCTCAGAACCTGAGATTGGCTGACTGGCCGCTATTGGGAAAACGCTACGGCCGTTTTGAGTCGCGAGCCGACCGCCCGCACGTCGGATTCGTCGCCGAAAAGCGGTCAATGAATTCCGCTTCCTATAAGCGGCCAGTCGTCACCGAGTGCTCTCGACCCATTGCCGTCATTGCCAACAAATGGAAGCTGCCGTTCGCCGGTCGGTCAAGGGAAGCAATAGCGGCCTTTCGCCGGCCCGAGTCTGGTTTTTCTCCTGACCGGCAGGTATCCGCTAAAGTCCGGCCATTGAAGGTGGCGACTTGGATTTCAGCACCCGGCCAGAAGCGGACGGTTTCCTGTCAATATCAGTAGTCACTTGAATTTCCGGTTAGCTCTGATACCCGCCGCGAAGCCTACGCCAAACTCCGGTGTATCAGTTCTTTAAGAATTGCGCAGAGAATAATGAAAATAGAAAAAGCCAATATCGGTCATTCCAAGAACGATTGAACTTGGGCTGAAAATATCTTCGGCTGGCGGACTCAACGAGCCACGGAAACCCGTCTTGGTTTTAAGCTTGCGTTAAGATTAGTTGACTATATTAGTTGGATATTTCACCCATGCCACAGGAGAACCGATGAAAACCATATTCGCTGTAGTTCTGACTGCCATTGCGCTTGGAGCTTCGCCCAATATCCTCGCAGCTGAAAGTTCCGCACACAACCATAGCCATGGGAGTGCCGAACCGACAAAGCTCCACCTTAACGCTGGAAAAAAATGGGCAACTGATGAGCCGCTGCGTCAGGCTATGAACGACATCAATCAAGCGATGGCGAAGGCAATACCGGCGATTCACAAGAATCAATATGGCAACGACGACTATCAAGCATTAGCGACGACAATCAGTGAAAAGGTGGCTTATGCAATACAGAATTGCAAACTCGAAGCCCAGGCTGATGCGATGCTTCACTTGGTTATTGCAGACCTGATGGAAGGCGCCGAGACCATGAGAGGAAAAACTTCAAAGTCGCAACACGATGGCGCGGTGCAAGCACTTGAAGCTCTGAAGGCATATGGGAAATATTTCCAGCATACGGGTTGGAAAACCGCCAAAGGCTGAAAAATCATGATGCACCAGGGATGAACTCTGATTGACTAGACTTCTGCAAATAGTTAGCCACCAATACTTGCAGCCAGGAGAGGCGGGCAAAACGGACGCCGCATCTGATTTCGCTTGAAATAGGGCATTGTCTGCCCGCCTATCTGAGACTCAGCTCGGAGCCTGGCCTTTTTCTTCAAAGGTTTTGCCATCGCGAATGTGGTAAATCCGCTTGAAGGTAGGAATGATTTTCTCATCGTGGGTCACCACGATGATGGCCGTATTGAACTGCTGCGCCATCTGGTT
>NZ_JBASFI010000026.1:0-1547 GCF_049652925.1 Azonexus sp.
GGCGAAAAAAAGCCGGGGAGTTGATAGCTACCCGGCAAATAGCAAGCAGATCCTTCGGATGCTGCCCACAGAGGAGACTGCGCCCTACCCCATCGCCTTAAGATGCTGAATGATCTCGCCGGCCATCGGTTGCGCATCGCCGTAGAGCATCCGGCAATTATCCGTATAGAACAGCGCATTCTCCACGCCGGAGTAACCGGTGCCTTTCCCGCGCTTGATCACGATCACGTTATGCGCCATATCCGCATTGAGGATCGGCATGCCATAGATCGGGCTGGCCTTGTCGGTGCGTGCCGTCGGATTCACCACATCATTCGCCCCGATGATCAGGGCGACATCGGTCTGGCCGAACTCGCCATTGATCTCTTCCAGATCGAAGATCTTGTCGTAAGGCACGCCGGCCTCGGCCAACAGCACATTCATGTGCCCCGGCATCCGACCCGCTACCGGGTGAATGGCGAACTTCACCTCGACCCCGCAGTTCTCGAGCATCGAGGTCATCTCCCACACCTTGTGCTGGGCATGGGCCACCGCCATGCCGTAGCCCGGGACGATGATCACCTTGGAGGCGTAACGCATCATCGCTGCCGCATCGAGTGCACTCAGCTCCTTCATCGTGCCGCTGATCGCTTCACCCGGGCCGCTCGCTACCATCGGCGTAAACAGGATGTTGGAAATCGGTCGGTTCATCGCCTTGGCCATCAGCTGGGTGAGCAAGGTACCGGCCGCACCAACGACGATACCGGCAATGATCAGTGCCGGGTTGCCCAGGACATAGCCTTCGAAACCGACCGCCAGACCCGTGAAGGCATTGAACAGCGAAATCACCACCGGCATGTCGGCCCCGCCGATCGGCAGGGTGACGATCAGGCCGAGGAGCAGAGCGACGACGAAGAAGCCGATGATCAGTGCCGGCTGGGCCGGGGCCATGGCGACCATGGCGCCGCCGAGGGCGATGGCGATCAGGGCGAGAACGATGTTGACTGCATTCTGGGCCGGCAGGCGATGGGCTTTCTTGAGCACACCCTGCAGCTTGGCCCAGGCGACGCAGGAGCCGGTGAAGGACACCGCGCCAATCAGCGCCCCGATGACAGCCAGCACCGTCGTCGCCAGACTATGGGCATCCCCCTTGGCGAATTCGATGGCGGCAATGGCGGCAGCAGCACCACCGCCCATGCCGTTGTAGATGGCGACCATCTGCGGCATGTCGGTCATCTTGACCTTCTTGCCCGAGATCCAGGCGGCCGAACCGCCCAGTGCAAGGGCCAGGGCCATCAGAGCGAGATTCTGCAGGCCGGGAATCAGGAAGGTGCCAGCAATGGCAATTAGCATGCCGTAGCCGGCGATGACGATGCCCTTGCGGGCGCTGGCCGGCGAGCTCATGCCTTTGAGGCCAAAGATGAACAGTGCAGCGCCGAGGAACCAGGCGCCTTGAACGTAGAAGGGTAGAGTCATCATGCGCCCTCCTTCTTCTTGAACATGGCGAGCATGCGCTCGGTGACGACGTAACCGCCGGCGGCATTGGCCGCACCGAGGGCGACGGCGAA
>NZ_JBASFI010000027.1:0-94161 GCF_049652925.1 Azonexus sp.
TCGGCGAGGACTGTCTGAGGGGCGCAGCCCCGAGTTCCGCAGCCGCCCGGCGTTCCGAGTAGCGCAGGGAACCGGCGTAGCCGGCACCGACCCAGGGGTGGCCTTTTCTTTGGCTACTTTCTTTTGGCCACACAAAAGAAAGTACGCCCGCCAGCAAGGCGGAAACCCAAGCCAAAAATCAGGAAACCCTGATTCAGGCCACAAAACATCTATCCCCAACCTTGTCCCAAAGTGCCAAAATCGGCGAAAATCACCGGTTCTAGGCTTTTGCCTGAAGCACCCCCCATTTCCCCAAGGATTCTTCATGTCCAACCCCGAACAGCAAGCCCCGGTCCAGCAGGACGAAAACCAGCTCATCGCCGAGCGCCGCGCCAAACTGGCCGAGTGGCGAAAGACGGGGAAAGCCTTCCCGAACGACTTCCAGCGCGAGAACACCGCTGCCAAGGTCCTCGAAGGCTATGGCGAGAAGACGGCGGAAGAACTCGAAGGCTTGCCGGTCGAAGTCAAGGTCGCTGGCCGCATGATGCTCAAGCGCGTCATGGGCAAGGCTTCCTTCGCCACCATCCAGGATCTGTCGGGCCGCATCCAGATTTACGTGACGCGCGACCGCGTTGGTGAAGAGGTTTATGCCGATTTCAAGACCTGGGACCTCGGCGACATCATTGGCGTCACAGGCATCCTGATGAAGACCAAGACCGGCGAACTGTCGATCCAGGCCGCTGAAATCCGCCTGCTGACGAAGTCGCTGCGCCCGTTGCCGGACAAGTTCCACGGTCTGGCTGACCAGGAAATGAAGTACCGCCAGCGTTACGTCGACCTGATCATGAACGAGGAAACGCGCGCCACCTTCCGCGCCCGCTCGGACATCGTCGCCGCCATCCGCAACTACATGACCGGCCACGGCTTCATGGAAGTCGAAACGCCGATGATGCACCCGATCCCCGGCGGCGCCTCGGCCAAGCCTTTCGTCACGCACCACAACGCGCTCGACATGCAGCAGTTCCTGCGCATTGCCCCTGAGCTTTACCTCAAGCGCCTGGTCGTCGGCGGTTTCGAGAAGGTCTTCGAGATCAACCGCAATTTCCGCAACGAAGGTCTCTCGCCGCGCCACAACCCTGAATTCACGATGATGGAGTTCTACGAGGCGTATGCGAACTACCACACGCTGATGGATTTCACCGAAGGCCTGCTCCGTCACGCCGCCCGCGAAGCGCTGGGCAAGGAAGTCTTCATCTATCAGGGCCGCGAACTCGACCTCTCCAAGCCCTTCCATCGCCTGACCATCAATCAGGCCATCCAGCGCCAGCAGCCGGACTTCACCGACGAGCAACTGGCTGATACCGAATTCCTCAAGGCCAAGATCAAGCACTTCGGCGAGCCGCTCAAGCCGGGCGGCCTGGGCAGCCTGCAGTTGCAGCTGTTCGAAGCCTGTGCCGAAGCCCAGTGCTGGGAGCCGACTTTCATTATCGACTACCCGGTCGAAGTGTCGCCGCTGGCGCGTGCTTCCAATACCAATCCTGAAATTACCGAGCGTTTCGAGCTGTTCATTGTTGGGCGGGAGATTGCCAATGGCTTCTCCGAGCTGAACGATGCGGAAGACCAGGCGGCGCGCTTCCAGGAACAGATGAAGGCCAAGGATGCGGGGGATGAAGAGGCGATGTATTACGACGCCGATTTCATTCGCGCGCTGGAATACGGGCTGCCGCCGACTGGCGGGTGCGGGATCGGGATTGACCGGTTGATCATGCTGCTGACCGATGCAGCAGCGATCCGCGATGTGATTCTGTTCCCCTCCATGCGCCCCGAATGATGATCGGCTGCGCTTGGCGATACGGCGTTGCAACCGACCTTGCATAGCGCTGCTATGCGGCGGTCGGCTGCGCCTTGTCTCGCCGGCGCTCGCTCGATCATCGAGTTTTTCCGGTAATTTCTGATGCAAATTCGTCAGCTTCAAGTTGCTTGCGACCAAGTCCAGGATCGTCTGCTTCTGCGCATCTCGACGCAGGAAGACGAGGAATACCGGATCTGGCTGACCCGGCGCTTTCTGCGTGAACTGTGGCCGCACCTGTCCCGGCTTGCCGGGAAGCAGGCGGCGACGACGCCGATTGTTGGCGAAATTCCAGCCGATGATGCGGCCAACTTCGATCAGCCGTTTTCTGAAGAAAACGCCACTTTTCCACTCGGCTCAATACCGCTGCTCAGCAGCGAGCTCAAGGTCGACACCCTGAGCGATGGGACGTTTAACCTGAGCTTCCGCGAAGGCCGGGAGCGCAGTTTCCAGCTCGCCATGAACGTCGAGTTGCTGCAAACCCTCTGTGCCATGCTGCGCGCCGGCGCCGAGCATGCCCAATGGAATCTGGCGCTCGACGACGCCCCGGTGCCAGCGAGCCTCACGCCTGCCATCGATATCTCGCGCCTGCATTAGTGGAAAAACTGCAGCCCGCGCAGATCGAATTTGTCGCCTACGGCACGCCCTACTCCGCTGCCTTCGACGACGTCTATCACTCCGCCCTGGGCGGCCCGACACAGGCCCGCCACGTCTTTCTCGGTGGCAATGAACTGCCGCAGCGCTGGCAGGGCCGCGACCGCTTCGTCATCCTTGAAACCGGCTTCGGCACCGGGCTGAATTTCCTCGCCACCTGGCAAGCCTGGCGGGACGATCCGCAGCGTTGCCGGCGCCTGCATTTCATTTCCTGCGAAAAATTCCCGTTGACCGTGGCAGACCTCGCCACCTGCCAGCAAGCCTGGCCGGAATTCGGCGAGCTGGCGGCGGAACTGCAAAAGCACTGGCCGCCGCTGGCGCCCGGCATGCACCGCCTGCATCTCGACGGCGGACAGGTCATTTTGACGCTGCTTTTCGGTGATGCGTCAACGCAACTCCGCGCCATTGATGCCTCGGTCGATGCCTTCTTCCTCGACGGCTTTTCACCACAAAAGAATCCCGAACTGTGGTCACCGCAATTCTGCAAGGGCCTCGCCCGGCTCACCGCACCGGGCGCCACGCTGGCCACGTGGACAGTCGCCGGCCACGTCCGCCAGGCATTGAAAGACGCCGAGTTCGACGTCGAAAAACGTCCTGGCCCGGTCGGCAAGCGGCAGATGCTGGTCGGCCGCTTCCGTTCGCGCCGACCGGACCGTCACGTCGCGCCGACGGATCGCCGGGCCATCGTCATCGGTGCCGGTATCGCCGGCAGCGCCACGGCCTACGCGCTGGCCGCCGCCGGCTGGCAGGTCACCGTGCTCGAACAGGCAGAGGCCTCAGGAACCGGCGCCTCGAGCAATCTGGCCGGCATGCTGCGTCCGCTGCCCAGCGCCGACGACAACCGTCTTTCCCGCCTGACCCGCGCCGGCTTTCTCGCCACCCGCGCCCTGCTCGCCGGCCTGCCCGACGCCCGCTTGTCGCCCTGCGGCGTGCTGCATCTGGCCCGCGAGCCCGAACACGAAGCGCAGCAAAAGCGCGCCGTCGAACAACTCGGCTTGCCGCCCGAAATCCTGCAGTTCGTCGACAAGGATGAAGCCAGCCAATTGCTCGGCCAACCGGTCAATATCGGCGGCTGGTGGTTCCCGAGCGGCGGCTGGGTGCAACCGCCGTCGGTCTGCAAGGCAGCACTGGCCGCCTTTCCCGAAAAAATCACGACGCGCTTCAATGCCACGGTCAACCGGATTTTTCGGCCAAAAACGGAATGGCAGGCGCTTGATGCGGCCGGCAACATCCTGGCCGAAGCGCCGATTCTGATCATGGCCAGCGGCGCCGCCGCCCCGCGCTTCGAGCAATTCGCTTGGCTGCCGCAACGTTCCGGCCGCGGCCAGGTCAGCCATTTGCCAGCTGCCAACAGTACACCGCTCAAGGCCGTTCTGTTCCAGGTCGGCTACGCCATCCCGCCAGTTGACGGCACGCAACTGATCGGCGCCTCGCTTTCCTATGAGGACGAGGAGACCGCAGAACGCGAAAGCGACCACAGCGACAACCTCGCCCGACTCCGCCTGACCCTGCCCGACTTCGCCGCCGGACTCGACCCGGCCGCCCTGCACGGCCGAGTCGGCTTCCGCCCAATGTCGCCGGACCGCCTGCCCATCGTCGGCGCCGTCCCGGACACCCTGGCCGCCACGCCCAACACCCGCCTGCACAACATCCCGCGCCAGCCCGGCCTGTGGTGCGTCCAGGGTTTCGGGGCACGCGGCATCGTGTGGTCGGCGCTGATGGCCAACCTGCTGCTCAGCCAGATCGAAGGCGAACCGCTGCCCCTCGAACGCGACCTCGTCGATGCCCTCGACCCCGGCCGCTTCATGATCAAGGCGGCGCGCCATTCAGCCGAGACCTTTCCGGGTGATGAAGAAGCCAGCGAACCGTCAGCATGACGTTTGGGCATATCAATAGAAGACATCGATATTGGCGCCCGGCGCCGGGCGCGCTAAGCTAGGCAGCCCGTTTCCCGACTTTCCTTTTTCAACAACAACACAAAGAGAGACACGCATGAAGATCGAAACCATCGCCGTCCATGGCGGCTATTCGCCCGACCCGACCACCAAGGCCGTCGCCGTCCCCATCTACCAGACGACCTCCTACGCCTTCGACAGCACCCAGCACGGCGCCGACCTGTTCGACCTCAAGGTCGCCGGCAACATCTACACGCGCATCATGAACCCGACGCAGGACGTGCTCGAAAAGCGCGTCGCCGAAATGGAAGGCGGCATCGCCGGGCTGGCCCTGGCCTCGGGCATGGCGGCCATCACCGCCGCGATCCAGACCATTGCCGAAGCCGGCGACAATATCGTCACCTCGAGCACCTTGTACGGCGGCACCTACAACCTGTTCGCCCACACCCTGCCGCAATACGGCATCGATGTCCGCTTCGCCGACTACCGCGATCCGGCCGCCTTTGAAAAGCTCATCGACGCCAAAACCAAGGCCGTCTTCTGCGAATCCGTCGGCAACCCGCTCGGCAATGTCGTCGATTTCGAAAAGCTCGCCGAAATCGCCCACAAGCATGGCGTGCCGGTCATCGTCGACAACACCGTGCCCTCCCCCTACCTGTGCCGCCCCTTCGAGCACGGCGCCGACATCGTCGTGCACGCCCTGACCAAGTACCTCGGCGGCCACGGCAACAGCCTCGGCGGCATCATCGTCGACAGCGGCAAGTTCCCGTGGGCCGAGCACAAGGCCAAGTTCAAGCGCCTCAACGAGCCGGACGTGTCCTACCACGGCGTCGTCTACACCGAAGCCCTCGGCCCCGCCGCCTACATCGGCCGCGCCCGCGTCGTCCCGCTGCGCAACATGGGCGCCGCCATCAGCCCATTCAACGCCTTCCTGATCCTGCAAGGCATCGAGACGCTGGCCCTGCGCATGGACCGCATCTGCGAAAACTCGCTCAAGATCGCCAATTTCCTCAAGAGCCACCCGAAGTGCAGCTGGGTCAATTACGCCGGCCTGCCCGACCACAAGGACCACGCGCTGGTCCAAAAATACATGGGCGGCCGCGCCTCCGGCATCCTCAACTTCGGCGTCAAGGGCGGCAGCGTGGCTGGCGGCAAGTTCCAGGATGCCCTGCAACTCGTCACCCGCCTCGTCAACATCGGCGACTGCAAAACCCTCGCCTGCCATCCGGCATCGACCACCCACCGCCAGCTGTCGCCGGAAGAACTGGCCAAGGCCGGCGTCTCCGAAGACATGATCCGCCTGTCAGTCGGCATCGAGCACATCGACGATCTGATCGCCGATCTGGATCAGGCACTCAACGCCGCGTGATTAAAAGGCACTCAACAAAAACCCGGCCTCGTGCCGGGTTTTTTCTTTGAAGCGCGGCCAGTGTTGAGCCTGATTTTTCGGTCTGGGATGCGCCCTTTGCGGTCACAGGCGAGTTTGATCGCTTCAATGGTTCTAGTTCGATCCGATCAAGCGGAGCACAACAAAAGCAATCGCAAACAGCAATAGCGATAAATGTACCCCTCGAAGCAAATTGCCAATAATGGGGCGACTCTTAGCCACTTCTCTTGTTATCGAAAGGTATGACCCGCCTTGGCTTTCTGCAATTCGCTGAAAGTCATTTCGACAAAGAATACTCAGCACAAGGCCAAGGACTGCGAACGCAAGAAGCCCCAAAAACAATAGATCATCCGAAGATGCCATTTGCGCCAACCCAGTGATTAAACGGCAATGATCCTAGCATAGTGACTGGCTGGTCATGGCCGATTGCCGGCGTTCACCTGCAAACAATCTTGATTAACCCGGCAACAAATAAATTACTAGACGACTGGTCTATTTGTTGGCAAACTACGCCCCATGAACACTCGTCACGACAACACGCGCCAGCACATTCTCGACACCGGTCTCGGTATCTTTGCAGGGAAGGGCTTCGCCAGCGTTGGTCTGAACGAATTGCTGAAGGCCGCCGGCGTGCCGAAGGGCTCGTTCTATCACTATTTCGAATCGAAGGAAGACTATGGCAAGGCCCTGCTCGAAGACTACTTCGCGCGCTATCTGGCCGATATCGACAGTCTGTTTGCGCTCGAAGCAGCATCGGGCCATGAGCGCCTTATGCGCTACTGGCAGCGCTGGGTGGACAAGCAGTGCACTGAATGCGCCGAGCAGAAATGCCTGGTGGTCAAGCTCGCCGCCGAGGTCTCCGACCTGTCGGACACCATGCGCCTGACTTTGCGCGATGGTACCGACCGCATTGTGGACCGCATCGCCGGCGCCATTGAAGGCGGCGTCGCCGATACCTCGTTGCCAGCACTTGAGGCCCGGCCGACTGCGCAATTGCTCTATCAACTCTGGCTGGGCGCCAGCCTGCTCGGCAAGCTGCACCGCAACAGCCAGTCCCTCGAAAATGCTATGCGCTTTACCAGACAGTTGCTGACGCCTTGAATCATTGAACATCCGACCACAGGCCGCATGCTGTTGCGGCCTATTTTTAACCCGAACTCATAGACGACCGGTCTAATTTTCATCAGTTACCAATCAGGAGATTCAACATGACTTCCCTGTTCGACCCGATCCAAGTCGGCGATATCGCCCTCGCCAACCGCATCGTCATGGCGCCGCTGACACGCAACCGCGCCATTGCCGGCAATGTCGCCGGGCCGCTGACCGTCGAGTATTACCGCCAGCGCGCCACGGCCGGCCTGATCATCGCCGAGGCCAGCCAGATCAGCCCGATGGCCCAAGGCTACCTCGCCACCCCGGGCATCCACAGCCCGGAACAGATCGCAGGCTGGCGCCAGGTGACCGATGCCGTGCATGCCGCCGGCGGCAAGATCGTGCTGCAACTGTGGCACGTCGGGCGCATTTCGCACACCTCACTGCTGCCGGATGGCGCGGCGCCGGTTTCATCGACCGACAAGGTGGCCGAAGCCTCGACCTTTACCAGCGACGGTTTCGTCCCGGTGTCGAAGCCACGCGCCCTGCGCGACGATGAAATCCCGGGCCTCGTCGAGGATTACCGCCGCGCCGCGCGCAACGCCATCGATGCCGGCTTTGATGGCGTCGAGCTGCATGCTGCCAACACCTACCTGATCGAACAGTTCCTGCGCGACAGCGTTAATGACCGCAGCGGCCCCTACGGCGGCAGCATTGCCAACCGCACCCGCCTGCTGCTCGAAGTGGTCACGGCGATCACCAAGGAAATCGGCGCCGGCCGCACCGGCATCCGCCTGAGCCCGATGACGACTTTCACGGCGCCGCTCGACAGCGATCCGCAGGCGCTCTACGGCTATGTCGTCGAACAGTTGGCACCGCTCGGCCTGGCTTATCTGCACGTGATCGAAGGCGAAACTGGCGGCACGCGCACGCCCGAGGCCAAGGCTTTCGACTACGAAGCCCTGCATCGCGCCTTCCCGGGCGCCTGGATGCTCAACAACGGCTATTCGCGTGACTTGGCCATCGAGAATGTCGCAGCCGGCAAGGCCGACCTGGTTGCCTTCGGCCGCTCGTTCATCAGCACACCGGACCTCGTCCGCCGCCTGAAGGACGACCTGCCGCTCAATGAACTGCAGGCCGACAAGCTGTATGGCGGTGGGGCGGAGGGTTACACCGACTACCCGGCGCTGGCTGCCTGATCATCAACTGACTCGCGCCCCGACCGGCCAAGCGCCCGCCGGGGCCGACTTTCCCGGAAATACCATGTCCGAATACCGCCGCTGGCTGCCCGCCCTCGCCCTGATCGTCCTCTCGCTGACCTGGGGCTACACCTGGGTGCTCGCCAAGCAGGGCCTGGCCTACGCGCCGCCCTTCGCCTTTGCCGCTGAACGCTGCGTCGGCGCCGCCCTGGCGCTGATCATCGCGGTCAAGCTGAGCGGGCGTTCGCTGAAGCTGGTCGCCCCGCGCCAGACCATCGCCATTGGCCTGGCGCAAGTATCGGGGTTCATGATTTTCCAGACGTGGGCGCTGGTCGAAGGCGGTCCCGGCAAGACGGCGGTACTGATTTTCACCATGCCGATCTGGACGTTGCTGCTCGCCTGGCCCATCCTCGGCGAGCGCGTGCGCGGCAAGCAGTGGCTGGCCGCGGCGAGCACGCTGGGCGGACTGCTCCTCATCATCGAACCGTGGGACATGCACGCCAGCCTGTTCAGCAAGTTCCTCGGCCTCATGGCGGCGCTGTGCTGGGCGACCGGCACCATCCTGATCAAGCGCCTGCGCAGCAAAACGCCGGTCGACCTGCTGACCCTGACCACCTGGCAGATGATCATCGGTGCCGTTCCGCTCGTCCTGCTCGCCTTGATCGTGCCCGAACACCCGACAGAATGGAGCGGTAGCTATGTCGGCATCCTCATTTTCATGTCGATCGGCAGCACGGCTATGTGCTGGTGGCTATGGATCTATATCCTCGACCGCGTGCCGGCCTGGGAAGCAAGTCTGTCGGTGCTCGGCACGCCGGTGGTGGCCATTATTTCGTCGCGCCTGATTTTCGGCGAGGCCTTCAAAACCAGTGAAATCGCCGGCATCGTGCTGATCGGCAGCGGCCTGGCCCTACTTTCCCTGCTCGGCTGGGCAGCGAGCCGGCGCGATCCGGCAAAACAGATTGAGGAGGCAGCATGAACACCCTGCACGACACCAAACTCTCGATGCTCGACCTCGTTGCCATCCGCGAGGGCGGCACGACGGCCGAGGCGCTGGCCATCGCCCGCGATACGGCTCGCCATGTCGAGAAGCTCGGCTTCACCCGCTACTGGCTGGCCGAGCACCACAACATGCCGGGCATCGCCAGTTCGGCCACGGCCGTGCTGGTCGGCTACATTGCCGGGGCGACCAGCCGCATCCGCGTCGGATCGGGCGGCATCATGCTGCCCAACCATGCGCCGCTGGTCGTTGCCGAAGCCTTCGGCACGCTGGCCGAAATCTACCCCGGCCGCATCGATCTCGGCCTCGGCCGCGCACCGGGAACCGACCAGATGACCATGCGCGCGCTGCGCCGCGATCGCATCGAAACGGAAGCCGATTTCCCGCGAGCCGTCAGCGAACTGCAGCAACTGCTCGGCCCCCGTTTGCCGGAGCAGAAGGTGATCGCCGTGCCCGGCAACGGCACCGAAGTGCCGATCTGGCTGCTTGGATCGAGTCTGTTTTCCGCCCGCCTGGCGGCCGAACGCGGCCTGCCCTATTCCTTTGCCTCGCATTTCGCGCCGGCCATGCTGTTGCCAGCCATCGATATCTACCGGCGCAATTTCCGCCCTTCGGCCAAATTCGACAAGCCCTACGTGATGATCGGCGTGCCGGTCATTGCCGCGCCAACCGACAACGAAGCCGAGTTCCTGGCCAGCAGCACCTACCAGCGCGTCCTCGGGATCCTGCGCGGCGACCGGCGCAGCCTGCCAGCGCCAGTCGCCGACTTCCTGAGCGGTTTGCATCCGCAGGAACGGTCGGGCATCGCCGACTTTCTTGGCGCGGCTGTCATCGGCGGGCCGGATACCGTGCGCGCCGGCCTGAAGGCGTTGAAGCAGGCAACCAGTGCCGACGAAATTATCCTGGTCAGCGATATCTTCGACCCCGCGCTGCGTCTGCGTTCGCTTGAAATCACGGCTGATTTGTTTGTACCAGACGCCAGCTGATTCTCACCCATCACGATTAAACAACCCGGCCTAGCGCCGGGTTTTTTTACGTCATCTCATGCCAATAAATTTAACAATAAACAATAAATTCAATAATTTAAAACAAACACACGATACGAAAAAGCGATTCACCAAAAACCAGCCGATCTGTTGACCTGGATCATGATCCGCCCCGATTTATGACCAGAGAATGCCCCACACAGTCGCCGGAGGCTCCCGGCGACCAACAGACCAAAATCAAAATGGAGATAGCGCAATGCAGCAGCCAGTCAGCGAAATCAAGATCGTCATGTCCGACCCCACCGCACTCGGGGTCTTCGGCCTTTCCATGGTTACCTTTGTAGCAGCGTCGGCCAAGCTGGGCTGGACCAGCGGCGTCACCTACATCATTCCCTGGGCGCTGTTCCTCGGCTCCGTGGCGCAAATCTGGGCATCGATGGTCGACTTCAAGAAAAACAATTATTTCGGCTCCATCGTCCTCGGCGCTTATGGCTTGTTCTGGATCGCCGTCGCCATGCACTGGGCGATCAGCCTTGGCTGGCTGGGCCCCATTGGCGACAAGGGCGATCCGAAGCAACTGGCTTTCGCCTGCATCGGTTATTTCATCCTCTCCCTGTTCATCATGGTCGCCGCCTTCGAGGCCAACAAGGTCTTCGCCGCCATCCTGGTCCTCATCAACGTCCTGCTGCCGTCGCTCGCGCTGTCCATCCTCGGCATCAACGTGCCGCTGTTCGGCACCCTGGCCGCCTATTCCGAACTGGGCATCGCGCTGCTGGGTTTCTACGCAACCGGCGCCATCTTTCTCAACAACTTTTTCGGCCGCACCATCCTTTCGCTTGGTGCCCCGCTCGGGCTCATCGCCAAGGGCCCGGCACTGGTCAAGCCACAACTGGTCAAAGCCGCTGCCTGACTTGTCTCTGCGCCCATGACAAACCCGGCCAGACGCCGGGTTTGTCGTTTTTTTGCAGCGTAAAACATTTCAAATTTGGCCGTTTTTTCCGGTTGACCGTGGCATATCCGCCGGCGCCGGCCTGAGCCTCGCCGCAAACGCCTGTCGCTCTCCCGATGGCATTTATTTGTCCCCGCGAGCCGACGACGGAGAATGTCATCGTGCTATTCTGAATTGCGTTTCAACGTGATCAACCGGCAAGCGAAAGGAGTTCCCTCCATGCTGACCCCGACTCAGAAACAGACGGCGCAATCGATCATCAACCTCTTTGAAACCGGCGTGGTCCTCGGCGACTATGGCAGTGTGACGGTAATTCCCGGCGATACCGGCCACCTCACCTTCGGCCGTTCGCAAACAACCCTCGCCTCGGGCAATCTGCTCGATCTGCTGCAGCGCTACTGCACCAACGACGGCGCCCGTTTCGGGCCACGGCTGTCACCCTGGCTGCCACGTTTCGAAGCCATCGATCTGGGCCTGGACAACGAGCTTCGCTTGCACAACCTGCTGCGCGCGACGGCCGACGATCCGGTCATGCGCGAAACCCAGGACCAGTTTTTCGACGAGGTTTACTGGCAGACGGCCGCCCGCATCGCCGCCAACCTCGGCATCACCTCGGCCCTTGGCACTGCGGTGGTCTATGACAGCACCGTGCATGGTTCCTGGAAAGCTATGCGTGACCGCACCATGGCCCAGTCCGGCAGCCTCGCGGCGCTTGGCGAAAAGAAGTGGATCGCGGCCTACGTCGCGACCCGCCGCGCCTGGCTGACCAATCATCCGCGCAGCGATTTGCGCAAAACGGCTTACCGGATGGATGCCTTCCAGCGCCTGATCGAGCAAGGCTACTGGGGGCTGGAACTGCCGCTCGTCATCCGCGGCGCCGAAATCTCGCTGAGCACCCTGCGCGCCATGCCGCCCGGTTGCTACGACGGCCCGCAGCCCGGCACCCGCGCCATCGCGCTGCAAAGCCCGCTGGCCCGCGGCCTCGATGTCCGACTTGTGCAGTTGGGACTATCCGAACAAGGCGTCCCGATCAAAGCCGACGGCATCTTCGGCCAGACCAGTGCCAATTTGCTCAAGCAGTATCAGGCAAAGACAGGCTTACCTGCCACCGGCGTCGCCGACAGCACTTTGATTGCTCGCCTGGTCGCCTAGATTCGGGCTTGGGGCTGGACCTCCCCGGCCGGCAGCGGCGGTTGCGGCCGACTGATGACGTAGAGCACCACGGCACAGGCCACCAGAAAGGCGACCGTGGCCAGCGCACTTGGCACCCAGCTATCAGCCAGCCCACGCTCCATCCACAGCCAGATGAACAGGCCAAAGGCCGGCAAGGCCAGCAGGGCACAAAACACTGAGGTGGCCAGGGCCACCTTTTGCCCTATATGTCGTTTCAGATCACTCATTCGACTTCCTCTACCATCAGCCATATCGAGCGATTGTCACGCGCATCGCTGGTTGAAAGACTGAGCGCGCCGCCCTGATTACCACTGGCCTGGCGACCGCTGCCGCCGAGCTCGATCCATTCGCCCAGACGCCCGGAAACCGTCGTCGAAAGGCGCTGCGTGTTAATGCTGCCATAGCCGCCCTGACTGGCCGCCTGCTGGCTGATGTCGAGTGTGACATGGCTGCCGTTTACGCGCGGCACGGCATAAAAGCCGCGGCCTACATCCTGATAAATGACGTTCTCGTTGATCACCGCGCCGCCGGGGCCAATCACGACCTGGCGCATCGGGACGGGCAGCGAACGACCAACCTGGATGAAGGCCTGGCCACCTTCGACGGTCTGCACCATCTGCGCCGCGCTCTCGCCACGCACGCTCTTGGTATCCCAGACACTGGCTTCGACATGACTGCGCCGGGTGCTGCCAAGGACGACCTGACCGCTCGCCTCGGCACCCCTCGCGCTGTCTTCGGCCTGGCGGTTTTGCGAAACACGAATGATCAGGCGCCGGGTCGGCTTGTCGATGGCCGCCAGCGCCCGCTTGATGTCGGCCCGGTTGCGCGGCGAGGCCTTGAGAAACAGCTGGTTGTTCATGCCGGTCAAGGTGCCGCCCGGCTCGACCAGCGGCAACAGCGCCGGCAGCACATCCTCGACGTTCTTGCTCCGGAGTTCGATGACTTCCATCTGCTGGGCCCACAGCGAAGTGCTGAACAGGCAGGCCAGCAGGCAAAGAATGCGAAGGATCATGGACGTTCTCCGGTTGGCGTGACAGGTCACTCGAGACAGACGGCGACCCGGTAGCATTCGGCCAGATCTTCGGCAACCAGGCTGACGACGCCCGGATCGGCGCGTCCCAGATCAGCGCGTTCCTGAAGGATGGCCAATATCTTGGCCGGCGTCATTGATCTGCGATAAGGACGGTCCTGCGCCAGCGCCTGAAAGATATCGGCCACATTGATGATGCGCGCCTCGATGGGCAGCGCGGCCCCGCCGATGTGGAACGGATAGCCATGGCCATCCGGCGTTTCGTGATGCAGCGAGGCCCAGCGGGCGATTTCGGCGATGGCATGCAGCCGTTTGAGGACTTGCAGCGTCCCGTAGCTGTGGCTCTTCATGATGTCGAACTCATGCGCCGTCAGTGCACTTTCACCCTCGATGATCTCGTCGGGAATCTGCAGCTTGCCAATGTCGTGCAGCAAACCGGCCACTTCAATTTTTTCGCAGGTGATGGCATCGAGCCCGAGTCGTTCGGCGAGGTGGCGCGACAGCCGCGAGACGCCTTGCGAATGCCGCTCGGTGTAAGGCGATTTGGCGTCGATGATGCGCGAAAAAATGGTGGCGCACTGCTTGAACTCGATCCAGCCGATCATCTTCAGGTCGCCATGGGATTCCATTTCGGCTTGATATTGCTGCACCCATTCCGGCTGCAAGGCGAGCCAGAAAGCCTCTTCCTGCGAGATCAGTTCGAAGGCATCGACCAACTCGGGCGAAAACAGGCGCCCGCGCGCCGAAGCCAGACGGGCGCGAATCTCGTCAGCATGCGACAGCACGCTCTGATCGGCATGGTAGGGCGCAGCCAGGACATCAATGCGGTCGGCCAGATAGATCAGGTTGGCAAAGCGCACCGTATCACTGGGCAGTGTCTGTGTTACCAGCCATTCCCAGGCGCTGTGGTGATAACGGATGATCGGAGCCAGATGGGCCAGCGGCGGGAAGTCGGCCAGCAGTTCGTCGCCGCGAATGCAATGCTCTTCGGCGCCATCCCATTCGAGATCGACGACCAGACGATGGTGTACCCGCGTCGAAGACACGCCGCAATCATGCAGCAGGCCGGCATCGTAAAGGATCAGCTGATCGGCCTCGCTCCACCCCATGCGGATGGCCATCTCGCGTGCCAGCATGCCAACCCGGCGGCCGTGCATGACATCATCGACACCCACCAGATCGATGGTGTTGGCGATGGTCATCACCAGCTGCCGAAGATCAATGGCCAAGTCAGCAGGGAGCAAGGTTTCGGTCATCAGGTCAGCTCACCGCGTGGGGCAAGGCGAGGTACTCCCTGGAGTTCATTTCGGTCAGCCGGCTCACCGTGCGTGCAAACTCGCTGGCCTGCGTGCCCTCGGTGTAGAGCCCGTCAGCCGCACAGTCGGCGGTGATGATGAGCTTGACCTTGTGGTCGTAGAAAACGTCGACCAGCCACGTGAAGCGGCGCGCCTCGGAGGCCTGATGCGTGGTCATTTTCGGCACATGCGAGAGGAGCACGGTGTGGTAGCCGCGGGCGATTTCGAGATAGTCGTTCTGCGAACGCGGTCCGCCACAGAGGGTGCGAAAATCGAACCAGATCACGCCATGGCCACGTCGTACGGAATCGATGTCGCGGCCCAGCACCTCAATATGGCCACCCTTCTTGCCATCCTCCCCGGCAACCATTTTGAAATAGTCGAGCATCTTTTTTTCAGCCGTGGCGTCGGCCGGGTGATGATAGATTTCGACCTGTTCGAGCGCCCGCAAACGGTAGTCCGTACCGGCATCGACCTCGAAGACATCGAGATGCTTGTTGAGCAGAGCGATGGTCGGCAGAAAGCTTTCCCGATGCAGGCCGTTCGGATACAGCATATCCGGCGGATAGTTGGAAGTCATCACGATGATGACCCCTTGGGCAAACAGACCGTCCATCAAACGGCCAAGAATCATGGCGTCGGCAATGTCGGAAACGTGGAATTCGTCGAAACAGAGCAGGCGCACTTCCTTGGCGATCTGCTCGGCCAGCCTCAGCATCGGGTCCGGTTCGCCCTTGTATTTTTCGAGGTCATGATGAATCTGCTGCATGAAGGCGTGGAAGTGAATGCGACGCTTGCGCCGATAAGGCACCGAGTCGTAAAAGCAATCCATCAGGAAGCTCTTGCCGCGGCCTACCCCGCCCCAGAAATAGACGCCCTTGGGCGGCTTGGGCGGCGAAAGCAGGCGCTTGAAGGTGCTGCCACGGTCAACCTTAAAAAACAGCAAATTTGTATAAAGGCTCTGCAAGGCAGTCGCAGCAGTCATCTGGGCGGCATCGGCCATGTAGCCACGGGCATCGAGCAGGTTCTTGTAGGCGTCGAGCATGCCCTGCGCGGCGACATTGAGTTTTTTATGGGGCATTGGGGGTGAATCAGGTTTGGGGTAAAAACGTATTCTGCCAAAGAAAAAGGCGGGTGCGTTGCCGCAACCCGCCTTTCTGGCAAAGAAGAGTCAGCTTAGAAGTGCAGCGGACGCTTGTCGCAAGCCAGAGCTGCTTCATGCACCGCTTCCGACAGCGTCGGGTGAGCGTGGCAGATGCGGGCAAGATCTTCGGAAGCACCACCGAATTCCATTGCCACAACGGCCTCGGAAATCAGTTCGGAGGCATTGGCACCGATGATATGGACGCCGAGGATGCGGTCGGTCTGCGCGCAGGCCAGCATCTTGACGAAGCCGGACGGCTCGCCCATGCCCAGTGCGCGGCCATTGGCCATGAACGGGATTTTGCCAACCTTGTAGGCGGCGCCATCCGCCTTGAGCTGCTGCTCGCTCTTGCCGACCCAGGCGATTTCCGGTGCGGTGTAGATGACGCCTGGAATGGTGTCAAAGTTGCAGTGACCAGCCTGACCGGCCATCAATTCGGCAACCATGACGCCCTCTTCCATGGCCTTGTGGGCCAGCATCGGGCCACGCACGACGTCACCGACTGCCCAGACACCCGGGAGGTTGGTCTTGCAGTGGCCGTCAACTTCAACCATGCCGCGATCGGTCAGCTTGAGGCCAACGGCTTCGGCATTCAGGCCGTCGGTGTTCGGAATGCGGCCAATCGAAACGATCAGGCGGTCGGCGTCGAGCTTCTCGGCCTTGCCGTCCTTCGTTTCATAGGCAATCGAGACGCCCTTCTTGGTCGTCTTGATATCGCCAATCTTGACGCCGGTCTGGATGTTCAGGCCCTGCTTGGTGAACAGCTTGAGCGCTTCCTTGGCAATATCCTGATCAGCAAAAGCCAGAAAGTCGGGCATTGCTTCGAGGATGGTGACTTCGGAACCGACGCGACGCCAGACCGAACCCATTTCCAGGCCGATGACGCCGGCACCGATGATGGCCAGCTTCTTGGGCACGGATTCCTGATTCAGGGCGCCTTCGTTGTCCATGACGATCTTGTTGTCGACCGGCACGTTCGGCAAGTGACGCGGCTTGGAGCCGGTCGCGATGATGACCTGCTTGGCCAGCACTTCCTCGGCACCGACCTTGACCTTCCACAGATCGCCTTCCTTGCCGACGAAGGAACCGTGGCCGTTGAGCATGGTGACCTTGTTCTTCTTGAACAGACCCTTGATGCCGGAGGTCAGCTGGGTAACGATGGTGTCCTTGCGGCCCTTCATGACCGGCACGTCGATGGTGGCTTTGCCAACCTTGATGCCCTGGGCTTCAAAGCTGTGACCGGCTTCCTCGAACAGGTGCGAGGTGTGCAGCAGGGCCTTGGAAGGAATGCAGCCGACGTTCAGGCAAGTACCGCCAAGGCGCGGTTCGCCCTTCGGGTCGGCATACGGATTGGATTCGCAGCAGGCGGCTGAGAAGCCGAGCTGGGCGGCACGGATGGCAGCAACATAGCCGCCGGGGCCACCACCGATAACGAGCACGTCAAATTGCTTGGACATGTGTAAACCTTTCAGATTTCAGATGTGCAAAAGCGCCAGCGCCCTTTGCGGGACACTGGCGCCGGCCAACGTCGATTAGACGCCGAGCAGCAGGCGGGACGGATCTTCCAGCGCTTCCTTCATGGTCACCAGACCGAGGACGGCTTCGCGGCCGTCGATGATGCGGTGATCGTAGGACATGGCCAGATAGTTCATCGGACGCACAACGACTTGACCGTTCTCAACCATGGCGCGGTCCTTGGTGGCATGAATGCCGAGGATCGCGGATTGCGGCGGGTTGATGATCGGGGTGGACATCATGGAACCGAAGATGCCGCCATTGGAGATCGAGAAGGTACCGCCGGTCAGGTCTTCGATGGTCAGCTTGCCATCCTTGGCCTTGGCACCGAATTCGGCAATCTTCTTCTCGATTTCGGCGATGGACATCTGATCAGCATTGCGGATGATCGGCACGACCAGGCCGCGCGGCGAACCAACAGCGATACCGATGTCGATGAAGCCGTGGTAAACGATGTCGTTGCCATCGACCGAGGCGTTGAGGATCGGGAACTTCTGCAGGGCGGCACAGGCAGCCTTGACGAAGAAGCCCATGAAGCCGAGGCGAACGCCGTGGGCCTTTTCGAACTTCTCGCCGTACTGCTTGCGCAGCGCCATCATCGGACCCATGTTCACTTCGTTGAACGTGGTAAGGATAGCGTTGGTCGCTTGCGATTGCAGCAGGCGCTCGGCAATACGCGCACGCAGGCGGGACATCGGCACGCGTTGCTCGGTGCGATCACCAAGCGCAACGCTAACCGGCGGCGTCGGCATGGCTGCCTTGGCAGCGGCCGGAGCAGCGACCGGGCCAGACTTCGGCGCAGCAGCAACAGCATCTTCCTTGGTAACGCGACCACCACGACCGGAACCGGCGACGTCAGCGGCAGCGATGCCCTTTTCGTCGAGGATCTTGCGGGCCGACGGACTGGCCGTACCAGCCGGTGCGGCAGCAGCGGCAACCGGCGCAGCGGCGGCGGCAGCCTTCGGTGCCTCGGCAGCCGGGGCGGCAGCGCCAGCCTTGGCTTCGGTGTCGATGCGAGCGATCAACTCACCGGAGACAACGGTTTCGCCGTCAGCTTTGATGATTTCGACGAGAACGCCAGCAGCCGGCGACGGAACCTCGAGAACGACCTTGTCGGTTTCGATGTCGATCAGGATTTCGTCGCGAGCAACAGCCTCGCCGATCTTCTTTTTCCAGGAAGCGAGCGTGCCTTCGGCGACGGACTCGGAAAGCTGGGGAACTTGAACTTCGATAATGCTCATAGTGACTCCACTCTGCTGTAGTTATCAGTACTCGATCTTGCCCAGTGCGGACTCGATCAGTGCCTTTTGTTGCTCGTTGTGCTTGGCCAGATAGCCAACCGCCGGAGACGACGAAGCCGGACGAGAGACCAGCAACATCTTCTGTTTTACGCCCAACTGGGTATCCAGATGGTGACGGGATGCAATCCAGTACCAGGCGCCCTGATTGCGCGGCTCTTCCTGAGTCCAGACCACTTCGGTCGCCTTCGGATACTTGGCCAGTTCCTTCTCGAGCGAATCCTTCGGGAAGGGATACAGCTGTTCAACGCGAACGATGGCGATGTCGGTAATCTTCTTCTCGCGACGCGCTGCCAGCAGGTCGTAGTAAACCTTGCCGCAGCAAAGGATGACGCGCTTGACCTTCTTGGCATCGATCTCATCAACTTCGCCGATAACACGTTTGAACTCGCCGGTGGCCAGTTCTTCCATGCTGGAGGCAGCATCCTTGTGACGGAGCAGCGACTTCGGCGTCATGACGATCAGCGGCTTGCGCTGCATGCGAACACCCTGACGGCGCAGCATGTGGAAAACCTGGGCTGCCGTAGTCGGCACGCAGACTTCCATGTTCATTTCGGCACAAGCCTGCATGTAACGTTCGAGACGAGCCGAAGAGTGCTCCGGACCCTGGCCTTCGTAGCCATGCGGCAGCAACATCACCAAACCACAGGCGCGGCCCCACTTGGCTTCGCCGGAAGCGATGAACTGGTCGATGACGACCTGGGCGCCGTTGGCGAAGTCGCCGAACTGGCCTTCCCAGATAACCATTTCGTAGGGATTTGCTGAAGCGTAGCCGTAGTCAAAAGCGAGAACGGCCTCTTCGGACAACACCGAATCGAAGCACTGGAAGGTGGCCTGCTTTTCCTGCAGATTGCGCAGCGGGTAGTAGGTACCTTCATCCCAGTTTTCGCGATTCTGATCGTGGAAAGCAGCGTGACGATGGAAGAAAGTGCCACGGCCAACGTCTTCACCGGAAATACGAACGCCATAGCCAGAAACCAGCAATGAAGCGTAGGCGAGATTTTCGGCCATACCCCAGTCGACCGGAAGCTTGCCTTCGCCCATGGCGGCGCGATCTTCGGCAATTTTCTTGACACGGGAATGGAGTGTGTAGCCTTCCGGGAAGGTGGTCAGAGCCTTGGAGAGGCGCTTCAATTCCTTCATCGGTACGGTGGTATCGCAGGTTTCGATGTAGCCCTTGGTCAGGAACGGCGTCCAGTCGATAGTCATCGGATGCTTGTAGCCAGCCAGCACCGGGTTGTAGAGCAGCTCGCCCTTGTCGAGGTGTTCGCGATATTCCTTGATCATCTGATCAGGACCTTCGGCGGGTAGCACACCCTCAGCAATCAGACGGTCGCCATAGAGCTTGCGGGTACCCGGATGTTTGCTGATGATCTTGTACATCAACGGCTGGGTGACCATCGGTTCGTCCTGCTCGTTATGGCCGAGCTTGCGGAAACAGATGATGTCGACAACCACGTCCTTCTTGAACTGCTGACGGAACTCCATGGCCAACTGGGTGACCAGCGCCACTGCTTCCGGATCGTCGCCATTGACGTGGAAAATTGGCACATCGGCCATCTTGAAAATGTCGGTGCAGTAGTGGCCCGAGCGATAGTCACGCGGGTCGCTGGTCGTGAAGCCGATCTGGTTGTTCACGACGATGTGCAGCGTGCCACCAGTACCGTAGCCACGGGTCTGCGCGAAGTTGAGCATTTCCTGGTTGACGCCCTGGCCGGCAAGGGCAGAGTCGCCGTGCACCACGACCGGCAAAACCTTTGACTTGCCCTCTTCGCCACGACGAACCTGGCGTGCATACACGGAACCTTCGACCACTGGATTGACGATTTCCAAATGCGATGGATTGAATGCCAGTGTCAGGTGGCACGGACCTCCCGGCGTCGAAACGTCGGACGAGAACCCCATGTGGTATTTGACGTCACCAGCGGACAGGTCGCTCTTCTTCTTGCCTTCGAATTCGGCAAAAAGCATCGACGGGGCCTTGCCCAGCGTATTGACCAGCACGTTCAAACGTCCGCGGTGGGCCATCCCGATGACGACTTCGTCAATGCCCAGCTTGCCGCCAGTACGGATGGCCTCATCCATGGAGACGATCAGCGATTCGCCACCTTCCAGCGAGAAACGCTTCTGACCAACATACTTGGTATGCAGGTAGCGCTCCAGCGTCTCGGCTGCGGTCAACCGCTCCATGAGGCGTTTTTTCTGCTCGGCAGAGTAGGTCGGACGCGAACGAATACCCTCGAGACGCTCTTGCAGCCAGCGTTTCTCGTTGTAGTCGGACATGTACATGTACTCGACACCGACCGTGCCGCAGTAGGTCTGCTTCAAGGTTTCAAGGATATCGCCAAGCCTGGCCGTTTCCGGAAGCCCTTTCAGCGAACCAACGCTAAACGACTGATTCAGGTCGGCATCGGTGAAACCATAGAATGACGGCTCAAGCTCATCAATTTTCGGACGCGGCAAGCGCTTGAGCGGATCAAGATCGGCCCAGCGCGTACCAATCGAGCGATACGCCGTAACCAACTGACCAACTGCGGATTGCTTCTTGTTGTCGCCGCCTGCAGCAGGAGCCGGGCGGAAGCCGCCGTCTTTGGCCAGTTCGGCAAAAGCGGAAATCACCGGAGCATGCGCAACGTCACGCGCAACAAAGCCTGGCATCTGAGCCAGGCGGTCAAAATACTCGCGCCATTCTTCAGGCACGGCGGTCGGGTTGTTCAGGTAGTTTTCGTACAGCTCTTCGACAAATGGCGCATTCCCGCCAAAGTACATTGTGCTGTCAAATAAGTTGTTCATCGTAGTCATAGGCGTCCCCTCAAGGGTATTTTTTTCCACTGTAGCCACAGATAGCTTGATCACAAGTTTCCGCAGGTAAAAAAAGGGCGGCCACGCGGCCGCCCAATTTCTTTCTTAGCCGCGTTGGGCGAGCGGCACCACGTCGCGCTTGGCCGCACCCATGTACAGTTGACGCGGGCGACCGATCTTGTATTCCGGATCGGTAATCATTTCTTCCCACTGCGTCATCCAGCCAACCGTACGGGCCAGCGCGAAGATACAGGTGAACATTTCGGTCGGAATGCCGATGGCCTTCTGGACGATGCCAGAGTAGAAATCGACGTTCGGGTAGAGCTTCTTTTCGACGAAGTACGGATCTTCCAGAGCGATCTTTTCCAGTTCCATCGCCAGCTTGAAGAGGCGGTCGTTTTGCAGACCGAGTTCAGAAAGAACGTCAAAACAGACTTTGCGCATCAGCTTGGCGCGCGGATCAAAGTTCTTGTAAACACGGTGACCAAAGCCCATCAACTTGAACGAATCGTTCTTGTCCTTGGCACGATTGATGTACTCACCCACTTTCGAGACATCACCAATCTGCTCGAGCATCTGCAGACAGGCTTCGTTGGCACCACCGTGGGCCGGGCCCCACAGACAGGCGATACCGGCAGCGATACAGGCAAACGGATTGGCACCGGACGAACCTGCCAGACGGACTGTCGAGGTCGAGGCATTCTGCTCGTGATCGGCATGCAGCGTGAAAATGGTATCCAGCGCATTGACCAGAACCGGATTCGGCTTGTATTTTTCGCATGGATTGCCAAACATCATGCGCATGAAGTTGGCAGTGTAATCCAGATCATTATCCGGGTACATGAACGGAGCGCCGGTATTGTACTTGTACGCCATGGCGACAATAGTCGGCATCTTGGCGACGAGGCGATTAAAGCTGACATTCCGATGCTCCACATCAGAGAAGTCCATCGCATCGTGGTAGAAAGCAGAGAGGGCGCCGACAACACCGGTCATCACAGCCATCGGGTGAGCATCACGACGGAAGCCGGAATAGAACTTGGTCAGTTGCTCATGCACCATCGTGTGATTCTTGATTGTGCTTTCAAAAGCAGATTTCTGCTTCGCGTTCGGCAACTCACCGTTCTTCAGCAGATAAGTAACCTCGAGGAAGTTACAGTTCTCAGCAAGCTGCTCAATCGGATAGCCGCGATACAGCAATTCGCCTTTGTCACCGTCAATGAAGGTAACAGTGGACTTGCAACTGGCAGTCGAAAGGAAGCCGGAGTCATAAGTAAACAAGCCGGTCTTGGCACCCAAGGTGCGAATATCGACACAATCGTTGCCATGCGTCGGGGTCATAACCTGGAATTCGACGGGAGCCTGTCCATCGATTGTCAAAATTGCCTTGCGTTCAGTCGTCATGGAGTCATCCCTTTACAGGTGTTGGTTGTAACTGCAATGCCAAAAAAGCGGTCAACATTCCAAAGATAGAATGTAAACCTTACTCAACTCTTACGAATTAGCGCCACCATCTGCGCCAAGCGAGGATCATCGATCTCCGCCTTGCCTGTCAGCAAGTCCCAGAGATCGTAATCCTCCATGTCAGCAAGCTCCACGAACGCCTGTTGCTGGTCGTCGTTCAGTTTCTCAAACTCGCCACCATCAAGAAAACGCGTGAGGGTGATATCAAGCTCGAGAAGCGCACGACGAATACAGCGCCAGCGCAAGCGCTCGTAGTCCGCTCTTTCCATCAGACTGCGCGACGAACCATCATGTCCTTGATCTTGCCAATGGCCTTGGTCGGGTTTAGACCCTTCGGGCACACGTCAACACAGTTCATGATGGAATGGCAACGGAACAGTCGATACGGGTCCTCGAGGTTGTCGAGACGCTCGTTGGTCGCTTGGTCGCGCGTATCGGCGATAAAACGGTAAGCAGCCAGCAGACCAGCCGGGCCGACAAACTTGTCCGGATTCCACCAGAACGACGGGCAGGCCGTTGAACAGCAGGCGCACAGAATACACTCGTACAGGCCATTCAGCTCCTCGCGATCCTCTGGCGACTGCAGACGCTCGCGCTCCGGTGGAGGATCGTTATTGACCAGGTAAGGCTTGATCGAGTGGTACTGCTTGAAGAACTGAGTCATATCGACGATCAGATCCCGAATGACCGGCAGACCCGGCAGCGGACGCAGCACGATCGGCTGCTTCAAGCTGTCTATATCGGTCAGGCAAGCCAAGCCATTCTTGCCGTTGATGTTCATGGCATCGGAGCCACATACACCCTCGCGACAAGAACGACGATAGGAGATTGCGTCATCCTTTGCCTTCAGCTTGGTCAACGCGTCCAACAGCTTGCGGTCAGTCGGTTCGAGTTCAACCGAGATGTCCTGCATGTAAGGCGCGTCGTCCTTATCCGGATCGTAGCGATAGATACTGAATTGAACCATGCGTTTGCTCATTCTCGACTCCAATTAGTACGAGCGCGTCTTGAGCTCAACGGGCTCGACGGACAGGGGTTGCATGTTAACTGGCTTGTAGCAGATCGAGTTATCGACCGGCGAGAACAGCGTGTGCTTGAGCCACACAGCGTCGTTACGGCCATTCGGGAACTCGGCACTATCCGGGGCATCGTCACGCACATGTGCACCACGGGACTCCTTACGAGCCTCGGCGGAAATCATCGTAGCCTTGGCGACTTCGATGAGGTTTTCCATTTCCAGCGCTTCGGTCCGGGCCGTATTCCAGGCCATCGACTTGTCCTTGATTTCCAGATTGCGCGCAGCCTTTTCGACTTCGAGAATCTTGCTGACACCCTGCTTCAGCATGTCACTGAAGCGGAACACGCCGGCATGGTCCTGCATGGTACGCTGCATGGCCAAGCGAGTTTCGTGCACATTCGCACCGCCCTTGCGATTGTCGAGTGCGCTGATTCGGGCCAGCGTCTTATCGGCAACATCCTTCGGCAAATCGCGGTGAGCACGACCAGCCTTGAGGTCTTCAACAGCGGAGTCACCAGCCGACTTGCCAAAGACCAGGAGATCGAGCAGCGAGTTCGTACCGAGACGGTTAGCACCATGCACCGAGGCACAGGCACACTCGCCACCAGCATAGAAACCCGGAACAACGGCACTCATGTCGCCACCTTGCGGCATCACGACACGGCCGGAGTAGTGGGTCGGAATACCACCCATCTGATAGTGGCAGGTCGGCACGACCGGCAACGGCTCCTTCAGACAATCAACTCCAGCAAACTGCAGGCCGATTTCGTGGATGCCCGGCAAGCGCTTCATGATGGTAGCCGGATCGAGGTGGGTGATATCGAGCAGGACGTAATCCTTGTTCGCTCCACAGCCTCGACCTTCCTTGATTTCGGTAGTCATGGCACGGGAAACCACGTCACGCGACGCCAAATCCTTGGCGTTCGGCGCATAGCGCTCCATGAAGCGCTCCTTGCTGCTATTACGCAGGATGCCGCCTTCTCCGCGCACACCTTCGGTAATCAGCACACCGGCACCCGCCACCCCTGTCGGGTGGAACTGCCAGAATTCCATGTCTTCAAGCGGAATGCCAGCGCGAGCCGCCATACCCAGACCGTCACCGGTATTGATGAAGGCATTGGTCGAAGAATAATAAATACGGCCGGCACCGCCGGTCGCGAAAATGGTTGCGCGGGCGTGGAAAATCACGACCTGGCCGGTTTCCATTTCCATGGCGGTGACACCGAGGACATGGCCCTCTTCGTCGCGGATCAGGTCCAGCGCCATCCATTCAACGAAGAACTGGGTATTGGCCTTGACGTTGCGCTGGTACATCGCATGTAGCATGGCGTGACCGGTACGGTCAGCGGCAGCACAGGAGCGACGCACCGGCTTTTCGCCAAAGTTGGACATGTGACCGCCAAATGGACGCTGATAGATCTTGCCATCATCGGTACGGTCAAACGGCATGCCGTAGTGTTCGAGCTCGACGACCACTTCATTGGCCTTCTTGCACATGAACTCGATCGCATCCTGGTCACCGAGCCAGTCGGAACCCTTGACGGTATCGTACATATGCCACGTCCAATGATCTTCCTCGGAATTGCCGAGCGAAGCGGCAACGCCACCCTGCGCCGCAACCGTGTGCGAACGAGTCGGAAAAACCTTCGAAAGCACGGCAGTCTTCAGCCCGGCTTCAGACAATTGGATCGCTGAACGCAGACCAGCACCGCCAGCGCCAACAATCACTGCATCAAATTTGAGAACAGGAATACTCACGCTTACAGCCTCCAGAGAATCGCAGCAGCCCACGCGGTGTAACCTACCAACGCAGCAGCGGTCAGAACGTGCAGGGACAGGCGCAGGCCGGTCGGCTTCACGTAGTCCATCCAGATGTCACGCACGCCAATCCAGGCGTGGTAGAACAGACTGACAAAGAAAAGGAAGGTCAGGAACTTGATGACGCCATTGGCAAACACACCCTGCCAAGCGTCAAAGGTCGAAGGACGCACAACCAGCAGAACCGCGGCAATCAATACCGAATAGACCGCCATGATGACGGCCGTGGCACGCTGGATGATCCAGTCTTTCAGGCCGTAGTGGGCACCGACAACTATACGGTTGATCACAGCAACACCCCCCAGAGAATCAGGGTCAGCGGAATGCTGACAGCGAGAACAACGCCGGCAGACTTCCGGGCAGCCTCTTTTTCGATACCGACATGCAGATCGAGCAGGAGGAAGCGGATACCAGCACAGAAGTGGTGAACAAACGCCCAAAGAAGACCAGCCAGAATCACCTTGACCGGCAACATCCCAGCAATCGATTGGAAAGCAGCAAAGCTTTCAGGAGAGCCCACACTAGCCCCGAAGAGCCAGAGCACAACCGGGATACAAAGAAACAATCCCGCACCGCTGACACGATGAAGAATTGAAACCTTGCCCGGCAGCGGCAACTTTATTGTAGTCAAGTCCAAGTTTTTTGGACGTTTCTTGATGGTCATTTCTGCCATGAACGTCATCCCTCGCGTGAAGATGCGGTTAACCGCTTTTACGTGGTTTGAAAAGAGCTGTAATTATACATTCAAAACCATACGGAACGTGCCTTGCAGGGCGCTTTCCGAGCTAATCCAATAGTACTGCTTTATCTCACCCCAGATCATTCCGGTAGTAATGATGCTGCGTGGAATAAAGACCACGACGCCACTCCACCGGTTTATTGCCATAGGTATACGCCGTGCGTTCGACGAGCAGAAGGGGCTCGCCTAACTTGACTCCGATCATTTCGGCACTCTGAGCATCTGCGCCAACTGCACGTAAATGCTCTTCGGCGTGAATCATGCGAACCCCAAAATCGCTCTCAAAAAGACTGTAGAGCGAACGCTCGCCGCCCCGTAAGCGATCCAACGTCAAGCCATCAAACAAGTCGGCAACCAGATAGATCTGATCGAAAACTACCGGCTCGCCACTGAAACGCAGCAGGCGCTTGACATGAACCACCTTGCCACCTGCCTGCAAACCCAGGACAGCAGCAACCTCAGGTGACGCGTCGATGGTCTCGCAAAAGAACGGGTCGCTTACTGCATGCGCCGCCTTGCCATCATCCGGCACCAGCCTCAGAAAACGATAAAAGGATCGCGGATCGCTATGGGTCGCGACAAACGTACCCTTTCCCTGACGCCGGACCAGCATATTTTCAGCGGCCATTTCGTCAATGGCTTTGCGCACTGTCCCCTGGCTGACATTGAATCGCGCCGCCAACTCGCCTTCGCTGGGTATTGCATCACCCGGCCCCCACTCCCCCTCCTCCAGGCTACGAATCAAGAAATCCTTGATCTGGCGATAGAGGGGGCTGAAAGTCGGGGAACTTAGGCGGGGAGCAGGACGGGAGGCGTCACGAGTCATGGTCCAAATTTCAGCACATTTTGACCATACCGTCCACGAAAAGTTGTCTTATATAAGACAGATGATGAATTGACAGCCCGACGCTGAACTTTTACCATCTTGAGTTCTCGTGCCTGCTGACGCAAGGAAGTACAAAAAGCAGGTATTCGGGCAAATACGAACAATTTCAACCACGCTGTTTCAAACAGGAGCGATACATGTCCAAAGCCCCCATGCGCGTTGCCATTACCGGCGCCGCCGGCCAGATCGGTTATAGCCTGCTGTTCCGCATCGCCTCCGGCGAAATGCTCGGCAAAGACCAGCCGGTCATCCTTCAGTTGCTTGACCTGCCGCAGGCTCAACAAGCCGTCAAGGGCGTGATGATGGAACTGGAAGACTGCGCCTTCCCGCTCCTCGCTGGCATGGTTGCCACCGACGACCCGAATGTCGCTTTCAAGGACGCTGATGTCTGCTTGCTGGTTGGCGCCCGTCCGCGCACCAAGGGTATGGAACGCGCTGACCTGCTGACCGCCAATGGCGCCATCTTCACTGTTCAGGGCAAGGCCATCGCCGAGAACGCCAACGAGAACGTCAAGGTTCTGGTCGTCGGCAACCCTTGCAACACCAACGCTTTCATCGCCGCTGCTGCTGCCAAGAAGGTCGGTCGCACCAACCCGAACAACTACCACGGCATGCTGCGTCTGGACCACAACCGCGCCCTGTCGCAACTGACCAACAAGATCGGCCGCCCGGTTGCTTCCCTGAAGAAGCTGGTCGTCTGGGGCAACCACTCCCCGACGATGTATGCCGACTATCGCAACACCACCTCCAACGGCGACAGCGTCAAGGCCCTGATCAACGATCACGCCTGGAACAATGACGTCTTCCTGCCGACCGTCGGCAAGCGCGGCGCCGCCATCATCGAAGCCCGTGGCCTGTCTTCGGCTGCTTCCGCTGCCAATGCCGCCATCGACCACATTCGTGACTGGGTGCTCGGTTCCGACGAATGGGTTACCCTGGGCGTGCCGTCTGACGGCTCCTACGGCATCCCGGCCGGTATCGTTTTCGGCTTCCCGTGCGAGTGCAAGGGTGGTTCGTTCAAGATCATCCAGGGTCTGGAAATCGACGAGTACAGCCGTGAGAAGATCAACTTCACGCTCAAGGAACTGACCGACGAAGCCGAAGCTGTCAAGGACATGCTGTAATCCAGCATTAGTTCCCAGCTTCATTTAAAGGCCGCGGTAAAATACCGCGGCCTTTTTCATTTCCTGGTCCGAAAATCATGCGCCACCCCAAAGCAGTCCTTTTTGCCGGCGAAAAACCGTTCCCCATTCTGCCTGCCGTTGACCACTATGCAGGTTCGGAAAAACTGATGAAGAAGGCGCTGCAACTGCAGAACGAACTCGGCCCGATCTTCGACATCACTTGCGATTGCGAAGACGGCGCCCATGCTGGCGCCGAGCGTGAGCATGCTGAAATGGCGGCAGGTGTGATCATGAGCGACGACAATCGTTTCAACCGGGTCGGCGCCCGCGTCCATGACGTCACCCACCCGCACTGGCGGCAGGATATAGAGATACTGGTCGGCATTGCCGGCAGCCGACTGCCCTTCATCACGCTGCCCAAGCCGTGCAGCGCTGGCGATGTTCAGGTGCAGATCGAAGCTTTGCGTGAAATTGAGCAGCATTTTGGCGTTGACCGCAGGATTCCGGTCCATGTGTTGATCGAAACCCACGGAGCCCTGCGCGAGGTCTGGGAAATTGCCGCCCTGCCCGGCATTGAGAGTCTTGATTTCGGCCTGATGGATTTCGTCTCCGGGCACCACGGAGCCATCCCCGGCAGCGCCATGAAGAGCCCCGGCCAGTTCGATCATCCGCTGGTCGCCCGCGCCAAGTGCGAGATCAGTGCCGCCGCGCTGGCCTGCGGTGTGGTTCCGTCGCATAACGTGACAACTGAACTCAAGGATATCGACTACATCCGCAACGATGCCGAGCGCGCCCGGAAGGAATTTGGCTATCTGCGCATGTGGAGCATCCACCCGAACCAGATCGTGCCGATTGTCGAAGCCATGCGCCCGGATTTTTCCGAAGTGCAGGCTGCTGCCGAGATTCTGATTGCTGCGCAGGACAAGGATTGGGGGCCGATCCAGCACGATGGCAAGCTGCACGACCGGGCTTCCTACCGCTACTACTGGGAACTGCTCGAGCGCGCCCACGTCACCGGAATGGAGATTCCGGCGGCAGCGAGGATTCGCTTTTTTGCCTGAAATTCCGGTTGACCGTGGCATTGAGCCACCGCTGCCCATCCTCTACCGCGACGAGCAAATCGTCGTCATCGACAAGCCGCCCGGGCTGCTCGTTCACCGCTCGGAAATCGACCGTCACGAAACACGCTTTGCGATTCAAATCCTGCGCGACCAGATCGGCCAGTACGTTTGGCCAGCCCACCGTCTCGATCGTGGCACATCCGGCGTCCTGCTCTTCGGACTGAGCAAGGAAATCGCCAGCCAGCTCGGCCGACAATTCGAAGCGGGAACCGTGGAGAAGCGCTATCTGGCCGTTGTCCGTGGTTTCCCACCGGATTCTGGCAGCATCGACCACGCCCTCTCGCGACAACGCGACGCTTACGAATTTCAAGGGGAGCGCAGCAGTACCGAGCCACAATCAGCGCTGACGCACTTCCGAAAACTGGCGGAAATCGAACTACCGGTCGAGGTTGACCGTTATCCGTGCAGCCGCTATGCCCTGCTCGCGCTAGAGCCAGTCACCGGCCGCCGTCACCAGATCAGGCGCCACCTCAAACACATTGCCCACCCGATCATTGGCGATGCCACCTACGGCAAGGGGCGACACAACCGCTACTTCGCCGAACACCTCGGTTGTAATCGCCTGTTGCTGGCTTGCGTCGGCATGAGCTTCAACCATCCACTCGATGGACGGCGCATCGAAATAAAAGCGCCAGTGTCCGGCGAATTCGCCGCCACACTGGCGCTTTTTGGCTGGCCTTCCAGCGCAGATTAGGCGATATTTTCCTCAAGATGCTCCCTGAACTTCAGGTCGCGCTCAAGCTGGAGCATGTCCTGACCCAGGGCATCGCGAGCGGAAACCATCCCCACCGGCGCACCATTCTGATCGACCACCGGAACATGGCGAAAACCACCATCGACCATGAATTGCAAAGCGTAGCCGAGAGGTTTGTCGGCTCGAATCGTTTGCGGGTTGGCGACCATCACCTGCGACAAAGTTGTTTTATCCGGATCAAGGCCGCCAGCCAGAACCTTGTTGAGTGCATCGCGCTCGGTGAAGATGCCGACGATCCGGTTGCTTTCGACGACCAGCAAGGCACCGATACGCTTTTGGGCCATCAGGCTGCAAGCTGAGCGAACGGTACTTTCCTTGGTAGCCGAAACGACAGTTTGGCCGGCGATGATATTGCTAATGATTCTATTTGGCATATTTGTCTCCTGCGTTGTTGTAAAAATCAGCGGCGAGCTCCCGGCAAGCCGGAAAGCAGAGCACACGCGGAGATTACCCCAGCTTGATGACAATCACCGCAATGGCCACAAAGATGATGACCATGCCGATCAGCTCAACGTTCAATGAAAACCCCAAAAATATTCATTCACGGGGTCAGCTCGTAAACCACGCGAACCCGAGCATCTGCCTTGGCCAGATCAACAAAACCAATACCGCCCGGATGGGAGACCACCCATTTCAGCACCTCCTCAACGGAACCAACCTTGGCCGGCGGCTGCATGCGCCCTGAGAAAACCTGCCTCGACCAGTAGGCGTTTATTTCGGACAAATCCTTGCCAACCAGCAAGCCATAAAAACGCCCCCGGTCCGGATGGTTATCAGACAGATCGACCGGCTGCGCCTCGGCGCCATTGAAGTACTGACGATTGCGCCCAAAGAAAACGTTGATCACCTCGTTGCGCGTCATGGCCGCGACACCGCAGCGGGCATTGACGACGACCACCAGTTCGGCGCGCACCTTCGCTGCTGGCTGAACCAGCAGCCAGAAAACCGAGCCGAGAAGGATCAGGCGACGAAGTGGCATGGCCTCAGAAAACGAAATCCACGGTCAGCGAGAACACATCCATTTCACCATCCCACCGCGCCCGGTTGTCCTGGCGATAGGGGAAAAGCGAAGATGCTTCGCCACGGACGCCATCCCATTGCGCCTTGATGGCTACATTGCGGACCAAATCCCAGCGCATACCGGCAAAAATGGTTTGCTGGTCGGCATGTGAATCCTGCATAACATAGGCAGCGACAGCGCTTGGGGCGTTGCCACGCGACCTGGAGAGCACCCAGGAGTAGCCGAGATAAGGGGTTACTTGACCAATCCGGTAGCCAACCAGTGCGTAACCACCATCTGAACTCTCCAGCGCCTGACTACCCTGTTCAATGTGATTGAGCATCAACTGGGCTTGCCAGGGGCCGCGATCATAGACCAGGCCGAGTGAGTAATAGTGGGTCCGCGTGCCATGCGTCGCCAGGAAAGCCGCATCCTGCGCAGAAAGGGTGGCGCCGACCGCCTTTTTCAATACGGGCGCGATCGGCAAATCGTTCTTGAACTCAATATTGGCGTAGCTTGCCCGGACCTGCCAAGGACCACGCTGGTATTCGAGGTAGCCACCCAGCATCGGCGAGCCGGCAATATCCCACTGCTCGTCAGCCAATGGGATCCGGCCGTCGGAATGGCCGTAGAAGACCTTGCCCCGCAGAACGCTTTCGCCAAGGGGAACGGTGATCGCCGCATCGGCACCGTGAATGCTGTAAAAAGGCAAATACCAGAAATAGTCGCCGGGCGGACGGACCGTCAGGAAGGAATAACCGACCCAGCGCGAATCGGCCATCATGAAGAACTCAGTACCCAGCCGACCGGCCCGCAGGCTCAGATTGGGCATCGGATCATATTTTAGGAAGGCCCAGGAAATATCCGGGGTGAAGGTCTTGTCGTAGCGATAGCGACTGGTTGCCTGAACCACCGCCTCAAGCTGCGGATTGATGCGCCAGGCAGCTTGCAGACCGAGGACGCTGTCAATCAACGCGCTCCAGTCTTTGCCGACACCCCGGGGCTGGGAAATATCGCGGACGAACTCGACGTTATCGGTGGTCGTCCGGGCCAGGCCAAAGGTTCCGAATCCGTTCAGGCTGAAAGCCGAATCGGATTCGGCAATGACCGGCGGAGCGACTGCGAGGAATACTGAACTGGCAAGGAACAGGAGCGACCTGTTAAGTGAACACGCCCGCCCAGCTCGGCGAAATAGATTGGCAATCGTCATCAGTCGAATTTTCGTCAACATTCCGGACTGGCAACGCGGAAAGCGTTGTTCCCGCGCAGCCCGGTTCGCAGTTATTCCGGCAAGGCGATCTTCTGTTCAGTGCTGAACTGATAGTCCTTGAAGATGTGTTCTGCCGTCAGCAGTTGATAGCTGCCGTCAGCTGCCTTGCGCGTTGTGTCCTTGAGCCGATAGGTCAGGTGGCCACAGGTCCAGATATCGAAGTTGCGCATGTGGGTGCACAAACAGGTCTTGTCCATCACCGAAATCTTGCGGGCTTCGGGGTGCAACGCCACTTCCCGGTTGTAGGAGGTCACGTAGGCGCACTTGCCATTGGCGTCGAGCAGGTAGCCGTAGGCTTCGCAGTTCGGGCGGATGCCGGCGCCGATGCCCGGACTGCTCTTGATCATGCGCATCGGATAGCCGGTCGGGGAGATCTGGTTAACCTCGATGTCGTCTTCGCTGGCCTTGAAGTATTCCTGCTTGACCTTCTCCGGGAGACCGCACTCTTCGGAGACGGTAAAGCGGGTGGCCACCTGGACGGCAGCCGCGCCGCTTTCGAGGAAGGCCGTCGCATCGGACCCGGTGAAGATGCCACCGGCCGGAATGACTGGAATATCAAGGTGCTCATTTTTCAGGAACTGCATCACCTCGACGACGATGGTCGCCAGGTCGTACTTGGCCCAGTCCATGCCGAAGCCGAGGTGACCGCCGGCCAGCGGGCCTTCGACCACGATGTAGTCGGGCAGGCGACCGGTACGCATGCTCTTTTTCAGGAACAGTTGCAGGGCACGCACCGAGGAAACGATGATGCCGAGCTGGACGTCGCGAAAACGGGGGTGCTCCTCGATCAGCGCAAACGAGCCAAGGTGCAGGCCGGCCGCCAGCGTGATGCCTTCAATGCCGGAATCCATCGCAGCTTCCATGCGGACCTTGAGCGTCTCTTTCGGCGCGTTCATGGTCAGCTTTTCCATGCAGTTGATGAAGATCAGGCCGTTGCCAGTCTTGCGCGACATGGCTTCCTCAACGTGCAGTCGGGTGGCTTCGACCAGCTTGCCGAGGTCGAACTTGACCGATGACTTGTCTTCGTTCTCGACGTTGTATTTGTAAAGCGCGAGCTTTTCCTTGACGAACTTGGTCTTGTAACGACGATCCGAGACGGTCTTGATCATCGCATCGGAGATGTGGCCGACGCCGCCCAGACGGGCAACCTCGACAGCCAGATCGGCACTGGAAATATCAACACCCATGCCGCCGATCATGATTGGTACTAGCTCGTGCTTGCCAAGGCGCAAGCGGAAATCGTCCACACGCTTCATCATTTTCCTTATGAATACAGGCCGGTCCCCTCGCTCACGGCCAAGTGGCGGATTTTACGCCAATGTTAAGTCCGATGCGTGACGAGCCGGGGATAAATCAAGTTTCGCTTCGTCGACTGTGGCTAAACTTGTCACTTCGATCGACTCCTTGGCGATAGGTTCACATGCGTTTCTCAAATCACCCGTTCTGGCTGGTCGGCTTCCGGCCATTCTTCACCCTGGCTTGCCTGGCCGGCATGTTCCTGCCGGTCGTCTGGGCTTTGATCTTCAGCGGTGCCATCGAGGCGCCGACGGCGACTTTCACCTCCGTCCAGTGGCACGCTCACGAAATGTTCTTTGGTTTCGGCTGGGCGGTGCTCGGTGGCTTTCTGCTGACCTCGACCAAAAACTGGGTCAATATCCGCGGCTACCATGGCCCGGCGCTCATGCTGCTGGCCGCCGCCTGGATCATCGAGCGGATCGGCATGAGTTTTGGCGGAAGCTGGCCGAAAGTCCTGTTCCTGCTCAGCAACAATCTCTTTCTCGGCAGCATCGTCGCCATGCTGCTGTGGACGCTGATCCGCCATCGCGAGAAAGACAGCTACCGCGACAACGCCTTTTTCCTGGTCATGTTGCCCGGCTTCCTGCTGGCCAAATACTGGATGCTCGAAGGTGGCGACTTCACGGCCGGCTACAGCATGGCCATGGCGCTCTTTCGCCTGGCCTTCCTGGTCATGCTCGAACGGACGCTGACCGGTTTCATGAAGGCAGCGTTCCAGGCGCAGATCCTGCGCCATCCGGGACTGGACATGGCGATAAAACTGCTCGGCCTCATGCTGGTTGTCGAATTTGCCCTGCCCCGCCCGCTAACCGCAGCCATCTCGCTACTTCTCGCCACCCTGCTCGCCATCCGTTTTTTCTACTGGAAGCCGCAGTTGGCCTTCAAACGTCTCGACATCGGCGTCATGTACATCGGTTACCTGTGTATCGTCGCGCAACTGTTGATCGAAGCGCTCGGCCACGTCATGACCTTTGTCTGGATCGGCTCGGTGTCCGTCCATCTGTTTACCTTTGGCGCCATGGGCCTGGTCATTCCGGGAATGATCGTCCGCATTTCCAAAGGCCACACCGGCCGCAAGGTGGTGTTCGATGGTGGCGACAAGCTGGTGCTGGTCATCATGCTCGTCGCCCTGCTTGCCCGCATCATCGTCCCGCAATTCGCCCCGGCCGCCTATCTTGGCTGGATCCACCTGTCAGCAACCTGCTGGTTCGCTGCCTTCGGTATCCTCGCCTGGCGTTACATCCCCATCCTCATGCGGCCGCGCATCGACGGCCGCGAACACTAAAGCACGGCTTCGAACAACTCCAGTTGCGGCGGGCCGAGGTAGAAATCGCGCGGCGACTGGCCGGCCTGCATGTGCGCCTTGCGGAAGGCGTCCGACTGCGTCCAGTCGGCGAAGGCCTGCTCCGACTCCCAGACCGTGTGCGAGGCAAACAGCGTGCGTTCTTCGTTGGTATCGCCGCGCAGCAGGTTGAACGAGACAAAACCCGGCACCTCACTGAGGTAGCTGTTGCGATTGCACCAGTGGGCGACGAAATCGTCCTCCTTGCCGAGGGCGATGCGAAAACGGTTCATGGCGAGAAACATGGAATCTCCAGTGAAAAAACTGCGCATGCTTGTTGCTTACTCGGAAATACCGCCATCCTGACAGCAGCCACCATGAACGCATTCGATAACGACGACAAACTCGACTTCGGCCAACTGCCGCCGGCCGTAGACCACCTGCTGCAACAAGGCGTTGCCGCCCATTTCACCCACCCGGAGCTGGCCGAAAACGCCTTCCTGACCGCGCTCGCCCTGGCCCCGGATGCACTGCCAGCGCACCGCTGTCTGGTGAAACACTACAATCGCTGTCGGCAATTCGACAAGGCCCTGAGCGCCGCCCAGGGCTGGGTCGCCGCCGCAGCCGACCAGGCCGGACTGCCCGACAACTGGTTGCTCTGGCAATCCGCCCCCGGCAGCGCGCTCGCCGCGCTCAAGGCCCTGGCCTTCATCCATCTGCGTAACGGCCAGCCGGCTCAGGCCGAAGTGGCCATCAAGCGCGTGCTGGTTTTGGACCCGGAAGATGGCGTCGGCGGCTCAGTGATTGCTGCCTTGATCGACGAAACCCTAACCGCAGCCGAGTTTTCCGGCTGACCGGGAGGCATTCCACGGTCAACCGGAAATTTCGGCCAAAAACGAAATTTCAGGCCGGTATCTCAGCCTGATCCATGGCCCGGAACATCGAGCAGCGGCGGAAGACGTCCTCGGTCGGCGGCAAGGCTTTCTGGCTGCAGTATTTCGCCACCAGTTTGGCCAGCCCCTTGATGTCGCGGCCCGAGGCTTTCGGGAAAATATCGGGCAGGCGGTCGTGCAGGTCAGCCGGCAGATTGAGCCCGAATTGCGCCGCCATGACGCCCCAGATCTTCTTGCGGTCGACACGGTCCGGCGGATAAAAACGGATCAGCGCGATGCACCGCGAGACGATGGCTTCATCGATGTCATCGACGCGGTTGGTCGTCAGGAAGAGCAGTCCGTTGAAATACTCCAGCACGCGCAAGAACACGCCGACGACGGCGTTCATCGTGATGTTGTCGTCGCGCTTCTTGATGTAAACATCGGCCTCGTCGATCAGCATGACGGCACCCCAGCGCTGGGCACGGGTCAGCACTTCCTTGAGTGCCACCTCCATCGCCGCGACGTTGAGCCCGAGCTGGCCGGAATGCACGCGGTAGAGTGGCCGGCGGATGATCTCGGAATACACCTCGGCGGTCAGCGTCTTGCCGACGCCGGGAGGCCCGGCGCACAACACGGTCGTTCCGCCCGACTTGCCGGAGACGATGTCGTCCATCAGCACGTCCATCTCGGCGGTCAGGATGTCGATCAGGTCGGTCTGCTCGGGCGGCAGAACGAGCTTGGTCTTGAGTTCCGGCTGGTAGGCGTAGGGCTGCATGTCGTCCACATGAACCCAGACGTAATGGTGCAGATCGAGGTGAAACATCAGCATGTAGAAATGCACCGGCAGCTCGGTAAACAGGCCCTTGGCGATGCCGGCCTGGGTTTCCTCGATCTCGGCCTCTTCCTTGCCGGACAGCCGCGAATTGCGCTGCACGCGGCGGATGAACTTGGCCATGATGTCGCCCGTCGCATCGAGCGCCAGGACGCGCTCGCCGAGGATGCTTTCGTCGTTGACCAGCCGCGCCGGGCTGCCGGTCGATGACAAAATGATCATGTCCTTGCGCGAGTAGTCGGTATCGCGGTGCGTCGCCGTCGGGTTCTCGGCGAAGTAACCGACGCCGGTTCCGGAAAACTGCGCGCCGTACTGCCCGCGCCAGTCGAAATAGCGCTCGACGCCTTCGTCGTAGCTGGCCAGCAGCGCCGGTGTTTCCTTGACGAAACCCTTGGTGGCAAAGACTTCGGGGATCGTCCGGCCAGCGATGTCTGGGCCGGAAATGCGCAGCGTCGCCGTCGCCAGCCGCGCCTTGGCGTTAGCCTTGAGTTCGACGAAGATCTTGCCGGTTTCTTCTTCAGAAGGCGGCGTGAAGTCGAGCCGCGTCACCACGTAGGCCAACGGCTTGCCGGTGATGCCGGCCGAAAACAGCCAGCCGCGCGAGGCATTTTCGGCCAGATAACGGGCGATGGCCGGCACCGCCATCTCCAGTTCCTCGGCCTCGAAGCGCCGGCCGCCTTCGTGCAGCGCCTGGCGCAAGGTGGCGATCTGCGCCGCCCGCGCCCGCAATTCGCTGTCGCCTGCCGCGTAGAGGCTTTGCAACAGGTCGAGCTCGCCGTCCTCAAGCTGGTTGAACGAGACCTCGACACGATTGCCGAAACGCAATTGCTCGCGCACGAATTCCAGTCGCGGAAAAGACTGCATCATCGATTCGATGTGCCGCCGGTCGATTTGCAGCTTCATGCGCTGCCTCCCTGAGTTGTGCGATAGCAAGCACCTAGCCAGTTTCATGCCGCCACGGTCAACCGGAAAAATCGCCCAAAATCAGAATCTTGCCGGGCGCTGCCGATGTCGCCTTCGTGACATTCGTGGGACAATCCCGTCCCCGCTGTAGGAAGGACCACCATGCATCCCCGCAACAAGAACGCCGATGGCTACGATTTCGCCGCCCTGGCCGCCACCTCGGCCGCGCTCGCCAAACACATCAAGACAACGCAGGCCGGCACGCCGAGCATCGACTTCGCCAACCCGGCCGCCGTCAAGATGCTCAATCGGGCGATCCTCATGCATCACTACGGCGTCAAGGGCTGGGACATTCCGGCCGGCTACCTCTGCCCGCCGATCCCCGGCCGCGCCGATTACATCCACAGCGTCGCCGACCTGCTCGCCACCTGCAACAAGAAGAACATTCCGAGCGGCCCCGGCGTGCGTGTGCTTGACATCGGCACCGGCGCCAACCTCGTCTATCCGCTCATCGGCCACGCCGAATACGGCTGGTCCTTCCTCGGCGTCGACATCGACGAGGCAGCGCTGGCCAACGCGGCAGCCATCATTGCCAAAAATCCCGAGCTGGATGGCGAGATCGAACTGCGCCACCAGACCGTCTGGGAAAACATCTACACCGGCCTGCTGCGCTCCGGCGAAAACTTCGACCTGTCGATCTGCAATCCGCCCTTCCACAACTCGCCGGATGACGTTCACGCGGTCAGCCAGCGCAAGTGGAACAACCTCAACAAGCCAGGCGCCAAACGCGGTGCGGCCGAACCGCGCCTCAACTTTGGCGGCGGCGGTAGCGAACTGTGGTGCAACGGCGGCGAACGCGCCTTCGTCAAACTGATGATCGAGCAGAGTTGCAACATCCCGAAGCGCGTCATGTGGTTTACCAGCCTGCTCTCGCAAGGCGACAACCTGCCGCACATCGAATTGGCGCTCAAGAAGGCCAAGGTCGTCGACTCGCGCATCATCCCGATGGCCCAAGGCCAGAAGCAGAGCCGGCTGATCGCCTGGACCTTCTTCGGCAACGGCGAACGCGAGAAATGGCGCAAGGAACACTGGTCGTCCGCCCCGGCCTTCGGCACCACGGCACCCGACGCGCTACCGGCCTTCCCGGTCAGCGAAAGCGCCGACTAGGCTTCGCCCTCGCCGCGCGCCGTAGCCAGGTAGTCGCGCCAAAGATGGCCGTAACGGTCATCAAAAGCTGCGTCTATCAGCTCGGCCACCTGGATACGATCAACCCGGAAAGTTCGAAAGCCCTGGCGCAACTCGCACCAAGCGCCGAGCGTCCAGCAATGCCCCCAGAAAACCAGGCCGAGCGGCAGCAGCGTACGTTGCGAAAGCTCACCATCGGCCCGCCGGTAAGTAACTGACACCTTGCGGCCGCTTTCCATGCCGGCCCGCAGCAAGGCCATCGGCTCGCGCAAGGGCGCCGGCTGCAGGCAATCGAGTGCCAGAAAACGTCGGCTCGACGCCCCCACCCGTTCCTCCAGCGTCCGCGGCAGGACGGCCTCAATGCGCGCCATCGCCTGTTCCGCCGCCTTGCCCAGGGCAGAATCACCCCAGGCCCGAACCAGCTTGGCGCCGACCACCAGCGCCTCGAGTTCGTCGCCGGTGAACATCAGCGGCGGCACCTGGTAACCGCGGCGCAGGCGATAACCGATGCCGGCCTCGCCGTCGATCGGCGCGCCGGACTTCACCAGGTCGGCGATATCGCGATAGATGGTGCGCTCCGAGACCTCCAGCGTTTCGGCCAAGGTAGCGGCGGTAACGACGCGCCCATTACGAAGGAGCAGGATGATCTGGAACAGTCGGTCGGCCGGGCGCATGTCATGACAGGGAAAACGGGAATTTCAGCATAGCACGCCGTTTCGCAGGCCATGACAAGCCTCCTGACACCATGCTGTCAGGAGCCCCCAAGCAGAATGCAGCGCATCAACGGCATCCCGCCGCTGAACATTTACGGAGAAAACATCATGGACAATCCGCTGCGCTGGTTCGAAATCCCCACCACCGACCTTGACCGGGCCGTCGCCTTTTACCAGACCATCCTTGCCATCGAACTGCGCCGGGAACACTGCGGCGGCGGCAACATGGCCATCTTCCCCTACGCCGAGCCCTACCCGAGCGGCGCCCTGGTCGCCATGCCGCAACTGCAACCACGCGACAACGGCACGCTGATCTATCTCAATGGCGGCCCCGACCTCAATGTCGTGCTGGCGCGCATTCCGGCCGCCGGCGGCCAGGTCGTCATGGCCAAGACCGATCTTGGCAATAACATCGGCCACATCGCCCTGTTCATCGACTGCGAAGGCAACCGAGTCGGCCTCTACTCGAAGGACTGAGTTCGACTCCGGCAGTCTGGCGACAATAGGATTGCCAAGCGGCTAGCCCGTATAATTGCGGGCTTCCGTTTCCCTGGCTCCTCCATGTCCGACCGCCTTGCCGTCCTGCCCCAATACCTGATCCCGAAACAGGCGTTGACCGCCCTCGCCGGCAAGCTGGCCACAAAAGAAGCCGGCAGCCTGACAACCAGCGTCATCCGCTGGTTCGTCGGTCGCTACAACGTGAATATGGCCGAAGCAGCCAATCCGGACATCGCCAGCTACAAGAGCTTCAACGAATTCTTCACCCGGCCGCTCAAGGATGGCGCCCGCCCGCAGGCCGAGGCCGCTTTCATCAGCCCGGTGGATGGTGCGATCAGCCAGTTCGGCCCCATCGCACGCGACCAGATTTTCCAGGCCAAGGGCCACAGCTACTCGACCACCGCACTGGTCGGCGGTGACCGCGAATTGGCCAAGCAATTCGAGAACGGCAGCTTCGCCACCCTCTACTTAAGTCCGCGCGACTACCACCGTATCCACATGCCCTGCGCCGGCAAGCTCAAACGCATGATCTACGTGCCCGGCGAACTGTTCTCGGTCAATCCGACCACGGCGCGCGGCGTACCCGGCCTGTTCGCCCGTAACGAGCGCGTTGTCTGCGTGTTCGAATCCGAGTTTGGCCCCTTCGTCCTGACCCTGGTCGGCGCCACCATCGTCGGCAGCATGGCCACCGTCTGGCACGGCATGATCAATCCGCCGCGCCCGGGCGTCGTGCGCGAATGGCGCTACGACGAGCAGAACATCGTGCTGGAAAAGGGCGACGAAATGGGCCGCTTCCTGCTCGGCTCGACCGTCGTCATGCTCTTCCCGAAAGACACGCTGGCCTTCAACCCGGACTGGGCGCCAACCGGCGCCATCCGCATGGGCGAGGCGATGGGCGCCAAGCCCGTCTGAGTTACTGGAAAGCCCCGGGCGCCAGCATGCTGTTCGGGCGCATCGGGCGGCTGCCGACCGGGAACCGAAATTCCCCGCTCGGCATCAATTCGACCCCTCTTGCCTGACCCGGCGGCCTGACCGCACCACGCAGCGGCGACATATTGGTCAGGCGCAGCGGTACACCACCCGTTTCAATGAGATCGCCACGCGCCACCAGACGATTGCCATCGAACCGCCCCTGCGCCGGCTTGTACAGATCGCCCGGCCCGACCATCAGGTTGTTGAGCAGCCAGACTTCGACATCCGCCCCGATCTTTTCGCCAAAAACGTTCAGAAATTTTCCGGCATGGCTGTCGTTGATCAGCGTGTTGTGCGCCATGTACAGCGCGTTATCCGGCCAGCGCCGGCCTTCGGCGCCGTAGGCGACGATGCTCGGATTGTCCGTCCCGCCACTCTGGCCGATGGCGTTGCCGATGACGTAGGCGAGGCCGCCATTCGGGAACTCCAGTTCGTAGGACGCCCGACCGCCAGCGCCATCGACCAGCATGTTGTACAAAATATGATTTTCGCGGGCCCGCGACTTGACCAGATGGCCGATGTAGCCGTTGCGGAAGCGGCTACCGCGCAGCACGAACTTGCCGATCCCTCCGACATAGAGCAAGTGATGTAAGCTCCCCTTATGGTGCGGCGCATCGGCGAATTCGCTATCGACCACATCCAGGCTCTGTTCCGGTGAGTTCGCCGTCAAGATCCCCGTTTCATTGTCGAAAAAGGCGCAGGACTGGATCGTCAGCTCGCCCTTTTCGAAGCGGATTCCGGCGCCGTTAAGGTCAGCCACCCGGGCGCCACGGAATTCGATGTTCTCAATGCGCACCTTGCCGCCGCGGACGACCCAGATCGCCTTGCCCTCGGCGCTCTTGCCGTCGGCCAGCATGACCGGCCGGGCGCCGGAGCCGCGGATGATGATTTCATTTTTGGCCCAAATTACCGGTTGACCATGGTAATCGCCTGGACGAATCTCGATGACCTCGCCATCCTGCGCCAGCCGCGCCGCCTCGGTAATCGTGGTGATTTTCTCTCCCGGACCGACGACCATCGTCGCCGGCTTGGCGGCAATAGCGGCCAGCTTGGGATCAGCGGCAACCGTCTTCAATTGGCCATCCGGCGAACGGCGGATTTCGCCGAGATAATCCGGCGCCGGCGGTAGCTTGTCGGGAATTTGTGCTGCCACCCACCCGGTCTGAGCCAGGAGCAAGATCAGCAGACCCAAAGGCTGGAGGGTGCGACGGAAGCGTTCTCGAATCATCGGATTCTCCACAGGGCGGAAATTGAGCAGCCAGGTGCGGGCAAGGAAAACGGGAGATCAACCCGTCCCCCATGAAACGGCAGCAAGCATGCATTTGTCAACCGGCCAAGCCGTGGCAATATTCGCCATTCGGCCAAACTGGCGACAACCAGCCAGTCCGCAGCCCAATCCCGTTCATTCCCGTCAGGAGAAATCGATGCCCAGCTCCGCTTCATCCCTCCTTCGCCGCTGCATTTTTGCCGGCCTGCTCGCTGTCGCTTCCAGCTTCGCCACCGCCGAAGCACCACAACAGAAGGCCCAGGTTCCCGGCTATTACCGCCTGATGCTTGGCAATTTCGAAGTCACCGCGCTCTACGATGGCGCCATCGACCTCGACGAAAAACTGCTCAAAAGCATCGCCAAGCGCGACATCCAGCGCCTGCTTGCCCGCCAATTCCTGCAAGGCCCCAAGGTACAGACCGCCGTCAACGCCTACCTGGTCAACACCGGCAGCAAGCTGGTGCTGGTCGACGCCGGTGCCGCCAAGCTGTTCGGGCCGGGCCTCGGCAACATTGTCGATAACCTGAAGGCCGCCGGCTACGCCCCGGAACAGGTCGACACCGTGCTCATCACCCACCTGCATGGCGACCACGTCAATGGTCTGGTCACGGCTGAGGGCAAGGCCGTTTTCACCAACGCCGAAGTCTGGTCAGCCATGGCCGACAACGATTTCTGGTTGAGCGAAGAAATTGCCGCCAAGGCGCCGAAGGACTTCCAGGCCTTCTTCAAGATGTCGCGTGATGCCGCGGCTCCCTACCTGGCCAGCGGCAAGTGGAAAACCTTCGACAGCGACCGCGAATTGCTGGCTGGCGTCAGCAGCGTAGACACCCACGGCCACACCCCGGGCCACGCCAGCTACATGATCCAGAGCGACGACCACCGTCTGCTCATCCTCGGCGACCTGGTGCATAACCATGCCGTCCAGTTTGCCCGGCCCGAAGTTGCCTTTGAATACGACAATGACACCAAACAGGCCGTCGCCACCCGCAAGCGCATTTTCTTCATGGCAGCCAAGGAAAAGCTGATGGTGGCCGGCATGCACCTGCCCTTCCCCGGCATCGGCCACGTCCGCAAGGAATCGGCCGGCGGCTACGCCTGGGTACCGGCCGAATTCGCCCCGATGCCGAAATAGGGCGCCGCATGCAAATCTGGGTCGATGCCGACGCCTGCCCCGGCGTAATCAAGGAAATCATCTTCCGCGCCGCCGAGCGTCGGCAGATCCAGACCATCCTGGTCGCCAACCAGATGCTGCGCACGCCGCCATCGAAGTTCATTCGCGCCATTCAGGTGCCGAGCGGCTTCGATGTCGCCGACGCGCACATCGTCGATCAACTGACGGCAGGCGATCTCGTCATCACCGCCGACATCCCGCTCGCCTCGCTGGTCATAGCGCGCGGCGCCCACGCACTCAACCCGCGTGGCGAGATGTACACCACGGCAACCATCCAGGAACGCCTGACGATGCGTAATTTCATGGAAGAACTGCGTGGCGCCGGCCTCGAAACCGGCGGCCCCAGCGCCTTCAGCCAAGCCGACCGGCAAGCCTTCGCCAATCAGCTCGATCGTTTTCTGGCCAGAATTCCGATTGTCTGATCGGCTTCAACATTGCCATGAGGCAACCACGGGCCAGCCTTTAGCCAGCCCCGCCGGGCCATTAACTGACCCGAAAACCCATCACGTTGCTCATCAAAAACAACTGAGGCTGGGCGTCCAGCCAATCCCTTGCTTCAGCAAGCGTCGGGCGGATTTCGGTTTGGTAGGAAGCTAGGCCGACCACGGCTGGTATATTGATGACCTGCGCCGCCAGTGCTGTGTCGGTGGTCACGAAAACGACCCGGCAATTCGGATGTGATGCATAAGCGCCAAACAGAAGCGCGGCATACTCGGTCAGCACATCCTCGGTCAGCCCGTGTTTCGTCACCGCCGAAAAATCGTTGATGACGTAGCGCGCCTCATCGAAGCGAAAGTCGCTCTGAACATTCTTGACAGACTCGATGAACTCCCAGCCAGGAACAACCCCTGAAAACTGATTGACCACGCCTTCAGGTTCCCAGACGATTTCGTAAGCCATACACCACCTTGGTAAAGGATTAAATCGCAACGACCGCGACCATTCTATTCATTCAAGATAATACATCCGGCACAACCTGTTCAACATCTAGTGCAAGCCATAGGTATCCCGCACGGCCATTTAATTGGACAACCATTGAAAAGAAAAAATCCCCTGTCGGTTGCCCGACAGGGGATTTTTACGGTCGACCGTAAAAAACGGCCAGAACCGAAATTACATCTCGACGGTAGCCGCCTGTTCCACAAACTCCGGAATCTGGTCGAAGTTCATGTAGCGGTACACTTCGGCAGACTTGGCATTGACCAGCTTGATCTGCTCCATGTATTCCGGAACGGTCACGATGCGGCCGGCCAGGGCGCACATGGCGGCCAGTTCGGCGGAACCCAGATAGACCTGGGTGTCGATACCAAGGCGGTTCGGGAAGTTGCGGGTGGAGGTGGAGATCGCGGTGGAACCCTTGCGGATCTGTGCCTGGTTACCCATGCATAGCGAGCAGCCCGGCATTTCCATGCGCGCGCCGGACTTGCCGAGGACGCCGTAGTAGCCTTCTTCGGTCAGGATCAGCGCATCCATCTTGGTCGGCGGGGCGATCCACAGACGGGTCGGGATGTCGGACTTGCCTTCGAGGACCTTGGCGGCAGCACGGAAGTGGCCGATGTTGGTCATGCAGGAGCCGATGAAGACTTCGTCGATCTTGGCGCCGGCGACTTCGGACAGAACCTTCACATCATCCGGGTCGTTCGGGCAGGCCAGGATCGGCTCGGTGACTTCGGCCAGGTCGATTTCGATGACGGCGGCGTACTGGGCGTTGGCGTCAGCCTTGAGCAGCGTGCCATTCTTGATCCAGTCTTCCATGGCGTTGATGCGGCGCTTCAGGGTGCGGGCATCGGCGTAGCCTTCGGCGATCATCCACTTCATCAGCGTGATGTTCGAACGCATGTACTCGACCATCGGTTCCTTGTTCAGGGCGACGGCACAGGCAGCAGCAGAACGCTCGGCGGCGGCGTCGGACAGCTCGAAAGCCTGTTCAACCTTGAGATCCGGCAGGCCTTCGATTTCGAGGATGCGACCGGAGAAGACGTTGATCTTGCCCTTTTTCTCGACGGTCAGCAGGCCGGCCTTGATGGCGTACAGCGGAATGGCGTTGACCAGGTCGCGCAGGGTGATGCCAGGCTGCATCTGGCCCTTGAAGCGGACCAGCACGGATTCCGGCATGTCGAGCGGCATGACGCCGGTGGCGGCGGCAAAGGCGACCAGACCGGAACCGGCCGGGAAGGAGATGCCGATCGGGAAACGGGTGTGCGAGTCACCGCCAGTACCGACGGTATCCGGCAGCAGCAGGCGGTTCAGCCAGGAGTGGATGACGCCGTCGCCCGGACGCAGCGCAACGCCGCCACGGGTCGAGATGAAGGACGGCAGTTCGCGGTGCATCTTGACGTCGACCAGCTTCGGATAGGCGGCGGTGTGGCAGAAGGACTGCATGACGAGATCGGCGGAGAAGCCGAGGCAGGCCAAGTCTTTCAGTTCGTCGCGGGTCATCGGGCCGGTGGTGTCTTGCGAACCCACGGTGGTCATCTTCGGCTCGCAGTAGGTGCCCGGCAGGATGCCGGTCACGCCGCAGGCCTTGCCGACCATCTTCTGGGCCAGCGAGTAGCCCTTGCCATCGTCGGCCGGGTTTTGCGGCAGACGGAACAGGGTGCTTTGCGGCAGACCGAGGAACTCACGCGCCTTGGTGGTCAGGCCACGGCCGATAATCAGGGGGATACGGCCGCCGGCGCGGACTTCATCCATGATCACTAGGGTCTTCAGTTGCGATTCGGCGATCACGGCACCGTTCTTGGTGGCGGTGACCTTGCCGGTGGTCTGATCGACCTTCAGTTCGATCTCGTCGCCCATGTCCATGGCGCTGCAATCGATTTCGATCGGCAGGGCGCCGGCATCTTCCATGGTGTTGAAGAAGATCGGGGCGATCTTGGAACCCAGACAGAAACCGCCGAAACGCTTGTTCGGCACAAACGGGATGTCTTCGCCGGTGAACCACAGCACCGAGTTGGTGGCGGACTTGCGCGAGGAACCGGTACCGACCACGTCGCCGACGTAGGCGATCAGGTTGCCCTTGGCAGCCAGCTTTTCCAGTTGCTTCAACGGACCGCGCGAGCCCGGCTCGTCAGCTTCGATACCCGGACGCGGGTTCTTGAGCATGGCCAGGGCGTGCAGCGGGATGTCAGGACGCGACCAGGCATCCGGTGCCGGCGACAGGTCGTCGGTGTTGGTTTCGCCGGTGACCTTGAAAACGGTCAGCTTCTGCGAAGCCGGCACTTCCGGACGTGAGGTAAACCACTCGGCGTCGGCCCAGGACTGCATGACAGCCTTGGCGTTGGTGGCGGCGGTAGCATTGCTGGACTTGGCCAGTTCGGCGACATCGTGGAAGAAGTCGAACACCAGCAGGGTCTTCTTCAGGCCTTCGGCGGCAACGCTGCCGCAGGTCGGGCAGCCGAGCAGGTCGATGAGCGGCTTGACGTTGTAACCGCCGAGCATGGTGCCGAGCAATTCGGTGGCTTTTTCCTTGGAAATCAGGGCACAGGCTTCTTCGCCCTTGGCAACCTTGGCCAGGAACTCGGCCTTGACCTTGGCGGCATCATCGACACCGGCCGGAACGCGGTAGGTGATCAGCTCGACCAGGGCGGCTTCTTCGCCCTTCGGCGGATTTTTCAGCAGGGCGACCAGTTCGGTGGTCTGTTGCTTCGACAGCGGCAGCGGGGGGATACCGAGGGCTGCACGTTCTGCGACGTGGGCGCGATAGGCTTCAAGCACGGCGACTTCCTTTCGTAAAGGGTTGCTCTGGAAAACGAATATTCTACGACAACGGCGGTCGCCCGATAGTTCGAAAACCGGGCCATCAACCGTGACTTGCGGGTCTTATATATTTTATATGTTATATCACCTGCAAGGCTAGACCCGGATGGCCCAAAACGCTGCCCTAGGGCAAATCGCCCATTTTTTAGGCACCACCCCTAAAAGCCTTGCTGCTCAATGCATTGCAGCATCTGTCCCGAGCTTATCCACAGCCTTGTCCGACCAAAACGGGGATAAAGAGTGCTTATGGTAGGAGTTTTCCTGCCGTCGAATTTGCTGCGGCGCATCAATTCCTAGCCCAAAACCAGGTCGATCGCCCAAAAAACCGACCGATGCGCCATTTCATTTTTAGGCATTTTTCCCGGTTGACCGTGGAACACGGCCAGCCAAGCCGGACAGCTTCGCGATCAGGCGTGTGCGGCACGCTTTGCCCGTACAATTTGTGCCATCACCCAACCGGCCATCGACATGAAATTCCAAGGCACCGATACCTACGTCGCCACTCGCGACCTGACGCTGGCGGTCAACGCCGCCATTGCCCTGCAACGCCCATTGCTCATCAAGGGCGAGCCGGGCACCGGCAAGACCCTGCTCGCCGAGGAAGTTGCCAGCGCGCTGAACATGCCGCTGTTTCAGTGGCACATCAAGTCGACAACCAAGGCCCAGCAGGGCCTCTACGAATACGACGCCGTTTCCCGCCTGCGCGACTCGCAACTCGGCGATCCGCGCGTCGAAGACATCAGCCACTACATCGTGCACGGCGTCCTCTGGCATGCCTTCGAGTGCGACGAGCCGTCGGTCGTCCTGATCGACGAAATCGACAAGGCCGACATCGAATTCCCCAACGACCTGCTGCGCGAGCTGGACCGCATGGAATTCCATTGCTACGAGCTGCACCGCACGATCAAGGCCAAACACCGGCCGCTGATCATCATCACCTCCAACAACGAAAAGGAGCTGCCCGACGCCTTCCTGCGCCGCTGTTTTTTCCACTACATCAAGTTCCCGGACAAGGAAACGATGCAGCGCATCGTCGCCGTCCATTTCCCGGTGCTCAAGCATGAACTGCTCAAGGAAGCACTCGAAGTCTTCTTCGACCTGCGCGACGTCCCGGGCCTCAAGAAAAAGCCCTCAACCAGCGAACTGATCGACTGGCTCAAGCTGCTACTGGCCGAAGACATCCCGCCCGAAGCCCTGCGCGCCAAGGAGGCGAAGGACGCCATCCCGCCGCTGCACGGCGCCCTGCTCAAGAACGAACAGGACGTCCATCTCTTCGAACGCCTGGCTTTCATGGCGCGCCGCAAGCAGCCGTAAATGCTCGTCGATTTTTTCCTGCACCTGAAATCCCGCCAGCTGCCGGTTTCCACCAACGAACTGCTGGCCCTGCTCGAAGCACTGGAAGCCCGGCTGGTCAGCGGCAGCCTTGACGATTTCTACCTCCTCTCGCGCGCCATCCTGGTCAAGGACGAAGCACTTTACGACCGTTTCGACCGCGCCTTCGGCGAGTATTTTCGCGGCATCGAAGCCCTGCCCGGCTTCGCGCCGGAAGTGCCGGAGGAATGGCTCGAAATGGCGGCCCGCCGCCATCTGTCGGAAGCCGACCGCCTCAAGCTGCAGAAACTGAGCTACGAAAAGATATTCGAGCAACTGAAAGAACGACTGGCCGAGCAGAAAGAACGCCATTCCGGCGGCAGCAAGTGGATCGGCACAGCCGGCACCTCGCCCTACGGCCACGGTGGCTACAACCCGGAAGGCGTGCGCATTGGCGGCGAATCGGTCGGCAATCGCACAGCCATCAAGGTCTGGGACCAGCGCGAGTTTCGCAACCTCGACGACTCGGTCGATCTCGGCATTCGCAACATCAAGGTAGCCCTTCGCCGCCTGCGCCGCTTTGCCCGCAAGGGGGCAGCAACCGAACTCGACCTCGACGGCACCATCGCCGGCACCGCCCGCAACGGCGGCTGGCTCGACCTGCACCTCCGGCCGGAACGCCACAACGCCGTCAAGGTCCTGCTCTTTCTCGACATCGGCGGCTCGATGGACGACCACATCCAGGCCTGCGAAGAACTGTTCTCCGCCGCCCGCGCCGAGTTCAAGCATCTCGAACACTTCTACTTCCACAACTGCGTCTATGAAGGCGTGTGGAAAGACAATCGGCGGCGTCATGGCGAAAAGCTGTCGACCTGGGACGTCATCCACACCTACGGCCCCGACTACAAACTGATCTTCGTCGGCGACGCCAGCATGAGCCCCTACGAAATCGCCCGCCCCGGCGGCAGTGTCGAACACTGGAACGAAGAAGCCGGCGCCGTCTGGCTCGAACGCCTGCTCGCCACCTGGCCCCACGCCGCCTGGCTCAACCCGCTACCGGAGGCGCACTGGACCTACACGCCATCGATCCAGATGATCGAGCAATTGCTCGGCAAACGCATGTTTCCGCTGACCATCGACGGCCTGGAACGAGCGATGCGGAGCTTGTCGAAGTAAACGGGGAATTGCCGCTGGGTTTCCGCCTTCGGCCAGGAGCTGCAGGTCAGGTTGAAGGCTGGGATGGCAGCTTCAGAACGCTAAGCCGCCAATGGCCTTAAAGGCATTAATCACTTTGACTGTAAGAACCTCAGAACGCACGCGAGGACTTCTTTGTTCCATGACCACATGAAGGAATGTCCCATATCAAGAATTTCAAACTGGGCGCCATTGATGTTTGTCGCCAAGTATTGACCGTGGGCCAGTGGAAGTAAGGCGTCGTATCGTCCATGTATCACCAGGGTCGGCACGTTAATTCGGGTGACCAGTTGCAAGCGGTCAGGCGATGCCGCAACTGCCAGGCCATGATGGAAACCTGCTGCTATGTCGGGCGAGCGCTGAACTGCAACACGTAAAGCCTGCTCCAGTTGAATCTTTGGGTATGGGCGCGGTCCGCCGTAGGTCACTTTCCAACCGTCACTCATGCTTTGCAGAACACTGTCCAGTGATTGCGGTCGATTCAGTGAGGTAGCGAAGACGTAGTCTAGGTAACTTTGTTCAGGGCCAGGAAGGGAAAAGCGCTCAGTACTATTCCCCATTGTGGCGGCCATGTAAGGCCGATGGTCGGCAGTCGATGAAATCAGCACAATGCGCTTGAGAATATCCGGAAAGCCTGTCGCCAGCAGTTGTGCGATGTATCCGCCCATCGACAGTCCAATGACGGTCGGCTGGTCCAACCCGTAGCTTTGAATGACATCAACCGCATCATCAGTCAGCGCATTGAGGTCATAGGGGTTCGCTTGAAAATCAATCTTTGATGATTTTCCGGTGTCACGGTGGTCATAACGAACTACGTAAAAGCCTGCCGAGGCCAGTTCTTCGCAGAATTCGTCTGGCCAGAAGATACCTTGATTCATCGCCCCCATTACCAACAAGATAGAGGGGTTCTCTGACTTTCCAAATGATTGGGTCCAGAGGTTTAGGCCTCGAGGTGACGTGATGAGTTTCTGCATGAATTAGCTACCATTTAGCAGTTGTCCTGCAAGTGAAAGAATACCTCGAATAGCCGGCCATCAGCGGGAATGGTCAGGGCCACAACTGCTTACTTGATTATTGCAGAAGGTTGTCTGCTCATACGAGAGAGGTCTTCCCGAGCGTCCCCTTCAACTGCATGTCAGCCCGTGGGGCGCAATACTCGAATGGCCGTTTTGGGCGACAAAGTTGCCGACCTTTTCTCCGACTTCCGCAACCTACAACGGCGGCAACCCGCAGCGCTGGCGCGCCTTGTTGCAGGCCGCATGTTCGGTATCGAACTCCCGGCAGGGCGAGGGCCGAACGTCGTAAATCGTGCATTGCACCGCCACACCGACCTCGCCGGCCAGCGCAACGCAGCGCGGCGGGCTGGCGTCGGTGCCGCACAGGCGGACGATGGCTGGCGTCACCGGCACCGTCATTTCCACCGGCACGCCCTGCCCCCAGGCAAAGGCGCCACCGGCCAGCTCGGCCGGGTGGAAATCGACACGCAGGCTGGCGCAGCAGGCGCCGCAGGTCTGGCAGACGCTCATGGCAGGCTGACCCGGCAGCGCCACAACTCGTGGCCTGAGGCGAGATATTTCTTTTCGAAGGGCGTCATCGGGTCATTGGTCTGCCACGGCTCGGCAACCACTGTCTGGCCGCTCAGCAGGCTCAGCGCCTGGGCCATTTCCTCTATGTAGATGCGCCAGTTGCTGCGGCACTCCACCTCGCCGCCCAGTTGGCGCCACACCGGAAACACCGCATGGCCCTGCCAGCGCCGGGTCAGATGGCCGATCTTCGGCCACGGGTTGGGGTAGAGGTTGTAATGGCGGACGAGGCGAATTTTATGCTCGGCGAGCAGGCGCCAGAAATCAACCAGATCGGCGCGGATCAGCGCGGCATTGGCCGGCATCGGCAAGGGTTTGCCGCGGCTGATGCGGTCGACCGACTGATCGACGCCGAAAACGAAATGATCCGGGAAGCTTTCGGCGATGCGCTGCGTGCTCCAGCCGACACCGCAGCCGGCATCGAGGATCAGCGGCGCCTGCGGATTCCACGCCTCGCGTGCCGCCATGGCCAGCGCGAAAGCCTCGCGGTTGTAATCGGCAACTGGCTTCCGGAATGGGTGTGCCATGTGGCGGCGGACGAGCGCTTCGAGGTCGCGGTGCGGTCCTTCCTGGGCGCTCGAAATCAAGCGGGAGTTGCCAGACACGGGTTCGTCCATCATGCCGCCAGCCGTTCCGGCGTCAGCAGGCCCTCGGCGACCAGCGCTGAATCGATATCGGCCGCCCCCTTGATCGGCCGCAGCCGGTCATAAAGCGCTTCAGCCTCCGGGTAATGGCGCCGCATCATCGCCAGCCATTGCTTGAGACGGCCGCCAGCATGCACCGCCACCACTTTCTTGCGTACGCCCAGCCAGTAATCACCAACGGCCGGCCTGATTTCATCCCAGCCTCCGGTTTCCTCTCCACGTACGCGCCGCGCCAGCAGCGGGTCGGCCACGGCACCGCGGCCAACCATAATGTCGGCACAACCGGTCGCCGCCTGGCAATTGCGAAAATCCTCGACGGTCCATACCTCGCCGTTGGCGATCAGCGGAATATCGATGGCGGCGCGCACCCGGTCGATCCACTCCCAGCGCGCCGGCGGGCGATAACCATCAGCCTTGGTCCGGCCATGCACAATCAGTTCGTCGATGCCCGCGGCGACCAGCGCCTGGGCGTTGTCGACGGCCCGGCTGGTATTGTCGATGCCAAGGCGCATCTTGGCCGTAAACGGGATGTGCGCAGGCACCACGGCGCGCACGGCGCTGGCGATCTCGTTCAGTAGCTCGGGTTCGCCGAGCAAGGCAGCCCCGCCGCGATGGCGATTCACCGTCGGTGCCGGGCAGCCAAAATTGAGGTCAATGCCAGCCGGGTTGAGCGTCACCAGCCGCGCCGCATTCGCGGCCATCAAAAACGGATCGGAACCGAGCAACTGGACGCGCATCGGCGTCCCGGCCGCCGTCTTGCTGCCATTCATCAGTTCCGGGCAGATGCGCTCATAGGTTTTGGCCGGCAGCACATTGGCCGAGACCCGGACAAATTCGCAGATGCCCCAGTCGTAGCCGCCAATGGCCGTCAGCACTCCGCGCAACAAATCGTCAGCGAGCCCTTCCATGGGGGCGAGAAGAATGCGGGACATGCGGCGAAATCCGGGTCAGAAAAGGAAGGGGCGAATTATAAGCCGCCGACGCTGGCGAGTTGGCGAGACCAGGAAAACGCGAAGATCGGGGAAGTTGGGAACGATTTGAATTGGCAGACATCGGCCATGAGCGGTCCTTCAAGAAACCGCTCCATTGCTGCTATTCGCCAGATCATTATTGCCATCGGCATAGCGACTTTTCGCCGGTCTGTACTATCATTGCATATGCGGACCGGTGAGTTCGTTGAATAAATGTTAGGTGACTAAATGCTCCGATACGCAGCAGCTCACGCCATTACCTCTTACCAACGCCACCTTTCACCGCTGAAGGGTTATTCATGTGCTTATCGAGCAAAAACAGGCCGCTGCTCCTGCTCTGAGTTCGCGCGCCGCTTTGTATTACGAGCCGGTTTTGTGCGTTTGCTCCAAGTGCTACCGAGGCAATTCGCACGCTGCCGCAAGGCGTCTCTGGCTCTCGCTGATGAGCATGAACAACAGCGCAGGGAAGATGGCACTTGGCACGACCCATACCCTAAAGAGTGTGTCGTTGGCGCCCTCGACTGCGGTGGAACAGCATGCTGCATATGGCCGTTCTGACAAAAATCGGCCACTCATAAAATTACTTCAAAGCTGACATTCGCTGCGAGTTTTGGATGTAAGTGATCAGCTTGATATTCCATATGGTTCAAGGCACGATGCTGGCATGATCACTATTTTTATAATGCTGCGTTAGGCCGCATATGCTTTGGCTCCTATTTCTCTCTGCACCTTTAGTCCTAGCCGCAGGGCTGAGCTTGTTGCCGCACATATCTAGCCGAATCTGGTTCTACATAACTGTCGCAATAGTAATCATCGAAATTGTGTCGCTTGGAAAGCCAAACTCAGCATGGGGGGTTCAGCACGTTCTGGCACTGTGGCTACTTGGCATTTTATTGCCGTGGCTGCTCTCTTTTGCTTTCTTGCGAGTCGCCCACTACCCACGTCGCCCAGTACCGACAGCATGTGGTTTCACCATCGTCTATTTCTTTTCACTTGCAGCGTGTCTTTTTGTTGGCGATTGGTTGGGGCTTATCCCCCAATAAGCAATAACACTACAGTTAAGCCAAGGTATGAACATCCTAGAACTCTATGAAACATACATCGGGATGTGGCCGTGCAGCGTGCAAATTGACGACGCTCATCTGTCAGACCGTGACGCTTCCTTCATTGAGTCGCCGCAACTCATTGTCTTCAACCCGGAGTCAGGTGCGTGACTGGTCGAAAGAAGCTACTTCTCTGGCTTGGTCTGATAGTGTCATTGCCAGCCGGTGGCTATGCAGCATTCTGCTTTGTATTTTACGCTTGGCTGAATGCAGCCGATCCGGTGCGATGGCCTGCTGAGAGGCGTTCAAAAGCGATGCTTGGTGGCAAGCCCCTGGAGGCCCCGTGAATAACTCGGGTAAAGTTAGCCATGCCCAAGGTCGAGAAAGCCGCGCATGGAGCGATTGTGAGGGTTTGGGAGGCGCGATTAGCATGAAGTCCCGTTATCGAGCGTTCCGTCTGCAACCGGCAGGGACGGCGCTTCTCTCTGTGCAGGCCGAAGAGCAACAAAGACGCTCCGGCCATCTTCCCGCCGACGCTGAGTTACTGTGGGAAATTCAAGCAGACAGCTCAGAAGAAGCAGCCGATATTCACCTTTTAAGGCTTGGACTTTCCGGCGCTGGATGCCGGGACATGCTTGAACAGCTAGAACCATTCTCTCGCCAGATGGCGGAAGACCTTTTTTCGACCTTCCCGGACTGGGAGCGCCATCTGACCATCGTTGCTGACGATGGGGAGAATTTCTTTAACGTTCAGGTTCCTGCACCAGAGGGATCGAAGGGCGGCCCTTTGGAAGTGTCATCCCTTTACAACCAAGAGGTGACAGTCTTCTACGCGTCAATTCACCAGCACTTCTTCTCCGTGCTTGGCAATGCCGACGAACCGGGAGGTGCCATAGCACTCATTCGGAAATTGCTCGACGAGCAGCTTGTCGTGGTTTCGTATATCTGCACGGGCGACGCCAACATCAAGGATGGGGTCTTTTCGAGCAACCTAGTTCCGCCCAGTGAGATTCCCGGTGCCAATTACGAGTATTACTACACCACTTCGATGCGTGTGCGCTCATGGAGAGGCACTTACGATGCCGACATCGCCGCCCCATACGTCAGCAGCAGGCCCAAGAACTAGGCCAGGGCTTCCTCTTCCTCGACTTCCTTGCGACGCATCTCGTCAATCTCGTCGCTCGTCAGCTCCTTGATGGCGTGATTTTCAAATACACACCCGGCAATTCACAAGGTAGGGCATCAGCAGGTCGCTTTCGTTCTAAGACTTCTCACCTGCCAATAATGCGCCTTGATCGCGCCATGGTTGCTATGCACTTGTCGTTACAGTAAGGTGTTAAAACTATGGCGATTACACCTGCTCAGTGCAAACAATACCTAGATGACTTGCCGCCAAGCCAGCAAGCACGTTTTCTAGCCCACTTTGGACATCAGCTAACGGTGGTTGCTCGTGACGCATACGAACATCTAGGCCCTGGCGTTGATGATCCACGATGCCTCCGAGATTTGAACGAAATTTACCACCGGATATTTCCACAGATTGGCGCTCTAACAAACGGACTCACCCCGCCATTCGCCAATGAAGACCTAATGCCGTGGCTTCTGGCTAAGGGCAAGCCATCGCTTTCGACACGCTGCCTCGTTGCATTTGAACGTGCAGTAGCGTTGTCATCCAGAGCGCAGACCCCCCTTTAATAACTCGCGCCGTGGGAAGCCATGTCTGAGGTCGAGAAAGCCGCGTATGGAGGGATTGTGAGGGTCTGGGAGAGGCGAGGGGAGTGTTGAAGGAATGAGCTTTGAATGGCCGGAGGTTGCTGGCCTGATCCTGGTGGTGGTTGGACTACATTGGGTAGTCAAACGAAACATCCCTGTCGGGCTTGAGGGCAGGCCGCCATCCTTTTATCTCATCGGGAAATGGGCCGTCCTGGCGGGGCTAGTTGCTATCCTGGCTGGTCTGGTATTGGTGTTCGATCTGCCCAAGCAGATTGCGGTCGATAAGTGCCTGGATGCAGGGGGTAGTTATGACTATGAGCGAGGCCGATGCGAATTAGGCACCCAGGGCAGTTCCCGTTAGTTGCTAGGCACGCCCAAGGTGGAAAAGCCGCGTATAGAGCGATTGTGAGGGTCTGGGAGGGCCGCCAATGACTAAAGGGAAGCGTTTGCGTCTTGCTCTGCTGGCAAGTGCCATCCTGGTCGCGACCAATGCGGTCGCAGAAAGCCCGTATTTCGCCCCTGGTGTAATTAGTCGTGTGCCGGTAGGCAAAGAGAGGACAAAGGGCAATACGATCCGCACCGAGACGGAATGTGTTCAGAGACGGGGAGAGTGGTTCTCCGGTGAGGGATATTCATACTGTGTGCTGCCGTATGCTGACGCGGGAAAGCTGTGCCGGAACTCCAAAGACTGCGTCGGACACTGCATCATGCCTCTGGACAAGAAAGCTCTCGATGGGGCTGAACTGCCTCCCGGCCACGGTTTATGCCAACTTAACGACGTTGTTGATGATTGTGGTCGTTATCACTTCGAGAACGGCAAGGTAAAGATATTCAAGTGTGACTAACCGGAGACAAGGATGAGTAGGCACTGCTGCGACATGATGATGCAACAGTTTGGGCGCTCATGCCCCGACCACGATAGTTCCTCTGACTATCCCGAGGCACTTACGATGCCGACATCGCCGCCCCATATGTCAGCAGCAGGCCCAAGAACTAGGCCAATGCCTCCTCTTCCGCCACACCCTTTGCTGCCGGTCGTGCCTTGGCAAAGCGGACGTTCAGGAACGTAGAAGTGAGTGGCCTGCGCGGCTTTTTGCGCAGGGCCACTCGACTGCCGGGTTATGCCTTGGTGGATACATGTTCAAAGGCAAAGTCGGTGAAGACAACGCGAAACTCGGCCGAGGAGACAAAGAGCATTCGCACTTCAGTTCCCTTGGACGAAATGTCGAACTCCCAATAGCCAAGATCACCCAACTCCGCTTCGAATTCCTTTTCCTTTGGGAATAGCTGCTCGAATACCGACACGCCAGAGAAGGTGAGGGTGTAGTAGATGGGATGGGTGAGATTGATGTCCCAGCCGTCAAACTCCAACACCAGTGACTCTCGCTCAAAGTCACAGGAAATTCGCTTGATTTCAGAGTCATGAAGCGTGAAGCCAGATTGAAATTCAACCAGAGCCGGCGGAAGTCGAAGTTGGATGGCGGAAAGATGGGCGTCGTAGCGCGCGAATACTTCAAGCGCCGCTTCGCAGCCAGACTCCCACCATTCAAGCGTAAAGAACTTCACATTGGCTCCGAGGCATAACAGTTATTCACGAACAGAAACGTCCGGATGATTGCTAATAATACGGACGCGATTGAATCGCCCCTAAGTTTTTGAATGACATGGAGATTATCTGATGCCGGTCTCCTTATCAATCAGCAATCATACGGACAGCACCAACGTCCGGTATGGAGGCGTTTCTTGAGGGGCCGCTCTTGGCCGACTTCTGTCCGATGGCTGAAGACACCGTGCCCAATATAGGTAGCCGCTCTTGGAAAGAAGGCACAGTCAAACCGCGCCCTTCGGTCGCTTGGACGTGCCGCAAGCGGCACGCCATTTACTTTGCACGTTAGGGCTTCAGACCATGACCTCAATGGGCAATCTCTTCGCAATGCTGGCCGCCGAGATTGAACATCCGTATTTATTGGCCTTAGCAGCGTGTATCGCCGCCCCATTTGTTTGGTGGATAGGCTCTTTCACGCCATCGCCTCCTCTTCCGCCACACCCTTGCGACGTATCTCTTCAATCTCGTCGCTCGTCAGCTCCTTGATGGCGTGATTTTCAAATCCACACCCGGCAATTTACAAGCTAGGGCATCAGCAGGTCGCTTTCGCTCTAAGACTTCCCCACCTGCCAACAATGCGCCATGATCGCGCCATGGTTGATATGCCAATAGAGTTGAGGCAGGATGCACGAATGGCCCTCAATCGTTTCATCCTCGCGCTACTTCCCGTCTGGTCAGCAGAGTTTCTGCTGTTTGCTATGGTGCATGGCTATTCGATAACCAATGACCACATCCTTAGCGCTTCATGGCTGGCGTCATCCCTACTTCTCCCCATCGTTGCAGGAAACCGGATAGCACGACAGGGTGGAAATCGCATGGTTGGGTGCGCTGGTGGCGCTTCTGTTTCTGTCGTAACTTTAGTCTGCCTCGTTGTCATCGAGGTTTTCAGCACTTCCGACTGGCTGGCAGTCAGTGGCTTTGCCTTTGCCACAATCATTTTCACGATGCCAATACAGAGCCTCAGCGGCCTTGTTGGTCACTGGATTCACCAACGACCGCGATCAAGGCAGCAAGCACTGTGAATAACGCAGGCAGCCTCGATAGACATGAAGTCCAGATAACCGCATACGGAGCGATTGTGAGGGTTCTGGTGTGATTGATCCGGCAATGAAGAAGGTCACGAAATACTATGGCACATGGGCTGCCATGTGGGTCGCCATCGCCTTCTTCGGCAACACGTTCGCCGGTCACGGTGAATACGGCCTCACTGCCCAATTCGTGCTGGGGATAACAGGGCTACCCCTTGCGCTTCTATCTTGGCAACTCCGTTTTGATGGATCACTAGATGGCACGCTACTGGCAGGGGTAATTGGCTTGGTTCAATGGTCAGTTGTTGCCGAAGCGAATGTGCGTTGGGAAGCCTGGCGAAAGTCACGTCATGGCTGAACCGAAGCAGCGCCCACCTTTCCCGAAGCTATTCTTCATTGGCCTAGTGGTCGCCGGAATCGCTGCGTTTTCGGGGATGGGCTACATGATCACCACCGCCATTGAGATGGTGCGCAGTGGTCGCGGATTGGAAACCTACCGGACCTTCTGGCTCGTGGAGTTCAATTGGTTGAGCTTCTTGGTTCTCGTGGCAGGCACGGTGCTGGCACTGGTCGTTGCTGGATTGATGCGCTTTTGGGAATTCTTGCAGTGGCGCTCGTTGGAGAAGAAATATGGCGACACTGACAAAAACTAGGCTCGTACTTGTGATTCACGGTGTAACCAGTGGCTTCGATACGCGGACCGAGCTCGAACAAAAGTTCTCCAACGCCAATTTCCCCCAAAATATGCCGTCCGAGCTAACTGAAATGCTATTGGAGCAGTATGCAAACTCTGCCTGCTAACACTGCGGTCAAGGCCGCTCCCTCCGGTCGCTGGACGCTGCGCGATAAAGCTCCGCGCAGCGCCCCTTACCTACAACGTTAGAAGTCATGTTCAGTCGCAAACTAATTCTCTGGTTAGCATTCATTGCATCAGGAGCTATTGCTTATCCACTCGTTTTCTGGGAAGCATTCTGGCCACTCGGTCGTGTTATTGCCGGGTGGTATGCAATCCTCGTTATTGTTGTTGTAGTCGCAGCGGGCATTCTTGCCCTGTCAATCAAATGGGGGGCAGTGCAATACCGCCCTGGCTTTTTTGATCTCTTCATTTTTTAGCGTCCATATGCGCACCTCAATCACCAGAGGCCTGATTTTTCTGCCCAGCCTTGTTGCACTCTGGTATTTCATCGGGCAATTTTTTGCTCCCGACGCATGCTTGGACCATGGCGGCAGTTTCAACTATGCCTCGTGGGAATGTAGTTACACGGAAAACTATCCGTACATCGCTACACCGTTTTTCAGCCTTGGCTCGTTCTGGCTTTTCCTATGGTGCGCCACCGCCTCATTGGTCGCACTCCGCTTCTATCGCAGGGGTAGCAATGCCTTCTAACATTCCGGTCAAGGCGCGGCCTTCGGCCGCTGGGACGTCCCGCAAGCGGGCCGCCCCTTACCTTGCACGTTGGGCGTCGCAAACCTTATGAGCACATTCATTCGCAACGTCACCTTCGCTCTGGTCGCACTAACAGTTGTCACAGGTATATTTGTCGAGTCGTTCTTGTCCATTCTTGGGGCACAAATCCCAAACACCACAGAACTTCGCTGGTCGTTAATACTGGGCATGCCAATAGTTCTCTTTCTGTCGTACGCATGGCTAAATCGGCAACCGGCCAAGACCCTGCTTACTGCCGCCGTACAGTCAATCGGATTGCTTGCTCTGTTTATTGCACCCTATGGGTGGGTGGTGCGCCATGCCCAATAAATTAGCGCCCAACACTACGGTCAAGGCCGCTCCCTCCGGTCGCTGGACGCTGCGCGATAAACCGCCGCGCAGCGCCCCTTACCTACAACGTTCCTGAGCGTCCGCTTTCCCAACTGGCCTATGTCCGCAAAGGGCACCAAGCAGTCCGTCCGCCCCCCTACCCCGCCAGTGCCGCCGTAACGATCGCCTGCGCCTCGCTGACCAGTTCGGCGAGATGTTCGGCGCTCTTGAAGCTTTCGGCGTAGAGCTTGTAGATGTCTTCGGTGCCCGATGGGCGGGCGGCGAACCAGCCGTTGGCGGTGCTTACCTTGAGGCCGCCGATGGCGGCGCCATTGCCGGGGGCCGTGGTCAGGCGGGCGGTAATCGCTTCGCCGGCCAGCGTTAAAGCGCTGACCTTGTCGCCGGTCAGTTGCTTGAAGGCGGCTTTCTGTTCGCGACTGGCCGGGGCGTCGATGCGGGTGTAGTACGGCGTGCCGTAACGGGCGGCGAGTTCCTGGTAATGGCGGCCAGGATCCTGGCCGGTGACGGCGGTGATTTCGGCGGCGAGCAGGCCGAGGATGATGCCGTCCTTGTCGGTGGTCCACACCGTGCCGTCACGCTTGAGGAAACTGGCGCCAGCGCTTTCCTCGCCGCCGAAGCAGATGCTGCCGTCGAGCAGGCCGGCCGAAAACCACTTGAAGCCGACCGGCACTTCGTAGAGCGTGCGGTCCAACCCGGCGACAACACGGTCGATCAGGCCACTCGACACCAGGGTTTTGCCGACCGCCGAAGCCGCCGACCATTGCGGACGATGGGACAGCAGGTACTGAATGGCGACGGCGAGGTAATGGTTGGGATTGACCAGGCCCAGCGAGGGCGTGACGATGCCGTGGCGGTCGACATCGGCGTCATTGCCCCAGGCAATGTCGAAGCGGTCCTTGAGGGCGACCAGGCTGGCCATGGCATAGGGGCTGGAACAATCCATGCGGATTTTGCCGTCGTGATCGACAGTCATGAAGCCGAAGGCCGGATCGACCGCCGGATTCACCACCTCGATGTCGAGGCCGTAATGCTCGGCAATCGGCTGCCAGTAGGCGACGGCCGCGCCGCCCAGCGGATCGACGCCGATGCGCAGCTTGGCCTTGCGAATCGCGTCCATGTCGATGACCTCGCCGAGTTCCGCGATGTAGGGCGTCATCAGGTCGACCGCCCGGGTCGTCGGTGCGGCCAGGGCCTGCGCGTAGGGAAGCCGCTTGACGCCGCGATTGCCGTCGGCCAGCAGGGCATTGGCGCGCTGCTCGATCCAGCCCGTAACGTCGGTGTCGGCCGGGCCGCCGTGCGGCGGGTTGTACTTGATGCCGCCATCCTGCGGCGGATTGTGCGAGGGGGTGATGACGATGCCGTCGGCACGCTCGGCCAGATTGCCGGCATTATGGACGAGGATGGCGCGCGAAATGACGGGTGTCGGCGTGTAGCCGTCATCGGCCTGGAGATGCGTTAGCACGCCGTTGGCGGCGAGAACTTCGAGGGCAGTCAGCTGGGCTGGGCCGGATAGCGCGTGGGTATCCTTGCCGAGGAAGAGCGGGCCGCTGATGCCGGCCTGGGCGCGGTATTCGGCGACGGCCTGGGCGATGGCGAGAATGTGCGCCTCGTTGAAACTGCCATTGAGTGCCGTGCCGCGATGCCCGCTGGTGCCGAAGGCAACGCGCTGGGCCGGATCGCTGGCGTCCGGCAGATTCCGGTAGGCCGCCAGCAGGGCGGGAATGTCGGTCAGGCTGGATTTCGGGGCCGGCTGGCCGGCAAGGGGATGCGCCATGGTGATGTCCTGGGGTAGAGGTTTTCCGGCCGCTTGCCGGCATCTGCCAGCAGCGGGGACGACATGGTAACAAAGGTTTATGACCGGCAAGTATTTCGCACTCAGCAACGGGACGACCGGCGACTGGATTCTGCACCCAACCGCCGGCAGGAACTGTGCCCTGGCGCATATAATCCCACCCCATGCTGCGCTTAGTTCTCGATACCAATGTCGTCCTCGACCTCTTTCACTGGGGCAATACCGATGCCGTGCCGATCATGGCGGCGCTGGAGGCCGGGCGGATTCAATGTGTCGTCGACGCCCGCACGCTCGACGAGCTGCAACGCGTGCTGACCTATCCGCAACTCAAGCTGACGCCTGACATGATGGTCGAACGCTACGCCCGCTACACCAGTCTGGTCGAGGTTTTTCCCGAAGGCGAAGCGCCGAAGCTGCCGCGCTGCAAGGACAGGGACGACCAGAAATTCCTTGAGCTGGCCGCCCGCTGCGGTGCCAACCTGCTGGTCAGCAAGGACAAGGCGCTGCTCTGCTTGCGCGGGAGAACCACCCTTGGCTTCCAGATCGTCAAACCGGCGGCGGCATCGCTGTTACTGGCAACTTGAGGCAAACCTGGCGCCCGACTTGAATCCCACGGTCAACCGGAAAAAACGGCCAAAATCGAAAAATGAAATGCGGGGCGGATCGAGTTGGCGTTACTTGCCGTCAGTCTCGTATATCTGCGAGAGCAGCAGGTGAAACGCAGAGGTACGCGCCGGCTCGGTCGGGCGAACGACCCCGTGCTCCTGCAAGACGGCGATCAATTTCATTGGCGCAACGTGCTTGTCGCCAACGATCTCGACATGCCCGGCCTGCACTTCGACACGCGTCAGCCGGTGATCGTCTTCAACCATGGCATTGCGCTGCTCGGCCAGCGAGAAAATGTCGTCGTCCTCGATGCAACGGCCGTTCTCCTCATGGCGACAGGCATCGCGCTCATCGGTATCGATTTTCAGATAGCGGACGACTTGATCGGTCAATGCGCCCGGCTCGCGAATAAACCGCGACGAGTAGGTGATGTCTGCCCACTTCGGACCGGTCGCCACGTAGCAACTCAAGGGCAGTAGCCCGAGCGTCAGCGGGTACAACCAGGATTTGCCGCAGGTGCGGGCCGCCTCTATTCCCGAGAAAGGCCCCGAGACGGTGACCAGGCGCAAATCGACGTGCGGCGTACGGGTCGATTCGGTCAGTGTGCCGCGGGCGATCAACGCGCCCTGGCTGTGGCCGATCACCGTCACCTGCGGCACATGCGACTGCTCGACGAGTTGCTCGATTGCCGCCCTCAGTGCAGCCGCACTGTGCGCCAGTTTGGCCCGGTCATCATAGGTAAAGCAGGCCGATTGCTGACCATGGAAGGCCAGCACCTGAGCCAGGCCGCGAAACTGGCCCGATGAGCCAAAACAACCATGGACCAGCACGTTGATCGGCTGGCTCGCATCAAATCGCAAGCTTCGATCCGGATTGTCCGTGCACGGCCCTAGGCCGGGAATGTTGATGGTGACGCTGGGCTGCGGTTGGTGGCCGGGTTCGAGATCGAGCGCATGCGTCGCCTGGCGCGTCGCGCAGCCACCAAGAAGACTGACGGCGACCATGAAGAAAGCGATGCGAACCATGTTGGACACCTGACAGATTTGACGGGAGCGCTGAATCCTACGGTCAACCGGAAAAAATAGCCAAAATCAAAATAACGAGCGAACTTTGGTTTGCCCTTCAAACACCTTCCGGACTCCCCGGCAGCGCGAGCGTTTCGCTATCGTCCTTCAAACCGATCCCGGTCAGTTGCCGGGCCAGGGCGGCACGGATCAGCCAGGCCAGCTTGACCGAGGCGGCGGCCGGCGTCAGCCCGGCCGGGCGGATGTTGGAAAGGCAATTGCGCTCGGCGTCGAGCCGGCCGATCTTCGGCGCGAAAGTCAGGTAGGCGCCGAGGCTGTCCGGTGACGAGAGGCCCGGTCGCTCGCCCAGGATGACGAGCACCAGCCGCGCCCCGAGCACGGCGCCAACTTCATCGCCCAGCGCCACCCGGCCCTGGCGGGCAATGACCGGCGGTGCGATACGCAAGCCATCGAGCAGGGGCAACAGGGCATCCAGCAGCGGCAAGGCGTTCTCATGCACGGCGGTCGCCGAGAGGCCGTCGGCAATCACGATGGCTACATCGGGTGCATCGGGAGGACGCTGGGCGAGAAGCTTCGCGGCGCTGGCCTCGTCGAGACAGCGGCCGAGGTCGGGGCGTTGCAAGTAGGTGTGGCGGTCGATGGCCCGGCTATGGACAACGAGCGGTTCGGCCCCGCCCATCTCGCGCCAGCGGGCAACCAGCCCGTCGACATCGAGCGCCTGATGCACGGCGTCGCGGGCCAGGGCATGGGCGACATCGAAACTGAGGACGGCAGCCGTCGGCAGACTATTGCCGGCGCGGCCCAGGGCAATGCGGGCGGCGGTCAGCGTCGCCAGCGCTTGCCAAGGGTCCGGGCGCTTCATTGCAGGCGCCGCCGCAGGTCGGCCAACAGCCGATGATCGGGACTGGCCGGCAGCAGGCGCCCCGCCCGGTCGGTCAAACCCATGTTCTCCAGCCAGACTTCGAATTCCGGTGCGCGCTTCAAGCCCAGCGCCTGACGCACGAACAGCTGGTCGTGGAAGGAGGTGCTCTGGTAATTGAGCATGATGTCGTCGGCCCCCGGCACGCCCATGATGAAATTGACCCCGGCTGTGCCGAGCAGCACGAGCAGGTTGTCGATGTCGTCCTGATCGGCTTCGGCATGGTTGGTGTAGCAGATGTCACAGCCCATCGGCAGACCGAGCAGCTTGCCGCAGAAATGGTCCTCCAGCCCGGCGCGGATGATCTGCTTGCCGTCGTAGAGATATTCCGGGCCGATGAAACCGACCACGGTATTGACCAGCAGCGGCTTGAAATGGCGGGCCACGGCGTAGGCGCGCGCCTCGCAGGTCTGCTGGTCAACGCCGTGGTGGGCGTTGGCCGACAGGGCACTGCCCTGCCCGGTTTCGAAATACATGACGTTGTCGCCGACCGTCCCGCGTTTAAGCGATAGCGCCGCCTCCCTCGCCTCGTGGAGCAGGGCAAGGTTGATGCCGAAGCCGGCATTGGCTGCCTCGGTGCCGGCGATGGACTGGAAGACCAGATCGACCGGCAGGCCCGCCTCGATGGCGCGGATCTGGCTGCTGACGTGGGTCAGGACGCAGGATTGGGTCGGAATTTCGAAGCGGCCGATCAATTCGTCGAGCATCCGCCACAAGCTGGCGAGCGCCGGCAGGCTGTCCGAAGCCGGGTTGATGCCGATCACCGCGTCGCCAACGCCGTACATCAGGCCGTCGAGCATCGAAGCGGCGATGCCGCTGGCATCGTCGGTCGGATGATTCGGCTGCAGGCGCACGGCCAGCCGGCCGGGCAGGCCGATGGTGTCGCGGAAAGCGGTGACCACCCGGCACTTGCGGGCCACCGCGATGAGATCCTGATTGCGCATGAGCTTGCTGACCGCCGCCGCCATTTCCGGCGTGATACCCGGCGCCAGCGCCGCCAGTTCGGCCTCGCCCGTCGTCTCGTCGAGCAGCCATTCGCGGAATTCACCGACCGTCAGCGAAGCGACCGGCGCGAAGGCCGCGGCGTCGTGGCTATCGACGATCAAGCGGGTGACTTCGTCGATTTCGTAGGGGATCAGCGCCGCATCGAGAAAGCAACGCAAGGGCAGATCAGCCAGCACCAGCCGTGCTGCCATCCGCTCGGCCGCACTCTGGGCAGCGATGCCGGCCAGCGCATCGCCGGAACGGGCCGGGCTGGCCTTGGCCAGCACTTCGCGCAGATCGGCGAAGCGATAGCCTTGCGAACCGACGCTGGCCCGATAGCTCATGTCATTGGCGCCGGCGGAAAACCCAGCTCTTGTCGTCGGATGCTTCGGGGGCGAAAGCGTAGCCGTCGCTGTCAAAATCCTTGAGCCCTTCCGGCTCGCTCAACCGATTGACCACGGCGTAGCGCGTCATCAGGCCGCGCGCCCGCTTGGCGTAGAAGCTGATGATCTTGTATTTGCCGCTCTTCCAGTCCTCGAACACCGGCTGGATGACCGTCCCGTTGATCTTGCGACCGACGGCGGCCTTGAAATACTCCTCGGAAGCGAGGTTGACCGCGACCGGCCGTGGCATTTCCGCCAGTTCGGCATTGATCGCATCGAGCAGGCGCTCGCCCCAGTAGGCGTAAAGATCCTTGCCGGCCTTGTTGGCGAACTTGGTGCCCATTTCCAGGCGATAGGGCTGCATGAGGTCGAGCGGCTTGAGGATGCCGTAGAGGCCGGAGAGGATACGCACGCGTTGCTGGGCGAAATCGAGATCGTCGGCGCCCAGCGTTTTTGCCGCCAGCCCGTCGTACACGTCGCCGTCAAAAGCCAGCACGGCCTGCTTGGCGTTTTCCGGCGTGAAAGGCAGCGACCAGTCGGCGTAACGATTGAAATTGAGCAGCGCCAGCGGGTCGGAGAGGTCCATCAAATTTGCGATATCGGCCGGCGACAGTTTGCGCAGCTTTTTGATCAAGGCTTCCGAGTGCTTCAGGTAGGCCGGCTGGGTGTGCGTGGCGACGTGCGGCGGGGTCTTGTAATCAAGCGATTTGGCGGGGGACAGGAAGATCAGCATGGTCGGTTGGCGCGGGTTGGCAATGCCCCGATTTTACGCGAGGGCGACCCGGCCACGCGGACTGTCGCGGCGGATGTCGCTGGGCGAACAGCCGAAACGGCGGCGAAAGCGCACAGCGAACTGCGACGGCGACTGGTAGCCGACCTCGCCGGCAATCCGCGTCACCGGCTGCGCGGTCGATTGGAGCAGGGTAAGCGCCGTCGACATGCGCACGTCGAGCAGGATTTCGGACAGCGAGCACTCCTCGGCGGCCAGATGACGGCGCAGGCTGGCCTCGCTCATGGCGAAATGGCCGGCCACTTCGGGCGAATGCCATTCATGCGCCGGATCGCCGGCGAGCAGGCGACGCACACGCGGCGCCAGGCTCGCGTCGTCGAGCAGCAGGCAACCGACGCCCTCCAGCCAGACCAGCATTTCGAGCGCCCGATGAGCGACCACCGCATCGGGCAGCGCCGCATCGTCGAACGATTGCGTCAAAGCCGTAAAAGCATCGGCAAAGGCTGGCACCACCTTGCCCAGCGTCACCACCGAGCGCGGCCGTTCATTGGCCGTTGGCGCCCTCCACCGTTCGAGCAGGCCGCGCTCCCAGGCCAGCCAGCGGGCGCGATAGCTCGGCGCCTCGCCTAGATAATTGGTCACATCGAAGGCTTGGCCACCGGCCAGCGCCACCGCCTGACCGGCCTCGACGCGGAAGGTGCCGGCCTCGCCGTGCAGAATCTTGTAGCCGGATTCGACGAGGACCAGCGTCGGCAGGTCGATCCACAGCCGCCGGAACTGCAATGGCTGGCGCTGGACGATGCTGCCCGAGACGGCAATACCGGCGCGCTGGACGATGGTTGGCTGCATGCTATTTCTCCAGGAAGACCGGCGGCATGCCGGCCTTTTCGCCCATGTTAACGCGAACCAAGCAGGGTCACGCTAGCCTTGCCGAGGCCATTGGCCCAGGCCATGAAGCCAACCAGCGCCGGGGTAGCATTGGCCGGCAGGTCAAGCTTGTCGACCTTGAGCGCATGCACAGTGAATACGTAGCGGTGCGTCTGCCCGACCGGCGGGCAACTACCGAGGTAAGCCGCCGCACCGTTGTCGCCGGCAATGGTGCGGGCGCCGGCCGGCAACGCGCTACCAGCGCCATTGCCGGCAGCAGCATTCAGATGATCGCTACCAGCTGGCAGGTTGGCGACCACCCAATGCCACCAACCGGAACCGGTCGGCGCATCCGGGTCGTACATGGTCACGACAAAACTGCGCGTCCCGGCCGGCGCCCCCGACCAACGCAAGGCCGGCGAGACGTTGCCGCCGTTGCAGCCGAACACGTTGGCGTAATGCGCCGGCGCCAGCCGACCATCCGGTCCGGCCTCGACGACCAGACGAAAATCATCGGCACGGGCCAGCCCGCAGGCCAACAGGGTTATAACCAGCGTGAGGCGAAAAAAGGTTTTCATGGAAAGGCTCCAAGTGTTGAAGGGAGCCATCAGTCTGCCCACACAGCCTTTCGAGCGCCGCTTCGTGGCGCGCAAGGATTGTCCCGATTCGCTCACTATTCGCTCACGATGCGATCCACACCATCGATCCTGCGACGCCACCCCGCCCCCCTGTTAAAATCCCATCTTTGAATTTTCTGGATCACCGATGAAACGCACCCGCTTTGGCTCTCGCGACCGTCTTTCCCGCGATGCGGCTGAACTACAACGTCTGGCCACCGGCCTTTCCGAATCCGGCGGCAAGCTGGAAGACGCCTACTGGGAAGCGCAACTGGCTGAAGTCGTCGACAGCCTGCTCAAAAACGGTGACGAGGATGACATCAACACCGCGCTCGACCGCCTGTTCGAAGCCAACCCACGGGCCCACGACGAACTGGCCGACATGGTCGAATCGCGCGCCGAAACCAACCGGGTCGAAGCTCAGGGTCAGGAATACGACGTCCAGCTCTTCGCCGCGCCCGTCCTCGCCTGGTCGCGCTTCTCGATCCCGGCCAGTCCGCTCCCCAAGAGCACGCTGGAGGCGCTGCACGTTCATCTCGGCGCCCATGTCTTTGGCGGCGACGCCCGCGTCGCGCTGGCCGATTTCCTGTTCAGCCCGGACCAGTTGCCGCGCAGCTTCTGCGACACCTGGCAACTGACCAAATTGCTCGGCGAAGCCGCATTGGCCGGCAAGCATCTGGCCGTCGATACGGCCGGCATGGCCGAAACCAACCGTTTTCTGTCCGACGTCCGCTACATCGTCGGCACCGTCGTCGTGCCGCGCGGCAAGCCGCTGTTCCGCTGGAACGAAAAGGACGGCAACAAGGAAACCGCGCTCAAGGAATGGATCAAGCAGGGCAGCCCGAATATCGAGCCGCTGCTCACTGGTTGCGCCTGGCAACCGCTGCTGCCCGATTCCTACCACGCCTCCTGCCGCAATGCCGACCGCCTGTCGCGCCCCTATTCCCTCAAGGCTTCGGTCGCCTTCCTGCAGAGCATGCTCGCCCTCATGCCGGCCGACATCCGCGCCGTCGTCGGCCCGTGCTACGACCGCCGCATGGAGGAATACCGCGTCGGCCTCGGCCCGACGACGGGTGAGGAGGTTTATCACGGCATCGTCTGGCCCCTGCTCGGCGCCGAGGACGAAGCCACCGACGCCGCCGGCGAAATCGAAGCCGTGCTGCGCGAAGCCGGCGTCAAGGACGTGCTCTTCCTCGACCATCACTTCCCGATGGAATTCTGCGACGACTGCGGCGCCCCGCTCTTCCCCAACCGCGAAGCCGAACTGGTGCACGCCGAAATGCCGGAACAACCTGCTACCAATTCGCAAGTCCTGCATTGATGAAACCGAGGCCGTCATTCCCGCGAAAGCGGGAATCCAGTATTTTGCCGAGCATGGATTCCCGCTTGCGCGGGAATGACCAACCGAAACCATGAGCCAATCCACCAACGCCGACTGGCTGGCCCGCAGCCAGGCCGCCGTCTGGCACCCGTGCACGCAGATGCAGCACCACGCGCAGACGGCCTCGCCCGGCCACCTGCCACTGGTGCCCATCGCCCGCGGTCAGGGCGCCTGGCTCTACGACTTCGACGGCAAGCGCTACCTCGACGGCATCAGTTCGTGGTGGACCAACCTCTTCGGCCATGCCAACCCGCGCATCAACGCCGCTTTGCGCGACCAGCTTGAAACCCTCGAACACGTCCTGCTGGCCGGCTTCACTCATCAGCCCGTGGTCGAGCTCTCCGAGCGTTTATCGGCGTTGACCGCGGGAACCCTCGGCCACGCCTTCTACGCCTCGGACGGCGCCTCGGCCACCGAGATCGCGCTGAAAATGAGCTTTCACTACTGGCGCAACATCGGCCGGCCGGAAAAGGCTGAATTCCTCTGCCTGCAAGGCAGCTACCACGGCGAAACGGTCGGCGCGCTGGCCGTCACCGATGTCGCCATCTTCAAGGATGCCTATGCGCCGCTCGTCCGCGCCGCAACGGTCATTCCTTCGCCAGATTTCCGCCAGGCCGAAGCTGGTGAATCGCCGGCCGACGTCGCCCGCCGCGCCGCCGCCGCGCTGGAAGCCCACCTTGAACGTCACGGCGAAAACATCGCCGCCCTGATCGTCGAGCCGCTCGTCCAGGGTGCCGCCGGCATGGCGATGTACGACCCGGAATACCTGCGCCTCGCCCGCCTGCTATGCGATCGCTACGAAGTGCACCTGATCTGCGACGAAATCGCCGTTGGTTGCGGCCGCACCGGCAGCTTCTTCGCCCACGAACAGGCCGATATCCGCCCCGACCTCATGTGCCTGTCGAAAGGCATTTCCGGCGGCTACCTGCCGCTCTCCATCGTCCTGTCCACCGACACCATCTACAACGCCTTCCTTGACGATTCGGTAACCCGCGCCTTCCTCCACTCGCATTCCTACACCGGAAACCCGCTGGCCTGCCGCGCCGCCCTCGCGACACTCGATATTTTCCAGTCCGACGACGTTCTCACGGTCAACCGGAAAAAAGCGCAAAAAATGGAATCCGCCCTCGCCCCGCTGGCCGACCATCCGCAAGTCAAACACCTGCGCCAGCGCGGCATGATCGCCGCCTTCGACGTCGAAACCGCCGACCCGCACTTCTCCCGCAAGTTCTACCGCGCCGCACTGGAGCGCGAAGCGCTGATCCGCCCGATCGGCAATACCGTCTACCTGATGCCGCCATACATCGTCAGCGACGAGGAAGTCGAGCACCTGAGTAAGGCGATCAGCGAATCTCTCGGCAAAACACTGGGAAAATCGGCGTAAGAAACGCCAGCCAGCACGGCTGCTCTTGTCCCATAGACCTCAGCTTCGGTTTATCGCCTGATCGTCGGAGCCCTTGTATCGGGCAGTAGACTTGGCTATTTGCGCCAAGAGGCGGCACACAATGAACTGCACCCCAAGTTGGCACTCAAAGCAAGGAGAGCAAAAGACAAGCCGCAAGCTGCGGAGAAACCCATGTTGGATGATGATGCACGGTTCCAGATAATCAATCAGCGCTTTCCGCATATCGGGACGAAGCTTCGTGCGTTGTGGGAACAGCCGGGAATCGATGCCTATTTCAAGGTCTGGTTGAATGAAACAGGCGGCAGTTCGTGCCTCGGCTTTCCGAAAGACGTGGTTGCTGCATTGCGGGAATTGCGCGCCACCCATGAAAAATCTTTCGTCGCAGAATCCGCGGAGCGGCTCTTCCCGGTAGCAACGGAGTTGGCCGGGAATGAAAATTTCCCCATCGTCAATGAGCGTTTCCCGCATATCGGGGAAAAGCTGGCAGTGATGTGGGGTTCCCACGTTTTTTCTGGTTTTATCAACGGGCTGTTCCACGACACTCGGGGTGGAGCCCGGAAGGGATTCCCCAAGGAAATTTCGGTCGCGCTGTTCCGACTGATGCAGGAGCACGACCGACTGTTTCCGGAACTGGCCTATCAGGCGCAGGATATCTGGAGCCTGAACAACAGGGAGTAGCGCGAGGCTCTTGGTTCGGACGTCGAAATGTATCGCCAGGTTGGCCAGGAACTTTGGTAGCGACGGGTTTCAAGGTCCTGCCATTCTGCTTTTCGGGAAGTCGTCATCGCCACGAGTGACTGCTATCAGGTGTCTCTGCCGGCCCAAGTCGGCCAAGACCTGCTGGTCAGGTTGGTGCCATGGAAGGCGGCTTCAGACTGGGAGCAGACTGATCGTTAAGGGGGTCTCAACTTTCAATCCACTTCCTTGCGCTCTCGATATTGTCAAAGAGGCGGGTATCCCACTCATTGTCCAATTCATTTGAAATCGACAAGTAGGATTCGACAAGTTGTCGAACGTGGCCGCCAGGAACGACGATGGCACCCTTCAATGAAGCCTTGCTTTTGGAAGCACCTTTATCGATAGCAGCGGCATATTCAATTTCGCTAAGTTCCATTGTTAACTTGGTGATTCGTGACATATCCCATATAGAGGTTCTCACCATATCGAATCTATCGTCTCCACAAAAAACCATATTAACTACGTCTATCTCCGCAGCCGACACTTCGCCGAAGAACTCAGCTTCGAAGTTACAATTCGTCCAATTGATGCGATGTGGCATGGCTTTTTTGAGGTGGAAATTGCCCAGAAATCATAGCATGGACCCCATTTCAATGCAGATTCCAAAATGGATTTGCATGTGCAGAAGTCCGAAATCCTCTGACCGCAACCGCTGCATTGCCGCCTGTGGCTCTACAATCCGAACCGGCCTGAATGGGCACTCAACTGCAGTTCGACAAGGTTGGTCAAGAGGAAGATTTTACCGGTCAATTTCTATGAGATTAGGCGGTCAAGCAGACACGGTTCGGCACTCAGGCAAACGCATCCAAGAATTCTAAATCCAGACAGATAATTTCCTGCGAAGCGTTGTCCAATCGGGACTGGCGCAATCCCGGACCTTCCTGCAAGTTCGCGGTTTGGTGATGGCCACGCGCTTTGAGGAGTCACCATGGATGCCCCCATTGATTTGCCGCCTGCCGGCACGCCGGATAAAGCTTCTTGCCCCGTCGCGCCCATGCTTGCCGCCAGTCCGCAACTCGGGGAAGACTCTTTCCGCCGGGTAGTCGAGTGGGCACCGAGCGCCATGGTGATGATCGACCTCGATGGCATCATGGTGCTGGTCAACGCGCAGACTGAGAAAATGTTCGATTACCAGCGCCAAGCGCTGATCGGAAAACCGGTCGAAATTCTGGTTCCCGAGCGTTTCCGGCAGCACCATAGAGCCTACCGTAGCGGTTATTTCAGTGACCCGCAGCCACGCCCGATGGGTATCGGTCGCGACTTGGCGGGTTGCCGCGCCGATGGCAGCGAATTTCCCATCGAAATCGGCCTCAATCCGATTGCCACCGAAGCCGGCGTGATGGTTCTCGCATCGATCATCGACATCACCGAACGGCAACGCGCCCAGCAGCGCCTCGAAGAGGCCTTGCGCGAAAAAACCGTGCTGCTCAACGAAGTCCATCACCGGGTCAAGAACAACCTGCAGGTCATCACCAGCCTGCTCAACCTGCAGGCCGACTTTGCCGCCGATCCGCGCCTGCGGGCGATGCTGGCCGAGAGCTGCGGGCGGGTGAAGGCCATGGCGCTAACCCACCAGCTGCTTTATGAGCGAAAAGACTTTTCCCGCCTTGATCTGGGGGATTATCTCGACCGCCTGGTTCAATCAATCCGCTCCAGCTACCGGGGCGCCGGGGACCGCATCAGCCTGCGCATGGTCGTGCCCGAAGCCGAAGTCCAGATCGACCTCGAACGGACCATTCCCTGCGGCCTGCTGGTCAATGAGCTGGTCACCAATTCATTCAAGCATGCGTTCGCCGAGGAACATCCCGGGGAAATCGTGATCGAAATAGAAGAGGGAGCCGATGGCTTGGTTTGCCTCAGCGTCGCCGATGACGGTATCGGCCTTCCCCCGGAAAGTGAATTGGCACAAGGGTCGTCTTTGGGTTTGCAACTGGTTCAACTATTCAGCGAACAGCTGCATGGCACGCTGACTATCGATCGTACGAAGGGAACACGGTTTTCCATGTATTTCCCGAAAAGTATTGCGGCCAAGGAGGCTTCATGAGCGCTCGGTTACCGATCAATCTGATGCTGGTAGAAGACGAGCGCATCGTCGCCTTTGACTTGAAGCGCCAGTTGCAGGGTTTTGGCTATCACGTCGGATGCGTCGCCGCCAGCGGCGAACAAGCCATCAGCCAGGCAGCCGAATTCAAGCCCGATTTGGTGCTCATGGATATTCACCTGGAGGGCCGCATGGACGGCATCGAAGCCGCCGCGGCGATTCGCGCCCACCATCAAATACCCGTCGTATTCCTGACCGCCTACGCCGAGGATGACACCTTGCGGCGCGCCCTCGACAGCCGCCCCTTCGGCTATCTGATCAAGCCGTGCGAAGGCCGCGAACTGCATGCAACGATCCAGATGGCGCTGGCTCGCCGGGAAGAGGAAGTAGCGGTAGAACAAAGCGAACAGCGCCTGAAACTTGCGCTCGATGCTGCCTCGCTCGGGGTCCTTGAATGGAGCCCGGCCTCGAATCGACTGAAAGGTGACATTTTCCTTGGCATGCTGTTCGGCAACCGGCCGCAACCGCTCGATGAGCCGTGGGATACCTTCATTGACCGAGTCCACGAAGCTGACCGCGAACGCGTCAGCCAGGCGCTGACCGCCAAATCGCTGGACGGCAACGCCGTCAGCGTCGAATTTCAACTCGCCGGCACCGCCCTCCCGATCCGCCGCATGGAAGCGCACGCCAAGGCTTACGGCGAGGACGGGACGGTTCAACGTGTGGTCGGAATACTCCAGGATGTGACGCAACGCCATCACAACGAGGCCATGCTGCGCCAATCCAGCGTTGTATTCCAGACCACGGCCGAGGCCATCGTAATCACCGACGCCAGGCACCGGATCGTTGCCACCAATACTGCCTATTCCCGTATCACGGGATACCAGGAGAATGAAGTACTCGGACTTGACCCCGATATTCTGCTGCGGGTCAGTCCGGCCTGTGAGCACTATGAAAACAGCTTCCTGGCCGGTGCGGATGGTTTCTGGCAAGGCGAGGTACGTTGCCACCGCAGTAACGGCAGCGAATTTCCCGCCTGGCAAAGTGTCAGCGTCGTCCGCGATGCCAACGGCAGCGTGACGCATTTCGTCACTGCATTTTCCGATGTCACAGCCATTTACGATGCGCAGCAAAAGCTTCAGCACCTGGCCCATCACGATCCCCTGACCGGCTTGCCCAACCGCCTGTTGTTCGATGAACGGCTCCGATACGCCCTTGAGCAGGCAACGCGCAACGAACAGCGCTGCATCTTGCTCTTTCTTGACCTTGATGGTTTCAAGGTGATCAACGACACGCTCGGCCATGCCGTCGGTGATGAACTGCTGCGTATCGTTGGCGACAGGTTACGAGACGTCCTGCGCAGCAGTGACACGATTGCCCGACTGGGCGGTGACGAGTTCGTGATTCTGGCCGGCAGTTTCAATCCAGTCTACGCCGCACAGCTGGCCGAAAAAATCCTCGATCAGTTGCGTCTCCCTGTCACGGTATCCGGAGAGTCACTTTCCATCACCGGCAGTCTGGGGATCGCCATGTTTCCGGACAACGGGACCGATAGTCAGCAATTGATGCGAGCCGCCGACATGGCCATGTATACGGCCAAGGCCGAGGGGCGTAACCGCTATCACTTTTACGCGGCAGACATGTCCGAGCGGGCACATCAACGGATGAACATCGAGCAGGGACTGCGTCGCGCCCTGGTTACCGATGGCCTGGTCGTGCACTATCAGCCACGCGTCGATCTCGGCAGTCGCCGGATTGTCGGGGTCGAAGCACTGGTCCGCTGGCAACACCCGGAACGCGGCATCATTTCCCCGGTCGACTTCATCGGCATTGCCGAAGAGTGTGGAATCATCGAGCACCTGGGGCGCTGGGTACTGAACCGCGCCTGTTCCGAAATGCTCGAAATTGTCCTGGGAAAGTCGGCTACTGAAACCTTTCACGTCGCCGTCAACGTCTCGCCACGACAATTCCTCGGCGTGGATTTCGTCGCGATTGTCCGCTCCGTGCTCAGTGAAACGGGCTTTCCGGCCAGCGCACTCGAACTGGAAATCACCGAAAGTACGCTGCAGGCAACGGAGCGCAGCTTGTCCATACTCCACGCCCTCAAGGAACTGGGCGTGGCGGTCAGCATCGATGACTTCGGCACCGGCTATTCGTCACTGAGCGTCCTGCGCGACCTGCCCATCCAGCGCATCAAGATCGATCGATCGTTCATCGTCGATATCCCGGCCAGCCAGAATCAGCGGGCCGTCGTGGAAGCCATTGTCGCGCTGAGCAAGGCCATGTTCATGCAGATTACGGTCGAAGGCATCGAGCACGCAGCCCAAGCAACGATCCTGCAGGAACTGGGTTGCCAGGAAGGCCAGGGCTTCTTGTTTGCCCGACCGCTTTCCCTCATCGACTTGCAGAAACTTCTCGACCACGGACTGGTCATCGAATGATCCTTCGGCATGGCAAGCGATTGCCTAACCGCCAGTGCCATCCATGCCATTCGCGGCGGCGAAGCGCTGCGGGTTTAGTGGTCCCGCTAATTTCCAACGAGCAATGGAGGAATCTCGCGACCAGCGCACGCTAATGCGCCGCCGATGAAAAGCGCGACATTCCCGCGGGTCTGCGGGAAAATATCGCCCCATGACTTCCCCCTCCATTGAAGACCGCCTCGCCAGCGAACTGGCGGAGCTTGAAACTGCCGGCCTGACCCGTCGCCGCCGCGTGCTCGAATCGCCCTGCGGCCGCATTGCCACGGTCGACGGGAAAAATGTGCTGAATTTCGCCGCCAACGACTATCTCGGGCTGGCCGGCAATGCCGAGATCGCCCGGGCGCTGGCCGATGGCGCCATCCAGTGGGGCGCCGGCGCCGGGGCATCGCACCTGGTCAGCGGCCACCTCGCGCCGCACGACGCGCTGGAAAAGGAAATCGCCGCCTTCACCGGCTTTCCACGCGCCCTGACCTTCTCGACCGGCTACCTGGCCAACCTCGCCGTAACGCCGACGCTGGCCGGGCGCGGCGATGCGGTCTTTGCCGACAAACTCAACCACGCCTCGCTGATCGACGCCATGCAACTGGCCAAGGCTAACGGCGCCGACGTCCTGCGTTATGCGCACAACGACGTCGCGGCGCTCGAAAAGCTGCTGGCTGCCAGCACGGCTGCCCGCAAGGTCATCGTCACCGATGCCGTGTTCAGCATGGACGGTGACCTCGCCCCGCTGCCGCTGATCTTCGCGCTGGCCGAGCGTTACGACGCCTGGCTGGTCATCGACGACGCGCACGGCTTCGGCGTGCTCGGGCCGCAGGGCAAAGGCAGTCTCGGCCACTTCAACCTGCCGGCATCCCCGCGCATTTTGCTCATGGGCACGCTGGGCAAGGCGGCCGGCGTCGGCGGTGCCTTCGTCGCCGGTTCGGCTACGGCCATCGAATACCTGCTGCAAAAAGGCCGCAGCTATATTTTCACCACGGCCCAGCCGCCGGCCATCGCCTGCGCGCTGTCGAAAAGCCTGCAAATCATCGAAACCGGCGACGCCCGGCGCGCCTCGTTGAAAGCCCGCATCGGCCAGTTGCGCGACGGGCTGGCCGGCCTGCCGCTCAAGTTGCTGCCGTCACTGACCGCCATCCAGCCGCTCATCGTCGGCGAAAACGACGCCGCCGTCGCCCTCGCCAAAGCCCTCTGGGAGCGCGGCCTGTGGGTGCCGGCCATTCGCCCGCCGACGGTACCGAAAGGCACGGCGCGGCTGCGCATTTCGGTTTCCGCCGCCCATACCGAAGCCGACATTGACCAACTTGTCACCGCCCTGAAGGAACTGGCATGACCGCTCCCCTCATTTTCCTGCCCGGCTGGTGCGTTGGTCGCGGCCCGCTCAATGCCACGGTCAACCGGATAAATGGCCAGATTTTCGACTTGCCCGGCTACGGCAGCGCCCCGCTGATCACCGATTTCTACGCCGCGGCCGACGACATTGCAGCCCGCCTGCAACCCGGCACAACGCTGGCCGGCTGGTCGCTCGGCGCCCAACTGGCGCTGGCCGTTGCCGCCCGCCATCCGGACAAGGTCGGCAAGCTCATTCTCGTCGCCGGCACAACCTCCTTCGTCCAGCGCGACGGCTGGCCGCACGCCATATCGCCGGCCATGCTGGCCGAGTTCGCCGCCGGCATCGCGGCCGATGTCGAGGCCATGCTGCCCCGCTTCGTCGGCGGCTTCAATCGCGGCGACGCCCGCGCCAAGGCTGTGACGCTCGAACTCCTCCAGCTGGCCGACCCACGCCCGTCCGGCGAAGTGCTGGCGACCGGCCTCGACTGGCTGCGTGACATCGATCTGCGCGACCTTGCACCACAGGTCATGGCGCCGACCTTGCTCATCCACGGCGCAGCCGATCCGCTCATGCCGCAAGGCGCTGCCGAAGCCCTCGCCGCCCTGATTCCCGACGCCAGACTGGCCGTCTTCGACGACTGCGCCCACGCCCCCTTCATGTCCCGGCCGGACGATTTCCACGCCACCGTGCACCAGTTCCTGAATGACTAGACCGTCCAAGGCACGTATCCGGCAATCCTTCGAACGCGCCGCCCCGACCTATGACAGCGCCGCCGACATCCAGCGCCGTATCTGCACGCAACTGGCCGACGGCCTGCCAGCCATCACCCCGGCCTGCCTGCTCGATGCCGGCTGCGGCACCGGCTTTGCCCAGGCCGACCTGCTGACCCGTTTTCCGGATGCCCACGCCATCGCCCTCGACCTATCGCCAGCCATGCTCGACCGGGTTGCCACGCCGTGCTGCCGCATCGCCGGCGATCTCGAACACCTGCCGCTGGCCGATGCCAGCCTCGACCTCTACTGGTCCAGCCTTGCCGTGCAATGGTGCGACCTTGCCACAGCACTGCGCGAAGCCCACCGCGCGCTACGCCCGGCCGGCCTTGTCGCCCTGGCCAGCCTCGGCCCGGCCACCTTCCATGAACTTCGCCACGCCTTCGCCGACGTCGACCACTACCGCCACACGCTGAGTTTCCACAGCCCCGAGGAAATCCGCAAAATCGCCGTCAATCTCAGCTTTGCCACGGTCAACACGAAAAAAGGCATAAAAACCGCACACTATCCGGATTTCAAGACACTGCTCCGCGCCGTCAAGGCGATCGGCGCCAACCAGCTCGGCGACGGCCGGCGGACCAGCCTGATGAGCCGCACCACCTTCCTGCGCGCCGAGACGGCTTACGAACAATTGCGCACCCCGGCCGGCCTGCCGCTGACCTACGACGTGATCTACCTTTACGCCAGCAAATGAGCGCCCAAAAATGAGCCCCGCCTACTTTCTGACCGGCACCGACACCGAAATCGGCAAGACCTTCATCACCTGTGCCCTGCTCCACCGCGCCGGGCTTGATGGCCTGAAAGCCGTTGGCCTCAAGCCGGTCGCCGCCGGTACCGATGACGCCGGCCTCAACGATGATGTCGAAGCCATCCGCGCCGCCAGCAATGTCGAGTTACCGCGCCAGACCATCAACCCCTGGTGCTTCAAGCCCGCCATCGCCCCGCACATCGCCGCGGCTGAAGCCGGCGTGCAAATCGAATTCGGGCCGATCAAGGCGAGTTGCGATGACGCCCGGCAGCAAGCCGACCTGGTCATCGTCGAAGGTGTCGGTGGATTTTGTGTACCGTTGGGTACTGAACGGAACGCCGCCGATCTGGCCGTCGACCTGAGCCTGCCGGTCATTCTCGTCGTCGGCATGCGTTTGGGCTGCATCAATCACGCGCTGCTGACGGCTGAAGCCATCGCCGCCCGCGGCCTGAAACTGGTCGGCTGGGTGGCCAACCACATCGATCCGGCCATGTCGCGTTTCGATGAAAATCTGGCAACGCTGCAAAAGCTGCTGCCGGCCCCGCTGCTCGGCGTCGTACCGCATGGGCCGCAAAACGGCCCAATCGGCGCCGCTGCTTTCCTGAAACTACCCGGCGCTTAAAACCGCTGCAATTTCGCGCAGGCGCTGCTGCAGGCCGGCCACTGCCTCGGCCTGATCAACGAGAAGGCCATCACGCGCCTGTTGCTCGACAATGCAGGCATCAGCCGCACCAGCCTCGTCGGAAAACGTAGCCAGCAAGCCTTTGACCGTATGGGCCTCGCGGCGCAGCACTGCAGCATCACCGGAGGCCAGGGCGGTCGCCAAAGCCGCGCAGTTGCTGCCGACATCCTGCACAAACATGTCGACCATCATTGCGAATATCTCTTCGTCGCCACCGAGGCGATCAAGAATCGACGCTTTGTCCAACACGAAAGCCCCTGCCATATTCATCTCCATTCAACCCGCCTGCCCCTGCAGGAAATCGGCCGGGATCAATCAAATTCAGATCTGCGGCATCTCTTCGTCGCGGAAGCGCTGGCGGATATCCAGCACATGCTCCCAGCCGGCAAGGAAAGCCTCGACGCACATCGGATCGAAATGCTTGCCGCGCCCGTCCTCCAGAAACTGGCAGGCATCCTCCAGCGACCACGCCCGCTTGTAGGGCCGCTCGGAGGTCAGCGCGTCAAAGACATCGGCCACCGCCACGATCCGCCCGAACAGCGGAATCTGATGGCCTTTGAGGCCATACGGATAGCCCGTCCCGTCGTATTTTTCATGGTGCGAAATTGCCACCTCGGCCCCGGCTTGAATGACTTCCGAACGGCTGTCCTTGAGCAGTTCGTGCCCAAGCCGCGCATGCCCTTTCATGACCTCGAATTCTTCCGTCGTCAGCTTGCCGGGTTTGAGCAGGATGTAATCGGGAATACCGATCTTGCCGACGTCGTGCATCGGTGCTGCCTCGAGGATCAGCTTTTGCTGAGCGATGCTCAGATCAAGGCCCAAAGCGATGATCTGCGAGTAATGCGCCATGCGCTGGATGTGGGCGCCGGTTTCCGGGTCGCGGAATTCGGCCGCCCGCGAGATGCGGAAAATCAGCTCCTTCTCGCGCTCGCGAATTTCAGCCGTGCGCTCTTCGACCAGCGAACTAAGGTGCTCGGCGCGGTCCGCCAGGTATTTCTGCCCGGTACGCAGCGACAACATGTTGCGGGCACGGGCTGAAAATTCGATACGGTCGATCGGTTTGGTCAGGAAGTCGTTGGCACCGCCAAGCAAGGCATCGTAACGAATGTCCTTCTGGTCGTTGGCGGTAATCATCAGCACCGGAATCTCGTTGCGCCCGTGCAGCGCACGGAAGGCGCTGATGAACTTGAGACCGTCCATGTCCGGCATCATGTAATCGACAATGACCAGATCGGGCACGTTGCTGCGGCACCACTCAAGCGCTGCCACGGGATGATCGAACAAGGTCGGGCTGCAGTCACCCAGTTTGAGCACCAACGCCTTGATAAGCGTCAGATTGATGTCACTGTCATCGATGATCAGGACGTTGTGCATGTACTTCCCTGCTTGCCGGATAGTTGTTTCCGGCAGTATATAATGCCCCGCCATGAAACTGCTCTTCGACCTCTTCCCCGTCATCCTCTTTTTCGCCACCTTCAAGTATGCGGAAAAGAGCCCCGAACTCGCGGCCAGCTGGATGGGCTCGCTGCTTGGCTTCGTCCCGGACGATGCCAAGATGGCGCCGATCCTGCTCGCCACCGTCGTCGTCATCGTCGCCACGGTCGCTCAGATCATCTGGGTGCACTTCCGCCACGGCAAGGTCGACAAGATGCTCTGGGTCAGCCTCGTCCTTGTCGTCGTCTTCGGCGGCCTGACCCTGGCCTTCCAGAACGAAGCCTTCATCAAGTGGAAGCCGACCATCCTGTACTGGGTTTTCGCCGGCAGCATGGCCTTCAGCGCCTACGTACTCAAGAAAAATGCCATCAAGGCCATGCTCGGTGAGCAACTGACGCTGCCCGAACCGGTCTGGGTCAAGGTCAACCTTTCATGGATCGCCTTCTTTCTGGTCATGGGCGCCCTCAACCTGTTCATCGCCTTCAATTTCCCGACCGATGTCTGGGTCAATTTCAAACTGTTCGGCGGCATGGGCCTGATGCTCGTCTTCGTGATCGGCCAGGGCATGCTGCTGTCGAAATACGTCGAGGAAGAAAAATAATGCTCTACGCCATCATCGCTGAAGACAAAGCTGGCACGCTGGACCAGCGCATGGCCGCCCGCCCCGCCCACGTCGAGCGCCTGCAGGCGCTGCAAGCCGAAGGTCGCCTGATCCTGGCCGGCCCGTGCCCGGCCATCGACTCGCCCGATCCCGGCCCGGCTGGTTTCTCGGGCAGCATCATCATTGCCGAATTCGCTTCTCTGGAAGCCGCCCGGACCTGGGCCGATGCCGACCCCTACATCGTCGCCGGCGTCTATGAAAAGGTCGTCATCAAGCCGTTCAAGAAAGTGTTGCCGGCGTGAGTGCCGAAACCATCGAACTGTTGCGCCAGCGCCTGGCCGTGCTGCAACCGTCATCAATCACCATCGTCGACGACTCGCACCGCCACGCCGGCCATGCCGGTGCGCGCGAAGGCGGCCACTACCAGTTACAAATTGTTGCACAGGCATTCGCCGGTAAAAGTACCATGGCCCGTCATCGCATGATTTATGATGCTGCAGGTGATTTGATGCGCGGCAGAATTCATGCGCTCAGCATTCGCGCCGAAGTACCCGGCGACGTATAATTTTTCTGTTATTCCCTCCACCCAAGGATAGATACATGCTCAAGCTCTCCCGTCTGGCCGCTCTGCTGATCGCTGGCGCCATCGTTTCTGCCCCGGCTTTTGCTGCCGAGAAGGGCAAGGCTTTCGCCACCGTCAATGGCCAGCCGATTTCCCAAGCCGTCTACGACGCTTTTGTCACCGAACAGAAGGCCCAGGGTGCCCCGGATTCGCCGGAACTGCAAAATGCCGTCAAGGAAGAACTCGTCCGCCGCGAAATCCTCGCCCAGGAAGCCAAGAAGAAGGGCCTCGACAAGAGCGCCAATATTCAGGGCCAGATCGAACTCGCCAAGCAAGCCGTGCTCATTCGCGCCTTCCTGACCGACTACGTCAAGGCTCACCCGATCAGCGACGCCCAGCTCAAGGCAGAGTACGAACTGATCAAGACCAACCTCGGTTCGACCGAATACAAGGCCCGCCACGTGCTGGTCGAGAAGGAAGACGAAGCCAAGGCAATCATCGCCAAGCTCGAAAAGGGCGAGAAGTTCTCCGAACTGGCCAAGGCTTCGAAGGATCCGGGCTCGAAGGACAAGGGCGGCGAACTCGGCTGGAGTTCCCCGAACGCCTACGTCAAACCGTTCGGCGAAGCGCTGGGCAAGCTCAAGAAGGGCGAGTATACGAAGGCCCCGGTCAAGTCCGATTTTGGCTACCACGTCATCCAGCTTGACGATTCCCGTCCGATGACCCCGCCGCCGTTCGATCAGGTCAAGCCGCAGCTCCAGCAGCGCGCCGGCCAGCAGCAGGTCGAGAATCTGGTCAAGGAACTGCGTGGCAAGGCCAAGGTCGACTAAACCTTTGCCGAGATGCGAGAATGCCCACCCTGCGGTGGGCATTTTTGTTTGTGGGAGACGAGTGTGTTCAACAGCCTGAAAAAACTGTTCAGCGGCAAACCGGGGCAAACCGGCACCCCCCACTCCGTCCCGGCTGCACAAACCACCAGCGCAAGCACCCAGTTTCTTCGCCGAGAAGCGGTTTTCGACCGCAACAATCGTCTTTCCGGCCACGTTTTTACGCTGCAGGAATCGACAACGCTGGCCGATGCCGATGATGTTCGCCAACGAAGTTTTGACGAGACCCTGCTCGACACGCTGAATACCAGCACTGACGCTTGGAATACCAGTCTCGCCTTCATTCCGCTCAATTCCGCCAGCCTCGACCTTGCTGCGGTCGACCGTCTGAAATCGTCAAATATTGTGTTGCTCGTCCAGTTGGCTGCCGACGCCGAAGCGGACATCGTGTGCGAGGCCATCGACCGGCTGCACGAGCGCGGCATCCAGATCGGCGTTTTCCGTCAGCCAAAGAACCCGGCTTTCGCCAGGGTCATCCAGCTGGCTGATTTCGCCGCGATTGATATCGCTGCCAACGAAGCCGATACCGCCCGTGATTTTTCCGCGGCGGTGCGGGCCAGCGAGGGAGAACGTCCAAAGAAGCTACTGGCCTGCAACGTCGAAACGCTCGACGACCTGCGCTTCTGCCAGCAGTGGCATTTCGACAACTTCCACGGAAAGTTCGCCAGTTCGGCCTCGGGTGTCCGGGCCGAGAACAGTGGCGACCCGCACAAGGCCTTGCTGCTGAATATGATGCGTCTGGTTCAGGGCGATGCTGAAAACTCCGAGATTGCAGCGGCCATGAAGCAGGACCCTTTGCTCAGCTTCCGCATCCTGCGTTACCTGAATTCCCCAGCCCTCGGCCTGACGCATCGCATCGACTCGCTGGCCCAGGCGCTGGTCATTCTCGGCCGGCAGCGCCTGACCCGCTGGCTCTCGGTGCTGCTCTTTTCGGTGCGTGACCCGCATTTCGGCGACTGGCTGCTGGTCGAGAACGCGCTGACCCGTGGCCGATTGATGGAGGTACTTGGCGAGCAGTCGATGCCGGGCGTCGCGCATGACCCGCTGTTCCTGACCGGAATTTTTTCCTGCCTCGGCGAATTGCTGCATCGGCCGCTGGCGGAAACACTGAACGACATGCTGCTGTCCGACGACATCAAGAATGCGCTGCTTGAACGCAGCGGCCCTTATGCACCACTTCTGGCCGTCGCCGAAGCCAGCGAGGACTTCGATCTGCCACGTATGAAGGAAACGGCGCTGGCGGCCGGCGTCGACCCGGCAACGGTCAACCGCGCCTTGCTCGCCGCAACGGCTTGGGCCAGTGAAGTGACCGAATACTGGGAATAAGCCTGGCGGGCTGATATTCGCCGAAAAAATTGATGCAGGTTGAGGCCGTAATTGGCTGGCGGTGGCTAAATCCGCTGCAATGGCCATTCGTCTTTTATTCGCCGCGCTCAGCCTGATTTTTTTGCTGCCGGCCCACGCCGACCAATCCCTGCAAGCCTGGATCGACACCGCGCTGCCGGGCACTGTCCTGCGCCTGCCGCCCGGCACCTATCGCGGCCCGGCCAGCATCACCAAGCCCTTGACGCTGGAAGGCAACGGCAAGGTCATCGTCGATGGCGGCGGCAAGGGCACGGTGCTGACCATCAAGGCCGACAAGGTGACCATTCGCGGCCTGACCCTGCGCGCCAGTGGCGATTCGCATGACGCCATCGACGGCGCCATCATGGTGACCGAAGGCAGCGGACTGCTCATCGAGAACAATGTGATCGAGGACGTGCTGTTCGGCATTTCGCTGCACCGAACGACCGACAGCCTCGTCCGCCATAACCGCATCCGCTCGCGCCCCGTTGACTCGGCCGACCGTGGTGACGGCCTGCGCCTCTGGTACAGCACGGGCAACCGCATCGAGAACAACGACATCGCACAGATTCGCGACATCACGGTGAGCAATTCGCCGCACAACCGCTACACCGGCAACACCATCCGCGACAGCCGGCGCGCTTTCAATTTTCTGTTTTCGCACAGAAGTCTGGTTGACCGTAACATTCTCGAAAAGAACTCGACGGGGATCATCGCCCTCAACTCCGATGGCCTGATCATCCGCAACAACCGCATCCTGCACGCCATGGACGCCTCCGGCGCCGGCATCGCGCTCAAGGAAACCTCGGCGGCGCTGGTCATCGACAACGAAATCGTGCATTGCGCCCACGGCATCATGGCTGATTCGCCGATGGATGCCATCAACCGCATTGTCTTCATTAACAACGTGATCGCCCACAACATCACCGGCATCTATTTCTACGGAGCCAAGGGCGGCCACATTGCCATCAACAATACTTTCCGGAGCAATTTATGGCCGGTCACCATCATCGGTGACGGCGACCCGATGAACGACACCTGGTGGGGCAATACCTGGGATACCTACGAGGGTTTCGACCTCGACGGCGACGGCTTTGGCGACAAGCCGCACGAACTGCACGCTTACGCCGATCGCCTGTGGATCGAGACACCGAGCGTCACGTTCTTCCGCAACTCGCCGGTCCTTGAACTGCTCGACTTTCTCGAACGGCTGGCACCTTTCTCGGCGCCTTCGCTCATCCTGCGCGACACGGCACCGCGCATGCAGCCGGCCAAAGCCTACAACTGATATTCGTCGCCGCCGCCCTGCATGGCCATTTCGACCACCCGTTTCGACAGATGCGGGGCAAACAGCGAAATCAGGTCGTAATCGTAGCGGCGCAGATAAGTACCGCGACGCAAGGCGAGACGTGTGGTGTTGGACTCGAACAGGTGGGCAGCATCAAGCGCCACCAGACCGACATCGCGCTGGGCATCGAAAGCCAGCGCCGAAATGATGCCCAATCCCAAGCCGAGGCTGACATAGGTCTTGATCACGTCGGCATCGAGGGCGGTGAGTGCGACATTCGGCTGCGCGCCGATGCGCTCGAAGGCGCGGTTGATGCGCGAACGGCCGGTAAAGGCCGTGTCGTAGGTAATCAGCGGCCATTTCGCCAGTTCGTTGAGTGACAGCGGCTGCGATTTGAGAATGGGGTGGCCTTCCGGGGCGATCACGCAATGCGTCCATTGGCGCACGGGCAACGTGATCAATTGCGGATACTGGTCGAGGGATTCAGTGGCAATCCCGATATCGGCTGCGCCGGCGACCACCCATTCGGCGATCTGGATCGGGCTGCCCTGGTGCATTTCGAGCTTGACGTCCGGGTGTTGCGCAACGAAATCCCGCACCACCACCGGCAAGGCATAACGCGCCTGCGTATGCGTTGCGGCCAGGATCAGGCGGCCGGAATTTCCCGTCGCGAACTCGGCGCTCGCCCGTTTGAGGTTTTCCGCTTCACGCAGGATGCGTTCGGCGATGGCCAGCACCGCCTTGCCCGGCTCGGTCACGCCGGTGAAACGCTTGCCGCTGCGCTCGAAGATGGCGATGCCGAGTTCGTCTTCGAGCAGCTTGACCTGCTTGGAGATGCCGGGCTGAGAGGTGTAGAGCGATTCGGCCGCCTCGGAGACATTGAGTCCCTGGCGCTGGATCTCGACGATATAGCGTAGCTGCTGAAGTTTCATGGGGCGACTTAATAACTGAACGATATAACAATCTAACTCAATATTCTTTTTGATTCAATTGGCCGCGGTTAACATGGCTGCCATGGATTACCTCTATACCCTTTCCGGCTTCGCGGTTGGCGCCATTGTCGGGCTGACCGGCGTTGGTGGCGGCTCGCTGATGACGCCGCTGCTCGTGCTGCTGTTCGGCGTGCCGCCAGCGACCGCCGTGGGCACCGACCTGCTTTATGCGGCGATGACCAAGGCCGGCGGCACCGTGGCGCACGGCAGGAAAGGCCATATCGACTGGGCCGTCACCGGTCGGCTGGCGCTCGGCAGCATCCCGGCGGCGGCAATTACGGTCTATATCCTGTCGCAACTGCCGAAGGGCAGCAATGTCATCGGCCAGATCATCTCGAACGGCCTCGGCTTTGCACTCATGCTGACGGCCATCGCCATCCTGTTCGGCCGCAAGCTGCGCGAGTACGCAGCGAAGCACGAAGATTCGCCGCTGCGCCAATGCTGCCTGGGCAAGATTACCGTCGCCGTCGGCGCCATTCTCGGCGTCCTGGTCACCATTTCTTCGGTCGGCGCTGGCGCCCTCGGCGTTGCCGCGCTGTTTTTCCTCTACCCAAAACTTTCTTCGGTCCGCATTGTCGGATCGGATGTCGCCCACGCCGTGCCGCTGACGCTGGTCGCCGGCCTTGGCCACTGGATGCTCGGTGGTGTCGACTGGGCGCTGCTCGGCGCGCTGCTGCTCGGTTCGCTGCCCGGCATCTGGCTGGGCACACAGGTTTCCGCCAAGGTGCCGGAACATATCCTGCGCCGCCTTCTGGCTGCCATGCTGGTGCTGATCGGCACCAAGCTGGTTTTTGCCTGACGTTTTCCCCAAGGACGTTTCATGTACAAATACGATGCCATCGACCGCCAGCTCATCAATGAGCGCGTCGACCAGTTCCGCGATCAGGTCCGCCGCTGGAAAGCCGGCGAACTGAGCGACGACGAATTCCGCCCGCTGCGCCTGCAGAACGGCCTTTACATCCAGCGCCACGCGCCGATGTTCCGCATTGCCGTGCCTTACGCCATGATGAATTCGGCCCAGCTGCGCCAGCTCGGCCAGGTCGCCAGCAAGTACGACCGCGGTTACGGCCATTTCACGACGCGCCACAATCTTCAACTGAACTGGCCGAAGATCGAGGACGTGCCGGAGATTCTGGCCGAACTGGCCGAAGTCGAGATGCACGCCATCCAGACCTCGGGCAACTGCCTGCGCAACATAACCACCGACCAGTTCGCCGGCGTCGCCGCCGATGAAGTGATCGACCCGCGCCCGCTGGCCGAAATCCTCCGTCAATGGACGACCTTCCACCCGGAATTCGCCTTCCTGCCGCGCAAGTTCAAGATCGCCATTTCGGGAACGAAGGAAGATCGCGCCGTGACGTGGTTCCACGACATCGGCCTGCAGTTGCAGGAGCAAAACGGTGAAACGGGCTTCCGCGTCATCGTCGGTGGCGGCCTCGGCCGGACGCCGATCCGCGGCCAGATCGTTCGTGAATTCCTGCCCTGGCAGCACATCCTGACCTATTGTGAAGCGATTCTGCGCGTCTATAACCGTCAGGGCCGCCGCGACAACGCCTACAAGGCGCGCATCAAGATTTTGGTGCAGTCGCTTGGCGTCGAAGCCTTTGCCCAACAGGTCGAAGAAGAATGGGCGCATGGCAAGGATGGCCCGGCCACCATCACGCAGGCCGAATTCGACCGCGTTGCCACGCACTTCACCGCGCCAGCCTACGAAAATCTGAGCGCCGACGATGCCGGCCTGAGCGAAAAACTGGCATTTGAAAAATCGTTCAAAAACTGGGTTGACCGTAGCACTCACCCGCACAAGGTGCCGGGCTACACCGCCGTCACGCTGTCGCTCAAGAAGCACGGCGTTGCGCCGGGCGATATCACTTCCGAGCAGATGGCCGTCGTCGCCGACCTCGCTGACCAGTACAGCTTCGGCGAACTGCGCATCAGCCACGAGCAGAACATCATCCTGGCCGACGTCAAACTCGCTGACCTCTACGAAGTCTGGGAAAAGGCCAAAGCCGCCGGACTGGCGACGCCGAACATCGGCCTGCTGACTGGCATCATCTGCTGCCCGGGCGGCGATTTCTGCGATCTGGCCAACGCCAAGTCGATCCCCATCGCCAATGCCATCCAGGCCCGCTTCGACGACCTCGACTATCTGTTCGACATCGGCGAGATCGACCTCAACATCTCCGGCTGCATGAACGCCTGCGGCCACCACCACGTCGGCCACATCGGCGTGCTCGGCGTCGACAAGAACGACTCCGAGTTCTACCAGGTCACGCTGGGCGGCCGTCAGGGCAACGACGCGAAGCTCGGCAAGGTCATCGGCCCGTCGTTCGCGGCCGATGAAATGCCCGATGTCGTCGACAAGATCATCAAGGTTTACATCGAAAGCCGTCACCCCGACGAGCGCTTCCTCGACACCTTCGATCGCATCGGCATCGACCTGTTCAAGAACCGCGTTTACGAAGGCCGCGCCCACGGCAAGGCCAAGGCTGCACAAAAGGAGGCCGCATAATGCCGCAACTGATCAAGCACCTCGCCGCCGCGGCCGATAGCTGGACAACCCTCGACCTCGCTGAAGGCGAAACGCCGGAAACGGTTGCCCTGCCGGCCGGCGACGTCATCTTCCCGCTCGCCGTCTGGCAAGCTCGCAAGGCCGAGATCATCTCCTGCCACAAACGCATCGGCCTGCTCATCCAGCCGGACGAGCGCGTCGAAGATGTCGCAGCCGATCTCGATTACTTCATCGTCATCGCCGTCAACTTCCCGAAATTCGTTGATGGCCGCGGCTACTCGACGGCCAGCCTGCTCCGCCAGCGTTACAAGTATCAGGGCGAACTGCGCGCCGTTGGCGACGTGCTGCACGACCAGCTGTTCTACATGCAGCGCGTCGGTTTCGACAGCTATGCGCTGAAGGACGGCAAGAACGCTGTGTACGCTATCGAAGCCGGTTTCAGCCCGTTCAGCGACGCCTACCAGACCTCAACCACCCAGCCGCAACCCATTTTCCGCCGCCGCGCCTAGGACCCATCCATGTCCCCCAGCCTGCTCAACATCACGCCCGAACTGACGGCCAGCGTCGCCACCAAGACCAAGGCCGTGCAAGCCATGCTCGCCGACATTGCCGCCGACTGGTCGACCGCTGCCTTCGCCAACAGCCTGGGCGCCGAAGACATGGTGCTGACCGACCTCATCGTCAAGGCCAAGCTGCCCATTGAAATCTTCAGCCTCGACACCGGCCGCCTACCGCTCGAAACCTACGACCTCATGGACGCCCTGCGCAAACATTACGGTCTCAAGCTGAAAATCTACTTCCCGCAAGCCGAAGAAGTCGAAGTCTTCGTCCGCAACCATGGCATCAACGGCTTCTACGACTCCGTCACGCTGCGCAAAGCCTGCTGCTACGCCCGCAAGGTCGAGCCGCTAAAACGCGCCCTGGCCGGCAAACGCGCCTGGATCACCGGCCTGCGCGCCCAGCAAGCGACCACACGCACCGGCCTGCCCTTCCGCGAATACGACGAAGGCAACGGCCTGGAGAAATTCAATCCCCTTTCGGACTGGAGCGAAAAAGAAGTCTGGGCCTACATCAAGCACAACGACGTCCCCTACAACGCCCTGCACGACAAGTTCTACCCCAGCATCGGCTGCGCCCCCTGCACCCGCGCCATTTCGCCGGGCGAAGATGTCCGCGCCGGACGGTGGTGGTGGGAGAATCCGGAAACCAAGGAATGCGGGCTGCACGTCAAGGGCTGACCCCGTTCAAGACATTCAGAACCCGGCTTCGAGCCGGGTTTTTTATTGGTTAGCGCCAGAATGGTTGGTCAGACAGGGGATTTACGTCAAATACACGATTGCTACGGTCAACCGGAAAAAGTGGGCGAAAATGAAGTGGCTCCAGCCCTTTGGCTCGTGTCATGAAGTAATTTCGGAGTTCACCGATTGAATCGATGCGATTGCTAAGAGTCTGGCGTGCTCTCGTCTCAACAACGGTTTTGATCTCTCGACTTATCCAACGCTCCTGCTTCCATGAAACTTATACAGCCCACCGAATTTCGCACCCTCTACAAGTACACAAGTCAGCGCTGGCTGGATAGTTTGTTGCGAAAGGGACGGTTTCGAATCGGAAGCTTGTACGAGTATCGAAGTTATGAGCATGCTGAGATTGGGGACACCGATGAGGGCAAGAAGCAGTTTGCATTCTGGGGCACCGGCACGATAAAAGGGCTGACAGTCGCAGAGCTCAATCAACAATTCCCGAAGCTTCACATAGGAAATACCTCGAACAAAGTGCTGATCCCTAGTAGCGAAAAGGACGAGCAGATTCCTGTTGGGATAGAGATTCATTCCCCAGATAGTTATCTGTTCTGCATGACCGAAGTATTTGATAAAGAGGTCATGCGACGCTTTGGATACGACGCCTGTTTAGAGATCACAGATCCGAGCCGCTTCTTTGTACAACTCTCCAAGGCAATGCGACCATTTGCAAATTTCGGTTCAATGGAACGTTGCCAATATGGAACGCGGTATGGGCTCTACGAACATCACACGGAACTCAGACCGCAGATTTTGAAACCGGAGGCACTTCAACATCAACGGGAAGTGCGAATCTTGTGGGACCCAAAAATAAGTCAAAGCCAGCAGCCTCTAGGCACTCCAAATCTATTTCCCATCTTTGTGTGCCGCCCCAAGGCAGCAATGTTTCTTCGACGTGTGGCATAGCTGACAACCCAAGGGGCCGGACTCGAATTAAATCTAGGCCAGCAGCAAGTGCTGGTCTCCGATATTTCCAATCTCGGCGGCAGACACGCCTGTTTCCAGCGCAAACTCAGGCCAGTTCCTGATCGCCTCCCTGACTTTCCTGATAACCCGCGGAGCAGTGCCAATCTTGAACCTGTCGGCTTCGGCCAGCAGATCATCTTCGCTGAAGTTCTTGAATTTCCCATTCACCGACATAAGGTGCTGGTTGGTCCATTCTCCGGCCGGGTTGTGGGCGAAGGTGATGTCGTAGGCGGGGGACAGGGCCCAGGTTTCGTTGGCTTTTAGTCGGAACGAGATGTTCTTGGTGTGATCGTCGCAGTTGCGCGCCATGACGTTGAAGGCCATGCGCCGGAACGCCTCTTCCTTCTGCTCGTAGGGCAGCCCGAGTTTGTCCATGACCAGGAACAGCTGCGAGTAGGCGTTGGTGCCCTTTTTCTTGTAATCCAGGTGGTCCATGGCGCACAAAGTCTGCATGTGGTGGCGGACGGCGCCGTCTTCGCGGTCGAAGCGGCGCGTCATGAAGTGCGCCCGGCCGTTTTCTTCAAGCAGCCGGCATTCCATCATCTCGATGCCGGCCGCCCTGGCCATCAGGGAATAGGCCTGCTCAATGCGGCCGTAACCGCCCGAGGCACCGAGTTCGAGGTCTTTGCCGATGCCGTCGAACTTGAGCAGCCAGTGTTCGAAACCATCGCCGGCTTCGAACTGCCCGGAGCGCACCTCGTTGGTCGTCCGGTTCCAGGCGATGACGGCCTTGGCGCGCGCGCCGCCGGCCGAGGTGCCGACGTCGATGATGCTGCGCAGGGCGGCGTCGGTCTGCTCGTCGTCTTCAATCGTCCCGGCAACTGCCTTGCGCGCTTCGCTGACCAGATCGCTCAGTTCGATGGGCGTCGGCTTCTGGCGGATGGGGCCGCGCCCCGGCTTGAAGACCATGGCGCCCATGGCGCGGTTGCCCATGTAGGCCAGCCGGTCGATTTCAGAAACCTGGTTGGCCGGAATACCGCGGTCGGCCATGTATTTGTTGATCAGCGCGTTGCCGAAATCATCCGGGAGCGCATCGCTCAACATCGCCGGCAACGCCTTGTAGGTTTCACGCGGCAAATCGGTAAAGATGTAGGGATCTTCGCGCAGCGGCATGCGCAGGGGCGACGGTTCAACCCCTTTGGCGATGAAGCTCGGGGCGTAGGCAAAGGCGTAGAAGCCATAGGCCGGATCGAGGGCAACGGCGCCCATCAACTGGCCCCACAGATGGACTTCGACGCGGTCGACGTGTTTATACGGCGCAGCTCGGGGACGACGGGGTTTGGAAGGAGTATCCATGGTGTCTTTGCCTTATTTTGCCGGCGACGACTTGACCCGAACCGACGTTGCCCGCTGCCGCTCCCGACGGGCACGAACCATGTTCAGCGGATTGATGGTGGCGGTCGGCGCGAGAAGCGCCAGCCAGTCTTCCCGATCAAGCGCGCGCACGACAGAGAGCAGGCTGGCGGTACTCGAACCTGCACCCGCCTCGAGGTTCTGCAGGGCCCGGCGACTGATACCGGCCCGTTCGGCCAGCAGGGTCTGGTCGATATTTCGGCTGAGCCGGAGCTTCTTTACCTGCTCCCCCAGCAGCGCTTCGAGTTCGGCTAAAGTATGGCTGGACTGCATATCAACTCTCCATAACGCGCATTATTACGCGCACAATAAGCACCATTTTATACTACGCGCATCTTTTAACGCATAACATAACACAACAAACTATTCGTTACGCGCACTATATTGCGCTCAAATTATCAATACTCAATTTTGGCGCAATATATTGCGCCTAAAAACATTTGCAGAATAGATGCCGGCGCCTTCCGTATATGGAATCCGGCATCATGCGTGCCCCGGAGCGCCGGTTTTCGGTGAAAAGACTTGATTGCCACGGTCAACCCGAAAAAAAGACCAAAATTGCAATGCCTCGGCCTCCATTTCAAGGCCTTTACCAGCAAGGGCGACTGGCCGAAGCGGTGAGCGCACCGCCACCGACGACAAGAATGCACAAGGCATTTTAAAATAACCAGGGATTTACCCTGAGACACTTATAGCGAGACCACTCAAACGGGTTACGATTGCACCGTATCTCCAACGACAAAGCACCGCGTCGGGCAAGGTTTCCGCCTGACAGATTCATAAAGCTCCAGCCCCCAGACTCATGTCCAGCATCGATCCGCAACAAAGTTACCTGCTTCAACCCCGGCCACAGCGCTGGAAATTCCATCTCCTTCTTGGCCTCATCGTTGTCGGCACCGCCCTCGCCGGCGTTGCCTGGGTGGAACTTCAGGAATCGTTCATCCAGGCCAGCCACTTCGCCGAACGGGCGAGAACCTCGACCTGGACCGTTGAGCCCGGCGCCGACAAGGACATCTGGCTGCCCACCACCGGCCCCTACGAGCAGCGTCTGGGCTATGCCCAGCTCAACACCTTCCTGCCGCGCCTGGCCAGTGCCGGCTTCACCGTTGCCGCCCAGGCCCGCCAATCGGAGGGCTTTCGCGCCATTGTCGGACGCGGCCACTTTCCCATTTACCGCGAGAAATCCCGGGCCGGCCTGACCATCCTCGACCGTAACGACCAGTCGCTCTACGACAGCCAGTACCCGCGCGTACAGTACGCCGATTTCGAGGCCATCCCGCCGGTGCTGGTCGAGGCTCTGCTGTTCATCGAGAACCGCGACCTGCTCGACGCCAATGCCCCGAAACACAACCCGGCGGTCGATTGGGG
>NZ_JBASFI010000028.1:0-110947 GCF_049652925.1 Azonexus sp.
TTGCCGCCGCACCCGTCGCCCTCGGCCCCGAAGCCGGCATCCAGTCCCAGGTCAAATCCTGGGCAGCCGCCTGGTCAGCCAGAGACTACGCCGCCTACAGCGCCTTCTACGCCCCGACCTTCACCCCCGACGGCGGCCTGACCCGCGAAGACTGGGCGCAACTGCGCCGAGGCCGCATCTCGGCTCGCGGTGACATCAATGTTGATATCCAGGACATGAAAGTTCGGATGGACGGCAACGACCGCGCCTTCGCCGAATTCCGTCAGATCTACCAGTCGAAGGGCTACAACGACACGACGCAGAAGACCCTGGAGATGATCAAGGTGAACGGCAAGTGGCTGATCAACCGGGAGACGTCGATTCCGTGCAACGGCAACACCGTGGGCGGCTGCAAGGGACTGGTGAAGTAAGGCCTGCCTGGCCCGGCCGGCAGAAACCGGCCAGCCTGAAAGGCCAAAGGCCATGCGGATGCATGGCCTTTGGCTTTTGTGGGGGCGTTGAAATCAGGCCAGCAGGCTTGCGTTCAGCGTATACGTTCCGGTCAGGTTTGCTTCGGCCAGAATGTGGCCCTGCATGGCAGCACGGACTTCCGGCCCGCCGAACTTGCCATCGAGCGGCAGCTTTTCTACATCCAGCGCAAACACCGTGAAGATGTAGTGATGGATGATCTCGTCGTTCCACGGCGGGCAGGGGCCGTCGTAGCCGTAGTAATCACCGCTCATGTCGTGGTCGTTGGCGAACCAGTCGGTGTAGTTGTTGATGCCTTGCCGGCTGTCTTGCGCCGCCTGAATGCCAGGTTTGCCGCGCGGCGTGACTTCGCGGCTGAATTCGCCTTCGGCAATCGTGTTGACCGTAGCTGGCAGGTCAATCAGAACCCAGTGGAAGAAATCGACGCGGGGCAGGGCGGCGGGAACGGTTCGACCTTCCTGGTTGACGTCGTCGCCTTGGCTAGGTACATCCGGATCGTGACAAATGACGACGAAGGATTTGGTTTCCGTAGGGGCTTCGCTCCACGCCAGTTGGGGATTGACGTTTTTGCCGAGGCAGACATGATGGGCCGGGTCAGGGGTGCAAAAGGAAAACTCACCCGGAATCGTTTGCCCATCCGAAAAGCTGGTGCTGGTCAGTTTCATCGTTACCTCTTCTGATTACGCCGCCTGGCGTTTGAAGTCACTCAGGCGGAAGCCAAGAATCCATAGTGTGACGAAATAGGTGGCGACACCAAGTGGCACCAGCCAAGACAAATGGATTGTCCGGTCGACGAAGCTCCTTTGCAACCAGCTTGTTTCCTGCCCCATGCCAAACCACAGGGCGGCGCCCATGACGATCAATGCCAGCAGCAACTTGGTGCTGAAAATCAGCCACCCTGCCTGTGGCTGGTAGATTTCCAGGCGGCGCAGGCCGCGATAAAGCATCAGTGCATTCAGGCAGGCTGCCAGACCGATTGACAGGGCCAGGCCAGCATGCGCCAGCCAGCCGACAAAGGCCAGGTTCATGATTTGTGTGGCGGCCAGCGAGATCAGCGCTATGCGTACCGGCGTCCGGATGTTCTGGCGGGCGTAAAAGCCGGGGGCCAGCACCTTGACGAGAATCATGCCGGTTAGCCCGACGGTGTAGGCAACCAGGGCTTCGCGGGTACGGAAGACGTCGTCAGCCGAAAAGGCGCCGTGATAGAACAGGGCCGAGATCAGCGGGACGGCCAGGATGGCCAGCGCCAGGGCAGCCGGGGCGGCAAGCAATAAGGTCAGGCGCAAGCCCCAGTCGAGCAGTCGCGAATACTCAACGGGGTTGTTGCTGGCATGGTAGCGGGACAAAGAGGGGAGCAGGATCGTTCCCAGCGTGGCGCCGAGCATGCCGGAAGGAAATTCCATGAGGCGGTCGGCGTAATAAAGCCAGGACACGCTGCCGGATTGCAGGAACGAGGCAAATATGGTGTTGATGAGCAGACTGATCTGCGACACCGAAACGCCGATCATGGCCGGTGCCATCAGTTTCGTGATCCGGCGAACCCCAGGATCGGCCCATGCAGCCCGCCAGTTCAGGGATGGGCGGGGCAGCATGGCGATTTTTTTCAGGGCGGGAATCTGGATCGCTAATTGCAGCAATCCGCCAAGAAAAACCGCCCAGCCCAGCACCAGCACCGGCGGATCGAAATAGGGCGCGGCAAACAGCGCCATGCCGATAAAGGCAAGGTTGAGCAGAACGGGCGTGAAGGCCGGCAGCGCGAAACGGCTCCAGCTATTGAGAATGCCGCCCGACAGCGCGACGAGCGACATGAAGAAAATGTACGGGAAGGTGATGCGCGTCAGCGTCACTGTCAGCTCGAACTTGCCGGCATCGGCGGAAAAACCGGGCGCCGATACCCAGACCAGTATCGGGGCCGTTGCAATGCCGATGGCTGTGACCGCAAACAGCGCCATCGACAGCAGGCTGGCGACATGGTCGACCAGCGTACGGGTGTCTTCTTCGCTGCCTTTGTTCTTGTATTCACCAAGGATGGGCACGAAGGCCTGGGAGAAGGCACCTTCGGCAAACATCCGGCGGAGCAGATTGGGCAGCTTGAAGGCGACAAAAAAAGCGTCGGTGGCCATCCCTGCGCCGAAAGTGCGGGCAATGACGAAGTCACGCGCGAAGCCGAGAATTCTTGAGAGCAGGGTCATGCCACTGACCGTGGCCAGCGCGCGTAGCAGATTCATTTGATGTGGGTGTCGCTGAAAAGCGTGATTCTACGCTGTGCTGCCATGAAGGCCGTAATAGGCATCCAAGATGGATTTCCAGATGCCAAAGTGGGGGATTCCGAATGCGCCTTGTTGCCCGTATGGATCAGCTACTGTAGAATTCGCGGCCTTGGTTTGCCGCTTTAGCTCAGTTGGTAGAGCAGTTCATTCGTAATGAAAAGGTCGCCAGTTCGATTCCGGCAAGCGGCACCATCTTGATTTAGCCCACCTCGTGTGGGCTTTTTCATTTCCGGTGATGCTATTTACTCGAGACTGAGCGTTACCCGATTGCGGCCGGCATTCTTGGCGGCGTACAGACAGGAATCGGCCGTTTTGACCAATTGATGCGGCGCTTTGTCCGCACTTGGGTGCGTGCTGGCGACGCCGAAGCTGCACGAGACACGGCCATCGATGCCGCGTTCGTGCGGGATGCATAGGTCGCGGGCTGATTGACGCATGCGTTCGGCTACTGCATAGGCACCGGTGGCGTCTGTCCCGGGCAGAATGGCAACGAACTCTTCGCCGCCGTAGCGGGCGACGGTGTCTTCGACACGAAACAGCGATTCGCTGAGCGAACTGGCCACCGCTTTCAGGCAGAAGTCGCCGGCCTGGTGGCCATAGATGTCATTGAACTGCTTGAAGAAGTCGACATCGCTGAGGACGATGCTGAGCGGGGTGTCATTGCGGATGCAGCGCTTCCACTCAACCGCCAGGGTGTCATCGAAGTGGCGTCTATTGGGTATGCCGGTCAGGCCGTCGAGAATGGCAATTTCCTTGAGCTGCCGATGTACCTCGCAGATTTCCTTTTGGCGGGTTGAAATCCGCAACATGGCGCGTACTTTGGCCAGCAGCACGACTTCCGAGACTGGCTTGGACAGGAAATCGTCGCCGCCGGCCAGGATTCCCCGGGCGAGCGTGTCTTCATCGGCGACCGAGGAGAGGAAGACGATCGGCGTCCATGGTGAAATTCCCGTCTCAATTCTGCTTAGTTCCCAGGCGCGGATTTTTCGTGTCAACTCGATGCCGTTGGTGTCTTGCTGGGTGGTGTCGAGCAGCACCAGGCTGGGCCAGGCTTCGCGGAATATCTGCAGCGCTGTTTCGCCGTCACCGGTGGCCATGGTTCGGACCTCCGGCAATTGGCGAAGGCACTCGCAGATCAATGCCCTGTTGCTGGCCGAGGGGTCGATGACGAGTACGGTCGGCCTGTTTCTGTCGGGTGCGATCTGCTCGGACATGATCGGTTAGCCTTGATAGGTCTGGATACTTATTGATCATAGCACTGCGCAATGCCGAGATCGAAAGTGAAGGCATTTTCGATCGTCACATCGAGGAGTAATATGTGCCTTCTTTCCATACGGTACCGTCTGGAAAATGACAAATATTCAGGAGATGGTTGCGATGCAAATTCAGGACAAAGTATTTCTGGTAACCGGCGCGGGTTCCGGGCTGGGCGTGGCGACGGCGTGTGCTTTGGTGGAAGCCGGGGCGAAAGTGGTGTTGGTTGACCTGAATCGTCAGGCGGGCGAAAAGATGGCGGCTGAACTGGGCGCAAACACCTGTTTTGTCGAAACTGATGTGGCCAACGAGACTTCCGCGGTCAACGCGATAAATACGGCGATTTCCAAATTTGGCGCACTGCATGGCCTGGTGAACTGCGCCGGTGTCGCGCCGGCCGAGAAGGTGCTCGGCAAAGAAGGGCCGCATCGGCTGGAGAGTTTTGCCAAGGTCATCAATATCAATCTGGTTGGTACCTTCAACATGATCCGCTTGGCAGCTGATGCAATGATGAAACACGAGCCGGATGGTGGTGGCGAACGCGGCGTGATCATCAATACCGCCTCCGTTGCCGCCTATGAAGGTCAGCTTGGGCAGGCGGCCTACGCGGCCTCGAAGGGTGGCATCGTGGCGCTGACCCTGCCGGTCGCTCGTGAGTTGGCACGCAGCGGCATCCGTTGCATGACCATCGCCCCTGGCATCATGGAAACGCCGATGCTGCTCGGCATGCCGCCCGAGGTGCAGGACTCGCTGAATAAAATGGTGCCGTTCCCGACACGCATGGGCAAACCGGCCGAGTACGCGGCGCTGGTTCGGCACATCGCCGAGAATGCGTACCTGAATGGTGAAGTCATCCGGCTGGATGGCGCCATCCGGATGGGCGTCAAATAAACTATACTTCGGCTCCGTCCTTGACCCAAAAGGCACTTCGGTGCCTTTTTATTTGATGCCCCCCGCTTCCTGCTATCACTGTGGCCTGCCGATTCCCGACGATATTGATCTGTCGGTGAAAATAGACAGCCAGCCGCGGGCCATGTGCTGTTTCGGCTGCCAGGCCGTGGCGCAATCGATTGTCGATAATGGGCTGGCCGACTATTACCGAAGCCGCGATGCGATGCCCGAGTCGCCACGCGAAGCCATGCCGGCGATTCTCGAACAACTGGTCATGTACGATCACGCCGAATTCCAGAAAAGCTTCGTCAAGGAGCTTGGCCAAAACGAGCGCGAGGCGTCGCTGCTGCTTGAGGGCATCACCTGTTCCGCCTGCATCTGGCTGAACGAGCAGCATGTTGGCCGATTGCCAGGCGTGACGGCGGTCAATATCAACTACACGACCCGCCGGGCTCGCGTCCGCTGGGATGAAACCCGTATCAAGCTCTCGGATATCCTCAGCGCCATCGCTGCCATCGGTTATCGCGCCTACCCGTACGATGCGGCCAAAAACGAGGAAATTTCCCGCAAGGAACGGCGTGAAGCCATGTGGCGCCTGTGGGTTGCCGGCTTCGGCATGATGCAGGTAATGATGTATGCCTACCCGGTTTATATTGCCGACGGCGATATGGCGCCGGACATCGAAAGCCTGATGCGCTGGGCCAGCATGCTGCTGACCATGCCGGTCATCTTTTATTCCTCGGCGCCGTTCTTTCGCAACGCCTGGCGCGATATCAAGCTGCGTCGTGTCGGCATGGATGTGCCGGTGGCGCTCGGTGTCGGCGCGGCTTTCATTGCCAGTTGCTGGGCAACATTTACGCAGGTCGGCGAGGTCTACTTCGATTCGGTCACGATGTTCATCTTCTTCCTGCTTGGTGGTCGCTATCTGGAAATGACGGCGCGCCAGAAGGCTGTCAGCGTCACTGAGGCGCTGGCCCGCCTGCTGCCGGCCTTTGCTCAAAAAATGCCGAAATTTCCGGTCGACCGTAACACTGAGCAATGTGTTGTCGCCGATTTGCGCCCGGGCGACTACCTCATGGTTCGGGCCGGAGAAATTGTGCCGGCGGACGGCCGGGTAATCGAAGGCATCAGTTGCGCCAACGAGGCGTTGCTGACAGGTGAAAGCAAACCGGTGCCGAAGTCGCCCGGCGAGGCGGTGACCGGTGGGTCGATCAATGCCGAAAGTCCCCTGGTCGTGCAGGTTGAGCAGGTAGGCGACGGAACGCGCCTGTCAGCAATCATCCAGTTGATGGAGCGGGCGGCAGCGGAAAAACCGAAAATCGTCGTGCTGGCCGACCGCATCGCCAGCTATTTCGTCGCGGTGCTCCTTGCTGTGGCGATTCTGGTCGCCGTCGGCTGGTATATCGTCGATCCATCGAAAGCGTTGTGGATTACCGTTTCGGTGCTCGTCGTCACATGCCCGTGCGCCCTTTCGCTGGCGACACCGATCGCGCTGACGGTGTCGGCCGGGGCACTGGCCAAGGACGGCTTGCTGGTCACGCGTGGGCACGCCATTGAAACGCTGGCTCGGGCAACCCATTTCGTCTTCGATAAAACGGGTACGTTAACGACAGGACGGATGCATCTGGTAGATGTTTTTCCAACCGCCGGCGAGAGCCGGGAAGCGTGTCTTGCCATGGCGGCGGCCCTTGAGCACGCCTCTGAACACCCGGTGGCCACTGCGCTCCGTCTGGCTGCAGGGGATGAGTTGCCTGAAACGTCGGCAGTGTTCAGCGAGCCCGGGCAGGGTATCGAAGCCCTCGTTGCCGGCCGCCGTTGCCGTATCGGCCGCCCTGGTTACGCGCTGGCCCTGAGCGATGGCAAACTGCCGGACGCTGCAGCCGGCTGGCTGGAAAGCGGTGATACGGTTGTCGCTCTCGCTGATCAAACCGGCTGCCTTGCGCTGTTTCGGATCGGTGACGAATTGCGCCTGGAGTCGGCTGCGTTGATTTCCGAACTTCGTGGTGCCGGGAAAAAAGTCATTCTTTTGACGGGGGATGCACCTGCCGTGGCGCATCTGGTTGCCGGCAAGCTAGGTATCACAGACGTTCGTGCCGGTGTTACCCCGCAGGGGAAGCACGATTGTGTCACCGGGCTCCAGGCTGAAGGCGCCATCGTCGCCATGCTTGGCGATGGCGTCAATGACGCGCCGGTGCTGGCTCAGGCGCAGGTGTCGGTCGCCATGGGAGGGGGGGCGCAACTGGCAAGGACTCAGTCTGATTTCATCCTGCTCTCCGAAAATCTGGATCATTTGCGTCACGGCCTGCGGCGTGCCCGGAAAACCCTGCAAGTAATTCACCAGAATCTTTGGTGGTCCTTCGCGTACAATTTTGTTGCCTTGCCATTGGCTATTACCGGGTATGTAACCCCGTGGATCGCCGGCATCGGTATGTCGGCCAGCTCGTTGCTGGTCGTCCTCAATTCACTGCGCATTCAGCGCGTGGAGACAGATTGATGGAAAGTGTGTATCTGCTTATTCCGGTGTCGGTCATCCTTGTCTTCGGGATTGCCATTGCGTTTTGGTGGTCGGTGCGGAGCGGGCAATTCGATGACCTCGAGGGGCCTGGTTTTCGTGTTTTGATGGATGAGGATCAGCCAAAGCCACTCGACGATGCCAAGGAACCCACCAAACGAGACAATGTTTGACCTGTGTCAACGCTAGAGGTGCTAACACTTGGCAAAATATCTGCATTGTGAAGTGGAAGCTTCACTGCGGTTCTCTGTTGGGGTTGGGGTGCGTTACGACGCACCCTTTTTTTGTCCACGCCCGGGGATCCGCTACTGCGCCTAGATATTTCGGACTATCTGCCTTAGATAATAGGTAGGTTGATCTAGGTCAAAACACCGCCCCTGAACTAGAATAACATCGCTTTCCATGTGCCCCCTTGGGTTAAGGGAGGTGGGCATTCCGTTTTTTCTTTACGAGAGGTGGGTTCATGTCTGGAACGAAAACCACATATAACGATAAAGTCGTACGGCAATTCGCTGTCATGACTGTTATTTGGGGCATTGTTGGCATGCTGGTTGGTGTCATCATTGCTGCGCAGTTGGTCTGGCCGGAGCTGAATATTGGCTTCCTGCACTTTGGTCGTTTGCGCCCGTTGCATACCAACGCAGTAATTTTTGCGTTTGGTGGTTGCGCCCTGTTTGCAACGTCTTACTGGTGTGTTCAACGCACGTCACACGCCCGCTTGTGGGGCGGTCCGCTGGTTCCATTTACTTTCTGGGGCTGGCAACTTGTCATTCTGCTCGCTGCTATTTCTTTGCCCTTGGGTTTCACCCAAGGTAAGGAGTATGCCGAGTTGGAGTGGCCGATCGATATCCTGATCACGCTGGTCTGGGTTTCATATGCAATTGTTTTCTTCGGTACCATCGGCAAGCGCACCGTTTCCCATATTTATGTGGCGAACTGGTTCTTCGGTGCGTTCATCATCGCTGTTGCGCTATTGCATCTGGTTAACAGTGCTGCTGTGCCGGTTACGCTGACCAAGTCCTATTCCGCCTATGCTGGTGTTCAGGATGCCATGATCCAGTGGTGGTATGGTCACAATGCTGTGGGCTTCTTCCTGACAGCAGGCTTCCTTGGCATGATGTACTACTTCGTGCCGAAACAAGCTGGTCGCCCGGTTTACTCCTATCGTTTGTCCGTGGTCCACTTCTGGGCGCTGATCTTTACGTACATGTGGGCGGGCCCGCACCATCTGCATTACACCGCGCTGCCTGACTGGACGCAGTCCGTTGGTATGGTCTTCTCGCTCATTCTGCTGGCTCCGTCTTGGGGTGGCATGATCAACGGCATCATGACCCTGTCGGGTGCCTGGCATAAGCTGCGCGACGATCCTATCCTGAAGTTCCTGATCACGTCGCTGTCGTTCTACGGTATGTCCACGTTCGAAGGCCCGATGATGTCGATCAAGACGGTCAATGCGCTGTCGCACTACACGGACTGGACTGTCGGTCACGTCCACTCGGGCGCTCTCGGCTGGGTGGCCATGGTTTCCATCGGTTCAATTTACTACCTGCTGCCGAAGCTTTTTGGCAAGTCCGAGATGTATAGCACCAAGCTGATGACGACCCACTTCTGGATCGCCACCATTGGTACCGTGCTTTACATTGCTTCAACCTGGATCTCAGGTGTGATGCAAGGTTTGATGTGGCGCGCTGTCAATGCCGACGGTACGCTGGCTTACAGCTTCGTTGAGTCCGTCAAGGGGTCCTATCCGTTCTGGGCGATCCGTTGGTTGGGCGGTGTCCTGTTCCTGTCAGGTATGCTGATCATGGCTTACAACATGTTCAAGACCATGGCTGGTGGCAAGACACAGGACATGCCGGTGATCGCTCCGGCCGGTCATCACGCCTGATTAGGGAGAGATAACAATGCTAAAGCATGAGCAAATTGAAAAAAGCGTAGTCCTGCTGATTGTGCTGACGTTGCTTACCGTGATTTGGGGTGGTCTGCTCGAAATCGTTCCGCTGTTCTTCCAGAAGTCGACCACGACTCCGGTTGAGGGTGTCAAGCCTTACGACGCTGTTCGTCTGGCTGGCCGTGACGTTTATCTTCGCGAGGGTTGTTTTCTTTGTCACTCGCAGATGATTCGTCCGTTCCGTGCCGAAACTGAGCGTTATGGTCACTATTCTGTTGCCGGCGAGTACGTTTATGATCACCCGTTCCAGTGGGGCTCCAAACGTACAGGCCCGGATATTCACCGTGTTGGCGGTCGCTACTCTGACGAGTGGCAGCGTGCTCACCTGATGAATCCTCGTGATGTGGTGCCTGAATCCAACATGCCGGCCTTTGCCTTCCTGGCGAACACCAAGGCCAAGGATTCGGTTGGTGCTGACATCGAGAAGAAGATGCAGGTTATGCGTGGATTCGCCAATGTGCGCGGTATCCCCACCTATACGGATGAAGAGATCAAGGGTGCCAAGGCTGCCATCGGTGACAAGACCGAACTTGATGTCCTGATTGCCTACCTGCAGGGCATGGGTACGGCACTGAAGAACGTAAAGTAATAGCCATGGACATCAACGATCTGCGTTCCATAACCACAGTTGTCGGGTTGCTTTGCTTCCTCGGTATTGTGGGGTGGGCCTACGGCAGGGGTAGCAAAAAGGGGTTTGAGGAAGCTGCCAACTTGCCGTTCGCGGAGCATGATGATCAGGGTGCGGCGTCAACGCCGTCGCACCCCCGCTGAAAAAAAGGAAAGCAAATGAGCGATTTCGTTAGCGAATTTTGGAACATGTACGTGATTGTGATTGTGGTGGGTAGTATTCTCGCCTGCGCAATTCTTCTCTACATGCAGGGCAAAGCGACCTTCACGCCAGGCAAGACGATGGGGCACGTTTGGGATGAAACATTGGAGGAGTACAACAATCCGATGCCCAAGTGGTGGAGCTGGATGTTCATCATCACGGTGGTCTTCGCCTTTGTCTATCTTGCGCTGTATCCGGGCCTGGGTAACAACAAGGGTATGCTGGGCTGGACGTCCGGTGGCCAGCATAAGGCCGAAGTAGACAAGATGGATGCGACGGTCAAGCCTTTGTTTGACAAGTTCATGGCCATGGATGTCAAGGCTGTGGCTGGCGACAAGCAAGCCATGGAAATGGGCAAGCGTCTGTACCTGACCTACTGTATGCAGTGTCACGGTGCTGATGCGCGTGGTGCCAAGGGCTTCCCGAATCTGACCGACGCCGACTGGCAATATGGTGGAGAGCCGGAACAGATCAAGGAAACCATTTCCAATGGTCGTATGGGCGTCATGCCTCCGCATGAGCAGTTGGGTGCAGATAGCATCAAGGATCTGGCCAACTACGTCCGTTCGTTGTCTGGTCTGCCGAATGACTCCGTCCGTGCAGCCAAGGGCAAGGAAGCCTTTACCTCCGCCGGTTGCGTTGGTTGTCACGGTATGGAAGCCACAGGTATGGCTGCTGTTGGTGCCCCCAACTTGACCGACAAGATCTGGTTGTATGGTTCTTCTGAAGCGACCATCACCGAAACGATCACCAAGGGTCGTCAGAATCAGATGCCGGCCTGGAAGGAATTCCTGGGCGACGCCAAGGTGCATCTGCTGTCAGCTTACGTGATTAGCCTTAGCCAAGGCGCCAAGTAATTGGCATAAACGGGGCGGCTTGGCCGCCCCGTTTTTATTTCTGCATTTGAAAACCCTGATTTGTATCTAAATTGCGTTGAAAGAGCGCCGAACAATGCGTGTTCAGCGCAATTTAGATACGGATAAGACCATGACGGAACCTTCTAGCAATAGTCCCCACGCCAAATCTGCCGATCCTAAGGTGGAAGTGTCTTTTTACGAGAAGCACAAAAAGGTCTATATCCGTGACGTCAAGGGGTGGTGGAACAACTGGCGCTGGATTCTGGTCGGGGTCACCCAGATACTTTTCTATTGTGTGCCGTGGCTTGAGTGGAATGGTCGTCAGGCCGTGCTGCTCCATTTGGTTGAACGAAAATTCTATTTGTTTGGCTTGGTTTTGTGGCCTCAGGATGTCTTCTACCTTGCGCTGCTACTAATTGTTTCGGCCTATGCCTTGTTCTTGTTTACAGCGATTGCAGGGCGGCTATTCTGTGGATATGCCTGTCCCCAGACCGTGTATACCGAAATATTCATGTGGATCGAAAACAGGATCGAAGGGGATCGTTCGGCCCGCATGAAGTTGGACAAAGGGCCGATGACGGCCAGAAAGTTCCGTCTAAAGGCGGTGAAGCACGCAATTTGGTTGCTGATCTCGCTGTGGACTGGATTTACGCTGGTGGCGTATTTCACCCCTGTGAGTGAACTGCTGGCGGCGCTTCCGTTTGATTTTTCCGGGTGGGAACTTTTCTGGACTTTCTTCTATGGCGGCTTCTGCTATATGCAGGCGGGCTTTCTCCGTGAACAAGTCTGCAAGTACATGTGCCCCTATGCGCGTTTTCAGGGGGTTATGTTTGATCCCGACACGTTGATCATTACGTACGATCCGGAGCGGGGGGAGCCGCGCGGTGCTCGCAAGAAGGCTGTGGATGCCAGCGAGTCAGGCCTTGGCGATTGTGTGGATTGCGGATTGTGCGTGGTGGTTTGCCCGACGGGTATTGATATTCGCAAGGGGCAGCAATACGAATGTATTGGTTGTGGTGCTTGCATCGATGCCTGTGACCCGGTAATGGACAAGCTGGGTTTGCCCCGAGGGCTTATCCGCTATACTACAGAAAATGCACTGGCGAAGCATTTCACCCCCAAGGAGGTGATCGCGCATTTGGTTCGCCCGCGGATCATTCTTTATACGGTGATTTTGACGGCTATCACCATTGCGGCTATTTGGTCCTTGGCTGTTCGTGTGCCGCTGAAGGTTGATGTTATTCGTGACCGCTCTCTATTGGCCAGAGAGGCAGATGATGGACGTATCGAAAACGTCTATAACCTGAAAATCATGAACACCACTGAGGAACCCAAGCGCTACGCGTTGTCCGTCGAGGGTCTGGAAGGGGTGGAAATTGTTGGTGATCGTATTGTTGAGGTTGCCAGTGCAGAGAACCATGAAGTGACCATCGTCGTTCGTGTCCCTCCGGAGTCCGGAAAAAAAGGCGCGAACACCATTTATTTTGATATCCAGGCCCAGAACCACGACAAGATTGCGGTTCACGAAAAAGCCTCATTCCTGATGCCCTGACATGAGTAATTCAATGACATTGAGCAATGACAATCCTCCTTGGTACAAGCAGCGCTGGCCTTGGTTCTTAATGGCTGGGCCGGGTATCGTCATTGTTGCCGGCTTTATTACGCTATGGCTGGCTGTTGTGAGCAACGATGGTCTGGTAACTGATGACTACTACAAGCAAGGGCTTGCAGTGAACCAGAGTCTGCAACGTGACCATCAGGCGGGCAGCCTTGGGTTGCAGGGCGATGTAATGCGTTCAGGGGCTAATTTGCGACTCCTGCTACGCGCCGATAGCGATGCCGGGTTGCCGTCTGAAATTGTTCTGAAACTGGCACATCCAACCCGTGCCGGGCAGGATCAGTTGATTAAGATGACTATGGAAGGACCGGGCTTTTACAGTGGCATGCTTGTCGCGGATATTTCAGGTCGTTGGCTAGTATCGATTGAGGATCCTGCTGCTAAATGGCGCCTTCAGGGCGAGTGGCAGGCTGATTCGTTGGAACCGTTGCGCCTGACGGCGCGAGCGGGAAAGTAGTTGGTTTTTTTAATTGTTACTGGGAGGTGACATATGGCGTGGGAACTTTTGTTTAGCAGCGATTTTGGTCTGATGAGCTTTGCGGTCATCGTCGGCGTTCTGGTCATCGGTGTGGTGATGGGCAAGATGTACGCCAACAAGATGGAAGAAGATACCCGCAAGGCCGGCAAGTAATATTGCTACTGATCCCATCGCTCATTGAGCGGTGAGGCTCCTGAACCCCCGATCGGCTGGCCGATCGGGGGTTTGTTTTTTGCGTGGAGAGCGGTGAAACTGAGGCATGCTGATTCGCGCCTTGCTCATTTCGGTTTTTTTGCATCTTGTGTCCTTGCTTTCGGCAGGTCGCCTCGACGTATTTGCCCTGCCAGCCGCTTCAGGGCGCGCTGTGAGCGCCTTGGAAATGCGTATTGGTTCACGCGATATGCATGAATTGGCTTCTCCCAAAATGTCGATACAGGGAGTTCCCAAGGTGAAGCCTGAAATGACCGTTAGGAAATCCGGGGTAGCGTCCGAAGTTAAAACGGCGGATTTGAATATTGGCCGTTTTTTCCGGTCGACCGTGGAAGGAGCAAATTCGGGAAACGCTGAATTTGATCGCGCACATGGCATCGAATCCTCAAAGCCGCAGTCGACCACAGTTGAGGAACTCGGGCAATATCGCTTGAATGTTGCCCGTAGCGCTCGCCAATTCAAGGTTTATCCATCGCTGGCCCGGGACAATGGATGGGAGGGCGTCGTCCATGTCTCTGTTGTCATGGCGATTGGCATGGGGAATCCGACTGTCTCGTTAGATCGCTCATCGGGCCATGGAGTTCTGGATCAGCAGGCGCTTGAAATGGTTGAGCAGGCGGTGAGTCTGGCAGTCATGCCGGAAGGCATGCGTGGCAGGAATCTGAGTATTTCCCTGCCGGTGGAGTATCGACTTGCCGATTGAAGACGCTTAAGCTGCGGGAAGCTCCGTCTCATGAAAGCCGTAGGTCCCCGTCGCGCGGTCGGCGAGGTAGTGCTCAAGACATAAGCTGACGCTACGAAAGGCCAACTCACTCCAGGGTATCTGTTCTGGATGGCACAGGCAGACCTCAAGGCTCTCCTCGCCAGCGGCAAAATGCGGGTCGGTCATGCGGCCGCGATAGAACAAATGGACCTGATTGATATGTGCGATGCTGATCATGGCGAACGGTGCATCGATCAATATTCTTGCACCTGCCTCCTCATGGGTTTCACGAACTGCTGCCTGCGAGGTGGTTTCGCCATTTTCCATAAAGCCGGCCGGAAGCGTCCAAAATCCGTGTCGCGGCTCGATGGCTCGGCGACACAGAAGGATTCGATCCTCCCATTCAGCGACGCAACCGACCACCAGGCGGGGATTTTCATAGTGGATGTGGCCGCACGCATTGCAGACGTGTCGCGGTAGCGAGTCTCCCGGCGGAACGGTAAAAGTCACATTCGCGCCACAATGGTTACAGTATTGGATCATGGGGCGTGGGTCAGCTTGGCAATGTGCCTGAGTTTACCACTGGGTCTTCTCGTAAAGCCGAAGATCGACTTGGGTCGGCCCTCTCTTTCTTTGCACTCGGGCAATTCAAGTGGCTACAATAGCGAAAACCAATTACTGGGCGGATCTGCGCTGGTTCTAGCTGGCGCGACAGGGGGCTTTGCATGTTTCTGATTGTTGGTTACGTCATCATTCTGGCTTCGGCGCTGGGAACGTATGCACTGCATGGGAGTCTCCTCGCCCTTTGGGTGCCGACTGAATATGTGGCGATTATCGGCTTGACGATCGGGTATTTCGTCGCAGCAAACGATATCAAGATCATCAAGGCGACGGTCGGCGCCGTCCCTGGCATTCTCAAGGGATCAAAATACAACAAGGCGTTTTATGTCGATGCCTTGGCCATGCTTTTTGAGATTCTAGGCAAAGTGCGCAAGGAGGGCTTGATGTCCATCGAAGGTGACATCGAAAATCCCGAAGCCAGCCCGATCTTCAGCAAATATCCGAATCTGGTGCACGACCATCACGTGATGGAGTTTACCTGCGACTACCTACGGATGATGGTTGGCGGTAACCTGAATACCGTCGAAATCGAGAGCTTGATGGACGTCGAGCTGGAAACGCATCACCACGAGGCTGCTGAGCCGGGTCATGTCGTGTCAAGCATCGCCGGTGCCGTGCCTGCCTTCGGTATCGTAGTGGCCGTGATGGGCGTCGTGAATGTGATGGGCTCGGTCGGTAGCCCCCCGGCTGTTCTCGGCAAGATGATCGGTGGAGCGCTGGTCGGAACCTTCCTTGGTATCCTTATTTCCTACGGTTTCGTTGAGCCGGTAGCCAAGCTTCTGGAACAAAAAGCCAATGAAGGAGCCACTATCTACAAGACCATCAAAATGGTTCTTTTGGCTTCCATGTCCGGTTATGCACCACAGGTAGCCATCGAGTTCGGGCGGAAGACATTGGGGTCGCACGAGCGTCCCAGTTTCACGGAGCTTGAGGAAGAACTGAAGGCTCGCAAAGGTAAATAGCCTGTCGCCAGGCATTAATTAAATACGATGAGCGACGATTCCACACGCCCCATAATCATCAAGCGCAAGAAGGTTGTTGCGGGGGGCGCGCACGGCGGTGCCTGGAAGATCGCCTATGCCGACTTCGTAACGGCGATGATGGCCTTCTTCCTTTTGATGTGGTTGCTTGGTTCCACTGCCAAGGGAGATCTACAGGGCATTGCCGATTTTTTTCAGAACCCGCTGAAGGTCTCCAGCCAGGGGGGCAGTGGTTCGGGCGATGCCACCAGTGTGCTTCAGGGGGGCGGCAAGGATTTGACGCGTCAATCCGGGCAGGTCAAGCGCGGTGATGTCGAGGCCAAAAAATCAACCTCCTTTTCCAAAGAGGCTCAGGCGGAGTTTCGTCGAAAGGAGCAGGAGCGCCTGGAGAGCTTAAAGGCTGACATCGAAAAAATGATTGAGCAAAGCCCGCAGTTGGCGCAATTCAAGAAACAGATGCTCCTTGATATAACGTCAGAGGGTTTGCGCATCCAGATTGTAGATGAGCAAAACCGCCCGATGTTTGATTCCAGTAGCGCCGACCTCAAACCCTATACCCGGGATATTCTGCGCCAGATTGGCAAGGCACTGAATGGTGTTACGAACCGGATCAGTCTGGCTGGGCATACTGATGCATCTCAATTTTCAGGTGGTGAAAAGGGTTTCTCAAACTGGGAACTGTCTGCAAACCGGGCGAATGCATCGCGGCGCGAGTTGGTTATCGGCGGTATGGACGATAGCAAGGTCTTGCGTGTCGTTGGACTCTCTTCGACTGTCCTTTTCGACAAGAATGATCCTCTGAACTCGGTTAACCGGAGAATCAGCATCGTTGTCCTGAACCGCAAAACGGAAATGGCTATTTTGCAGGAAGAAGGGCCTGAGTCTGAGGCGGGGGGGGAGGAGCTGCTTCCAGAAGGATTAAAGCTGCCAATGGGCGGGAAAGGTACCTCTGGATGACATGCAACTCCGTCGTGCCAAGTGGTTGGCATGAATGTGCTGTCGCGGAAAGCTCCGTTTGAGCTGGCTGGAGTGGTCGTCTCCAGTATGAGCGATGTGGTCAAGAAGCGAACAGAGCGACAGGCGAAGGTGTGGACAACAAGAAACAGATGATTTTTTGCAAAACAGCGCGATCTCAGGGAAAGCATTGGTGCTTCTTTTTGGGATTATTGGTTGGTGTTTTGGGCATATTTCGCAAAAAATCAGTGCTGCTTCGCAAAAAGTGGGCAATAATCAGCTAGTCAAACAGGCTCCGTCAGTAAGGAGCTTGAGTTGTTCAGACTTATATCGAGGAAAAAATGGCAAAAACCATTCTTGCAGTTGACGATTCCGCATCCATCCGTCAGATGGTGTCCTTTACCCTGAAGAGTGCTGGTTACGACGTGGTCGAAGCTGTCGATGGGCAGGATGGCCTCGACAAAGCCAAGACCAAGAGCATCAATCTGGTGCTGACTGACCAGAATATGCCGCGCATGGATGGGCTGACGTTGATCAAGAGTCTTCGGGGAATGCCCCAGTATGCGTCGACCCCCATTTTGATGCTGACAACCGAGTCGTCGGATGCGATGAAATCGCAAGGCCGCGCAGCCGGCGCTACCGGTTGGCTGGTCAAGCCTTTCGACCCCCAAAAACTGATCGAAGTCGTACGCAAGGTGATCGGCTAAGTGAAGCCGGCGGACCTGTAACAGGGCGGGTCTTTTGCAGTCAATTTTCGGTCTCCGGCATACGGGGTGCCGAGATCAGGGGGTGGCATGACTATCGACATGAGTCAGTTCTACCAGGTTTTTTTTGAGGAATCGGCAGAGCATTTGGCAGCGATGGAAGGGCTGTTGCTTGAACTGGATATTGAAAATCCGGATTCAGAGCAACTTAATGCGATTTTTCGCGCCGCACACTCCATCAAGGGGAGCGCAGGCACCTTCGGTTTCACCGATCTTGCCGAAACCACACATATCCTGGAGAACCTGCTGGACCGTATTCGCAAGCATGAGCTGGGATTGCGAGCTGATATGGTCGATGCCTTTCTGGAATCTGGTGACCTCCTGCGCGAAATGCTTGAAGTCCATCAGGGGCGAGGTGAGGTCGATCCAACCTCGGTTGCATCGATATGCGCTCGTCTGCGCCAGTTGTCTGCTGACACGCCTGCTGCCGCGCCGCAGTCGGCAACGGGGCGCGCTGGTGCGGCCATAACGCAAGAAAAACCTGTTGGTACGCGTGCTTTCGATATCCAGTTTGTGCCGACGGAAGTCTCGGCCAAGGGTGATGGTGTCGCCAATTTACTCGAAGCGCTACGCTCCCTGGGGACTTTGGAAATACTGAGTCAGCCAGCCTCGGATATGAACAATGTCGGATATTGGCAACTTCGGTTTCTAACTGAAGCGGGGCAGGATGACTTTTCGGATCAGATTGACTTTATTGCGGAAAATGGTGCGTGGCGGGTAGTAGAGGAGTCTGTCGTTGATGATCACGATGGGGCTTTCGGTTTTTTCGGCAATTCTCCGGGGGCGCCAGATGAGGACCAGAGCTATGGTTTTTTTGAGCCGCTCGATAGTGCACCATCCGTCGCATCAGGCAGGCCTGTTGTTGAGGACGAGGATGACTCATATGGGTTTTTCGATCCGCTTCCCTCGGCTGGAGAGAGTCTGTCTGTTGTCGAAACCGGAGTAAGTGACGATGGCGATGGCTACGGGTTTTTCACCCCGCTACCGAATCAAGTGGCGGTACAGCCGGTAGCTGAGGTGGGCGACGGGTTTGGCTTCTTCGAACCCCTTACTCCCGTTCTTGCCTCCCCTTCACCGGTATCGTCCTCCACGGTACCAAACCCTGTTGCGCAGAAACCGGCAGAGAAGAAGGCTGACGAATTGCATGGCCGGACTGCCAAGCTGGCCCCCGCTGCTACTGCTAGTGACTCTTCCATTCGTGTCAGCATCGAAAAAGTGGATCAGTTGATCAATCTGGTTGGCGAACTGGTTATCACGCAGGCAATGTTGCTGCAGACGACGGCACAGATGCAGGAAAGTGCCCCAGAGCGCCTGGTAAATGGATTGGCGCAACTGGAGCGAAATACCCGTGATTTACAGGAATCAGTGATGTCCATCCGGATGATGCAGATATCCTTCGTTTTTTCACGGTTTCCTCGTGTTGTCCGTGACCTTTCCGCCAAGCTGGGCAAGCAGGTCGAGTTGAAGACGTCCGGTGAAACAACTGAGCTCGACAAGGGGCTGATTGAGCGAATTGCCGATCCTTTGACTCATCTCATTCGAAATAGCCTAGATCACGGCATCGAATTACCCGATACGCGGATTGCTGCTGGTAAGAGTCCGGTTGGGACAATCACCTTGAAGGCATATCACCAGGGGGGCAACATCGTCATTGAGGTGGGTGACGATGGCGCTGGGTTGCCTCGCAACAAGATATTGGCCAAGGCCCGTGAGCGCGGATTGCCTGTTTCCGATCAGATGACGGATCAGGAGGTTTTCCTTCTGATTTTCGAGGCTGGTTTTTCGACGGCCGATCAGGTCACCGATGTGTCCGGGCGAGGGGTGGGTATGGATGTCGTCCGCCGCAATATTCAGTCGATGGGCGGGCGTGTCGAGATCGAATCCATGTTGGGAGTGGGGACGCGGATGACGGTTCGTTTGCCGCTGACGCTGGCCATTCTTGATGGAATGTCGATTGCCGTCGGAGACCAGACCTACATTTTGCCGCTTTCCTATGTGGTGGAGTCGTTCCAGCCACAAGCCGGCGATATCAAGACGTTATCCAATCAGGCTCGGGTGATTCAGGTTCGCGGTGAGTATTTGCCCGTGGTAGTACTGCACGAGTTATTCAATATCAAGTCGTGCTCGAATAACTTCACGCAAGGCATCATGGTCGTTGTTGATGCGGATGGAATCAAGGCGGCATTGTTTGTCGATGCCTTGGTGGGCCAGCATCAGGTTGTCATCAAGAGTCTGGAGGCGAACTATCGCCGCGTGCAGGGGATTTCCGGTGCGACCATCATGGGCGATGGCCATGTGGCGCTCATTCTTGATGTGTCGGCCATCGCCGGAATGGCGAAGACAAGCCTGCAAAAAGTCGGCTGACGGTTGAATTGAGGAGCAAGAGATGGAAGCGATGACCCATGGCGGTGGCACGGCAAGCGATGAGGATCTGGTGCCAAGTGAATACCTGACCTTCACTTTGGGCAGTGAAGAGTATGCAATCGATATCCTCAAGGTGCAGGAGATTCGCGGCTACGAGCCACCAACGCTGATTGCCAATGCCCCTCCATTTATAAAGGGAGTGATCAACCTGCGGGGCATCATCGTTCCAATCGTTGATCTGCGTATCAAATTCAATCTTGGCAAAATCGAATACACGCCCTTTACCGTGGTGATCATTCTCAATATCGCGGGGCGTGTGATCGGTGCTGTGGTCGACAGCGTTTCTGATGTGTTTTCGCTGACGCGTTCGCAGATTCGCCAGGCACCGGATTTTTCCGGGACTTTCGACACCAAATACATTCTAGGCCTGGCAACGATCGATAACCGCATGATGATCGTCACGGATATCGAGCGCCTGATGACCAGCGCGGATATGGCGCTCATCGATTCGGCCAGCGAATAGCGTACAGCCCTCAACCAGGAGCCGTAGTATGTTGAATTTACGAAATTACAAGATCGGCACTCGCTTGATCTTGACGACTGTTGGTGCACTGGCGCTGATGATCGCGTTTGTTGCGATTGCTTGGTTTAGCCTGAATTCGATTAGCGACAAGGTTGATCACATCGCTAATAACAACATCAAGAAGACTGAGTTGGCGGTCGACATGCGTACGCGGAACCTGTTGATCAGCAGGCACGTGCTTACCGCCATGATCTACGAGGAGACAGAGAAGCAGCTAGGTGAGGAGAAGAAGGTCAATGCCAATCTCCAGGCTTACGTGGTGTCAGAAAACCAGATTGGTGAAACGCTGGGCTCGGCGCGCGGGAAGGAAATACACGAGCGTATCGTGTTGGCCAGAAAAGCTGCAGAGATATCTATTTCCCGGATGTTCGCGCTAATAAAGGCAGGGAACCGACCGGAGCTTGAAGATCATTTTTTCAATGGTTTTCGCCCAAAAATGCAGGCCTGGTTCGATGCGGTTGATGAAATCCTGCTGCTCCAAAAGGAGAATAATCTTCGCGATTTGGCTGAAATTGACACAGTCAAGTCGGGCGTCCAGACCACTATGTTATTCATGATTGGATTGGCTCTGATCATCATGGTGCCGGCCGGCCTGTGGGTGACGCGCCAGATCACCGGCCGGCTGGGCGAGGCTGTTGGCGTCGCTGATGCGGTCGCTACGGGCAAACTTGATAACAGCATTGATGTTAGCGGTAACGACGAACCTGCGCAGTTAATGAATGCGCTCAGTCGCATGCAGACTGATCTCAAGGCGCGTACCGAGGCAGAGCGCAAGGTGGCCAATGAGGCGCTTCGCATCAAGGTGGCTCTGGATGTGACATCAAACAGCGTGATGGTTGCCGATCCGGACGGCGTGATTGTCTATTGCAATGCTGCCGTGCTGGAAATGATGCGGGTGGCCGAGGCAGATATTCGCAAAGACCTGCCATCGTTCACGGCTAATTCGATCCAAGGTTCGAATTTTGATATTTACCACAAGAACACGGCGCATCAGCGCAATCTTCTGTCTGAGCTGAAAGGCATGCATCGCACCCAAATCATGGTGGGCGGTCGTACCTTCAGATTGGTTGCCAGCCCGATTGTCAATGAACGGAATGAGCGCCTCGGAACGGTTGTCGAATGGACGGATCGAACCGCTGAAGTGGCAGTTGAGGAGGAGGTCGGCAGCATTATTGCCGCCGCCGCTTCAGGCGATTTCTCGCGCCGTATTGATGCCAGTGAGATGAGTGGTTTCTTCCGGCAGATTTCTACCGGCATCAATGATCTTCTCGAAGTGAATAGCCAGGCGCTGGGTGATGTTGGGGCCATGCTGACGCGACTTTCACAAGGGGATCTGACGCGCAAGATTGATACTGAATATCAAGGTGTGCTTGGCCGGTTGAAGGATGACGCTAATGTTACGGTCGACAACCTTCAGGAGATTATTTTCTCGATCAAGAGCGCGACCGACGCCATCAATACGGCTGCGCAGGAAATCGCCAGCGGTAACCAGGATTTGTCAGGGCGTACCGAGCAGCAGGCATCAAGCCTGGAGGAAACCGCGTCAAGCATGGAACAGCTGACCAGCACGGTCAAACAGAATGCCGACAACGCTCGCCAAGCCAACGAACTGGCGGGTAGTGCGCAGCGAGTTGCTGAAAAAGGTGGCTTGGTGGTTGGGCAGGTAGTGGAAACCATGGGGGCGATTCACCAAGCTTCGAACAGAATATCGGACATCATCAGTGTTATCGACGGTATCGCCTTCCAGACAAATATCCTGGCCCTCAATGCGGCGGTCGAAGCGGCGCGTGCAGGTGAGCAGGGTCGTGGTTTTGCCGTGGTGGCAACTGAAGTCCGAAATCTCGCCCAACGCAGCGCCGCTGCAGCCAAGGAAATAAAGACACTGATTTCCGATTCTGTCGATAAGGTGCAAACCGGTGGGCGTTTGGTCGATCAGGCAGGGCAAACGATGGGCGAGGTGGTGGCAAGCATTCAGCGTGTTGCCAAGATCATGTCCGATATTTCTTACGCCAGCCGCGAACAGACTGCTGGTATTGAGCAGGTTGGTCTGGCGGTAAGCCAGATGGACGAAATGACGCAGCAGAATGCCGCGTTGGTTGAACAGGCTGCAGCGGCAGCCGAAAGTCTGGAAGAGCAGGCGCGCAATTTGGCAGAGTCGGTAGCGGTATTCCGTCTTTCGGGCGGTTTGATCGTTCAAGGGCAGTCTGAACTTGCGGGCCTAGACTTTGATGGTGCGATAGCTGCGCACGGAAAATGGAAGCAACGCCTGCTCGATTACGTTGCTGGTGGGGGCGAAAAACTTGACCCCGCTATCGTGGGGCGTGACGACCAGTGTGCTCTCGGCTGCTGGATCCATGGCGACGGCCGTGCGTTGCGTGGCAATTCCAAATATACCGAGCTCAAGGGTGAGCATGCGGGATTCCATCGCTGTGCGGCGGATGTCATACGAACCCACTTGGCTGGCAACACGGATGGCGCGCGGGCGCAAATATCGGGCGAATTTACCAATCGATCCGGACGCGTTATCGGATTGCTGGAAAACATGCGCGGTGGCGGAAACAATACGCCTCCCAAGCAGTTGACCGCAGCGGTTCCCCGGACTATTTCCTCAGTCAAGATGCCGGCGCTCGTTGAGCCGGATGATGACGAGTGGGAAGAGTTCTAAGAAGACAGGTTCATAGAGAAAAAAGATGCGAAATAATCAGCCTGTGACCAATGTGGAAGTCGAACTGGATGAGCATACGCTTATCGCGTCCAAGACCGATGTCAAGGGCCTGATTACCTATGTAAACAAAGAGTTCATTGATGTCAGCGGGTACTCTGAATCCGAATTGATCGGCCAGCCGCACAACATTGTGCGTCATCCGGATATGCCAGCAGAGGCCTTCGACGATATGTGGCGGGATCTCAAGGATGTCCGCCCATGGACTGGCTTGGTGAAAAATCGCTGCAAGAACGGGAACTATTATTGGGTGCTTGCTACAGCGACTCCAGTGTACGACGGTGGGCAGTTGGCTGGCTACATGTCAGTTCGCCGCAAGCCGACGCGGCAGCAGATCGATGCAGCGGAAAGCGCATATCGGCTGTTTCGAGAAAAAAAAGCGGGTGGTTTGCAGATTCGTCACGGCGAAGTGGTCAAAGGGGGCGAAGGCTTTCTCGTCGGATGGTCGTTGAAGAACAGGCTGGTGGCTGGTTTCGGGATGCTTTTAGCGGCCATGGTAGTCGTCGCAGGGCTGGGCATCTGGGGTATGGCGAATACCAATAGCGCGGTTGGCGGTCTTTACAATAATCGCTTGCAGCCGACCCAGGCACTGGCCACCATCGGCAAGCTAATGGCCGATAATCGGTCGCAGATTCTGTTGTCCTTGCAACATGACCCGGTTGGTCAGCATGCCAAGCTGCATGATCATCCACTGGATTTTCACATCAAGCAGATCGATTCCAATGTTGCCGAGATTGGAGGGCAGTGGGAAGGCTACAAGAAGACGCTGGACTCTGATGAGCACCGCCAGCTGGCAGATGCTTTCGAGCAAGCTGGCAAGCGTTACGTTGCCGAAGGACTCTTGCCAGCCAAGGAGGCCCTGCTTGCTGGGCGTTTCGAGGAGGCAAACCTGATCCTGCTCACGCAGATCAATCCGAACTACACTGCTGCAGCAAAAAAGGCTTCTGAACTATTCAAGTTTCAGGTTGAGCAAGGGCAGGCTCAATTGACTGAAAGCGAGCAAGCGTTCGCCAGCGAACGACTCTGGATTATTTTGCTTGTTCTTTCGGCGCTTGCTGTTGGTGCGGCGATTGCGGTGGCGATGATTCGCTCGATAACCCGTCCGATCGACTCGATTCTCGATACCTTCCGGGCCTTGGCGAATGGTGACTTTACGCGCAATGTCAATCTGTCGCGCAATGATGAACTGGGCAAGGTTCTTCAGGGCCTGCAGTCCATGCAGATTCAACAGGGGTTCAATGTTGCCGAGACGCAGCGGATTGCCAACGATAATCTCCGTATCCGCATTGCGCTCGATTGCGTTTCGGCCAACCTGCGGATTGCCGATGACGATGGGACGGTGATCTATGCCAACAAGGGGCTCTTGAGCACTTTGCGCCAGATCGAGCCAGGCCTCCGAGAGCAGCAGCCAAATTTCACTGTTGACGGGTTTGTTGGCAGCAGTATCGGGGCGTTTTATCAGGATCCCGCTGCGGCGCTCAAAGGCCTGCGCGAGTTGCAGGGTACTCGCCAGACTGAGCTCGATATCGGTCGCCGGATTTATAGCATCATTACCAATCCGATCATCAACGAGCGCGGCCAGCGGCTTGGCACGGTGGGCGAATGGGTCGATCGTACGGCCGAGTTGAACGCGCAGCGATCAGTAGCTGATCTCGTGTCGCGTGCTTCTGCCGGAGATCTTGAGGCACGCCTCGATCCTTCTTCGCTGGAAGGCTTTTACAAGGAGCTTGGCACTGGCATCAATAGCCTGGTTGAAACCAGCGGTGCGGCGATCGGCGAGATTGCCGACCTGTTGTCCAGAGTGGCCGATGGCGACCTGACTCAGACGCTGACCAGCACCTATCAGGGGACCTTTGGTCGCCTGCGCGATGATGCCAACCAGACTGTCACGAAGTTGCGCAATCTGGTTGGTGAGATTCAAGTGTCTGCGCAGACGATCAATACGGCGGCCAAGGAAATTGCATCGGGCAACCAGGATCTGTCGGGGCGGACGGAAGAGCAGGCGAGCAGTCTTGAAGAGACGGCTTCGAGCATGGAGCAGCTGACCAGCACGGTGAAACAGAATGCCGATAATGCGCGCCAAGCGAACGAGCTGGCTGGCGCGGCACAGCGGGTTGCCGACAAGGGGGGCGAAGTGGTTGGCCAAGTGGTCAACACTATGAGCGCGATCCATCAGTCGAGCAGCAAGATTGCCGACATCATCGGGGTGATCGATGGCATCGCCTTCCAGACCAACATTCTCGCGCTCAACGCGGCAGTCGAGGCTGCGCGGGCGGGAGAGCAAGGCCGCGGCTTTGCCGTGGTAGCTACCGAAGTGCGCAATTTGGCCCAGCGCAGTGCTGCTGCGGCGAGGGAAATCAAGGGGCTGATCTCTGACTCGGTCGAAAAGGTCGAAACTGGCAACAAATTGGTTGATCAGGCGGGACGGACGATGGAGGAGGTCGTCTCGAGCATCAAGCGCGTGGCCAAGATCATGGGTGATATTTCCGACGCGAGTGCAGAGCAAAGCGCCGGTATTGAGCAAGTTGGTTTGGCGGTAAGCCAAATGGATGAGGTGACGCAGCAGAATGCAGCACTCGTCGAGCAGGCTGCGGCGGCTGCCGAGAGCCTGGAAGAGCAGGCGCATCAACTGGCGCAGACCGTTTCGGTATTCCGGATCGGCGACAGCAAAGTCACTTCACGTCTCGCTTCGCCGCCGCCTCGAATCGAGCGTAAGGCTGAGTCTGCAATGAAAAATGAGCCACCTAGGGCCTCAAAGGCACAGGTGCAACATGTCAGTCTTGATGATGAGTGGGAAGAGTTCTAACCATGGTCGATATTCGAAATCCTGCTCCGCCTGTTTCTGCGATCCGGTCATCGCTGTCAGCCACTCTGCCTGCTCGCGATGGCAACGTACGAGAGTTTACGTTTTCGACGACCGATTTTGAGCGCGTTCGCAAATTGATCTATCAGCACGCGGGCATTTCATTGTCGCCAGTTAAACAGGACATGGTGTATTCGCGTCTGGCGAGACGTCTGCGCGCCACGGGCATGCGGTCTTTCGCGGAGTATCTTGACGGGTTGGAGCGAAATGGCGGCGATGAGTGGGAGCGCTTCGTCAATTCGCTGACGACAAATCTGACCTCATTTTTTCGCGAGCCTCATCACTTTCCGATATTTGCTGATCATATTCGCAAGATCGGCGCGAAACGTCCCATCCGGGTATGGTGCTCGGCCGCGTCGACGGGTGAGGAGCCCTACTCGATCGCGATAACCGTGGCCGAAACCTTTGGTGCCAATGTTTCGCACATCTCGATCATCGCCTCGGATCTCGATACAAATGTGTTGGCGACTGCAGCCAAAGGAGTGTATCCAGTCGAACGGGTTGAAAAGTTGTCGCCGGAGCGCTTGCGTAAATTCTTTCTGCGCGGCACTGGCAGTCAGGAAGGATTTGTCTCGGTTCGTCCGGAACTGAAGCAGATGGTCAGCTTTCAGCGGATCAACCTGCTGGACGCGAGCTATGCAGTCAAGGGTCCGCTCGATGTGATTTTTTGCCGAAATGTCATGATCTATTTCGACAAGCCGACGCAGTACAAGATTCTGTCGCGCTTTGCTCCAATCATGCAGCCTGACGGGTTAATGTTCGCCGGCCACTCGGAGAGTTTTTTGCATGCGGCCGATCTTTTCAAGTCCCAGGGCAAGACAGTCTATGCCCCGGTACAGGCTCGATAGGGAAGGGGCCGGGTGCAACATTCCTACGACGAGCAGCTAGCGACCAATCGATACTTCGACCGAAAATTCGGTCTTGAAGCTGCCAAGATATTGCCGGGCGAATATTTTGTTTCCAGCAAGGAAGCATTGCTGGTGACGGTGCTCGGCTCCTGTGTCGCGGCTTGTATTCGTGACGCCGACTCCGGAATCGGCGGGATGAATCATTTCATGTTGCCCGACGACGGTGGGCGGAGCCCGCTTGCGATGTCGACCCGCTATGGTACGTACGCCATGGAGGTGCTGATCAATCATCTGTTGAAACTTGGCGCCCGGCGCAACCGACTTGAAGCCAAGGTTTTTGGTGGCGGGGCTGTCATGGCGAGTCTGGCGAGCAGTAACGTCGGCGCCAAAAACGCGGAATTCGTTCTGGATTTCCTGAAGACGGAAAAGGTCCCCGTTATCGCCAAGGACCTGCTGGATTCATATCCCCGGAAAGTCTATTATTTTCCGCATACAGGGCGTGTTTTGGTCAAGAAGCTGCACCGGGTTCATAACGAAACGTTGTTCAGCCGCGAAAACGATTACAAGGTGCGCCTGACCGGTTCCACCATTGAAGGCGATGTTGAATTGTTCGTTTAACACGGTCAACCGGAAAAAAACGCCATTTTTGAAATCCTTCCCAATAGATGCCCATGAAAATTCGAGTCCTGATCGTTGATGATTCGGCATTAATGCGTGGTCTGTTGAGCAAGTTGATCAGCATGGCGCCCGATATGGAGGTGGTGGGGGCTGCTCCTGATGCCCAAACTGCGCGTGAAATGATCAAGGCGCTGAATCCGGACGTCATGACCCTGGATGTCCATATGCCAAAAATGGGAGGCCTTGAGTTTCTCGAGCGCTTGATGCGCTTGCGGCCTATGCCCGTGGTCATGGTCTCGTCTTTCACCGAATCGGGCTCTGAGACCACGCTGAAAGCCCTTGAACTGGGTGCAATTGATTTTATTGGCAAGCCACGGGCCGATAGTGGCAGGAGCATGGAGAACTATGCAGAGGAACTGGTCGAAAAAATCCGTGCAGCCAAAGGTGCGCGTCTGCGTGGGGCAATGAGTTTGCCAGCCGCTTCGCCTCCGTTAGCGACGCCAACCAGACCCGGCTTGGCCGCGAGCGGAAAAATCATCTTTGTTGGCGCCTCAACCGGAGGAACTGAGGCAATCAAGGAATTTCTCCTTGGGATTCCCGCTGATTGCCCGCCCATTCTCATCGTTCAGCATATGCCGGAATCGTTTACGGCCTCATTCGCCCGGCGCCTCGACTCTCTCTGTGCGCCGCGCGTCATCGAGGCGCAGGGAAATGAAAAGATCGAGCCGGGTACCGTCTATATCGCGCCGGGACATTCTCATTTGCTTATTCGGCGGGGCAATTCAGGTTTCCTAACCGAGTTGGCTCCGACTCCCCCGGTTAATCGCCATCGCCCATCGGTCGATGTGCTATTTGATTCGGCTGCCGCCTTGGTTGGGCGCAAGGCAGTTGGCGTTATCCTTACCGGAATGGGCAAGGACGGTGCTCAGGGACTGTTGCGTCTGCGCCAATCAGGGGCGAGAACCTTTGGTCAGGATGAGGCGAGCTGTGTCGTGTACGGAATGCCGCGCGAAGCCTTTCTGATTGGTGCGGTGGAAGAACAGTGTTCGCTGGAAGATATTGCGCGGCGGGTAATTGCCGCGATTTGCGTCTAACCCGCCAATCGGGGTTGTTGCCGATGGCCAAAGGATTAAACTAGGATTCAGTTCGTTTTTGTGGATAGGAAAACAAATGCAGGCAAGTATTCTCAATGAATCCGGCAAGGTCACCATCAAACTTGCTGGTCGTTTTGATTTTAATACCCACCGTGAGTTTCGTGCTGCCTATGAACCCTTGGTTGCCGATTCCGCCGTTCGGTCAGTAGCAGTGGATTTCGCTGGAGTCGATTATCTTGATAGCTCGGCCTTAGGTATGTTGTTGATGTTGCGCGATAAATTGGGTGGGGCAAACAAAGAGGTGGCACTGACCGGCGTTCGGGGTAACGTAAAACAGGTGCTAGATATTGCTAATTTTGGTAAATTGTTTCAAATTTCCTAAATGTTCGGTGCTGTAGACCGTTAAAGGAAAATGGGGTTGGCACCCAAATGGTGCTGGTAGCAGGTTCGTCGCTGGGTGACGACGGGGTTGGAAGAGACAATTCTTGGGCTTCTAGCTTCCGAAAGCGGCCAGATACGCAACATGCGAGAGGATGACAATGTCTGAATTATTAAAGAATATCGACGCGCGAACAAAATTGGCGGGCACCAACAAGCTCGAGATTCTTTTGTTCTTTCTCGGCGTGGATCAACGTACCGGGCGTCGCGAAACCTATGGCATCAATGTCTTCAAGGTGCGTGAAGTGATGCGCACGCCGGTGATCACTGCTGCCCCCGATATGCCTGCCTCCGTTGAGGGCATGGTCAGTCTGCGCGGGGCATTGGTGCCGGTGATTGACCTCGCCAAATATTCGGGCATATCTCCTGAAACGCCACGCGAAATAATGATCGTTACCGAGTATAACGGCCACACACAGGGATTTCTGGTCGAAGGGGTCGACACCATCCTTCGTCTCGACTGGAGCAAGATGCGTGTTCCGCCGGAGATGCTCACTTCGCAGACTGGCGGGTTGGTGACGGCGGTAACTGAGTTGGAGGACAACCGTCTGGTGATGATGATGGATGTCGAAAAGGTGCTTTCAGAAACCACGAGTATCGACAACGAAATCATGTACCGCGGGGTCGTTGTGATCGACAAGCCGGATAGCACGGTTTTTTATTGTGATGACTCAAGTGTGGCCCGCAAACAGATCGAACGTACTCTTTCAGCCATGGGCGTTAGGGGCATCTCGGCAGTTAATGGCCGCCAGATGTGGGAAGAAATGGAGAAGGTGGCCACCTATGCACAGTCGGTTGGCAAACCCGCATCGTCAATGATCAGTCTGGTGCTGACTGACATTGAAATGCCTGAAATGGATGGCTATATCCTGACCAAGAAAATCAAGTCAGATCCACGATTCAACGGGATTCCCGTGATCATGCATTCGTCATTGTCTGGAATGTCCAACCAGAAGCTGGGAGCATCGGTCGGGGTTGACGAATATGTGCCAAAGTTCGAGCCCTTGCGTCTGTCTGAAACACTGGCGCGGCGACTCGGTGTGGATACTATGCCGGTTCGTGCGGCCTGAGATAGCGGGAGTTGGCGATGGAACTCGTTGAGAACAAAAACCTGCTTGATAGCGTCGATGCGCGGACGCGACTGGCGGGATCCAACAAAATGGAAATTCTGCTGTTCTCGCTCGGAACGCGCGAGATTTTCGGCATCAATGTATTCAAGGTCCGCGAAGTTGGCAGAACGCCGCACATTACCAAAACCCCCAATATGCCACGTGGTGTCGAGGGGTTGATTTCCTTGCGGGGAAATGTCATTCCGGTCCTTTCCTTGGCGCCATTCATGCATCTGGACGCGCCAGCGGGACTCGGCAAGACAATGATGGTGGCTGAGTATTCAAAGCGCACGCTTGGCTTTCTGGTTCACGACGTTGACCGCATCATCCGGGTCGATTGGGAGCGAGTGAAGGCACCGGAAAGTGTGCTGGCGACGAATCAGGGATTGATCACAGCCGTCATCGAACTGGAAAGCGGCGGGTTGGTTTCGATTCTCGATGTCGAGCAGATTCTCGCCAATGCTTTCGGTGAGGCAATGATTGTCGATATCACCCCGGCACGGGTAGATCCGGACACAAGCGTGTTTTTCGTCGATGACTCGATCGTTGCTCGGCGGAAAATTGCAGAGGTGCTTGACAAGCTTGGCGTACGTCACAAATATGCCACCAATGGCATGGAGGCTTGGACGCGCCTCCAGGGGATTGCTGCTCATGCCACGCAAATGGGGCAAAGTATCCGTCAAGATGTTCGCCTGATTCTGGTCGACGCTGAAATGCCCGAAATGGACGGTTATGTCCTGACCAAGAACATTAAATCGGATCCGCGTTTTGAAGGCGTGCCGGTGGTCATGCACTCTTCGCTCTCGTCCGAGGCCAATCGGGCCATGGGGAAATCGGTTGGTGTTGATGCCTATGTCGCAAAATTCGATGCCGAAGCGCTGGCCGATACCTTGCGCCCGCTGATTGAACGATAAAAACTTAGTTTCTGGAGTACTGCATGGCAGCTGATCCCAAAATGAGATTTCTGGTGGTGGACGATTTTTCCACCATGCGTCGAATTGTCCGAAACCTTTTGAAAGAACTTGGCTTCACGAATGTCGATGAGGCCGAGGACGGCGCTATCGCATTGCAAAAGCTTCAGGGGGGCGGTTTTGAGTTTGTGGTTACTGACTGGAATATGCCGAATATGGATGGGCTTACCCTGTTGCAATCCATTCGGGCGACGCCGAATCTGAAGCATCTGCCTGTCCTGATGATTACGGCTGAGGCCAAGAAGGAAAATATTATCGCTGCCGCGCAGTCAGGTGCCAGTGGCTACATCGTCAAACCATTTACTGCGGGAACGCTTTCGGAAAAGCTGAACAAGATTTTCGAAAAAATGGGTCAGGCATAGGGGGAAATCATGTCTGCCAATAACGATTCCGACGATCTTGAAGCGCTCTTTGACTCAATTGCAGCGAGCAGCGTGGTGGTGCCAGAGCCCCCCAAGACAGCAGCGCCTGCATCATCTGATGCTGATAGCGATGATTTGCAGGCCCTGTTCGATAGCGTTGCCGCAAAGGCCGAAGTTGCGCAGGTCAGCCAGGATTCTACGGAGCACGAGGGTGGCTCAGGAGAGGGCTGGTCTCAACAGGAGGCGGTCTTCAATCGAATTGGACACATGGCGCGTGCGCTTCATGACACTCTGGGGCTGCTTGGCTACGACAAGTTGCTCGAGAAGACGGTCTCTGCGCTCCCTGACGCAAAGGATCGCCTGGCATACGTTGCCAATCTGACAGAGCAGGCCGCGTGTCGCGTTCTTAATGCAACCGATATAGCCAATCCGCTGGTCGATGAAATGGAAAGTGGCGCCAAGGCGCTGGGTGAACGGTGGGACCTGGTTTTTGCTAACAAAATGGGGCCTGCCGAGTTCAAGCAGTTGGCAACAGAAACGCGCCTTTTTCTGAATGAGCAGCTACCCGCTAAAACTCGCGGGACGCATGCCCAGTTGACGGAAATCATGATGGCCCAGGATTTCCAGGACCTGACGGGACAGGTCATCAAGAAAATCGTCGCCCTTGCCCACGAGTTGGAGTCGGGCTTGATGAGTGTCCTTATTGAGGTGTTGCCGGAAACCAAGCGCACCGAGGAAGTGGCTAGTCTGATGAATGGTCCGGTAATCAATGCCGAAGGGCGTACCGATGTTGTAGTTAACCAGGAGCAGGTTGATGACCTGCTGGACAGCCTCGGTTTCTGAGGAAGATAAATATGAGCGACTTTGGCGGAATGGAAGATCTGCTGCAGGATTTCCTGCAGGAGGCCAATGACCTGTTGTCCGATGTCGACAACAAGCTGGTTGATCTGGAAAAAATGCCCGATGACCGTGCATTGCTCAACGACATTTTTCGAGGGTTCCACACAGTCAAGGGTGGGGCGGGGTTTCTCAATGCCACCGAGCTGGTGACGCTTTGTCATCTCACGGAAAATCTCTTCGATCGATTGCGCAATGGTGAAATTGAGCTGACTGCCGAATTGATGGATGTCATCATGGATGCCACCAAGGGTGTCCGCGAAATGTTCGGCGAACTGGGGCAGATGGTTCAGCCTCAGCCTGCCGATCCTGCGGTAATCGCTGCATTAAAGGGCGTCTTGAGCGTGGGGCATGTGGCGGAGGCTCCTCCTCCGGCGGCAGAGATTCCCCCATTGCCTGTTTCTGAGTCTGATGAGCCTGACTGGAACCAGTTGCATGCTGCGGTGACTGGTGAGTCAGGATCTGCGCCTCCTCAGAGCGAAGTAATTACCAAGGCCGAAACAGCAGTGGCTGAATCAGTCGTAACGCCAACAGCGGTGGTGGCTCAGTCAACAGCAGCTGCCTCACCATTTGGGCGGCGAGCGACAGATAAACCGGGCGGGCAACCTGCTTCTGCTCGGCGGGCCGAAGAGCGTGGTCGTGAAAATACAATTCGCGTCGATACTTCTCGCCTTGATCAGGTCTTGAATCTATCCGGCGAAATAGGATTGACCAAAAACCGGTTGACTAGTTTGCGGGCGGACATTCTGGCAGGAAAGAATGATTCCGAGACCCTGCATGCACTGGACCAGGCAGTAAGCCAACTCGATCTGCTCGTGTCGGATTTGCAGAATTCGGTCATGAAGACACGGATGCAGCCGATTGGCAGGCTCTTCCAGAAGTATCCACGGATTGCCCGCGACCTTGCCAGGCAACTGGGTAAGGATGTCGAACTGGTTCTTGCTGGTGAAGAAACTGAAGTCGATAAAACCATGATCGAGGATCTAGCTGATCCCTTGATTCACCTGATTCGGAATGCAGTGGACCACGGTGTCGAGATGCCAGAGGAACGGCAGGCTGCAGGGAAGCCACCCAAAAGCCTTGTCCGCCTTGAGGCGCGGCAGGAGGGCGATCACATCGTCCTGATAATCGCTGACGATGGCAAGGGTATGAACGCGGAGCGCATCCGTGCAAAGGCGACGGAAAAGGGCTTGATCTCCGAGGAGGAGGCTAACACGCTGGATGAACGCCAAAGTCTCAACCTAATCTTCATGCCGGGCTTCTCGACCAAAACACAAATTTCTGACGTGTCAGGGCGGGGCGTGGGTATGGATGTGGTCAAGACCAACATCCAGAAGCTGAATGGCTCGATCGAAATACGTTCGGAACCTGGCAAGGGCTCGGTTTTCATCATCTCGCTGCCGCTGACGCTGGCGATTTTGCCGGTACTGTTGGTGTTGCTTGGCGACCAGCCATTCGCATTGCCGCTATCGCTCGTGCGCGAAATATTGCCTATCGAGCAAAGCCGGATTCAGGAGGTTGGTGGAAAGGAAACCTTGGTAGTCAGAGGGGAAGTTCTGCCTGTAATCACACTGGCTCGTCTCCTCGGCTGGCCGCTTGAGCGATACCCCGAGTACGGGGTGTTCATGCAGACAGCGGAGCGCAGTTTCATTTTGGCGGTCGATAGCTTTGCGGGGCGTGACGACGCGGTGATTAAATCACTTGAAGACTTCCGGCCAAAGGGGGTCGCCGGGGTTACGACCCTTTCCAACGGGCAGATTGTGTTGATTTTGGATATGAAGGAGTTGTTGTCCGATCTCGGTCAGCATTCCGATTTCGGTTCTGCGGTACGGGCGCTCGATTTCGCCTGATTCCTGTTTTTAGTCAACGAGTTGAGAGGGAGCTATGCTCCCTCTTTTCTTTTTGGGGTTTACTCTGTTGTCATGGGGTTGCAAATGGCACCTGAGAAACTGAATAAATAAACACACGTACCTATATAATTTTTCTCGTTTTTTCCTATAATAGCCATAACATAAACCAAAGATGGCTATGGCCGAAGATAGCGACCTCGAGAAAACTGAAGAGCCTACAAGTAGGCGAATCGAGCAAGCCCGGGAGAAGGGGCAGGTCCCGCATTCCCGTGAGTTGGGCACTTTTCTTGTTCTGATTGTTGCAGGCGCTACTTTTTGGATGATGGGTGGCTGGTTTATGCAGCGCTCCATGGCGATTGTCAAAAAAGGCTTCACCGTTGAGTCCGAGGTTATGCGTGAGCCGGCATTGATGCTGCCTCGCTTGGCTGAAATTTCAGGGGATGCGTTATTTGCTTTTTCCCCACTTCTTGGCCTGATCTTGCTGGCTGCAGTTCTGCCACCGTTTTTCCTGAATGCATGGGTATTTTCGCCGCAGGCACTTGTGCCCGATTTCAATCGACTAAACCCGCTCACCGGTTTTGGCCGGATGTTTTCCTGGAATAGCCTGATGGAGCTGGGTAAGGCAGTTTTGAAAGCAGGATTACTTGGCGGGGTTGCTGTTGCATTGGTTTGGAAACAGCGTGACGAAATATTCGGATTGCTGAGCGAGCCACTGGATGCTGGGCTCGTGCATGCCGGAAATCTGGTTTCATTCTCTTTTTTGATCATGGCTGCAACGCTGGTGCTGGTTGTGGCTGCTGATGTCCCCTTCCAGCTCTGGCAATACTTCGATAAGTTGAAGATGACCAAGGAAGAGGTCAAGCAGGAAATGAAGGAAATGATGGGGGATCCCCACGTTAAGGGGCGTATCCGCAGCCTGCAGATGCAGGCTGCCCGTAAGCGCATGATGGCGGCGGTTCCTACGGCCAATGTTGTAGTAACAAATCCGACCCATTTTGCAGTGGCTCTGGCCTACCAAACTGGCATGGCCGCACCTAAGGTGGTGGCGAAGGGGGCGGGGGCGATAGCCCAGAGGATACGAGAGTTGGCTCATGAGAACGCGGTGCCGATCATGGAGGCGCCGCCATTGGCGCGGGCCCTTTATAAGCATGCTGGCCTTGATTCAGAAATCCCCTCCGCCCTGTACAGCGCAGTCGCGGAGGTTCTTGCTTATATCTACCAGCTCGCCAACTGGCGGCAGGTAGGTGGCACCTACCCGGTGCCGCCGCGTGACCTGCCGGTGCCTCCTGAGCTAGTTCCGGAGGCTGCGTAAATGGCTGCCTCGTCATTCGGCTTGCAAAACTTCATTGGGCGGATGAACGCCTCTCAATTGGCCGCGCCGATCTTGATTTTGATGATTCTGGCGATGATGGTGTTGCCACTTCCGGCTTTTGCGCTGGATGTGTTCTTTACTTTTAACATCGCAATATCGGTGTTGGTCTTGCTTGTTGCGGTCAACACGCAAAAAACACTGGAATTTTCTGTCTTCCCGACGGTGCTGCTGGTCACGACACTGCTTCGCCTGTCGTTGAATGTTGCGTCGACCCGGGTAGTTATGCTCGAGGGGCATACCGGGCCCGATGCGGCCGGGAAGGTGATCGAGGCATTTGGACACTTCATGGTGGGGGGGAACTTTGCCGTTGGTATCCTCGTGTTCATGATCCTTGTGGTTATTAATTTTGTTGTAATCACCAAGGGTGCCGGCCGGGTCGCTGAAGTGTCGGCGCGCTTCACGCTCGACGCGATGCCGGGTAAGCAAATGGCCATCGACGCTGACCTCAACGCCGGGTTGATTGGTGAAGAGGATGCCCGTAGGCGTCGTTTAGAGATATCCCGCGAGGCCGAATTTTTTGGTTCGATGGATGGTGCGTCAAAGTTTGTGCGTGGCGACGCCGTGGCGGGCATCATCATCATGCTACTCAATGTCGTGGGCGGGCTGATTGTTGGCGTGCTGCAGCACGACATGGAACTGGCTCAGGCAGCAAAAAATTACACCCTCTTGACCATTGGTGATGGCCTAGTGGCCCAGATTCCCGGGTTGATCATTTCTATTGCGGCCGGCATGGTTGTTACGCGGGTGTCGGATGATCGCGACATTGGTCAGCAGGTTATGGGGCAGATGTTCAGGAATGCCAAGGCGATTGGTATTACTGCCGCGATTGTTGGGATACTCGGACTTATTCCGGGTATGCCTAATCTGGTATTCCTGATGTTGGCCTCTGGTATGGGCTGGATGTCCTGGCGGATGATGGAGAAAGAGAAACGCATCGTTGAAGCGCCGGTAAAAGTCGCGCCGGCGCCGGTTCAGGATGCATTGGAGGCAACTTGGGGGGATGTAGCTCCGCTGGATGTACTTGGGCTGGAGGTTGGCTATCGACTGATCCCCTTGGTTGACAAGTCTCAGGATGGGGAATTGCTGCGTCGGATTCGTGGGATTCGGAAGAAATTTGCGCAGGAAGTCGGTTTTCTTGTTTCCCCAGTACATATTCGGGACAATCTCGAATTGAAGCCAAATGCCTATCGGATACTTTTGAAAGGCGTAGAGGTCGGGCAGGGTGAGGCCTATGCTGGCCAGCTTATGGCAATCAATCCTGGCCGTGTGGCGGGGACGCTGAATGGTGCTGTTACCAAGGATCCCGCATTCGGCCTTCCCGCGGTCTGGATTGATTCAGGGCAACGAGAGCAGGCGCAGGCCTACGGTTATACCGTGGTAGATGCTTCGACCGTGGTTGCCACGCATCTCAATCATCTGATTCTGACACATGCTGGTGAACTGCTTGGTCGTCAGGAGGTTCAGCAACTACTTGACCATCTCGCCAAGGAAATCCCGAAACTGGTAGAAGATCTTGTCCCCAAAGTTCTGCCGCTTGGTACCCTGCAAAAAGTCTTGCAGGCAATGCTCGAAGAGGGGGTTCATATCCGCGATATGCGGACCATCATCGAAACCGTTGCAGACCACGCAACACGCACCCAAAATGCGGACGATCTCTCAAGCCAGGTTCGCATCGCCCTTGGTCGCGCAATTGCTCAGCAGCTTTTCCCTGGCAACAGCGAAATGCAGGTTATGTCGCTCGACCCGACCTTGGAGCGCCTCTTGTCTCAGGCGGTGGCCGGCGGTTCCGAAAATACCAGCTTTGAACCAGGGCTCGCCGATACGCTTCTACGCGAGACAGCCTTGGCCGCCGGGCGCCAGGAAGGCCTTGGATTGCCGGCTGTGTTGCTTGTGCCGGCCAGCCTCCGCCTGCTCTTGTCCAGATTCCTGCGGCGTACCGTTCCGCAGTTAAAGGTGTTGTCTCACAACGAAGTTCCTGAAACAAGAATTATCAAGGTGACCTCGATCATCGGAGGTAGAACATGAACGTCAGAAAATTCATCGCCGCCAATGCAAGGGATGCCTTGCGGAAGGTTAAGGAGACGCTAGGCAACGATGCGATCATACTTTCCAATCGCGGCGTTCCTGGCGGTGTCGAGATCATGGCAGTAGCCGCACGCGATATGGCGATGATTATTCCAACTCCGGTTGGAGAAAGCGTTGTGTCCGACCGGCATCTTCCGGATAGTCATCCGGAAGATGACTATCGCGTGGTGCTCAGTTCGGCGCGAGCGAGGATTTCTCAGCCGCCTCAGCCGACTGTGGTTCCACCTCCTTCTGCATCATCACAGCGTCAGTCCCATACTCAAAAACCGGCATCAGCGTCAGTCAATGCCGGAATACCTAGAACCGGGGCGTTGCGACAGATGGAAAACAGCCGCCCAGGTCCGTCGACCGCAGCACCAATGAGAACGGCGCCGATCGCCCCGTCGGCGCACTCGGCGGCAATTCCTGCAACCCCTTCCCGCCGTGCAGAAGCGGAAGTGGTTTCAATGGAGGTAATGGACGAAATCCGTTCGCTACGCAAAATTGTTGAACAGCACCTCGCAGGCTTTGCTTGGGGCGAAGCTGCACGCTCTGAGCCGGTAAAGACAGAGATTTTGCGCCAGATGCTTGATGCAGGATTTTCACCGCAGTTTTCTCGTGAATTGCTGGTCGATCTGCCACGCGAAATGAATGGCCAGGAAGCAATGGCCTGGGTAAAGGGGGCGGCTGATCGCTCGCTCCTGACCATCGGCAATGAAAACGATATCGTTGATCGAGGCGGCGTTTACGCGCTAGTCGGTCCGACCGGAGTTGGGAAGACGACAACCACTGCGAAGCTGGCGGCGCGTTGTGTGTTACGCCATGGGCCAAGCAAGGTGGCACTGGTTACCACCGATGGTTATCGGATTGGCGCCCATGAACAATTGCGGATCTACGGTCGCATCCTTGGTGTATCTGTTCACTTGGTCAAGGATGCCAATGAGCTGCGACAGACATTGATGGAACTGCAGCACAAGCACATGGTGCTGATCGATACGATGGGGATGAGCCAGAGGGATAAACTGGTGCCAGAGTTGACGGACATGCTCGCCGGATGTGATGTCCAGCGCTTGCTATTACTGAACTCGACTTCACGTGGAGATACTCTTGATGACGTTGTTCGCGCCTATGCAGGTGAGACGCTAGCTGGATGCATCCTGACGAAAATTGACGAGGCAGCCAGTCTGGCGACAGTTCTGGATGTCATCATGCGCCATGGACTGAAGCTTCAATATGTTTCCAACGGGCAACGTGTGCCAGAGGATTTGCATCTGCCTAATCGTAGCTATCTCCTGCATCGTGCCTTCAAGGATGTTCCAGAAAGTTCTCCTCACAAATTCGATGGTCTCGAACCCGGACTAATGATGGCAAGCGCCGGCATGGTTGCAGTTGGAGGCCGACGTGGCTGACTTTCGTGTCGATCAGGCGGCTGGATTGCGCCGCCTACTAGGAGGTGGGCAGCAATTGCAAGTCATTACATTTGTTGCTGGATGTGATGGCGTTGGACGCAGTGTTGCCGTGGCTAATATTGGTGTGGCGCTGGCGCGCCTTGGAAAAGAGGTTCTGATCATCGACGAGCACGTCCCGGGTGACGATATTGCGTCCACTTTCGGCCTGGTTGCTCGGAATGATCTTTTAAATGTAGTCCAGCGTGAAATGCAGCTTTCACAAGTCTTGCTTCAGCCCATGCTCGGATTGCGGGTTCTGCCGGCAGCTCGGGCGGCAAGAAAACTGGGGCGTATGTCGTTGCCTCAGCAGCAGACCTTGCTTGATGCCATGTCTGGTCTGGAGAGGCCGATCGATGTAATCCTAGTTGATGCGAGCATGGCACACCCAAATGGCTTTTCGCCATTTGGTCTGGTATCTCAGGAGGCCGTTGTGGTCTTGTCGGGGAGCAGCTCTTCAATAACTGAAGCATATTCGCTAATTAAAAAAGTGAGTCATGCCTTTTCGCGGAAGCATTTTCGAATTTTGGTGAACAAGGTTCGCAGTCATGCCGACGCCCGCTCAATATTTGAGAACATCGCCCAAGTAGCCGCACAGCGGGGGGTGGCCCGCCTGGATTTTGCTGGTGCTATTCCTCTCGATGACGCACTGCGCCAGTCAGCTCAGCTATGTCGTTCGGTCTTGGTTCAGGCCCCAAATTCGCTGTCGGCTGCGGCGTTCCGAGACATTGCCTCGGATATGCTGTACTGGCAACGCAGCGAATGCGAGGCTGCTGGGGTCGGTCAGTTCATGCAGCAGCTGTTACACTTGAGCCAACGTATAACCCCAAACGTACTACGAGCCTGATGTATACCGCTGCCGGGCAGCCAGATAGGGATCAGCTGGTTCAGCGCTTCGCACCGCTGGTGAAGCGTATCGCCTATCATCTGATGGCTCGCCTGCCGCCCAGTGTGCAATTTGATGATCTCGTCCAGAACGGGATGCTTGGGTTGCTTGACGCGATGGATCGGTATCAGGAAGGTTTTGGGGCGCAGTTCGAGACCTATGCAACACAACGAATCCGCGGCGCAATGCTGGATGGCCTTCGGGAAAATGATTGGTTGCCACGGAATTTGCGTCGGGAGTTACGGCGAATCGAAACGACCATCAATCAGCTTGAGCACGAACATGGTCGCGCCCCCTCGGAAAAGGAGTTAGCTGACGCTCTAGGTCTGTCCTTGAGCGATTACCAGAGGACCCTTCAGGATGCGCGTGGCCATCAGATTGTCTATTACGAGGATTTTTCCGGTTCAGACGACGAGGATTTTCTCGAACGGCATTTTACGGATAACGACGCTGACCCAGTGAGCATCCTCGAAGATAGAGGTGTTAGGGAGCAACTCGTGCTGGCTATTGGTCTGTTGCCGGAGCGTGAAAAGTTGATGATGGCTTTGTACTATGAGCAGGATTTGAATTTGAGGGAAATCGGCGAGATTATGGGAGTCACCGAGTCCCGGGTTTGTCAGTTGCATACTCAGGCTGTAGCACGGCTACGTAGCCGTATTGTTGGTGAAGTTCCCGCCGCCGCGAAACGTCGCAAGGAGAAGGCTGGTGGATAAGATCAGCCTCGCAGGCCTCGCAATAAGTATTGTTGCGATCATTGGTGGCCAGTATCTTGAGGGGGGGAGTGTTGGCTCCCTCGTCCAGCCAACAGCCTTGCTGATCGTGCTGGGTGGTACCTTGGGAGCTGTATTGTTGCAGAGTCCGATCCACATCTTCAAGCGAGGAATGAAGATGGCAAAGTGGGTTTGGATCCCCCCTGTCATTGAGCAGAAGCGCCTGATAGAACAGATACTTAACTGGAGCCAGATGTCGCGGCGTGAAGGCCTGCTTGCTTTGGAAAATTATATTCCGGGCATAAAAGACGAGTTCGCTCGCAAGGGGCTGCAACTCCTTGTTGATGGTGCAGATCCAGAGAGAATCAGGGAGTTGCTGGAAGTCGAAATTGGCACCTTTGAAGATGAGTGGCGCCAGTCGGCAAAGATATGGGATGCGGCTGGAGGCTACTCCCCTACGATAGGCATTCTGGGGGCTGTGATGGGGCTGATTCATGTCATGGAAAACCTGTCAGACCCAACCAAGCTCGGCGGAGGAATCGCGGTAGCGTTTGTCGCAACGATTTATGGCGTTGGATTGGCCAACCTCGTCTACCTTCCTATTGCAGCCAAGCTTAAGTATTACGTGATGCGCATGGTGTCATCGCGTGAAATGCTTGTTGATGGTCTTGTCGGTATCGCGGTCGGTGACAATCCCCGAATTATCGAAGGGCGGCTGAAAGGCTATCTTCACTGATGGCCCGCAAGCGTCGAGAGGAGGAGCCTGAAAACCACGAGCGTTGGTTAGTCTCCTACGCTGATTTCATTACCCTGCTGTTTGCATTTTTCGTGGTTATGTATGCGGTGTCGTCCGTAAACGAAGGGAAATACAAGGTACTGTCCAACTCACTGACCAATGCCTTCAATAACAAAACAGGCGAGCCGGGTGGGCAGCCTGTAGCGGTCATTCAGGGGGCGCTCCCCATGTTGCCGCGGCCGGTCATCAAAGTTGACAAGGCGCCGGAGACGGTCAAGGTTGAGGCCAAAAAGGCCGAGCAACGGCAAAAAATGAAGAATGTGGCAGGCAGCATCATGGAGGCGCTGCAGCCGCTTGTCGCAGCAGGCAAGGTTCGCCTCTTGGAGACGAGTCGTGGCGTCACTATCGAGATAAATGACAGCGTTCTGTTTTCAGCAGGGCAGGCGCGTCTGCAGCCAGCATCAATTAGCGCCATGGGTGTTATCGCGCAGGTGCTCGCCGATACGGATTATCCGATCACAATTGAGGGGCATACTGATAATGTGCCGATAGCTACGCCTCAATTCCCATCCAATTGGGAATTGTCAGCCATGCGAGCTACAACGGTGCTCCGGCTGTTTAACGATGGGGGGGTGGGTGCCGAGCGACTTACGGCAATTGGCTATGGTGATACTAGGCCAGTCGAGACCAATACGACTCCGGAAGGACGGGCCAGAAATCGCCGTGTCAGCGTCATGATTGACTCAAATCGCCCGGAAGAGCCTACTGAGATTAACGAAGCGCCAAAGGCAATTGGTCGCTGATCTGCTTTAATTTAGAGCTCAAGCTGAGTCGATGATTCGACTACCTGTACTCATAGCGGCCTGGCCGCTGCTGCTATACAAAGACTGGTCTGCTTGGGTGTGTGTCAGGATGGAGAGCGCTTCGCCGGTTTTCTGCTGCAGAACACTAATCAGCTTCCCATTTAGCTCGTTTATCCCACGGGCTTCCCGCGCAATTTTCAGCATGCCCTCCCAAAGTGCAGCCGATTCTTTTTCCAGAGGGTGCGCAGAAAGCCATGCTTGCATGTCGATTATGGGCGCGCTACCGGATGAAAGGGTGCGCGCACGTTCGGCGCCTGCTTGGTTAAGGTGTTCGACCAGCGACAGCTTTTCGATATTTACTTCAGCCAAACCATCTGAGCTTCCGGAGCGCAGAATATCCTGCTCGCGGAGGAGCGTGTCGCGGAAACGGGCGACCAGATCGGTTTCCCGCTTTAACAGAGCGGCGACGGCGCTCATCAAGCCTTGCGCTGAGAGTCGAGCAGGTCGCGGGTGGATTGGATTAGTCCATCTGCTATTGCTTCCGGATTAATCTTGAAGCGGCCTTGGGAGATGGCTTCCTTGATTTCCTGAATGCGCGCTGCATTAACCGGCGGTTTCTCGGCGCCTTGCAAGGCGCCTGCGAGCTGGCTCAGACTCACAGACTCCGCCGTTGATGCGGTCTCTTGCGGTGAGCGTGTGACTGGACGTGGTGTGACCGGCGTCGCGCCAAGGTTGTATTTGCTGTCAATTTTCATGATGTGGCTCGCAATGCTTTTTGATCTTAAACGGTATATCGGCCGCCAATGGTGAAACTTTAGCTCAAAATTCGATTTCTACGGAGCTGTCTGCTCGGGCAGTGCCTGTTATTGTCTGGCCTGAGTTCATGCGAATCTGCGCGGGCTGGCCAATGGCCGCGTTGTTGATTGCTTTGCCTTCAGCGCTGACAGAGAAACCACTGCCTTTCGAAATTACCCGTACGGTTTGGCCTTGGCGGATGACTATCGGGGCTACTAACTGGTCGAAGCGTATTGTCTGGCCTGCACCGAGTGAGTTGCGGACGGTCTTTCCGATTACGCCAGAGGGGTCGCTGGCGACGCCAGCGGGTAAATGGGAGACATCTCCACTGAGTGTGACCAAATCGGACTCCTTGATCACTTGACCGGCAATTAGTGGTCGGCTGGTCGTGACATAGTTGCCGGCCACGGCAATTTGAGCCGGCACTAGAACCGTCCAGCTATTTGGCGACAAGCAACGGACACCAACGTGTGTTCGTCCAATGATTTTGCTGCCTTGTGGTGTAAATGCCTCGAGCGCAGAGCAGGGCGAGAGTCTGCTGGCATCAAATTGTCCCATTGTGATAGTGGTTTTGCCGGCCAGATTTTTCGTTTGCAGGCGAATATGCTGTTCCGCAGTGTCTAGAATCGTTGCAGAGTCTGCTGCAAGGGCGACCAGGCATTGGGCTAGCAAACAAGGCAGGGCAAGAAGACGCATATGCATGTGCACATTTTGCCTTATTGAGACAGCTACGGCCTGTTAATTTTGCTGTGGCACAAAGTGTGCTTTTGTTAGCCAACGATTGTTGGAGTTGACGATGTCGAATATAGCCCAAAACTTTTCGGTTCTTAGCAAAGCGCTTGACTTGCGCACCCAGCGCCATCAGGTGCTGGCATCGAACATTGCCAATGCGGATACACCGAATTTCAAGGCTCGCGATATTGATTTCAAGTCAGCCATGCAGAACGCATTGGCTGGTCGTGCCGACGTTGGGGCATTGAGCATGGCAGTGACTTCCCGTGCGCATCAGCAGGGAAGTGGTATGAGCGGCTCTGGAACATTGCAATATCGCACAGAGACACAGTCGGCTGTTGATGGCAACACGGTCGATATGGATGTCGAGCGCGCCCAGATTACAGACAACGCCCTCCAGTATCAGATTCTTACCCAGATGATCAGCAACAAGTTCCAAGGGCTGCGTAGTGCAATGGCGTCCAGTCAAGGCTAAGGAGAGGCTGAATGAGTTTGTTTAATGTTTTTCAGGTGTCGTCAAGCGCCATGACGGCGCAGTCGATGCGCCTCAACGCGGTTGCCTCCAATCTGGCTAATGCGGACAGCATTGTGTCGTCGGACGGGCTGCCCTACAGAGCCAAGCAGGTGGTGTTTGAGGCCACGCCAATAGGTGGCGCCGGAGATATTTCGAAGGGGGTACGCGTACGTCAAGTCGTTGATGATGCATCGCCGCCGCGCGTGGTGTACGACCCCAAAAATCCAGCCGCCGATGAAAAGGGTTATGTCGCTTTCCCGAACGTTAATGTCGTTGAGGAAATGACCAACATGATTTCCGCCTCGCGCTCCTATCAGACGAATGTCGAGGTTATGAATACCGCAAAAACCATGATGCTGCGCACGCTGCAGATCGGTCAATAAGGAGATGAGTCATGAGTAGCGTTACTAGTAGTTCCACGGTCAACTCGGTTTTACAGCAACTTTCCGAAAGTTCGACCTCGACGACCAGCGCGGCGGATCAGTTGAGCGACCGGTTTATGACACTGCTGGTGACCCAGATGCAGAATCAGGATCCATTGAACCCGATGGATAACGCTGAACTGACTAGCCAACTGGCTCAAATCAATACAGTCAAAGGAATCGATAGTCTTAACACTACGCTGGAAAAGCTTTTGACTTCATATAGCGAGACGTTGGCCATGCAATCTTCGTCCATGGTCGGCAAAAATGTCCTTGCCGCCGGCAATTCTCTCCCGTTGGGTGATAACGGTGCGCTGGGCGGGGTCAAACTGGATGGCGATGCGGACAAGGTCAGCATCATTATTAGCGACGCTAATGGCGTGAAGGTGGCTCAGGAGGATCTTGGTGCCCAAAAGGCAGGCGTAATTGACTTTATTTGGGACGGCAACAATGCCGATGGAACACGCTTGGCGAATGGAACTTACCAGTTCTCCGTGCAGGCCACCCAAGGGGCAAACAAGGTGACGGCGACGGCGCTGGAGGTTGGCACGGTATCTGCTCTTGTAAGGGGACAGAACGGCTTTCAGCTGGAAATTCCCGGAACGGGGCTAGTCGATTTCAGTTCCGTCGAACAGATTTACTAAGATTGAGTCAAGGAGTACATCATGGCATTCCAACAAGGTTTGAGCGGTCTGGCTTCCTCTTCCAAGGCGCTGGACGTTGCCGGTAACAACATTGCCAACGCATCGACTGTAGGCTTCAAGTCCTCGGCTACCCACTTTGCCGACGTATATGGTGCTTCCTTGCAAGGGGGCGGTGGTTCGCAAATTGGTATTGGTAGCACGTTGAGTGGGGTCCTGCAGCAATATACGCAGGGCAACATTACCGCGACTAACAACCCTCTGGATATTGCCATCAACGGAACTGGTTTTTTTGGACTGACCCAGAACGGCTCGGTAAGTTATTCGCGTAATGGTCAGTTCCATCTGGATAAGGATGGCTTCATCATCAATGACCAGAACCGCAAGCTACTTGGTGTGCTCGCCGACTCGACCGGCAGCATTCCGCAGCAACCGCCGACCGATCAACTCAAAGTTGATTTCGTCACTGGCACACCGAATCCGACCAGTACTGCCGCTGTGACAGCCAATCTGGATTCTCGTCAGACGGTTCCGGCTCAGACGCCGTTCGATCCGACTGATCCGGATACCTACAATAGTTCAACGGCAATGACGGTGTATGACTCGCTGGGTAATCCGCATACCTTGTCCTACTATTTCCTCAAGACAGCAACACCAAACGAGTGGACGTTGTACACCCGTATGGACGGTGTGGCGCCAACTGCAGCAGAGGCGGCGGGTACGGTAACTTTTAACTCGTCAGGTGTTCTGACTTCGTCGGGTACTCTTACCAAGAGCTATGCCGTAACTACTGGTGCGGTTTCGCCCTTGTCGTTTGATGTTAACGTCTCGAACATGACCCAGTTCGGCAGCCCGTTCGCAGTCAACGACCTGACGCAGAACGGCTTTGCTCCGGGCAATCTGGCCGGGGTCAGTGTTTCGAAGGACGGTATCGTCCAGGCTCGTTACGATAACGGGCAGACGCGCGACATTGGTCAGGTGGCTCTGTTCAACTTCCGCAATCCGAATGGCCTTTCCTCAATCGGTAACAACCAGTGGTCGGAAACAGCCGATTCCGGTCAGCCGACGCCGGGGAATCCGAATACCGGTATTTTCGGAGTGCTGCAAGCATCGGCTGTCGAAGAATCGAACGTCGACCTGACTGCGGAACTGGTCAACCTGATCGTTCAGCAGCGCAATTATCAGGCGAGTGCGCAGTCGATCAAGACGCAGGACCAGATTCTCCAGACGCTCGTGAATATCCGCTAATTTCGATTTTTGACTTTTTTTCGAGTTCACCGTGGATCGCCTGATTTATACCGCCATGACCGGCGCCAAGCATGTCTTCATGCAGCAGGCCGGCACTGCCAACAACCTCGCCAATGCCAGCACCGTTGGCTTCAAGGCGCAGGAGCACCGCTTTCGGGCGGTGCCGATTCTGAGCGATGCCATGCCGACGCGGGCGTTCGTGGTCGACGCATCCGTGAGCGACGTGTTCAGCGAAGGCCCGGTGATGTTTACCGGCCGCAATCTGGATGTTTCGGTTCAGGGGCGTGGCTGGCTTGCCGTACAGCTGCCGGATGGCAGCGAGGCCTATACCCGCGCCGGTAGTCTGGATGTCGATGTGGCTGGGCTGCTGCAGACCAAGAGTGGTTACCCGGTGGTCGGCGATGGTGGTCCGATCAACGTGCCGCCCGACAACAATATTGAAATTGCCCCCGATGGAACGGTTTCCGTTGTGCCCAGTTTTGGTACGCCGAACAATGCCAACGCAATCGGACGTTTGAAGCTGGTTAATCCTCCTGAGGCTGATCTTGTGCGTGGTGCCGACGGCCTGTTTCGTCTGCGCAGCGGCCAGCCTGCGGAAGCAGATGCAACGGTTCGTGTTGCCTCGGGCGCGCTGGAGGGCAGCAACGTCAATGTGACAGATGCAATGGTCAACTTGATCAGCCTCTCACGCCAGTTCGAAATGCAGATCAAGATGCTGCAAACCGCTGATACCAACGCCCAGCGTGCCGACCAGTTGCTTTCGTTGAATTCCTGATAGGACTTAGTCATGATCCGTTCCCTTTGGATTGCCCGAACCGGACTCGATGCTCAGCAAACCCAGCTCGATGTTATTGCCAACAATCTGGCCAACGTCGGAACGAATGGCTTCAAGCGATCCCGTGCGGTCTTCGAGGATCTGCTGTATCAGAATCTGCGTCAGCCTGGCGCACAATCGTCACAGCAATCGCAGATTCCAACCGGACTGCAATTGGGGGCAGGGGCTCGACCGGTGGCAACGGCGCGCCTATACACCCAAGGCAATCTCCAGAAAACGGACAACACGCTGGATGTGGCGGTTCAAGGCAGCGGCTTCTTCCAGATTCTTCTGCCGGATGGAACGACCGGCTATACGAGAGACGGTTCACTCCAGAAAGACAATCAGGGCCAGATCGTTACTGCCGACGGTTACCCGTTGCAACCTAACATCACGATTCCTGCGAATGCGCTCTCAGTCTCGATCGGTACTGATGGGACGGTGACCGTCACGCAGCCCGGAACGGCAGCTGCGACGCAGATCGGCTCGATTCAATTGGCGACTTTCGTCAACAATGGCGGCTTGCAGGCGATCGGCCAGAACCTGTTCCTGGAGACTGCGGCAAGCGGAACGCCAACGCCCAATACGCCGGGAACCAATGGCGCCGGGGTGACCAATCAGGGGTACGTAGAAACCTCCAACGTCAACGTTGCCGAAGAGCTTGTCACGATGATCCAGACCCAACGCGCCTACGAACTGAATTCGAAGGTGGTCTCGGTCTCCGATGCAATGCTGGGACGTCTGACCCAGTTATGAGGTGAAATCATGAAACGTCTGTCATTGCTGGCTGTTGTATTCACAAGTGCTTGCGCGACAACGCCGCCGACCAATGTGCACCAACCGATGTCGGCTCGCCCGGCGCCGCGCATGGAGTCTCCGGCTACAAACGGTGCGATCTATCAGGCAGCCTACAGTCGTCCGTTGTTTGAAGATCGTCGGGCGCGCTATGTTGGCGATACGATCACGATCAAGATTTCCGAAAGTACAACAGCATCGGCTGCCAACGCGAACAAGCTGGACAAGTCGAACACGCAAAAGGCTTCGGTCAGTGCGCTTTCCGGTTTGCCGGGCAAGGGCTTGCTGGGCATGGACTTGGGGGCCACGAGCTCTACAGCGTTTAGCGGCAAAGGCTCTGCTGCGAACAACAATGTGTTTAACGGCAATATTACAGTCACTGTTATTGATGTCATGCCAAACGGTAACCTGCTGGTTTCAGGGGAAAAACAACTGGCGATCGGAGAGGAGCAGGAGTTTGTCCGTATTTCCGGTGTGATTAATCCGAGCTTCGTTGATTTTTCCAATACGATCGAATCCTCCAAAGTGGCTGATGCGCGAATTGAGTACAAATCAGCCGGCCAGATCAGTGATGGTCAGATCATGGGTTGGATGGCACGATTCTTCCTTAATGTTCTGCCATTCTAGGGAATATTCAGGTGGAGACAGATCATGAAGACACTTTGCGGCAATTGGTACCGGCAGGCGGCAATAGTGGCCGCTTGTCTTCTGCCGCTTTGCGGCCAGCCAGCCTTCGCCGAGCGCATCAAGGATCTTGCATCGATTCAAGGAGTGCGCAATAACCAATTGATTGGCTATGGCATCGTCGTCGGGCTGGACAATACCGGTGACCAAACAACACAAACACCGTTTACGACCCAGGCAATCGGCAACATGCTGTCCCAGCTTGGCGTCAATCTGACGACAGAACAGGCGACCAAGCTCCAGTTGAAAAACGTTGCCGCTGTCATGGTTACAGCGGTTATGCCGCCATTCTCCAAGCCCGGACAGGCGATCGATATCACCGTCTCATCGATTGGCAACGCGAAAAGCCTGCGTGGCGGCACCCTGCTGATGACCCAGCTGAAAGGGGGCGATGGACAGGTCTACGCCGTCGCTCAGGGCAACGTTCTGGTTGGCGGTGTCGGAGCTTCGTCGGGTGGATCGAAGATTGCGGTCAACCACCTTTCGGCGGGAAGAGTACCGGCTGGCGCGACGATTGAGCGAGATGTCCCGACATCGGTAGGCCAGGGCGGCTTCATCTATTACGAACTGGGAAGCTCCGATTTCGGAACCGTACAAAATATGGTTGAAGCAATCAACCGGGCGATTTCGCCGGGGACGGCTCGTGCTGTTGATGGGCGGCGAATTGCCGTGCGCGCTCCGGACGATATCGATCAACGCGTTGCCTTCCTGGGGCGCCTTGAGGATTTGGATGTTAAGCCGGCTATCGGGAGTGCGCTGGTGGTCATCAATCCACGGACGGGCTCAGTAGTTATGAATCAGAAAGTTACACTTGACCCGTGTGCTGTGGCGCATGGCAGTCTTTCGGTGGTCGTAGATGCTGGCAACCAGGCGACCGGGCAGCCGGCCGACATTCAGGTCAAGCAGGCAAACGGCAGTCTGGTTAACGTCAAGGCGGGGGCTAATCTGGCTGAAGTGGTCAGAGCGCTCAATGCCCTCGGCGCCAATCCACTTGATCTTCTTGCTATCCTTCAGGCCATGAAGGCAGCTGGAGCTTTGCGCGCTGAACTCGAAGTTATCTAGTCGACGACCGGCTCGATGAAAATCCAGAATACGCCTAACCGCGCAGCCTTCGATGTCCAAGGCTCGCAAGATTTGCGCAGCCAGTTTCAGAAGGATCCGAAGCAAGGTCTGAAGGCTGCAGCGCAGCAGTTCGAGGCGCTCTTCCTGCAAATGGTCATGAAGAGCATGCGCGATGCGACACCGCAGGATGGGCTGCTCAATAGCGATCAGTCGCGTTTCTATACCGGTATGCTGGATCAACAGATGGCGCAGAACATGGCGTCGAGCCGTGGTGGTGTCGGGTTTGCCCGGCTGATCGAACAGCAGTTGGGGCAGCACCTGGCAACCCCCAAGGGGCAGGAGGAGTTGATGGCACCGGCAACTGCTGCCGCCAAGGATTTGCCGCTTGCCGTTTCCGATGTCAGTCACCTGCAACACAGACCCGTAATGAGTGGCCTGCCAACCTCTGCTTCGTATGGCGCGCATGACTCGGTGACACCAACAGTCAGCCAGGAGGCGCCAGCTTCGTCGCGCGAGTTCGTCAATCGTGTCTGGCCGCATGCGGTTGAAGCGTCACGGTCAACCGGAATTCCGCCCGTTTTTTTAATTGGCCATTCAGCGCTCGAGAGCGGTTGGGGGCGGGGCGAAATTCGAAAAGCGGACGGGAGCAATAGTTTCAACCTGTTTGGCATCAAGGCTGGAAAAGGCTGGACGGGCGATACCGTAGAAGCTGCTACGACCGAGTATGTCGATGGCCAGCCCACCAAGGTAACCGAACGTTTCCGCGCCTACGCATCCTACGAAGAATGCTTTCGTGACTATGCCAATTTGCTTCGCAATAGCCCGCGCTATACCGGCGTGATTGGGTCTCAGGATGGCACAGAGTTTGCTCGACGTTTACAACAAGCAGGGTATGCCACTGATCCGATGTACGCCGACAAGCTTTCGCGCATCATCAATGGCCCGACACTGCGCCAAGCACTTATCGGTTGATCCGCCCTCAATATTCCGGGATCGGGGCCGTTAACAAAGCAGTAGAGTAAAGGAATTGCCATGAGCAGCGGAATGCTATCAATCGGGATTACCGGGATCCATGCGGCGCAACTGGGGCTGGAGGCGACTCAGCACAACATCGCCAATGCCAATACCCCTGGCTACAGCCGTCAATATATCCAGCAATCTGCCGGCATCCCGCGGCTGACGGGGTCTGGTTACTTTGGTAGCGGTACTACTGTTGATACCGTTCGTCGCTCCTACGATAAATATCTGACTGCTCAGACGTTTGCTTCCCAGGCTGCGGCGTCGGAATCGGCGACCCAGTTAGCCAAACTGAGCCAGATTGACAATATGCTGGGTGACCCGAGTTCCGGTTTGGCGCCTGCCATGCAGGAATTCTTTACCGGTGTGCAACAAGTGGCAGCCAACCCGTCACTCGTCTCGGCACGCCAGAGCATGCTGTCATCGGCAGAGGCCTTGGCTGGACGATTCAACTCAATGTCTACCCGTCTAGGCGAGCTTTACGATAGCGTCAATGGTGAAATCAGCGGTGAAATAGAGCTGATTAATGTTTATGCTCAACAGCTTGCCGATGTGAATGATCAGATCACCCGTGCAGAAGCGGCGACCAACCAGTCGCCCAATGATTTGCTCGATCTGCGTGATCAACTGGTTGCGGACCTGAACAAACATGTTCGTGTGACAACCGTTGAGGACTCGATTGGTAACTTCAACGTTTTTGTCGGGAACGGCCAGCAACTGGTGGTTGGTTCCGTCGTCAACAAGCTGGTCCCCATAACTTCAAGCTCCGATCCCGAACGGATCGTCGTTGGCTTGCGGGGCCAGTCGGGGGCTATCCAGGAGTTGTCGGAATCCCTGATTGAAGGCGGTGCCCTCGGTGGCTTGATGAAGTTCCGCAACAATTCGCTGGATGATGCGACAAATACGCTTGGGCAGATTGCTGCTTCAATGGCATTGACCTTTAATGCCCAGCACGCATTGGGGCAGGATCTGGATGGTCTGAACCAAACCTCTGCAACCGCAGGCTTTCAGGCGAATTTCTTTGAACTCTCGCAGCCCAAAGTGCTTGCCAGTGCAAGTGGTGCAAGTTCCGTAACCGCCAGTTTTCTGGCCCCAACCGGTGATCCGGCGACCGGGAACTTCAAAACCAGTCTGACTGGTAGCGACTATGTGCTCACCGCTACTTCGGCGACCAGCATGACGCTAACGCGACTGTCCGATGGCGTGGTGTTCCCCGCTACCGGGGCCGCAGCGAGTGTAGCTGATTTGAATGTCCTGATTGCTGGCGAGGGTTTTTCGATTGGCGGGAGTGCGCCGACGGTTGGCGTCGATTACCGGATCGAGCCAACTCGCGACGCGGCGAGAAACTTTCAGGTGAATTCGGCGATAGCCGCCGATGTAAAGCGGATTGCTGCCGCAGCGCCAAGCGTGACTATGCTGGGGTCCGGAAATACGGGCTCGTTGCAGGTCAGCCAGGGAACTGTCAGTCCGGGGTACTCGTTGGCAAACCTCCCTGCCGGGTTCACATACAGTCAGGGTAGCGGGGCATTTACCTTCGGGTTACCTGCAACTGGAACTGTGAGCGCGACTTATGCTGACGGAACCACATTGGCCATTGCTGTTGGTTCGATCAACCGATTGAATGCCGGATCGGAACTGGCGCGTGTTACCTACAATGGGATTTCGGTCGATATTTCCGGAACTCCGGCTAACGGTGACACCTTTAGCATCAATACGAATGCCAGCGGCGTCTCCGATAGTCGAAATGCCGTCAAACTGGCCGCGTTGCAGACACAAAATACGATGGAAGGTGGCCGAGCGACATATCAGGGAAGTTACTCAAGCCTGGTCAGTGGCGTGGGTTCGGTGACTCGCCAGGTTAAGGTTAGCGGAGAGGCGCAGCAGGCCCTCCTCAAGCAGAACGAGTTGGCTCGCTCGGCGGTATCCGGCGTTAACCTTGACGAGGAAGCTGCCAACCTTATTCGCTATCAGCAGGCCTATCAAGCCTCGGCCAGATCGCTCGATATTGCTTCGAAGCTGTTTGATACGCTTCTCGGCATCTCCAACTAAGGAATCGCATCATGCGTATAAGCACCTCGATGATGTTTGATACTGGCACCCAGAACATGCTGCAACTGCAGACGAATTTGTACAAACTGCAAAATCAGATGTCGACCGGGCGTCGTATCCTGACTCCCTCTGATGATCCAGTTGCAGCCGCGCAGGCGCTGGAGGTCAGTCAGCGACAGTCAATCAATTCCCAGTTTATGGACAATCAGGGAAATGCAGCCAGTCAATTGACGAGTCTGGAAAGCACACTCAGAAGTGCCAGCGATCTAATCTCGAACGTGATGGTCAGGGCCGCTGAGGCGGACAATCCGGATATCAGCGACACTTCACGTCAGGCAATTGCATTTGATATCAGCGAGAACTTCAGTGAATTGCTGGGCCTGGCAAATAGCACGGATGGGCTGGGACAGTATCTTTTCTCCGGATTCCGCGGCGAGACAGAGGCATTCGGGGTCTCCGGGGCTCCGGGAAGCAGAATCACAACCTATCATGGCGATGACGGGAATCGTCAATTGCAGGTTGAAACAGGGCGTTTGATGGATGTTTCCGCATCTGGAAGCGATGTGTTTGTGCGCATTCCCCAGGGGAACGGTCAGTTCATGGCTAGTGCAGGAGTTGCCAATACAGGAACTGGCGTTCTTGGGGCATCTTCAACTATTTCCGGCTATGACGGTGGCACCTATCAACTTACTTTTACAGCACCTGGTGTGTATGACGTATACGCCAATGGGTCAGCTATACCGTATCTGACCGGCCAGGCTTACACCGCAGGTTCGGATATTTTGGTTGGTCCGGTGGCACAGCAGATCAAAATCAATATTTCTGGCACTCCGGCTGCAGGAGACACCTTTACGGCTCAGCCGGCCAGCAATCAGGATATTTTTACGACCTTGGACAGCATGATCAAGGCGCTGAATGCTAACGTGGGCAGTACTCCTGCGACCAAGGCAGCGTTCAAGAATCAGATCACTCTGATTCGCCAAAATCTTGAGCAGGCGCATAGTCATCTACTCACAGAGCAGGCCTCTGTTGGTGCCCGGCAGCTTGAGCTGGAAAATTTGAGTAACGCCGGTGCTGATCGTGATCTGCAATATCAGACTGACCTGAAGAACCTCCAGGAGCTTGATTACACTAAGGCCATTTCCGACTTGGCCAATCAGAAAATGGTTCTTGAAGCAGCTCAGCTCTCCTTCAAGCAGGTCAGCCAGATGTCGCTGTTCAACTACCTATGAAAAAAATTGGCGCCGCACTGATTGCCTCCGCTTGTCTGGCCGGTTGCGGGGGGACGCCCCTGATTCCGAATGAGACCATTCAGCTCACGGCCAAGACGGGAATTAGTCTGTCGTCGCTGGCCACGGCTGCCGTGGTCGGCGCGGCGATCTATCTGGTCTATGATCCGCTGGCACCCAACTGGGAGATTGAGGAGTCCAGGCTGTCGCCGGATGTCTACCGCTTCTCCATGAAGATGAAGCGCTACCATACAGGTGGGGCCGGCGAATCGGTGCAGATACTCAAGCGGCGCGCCAGCCAGTTGCAGTACGAAAATGGTTTTTCCAGCTATCAGATTCTCGAATACACCGAGGGTATCGACTCCCAAACCATTGGCGCACGGCGCATGGCGGAGGGAACGGTGCGCCTAGTGCAGCGTCAGGATGCTGATTCGTACAAAATGAATGAGCGCTACTGATTGGCGGGAACGGCGAAACCCAAGGTTGCACTGAGTGCGTATTCGTAGAGCGCCTGCAACGGGGTGGCCAGATAGTTCATGCTGACGGCCAGCGCGATGAAGCCGCCGATCATGGTGAGCGGGAAGCCCAGCGCAAAAATATTCAACTGAGGTGCGGCCCGGGTGAGGACTGCCAGCGCAATGTTGGTGATCATCAGTGCGACAACCACGGGGAGCGAGAGCAAGACCCCGACCGAAAACATTTTTGACCCGAGTTCGACCAGATTAAGCCAGCTTGCCGCTGCTATCGGCGTCGCGCTGACCGGTATGGCATAAAAGCTTTGCGCCAGGGTGGCGACATACATCAGATGGCCGTTTAGTGAGAGAAACAGCAGGAAACTGATGAGGCCAATAAACTCGCCGATCACTGGCGTTTGCGAGGAGCTCAAAGGGTCGTAGGCAGTTGCGAAGCCAAGGCCCATCTGGGCGCCAATGAATTCGCCGGCTACATCAACGGCAGCGAAGACAATGCGGGCAGCGAAGCCCATACCGATACCAATCAGCATTTGCTGCGCCAGTATCCAGAGGCCAGCCAGCGAGCCGGGGGCGACTGTTGGCATCGCCGGCAGGGCCGGGGCGATGGCTATGGCGATACCAAGGCCGAGAATGAGTCGTGTCCGTCGGGGAATCCCTGCCGATCCCCAGAGCGGAGAGGTGGCGATAAACGCCAGAATGCGGGTCAGTGGATAGGCAAAGGCAACAATCCAGGCGTCGAGTTGTGCCGTGGTTATGCTGAGCATGGTCAGCCGATCAGCTGCGGAATGCTCTCGAACAGACGCTGGATATAGTCAATCATGTATTCCAGCATCCAGGGACCGACGAGGATCAGGACCATGAACATGACGACCAGTTTCGGAACGAACTGCAGAGTCGCTTCGTTGAGCTGGGTCGCTGCTTGAAAGATGCTGACGATCAAACCGACAATCAAGGCCGAAAGCAACATCGGCGCCGCCATGACCAGCGTGACTTCAATGGCCTGGCGGCCGATTTCCATGACGACGCCCGGGGTCATGGGTTGAAGCTTTTGACCAGCGAGCCGATGACCAGATGCCAGCCATCGACCAGGACGAAGAGCATCAGCTTGAAGGGCAGGGCAACCATGACTGGTGACATCATCATCATGCCCATTGACATCAGCAGGCTGGCCACCACCATGTCGATGATCAAGAAGGGGATGAATATGATGAAGCCGATCTGGAACGCTGTTTTCAACTCGCTGATGACGAAGGCAGGAATCAGGACGCGCAGGGGGATGTCGTCAGGCTTTTCGATTTTATCTACCTTGGCGACACTCGCCAGCATGGCGATGTCGGCTTCCCGGGTCTGGCGCAGCATGAAGCTGCGCATCGGAACTGCCGCCCGTTCGCCGGCCTGGGCGATGTTGATCTTGTTCTCCGAGAGCGGCAGATAGGCGTCGGTATAGACCTGGTCGAGGGTCGGCGACATGATGAAAAAGGTCAGGAACAGCGCCAGGCCGACCAGAATCTGGTTGGGGGGCGAGGTTTGCGTGCCCATGGCATGGCGGAGCAGGGAAAGCACAATGATGATGCGGGTAAAACTCGTCATCATCAGGATGGCGGCGGGCAGGAAAGTCAGCGCCGTGAGGAAGAGCAGCGTCTGAATGGTCAGGCTGTAGGTGGTGCCTCCACCGCCGGTTGGCGTGCTGGTGACTGATGGGAGTCCGCCAGCAGTCTGGGCCAGGGCCATGATCGGGGGGAGCAGCAGGCCGAACCCGAGTATGAGTCGCCTAAGCATTGTTCTGGCGTTCCTTGATCGACTTGAGCCACTGGACAAAAGGCGCTTCAGCCGGGCCGGCGGAGGCCTCGGCGTCCATGCTGCTTCCCTTGGGAAGTTGATGCAGCGTACGAATCTGTCCGGGGACGATGCCGATGACCAGCCAGCTGTCACCGACCTCGACCAGCACAATGCGCTCACGCGGACCCAGCGCAACGCCACCGATAATTTTCATGCCGCCCAGGCCAAAACCTTTGCCTCCGGACAGCTTGCGGGCCAGCCAGGCAGTGCCGAAAAGCAGTCCGAGGATGAGGAGCAGGGCCAAGGTCGCCTGCAGGTAGGTGCCGGCTGGAATGCCGGGGCTGGCGGCGTCGCTACCCCACGCGGTGATAGGCAGCAGCAGTGGAAAGAGAAGGCGCAGCAAGTCGGGGGTCGCGTTCAAAGTAGGTTAGGGCGCTATCTTAAACCCAAACCTGAAAATTGACTTTGCTACGGTCAACCGGAAATTTTGCCCAAAATTGAAAGGTGGTGGTCTGCGGCGCAGACCACCGCATCAGCGGTTGAGCTTTCGCATCCGCTCCGAGGGCGTGATGATGTCAGTCAGGCGGATACCGAATTTGTCGTTCACCACGACCACTTCCCCTTGTGCGATGAGCGTGCCATTGACTAAAACGTCCATCGGCTCGCCAGCCATCGCGTCGAGTTCGACGACGGAACCGTGGGCCAGTTGCAGCAGGTTCTTGATGGTGATCTTGGTCCGGCCAAGCTCGACTGTTATCTGGACAGGAATGTCGAGAATCATGTCGAGTTCGTTCATGATCCCGCCCTGACCCACTGGCGCGGAGAATGACGGGAAGATGTCGGCCGGTTGGACAGTCGCCGCAGCGCCATCGCTAACGACCTGTTCCGCCATGGCGGCAGCCCAGTCGTCTTCACTGATCTGTCCGGCATCTTCGGCCGGGGTTTCCATATTTTCGATATCGTCAGCCATTTTTCTCTCCCATCACCGGTTCCCCGGGCGGTGCGTCGGGCGAAGCAGCGATGAATCGCTCGACTTTAAGTGCGTATTGGCCATTTTGCTGGCCATAGGAACATTCCATCAAGGGCACGTTATCCACCAGAGCCTCTATTCGCGGCAACAGGTTCAGCGGAATAACGTCGCCCTCCTTGAGATTCAGAATTTCGCGCAGCGATATTTTTCCGGTGCCCAGATGCGCGACGATTTCCACTTCTGCCCCCTGCAACTGCTTGCGCAGTGTGCCGATCCAGCGCTTGTCGGTCGATAGCTGGTCACTTTGCATTGTGCTGTAGAGCAGGTCGCGGATCGGCTCAAGCATCGAGTACGGGAAGCAGATGTGCATGTCTGCTGTCGCGCCACCGAACTCCAGTGTGAATGTCGTTGAAACAACGATTTCGGACGGCGTTGCGATATTGGCGAACTGCGAGTTCATCTCCGAGCGAATGTACTCGAAATTGATGTCGTACACCGGCTTCCAAGATTTGCTGTACTCGGTGAATACAACGTTCAGCAAACCCTGGATGATGCGCTGTTCGGTGGCCGTGAAATCACGCCCTTCAACGCGGGTGTGAAAACGGCCGTCACCGCCGAACATGTTGTCTACGACCAGAAAGACCAGATTCGGATCGAAAACGAATAAAGCGGTGCCGCGCAAAGGCTTGGCAATGACCAGATTCAGGTTGGTAGGGACGACCAGGTTGCGGATGAACTCGCTGTATTTCTGTACGCGGATCGGGCCAACCGAGATTTCCGCGTTGCGATGCATGTAGTTGAACAGGCCGATACGCAGATAGCGGGCAAAGCGCTCGTTGACCAATTCCAGCGTCGGCATCCGGCCCCGGACGATTCGCTCTTGGGTGCCGAGATTGTACGAACGTATCCCCCCGCCTTCCCCTTCGCTGTCTTCGGGTTCGTCGGTTTCACCGGTGACGCCCTTGAGTAGGGCGTCAACCTCGTCCTGGGATAGAAAATCTCCCGCCATGGATCCTTACTGAATAATAAATGAGGTGAACAGGACGGCCTTGACCGGACCCTCTGCGGCTTCAGTTACACCTTTCTTGTTCTTGACCGGGGGCTCAATGACGGAATTGATCTCGTCTTTGAGGGCTTCCGCCAGTTTTTCCTTGCCTTCCTTGGGCAGCAGTTCGGAGGCTTTTTTCGACGACAGCAAGAGTGTCAGATTATTGCGAATCTTTGGCATCTTGGTTTTGATGTCCGGCTCGGCCGTCGCGTCTTCGACTTCAAGCGAGAGTGCCACCTGCAGATACTGATCGCCGGTTTCGGGGACCAGATTGACGGTAAATGCATCGAGATTGATAAAGACCGGATGTGCTTCCTTGTCTTTTTTCTTGTCTTTCTTTTTGGCGGGCTTGGCCGTTTCTTCAGCGGTTTCCTCATCGTCCTCGGCGTGGTCGCCCTTCTTGAGCAACATGAAGGCAGCGCCTCCCCCCAGCACCACTAGAAGAACGACGGCAAGGATGATGATCAACAGTTTTTTGCTTTTTTTCGGAGGGGCTTCTGCCCCTTCTTCGGCTGGCTTGGCATCCTTGGCCATTGTCTCTCCCTCTTTACTCGATCATGACGATCCGGTTATGCGAACAGGTCTACCAAACCGCGTCCCCGCTGAATTGGTATTCCGGCCGGGTTGGAGCTTGCGTGACTATCGGGCGAAAGTATAGCGTTTTCCCCGGTAGAGCGGGCTTCATTGCCAAACTGAAAAGGAGTTTCGCGGTTCTGCGAAGGCAATTGGCTGCCAACATTGGCTTGGCCGAGGCTGATGCCGGCATTCGCGAACATTTCACGCAGTTGGGGCAGGGAGTCTTGAATGGCTTGGCGGACTTCTGGATGTGGTGAGGCGAATGCGGCGCTGGTCTGGTCGCCGTTGATCGAGAGGGTGATTTGGATCGGGCCCAGTTGCGGCGGGTTGATGTTGATCTGAGCAACCTGCTGGTCATTTTTTGCCAGCCAGACGACACGGGAGCCAAAATCCTGAGTCCAGGTTGGTGAATTGATGGTGCTGGTGATGGTCGGCGGGGGTGTTGGCGCAGCTGTGCCATTCGCCGCTCCGGTCGCGGCCAGTGCTGTTGCGAAGGCTGGGGTCGAGCCGCTGTTGCCGGGATTCGAGTCGCCGGCAAGAATTGCCGCATTCCCGGTGTCCGAACGTGGTGGAATCCGCGATTCGGTATTTTGGGCAGCTGGTGTAGCGGGTGGTGTTGCAGTCTGTGTGTTGCCGGAAAGGAGTGCGCTCCGCTGTTCCGACAAGGCCGGGCGTCCATCCTTGTCGGCGGAATCAACGCCGTCTGCCTTGGCCATATGAGGGGCAGTGTCTGGCTTGTTGCGGTTTACACTCTCAGGGGGGCGATTTTGAACCGGCGGAGTGGCCATGGGTACAACGTACTGGGCTGCCAAGCCCGGGTCCATCGGAATGGAGTCGGAGTTGGCTGCAAGTTTTCGCTCTTTTTCGCTGTCTTCTATCTTGTGATCTGGCTCGGTGATGGTTGTTGCAGGCAGGTTGGGGTTCGCGGATAGTGCTGCCAGCACATTCTCGGCACTTCCATCAATGACCGTGGTGCTCGGCAATGGCCTGTCATCAACTGGGAGCATGGGTTTGTCCATGGACATGCTCGTCTGGGCAATGATCTCTCTCAGCAGTTCAGTATCCGACTGTTGGCCTGCCAGGACGCTCTCGCCTGCAAGTAGTGCCGGGGGGGGCTGCCCTGACGAAGGAGTCTGCGCGGCAAGAAGGGCTGCAAAGTCCAGCGGCAAGCTGTTCTCTGCGAGTATTTCTCCCTGACCGGGCAAGGCCGTTTTTCCGCCGATGGCTGCGATCGAACTGGAAATTGCCGGAATACTCATGATCAGACCTTGAGGTGCATGGAGATGCTATCAAGGTAAGCAAAGCATGTGCCTGATATCAGTCCGATTCTTCTTCGTTGCGTACGGCGTATTTGCGGGCCGAGTGCTCTTCCTGGATTTTCTGCTGCTGCTTGTTGTCGAGCACTTTTTCTCGCACGTCGTGTCGATGCGAGAGGGTGTCAATGGCTTTCAGGCGCTTGTTCTGTTCTTTCCAGTGTTCCTGACCGCTCGCCGTATTCTGCTCAGAATGGCGAACGGCCAATGTTTGCTGGCCGATTGCCTCATCGATGCGGGCGAGGAAGTCCTGATAGTTCCTGAGTGCCATGGGTGTAAGCCCTTGCATGCAGGCCTCGCGCAATTTGATCGCGTAGTCAGCGCGATAATCTTCAAGCATCTGAAGGCGGCTGCGGGCACTTTGCTCGGCGGCGATCAACTGGCCAAGTTGGCGCGTGGCTTCGTCTGAGCGGGTTTGCATCAGTTCCAGCAAGGGCTGCAACGAGAACTTGTTTGCCATGGCTTAAGGGAACAGTGCGGAAAGGGCGCTGACACTGCTCGTAAAATCGGCTTGCTCTGTCAGTTGCTGCTGAAGAAAGGCTTCCATCCGCGGATATAAGTTTATTGCCTGATCCAGCACCGGGTCAGAGCCCGGCGAATAGGCGCCAACCGAAATCAGGTCGCGCGAGCGCTGGTAGCGGGCGAAAAGCACCTTGAAACGACGAATCTGATCGAGTTGTGTTGGTTCGATCAAATTGACCATGGCGCGGCTGATCGACTGCTCAATGTCGATGGCCGGGTAATGCCCTGCATCGGCCAGCGTTCTGGACAATACGATGTGACCGTCGAGAATGGCTCGAGCCGAATCGGCAATCGGATCCTGCTGGTCATCGCCTTCGGCCAGAACGGTGTAGAAGGCTGTCATCGAGCCGCCACCTTCCGGGCCATTACCTGCCCGCTCGACGAGTTGTGGCAAACGGGCAAATACCGAGGGTGGATAGCCTCGGGTTGCAGGCGGTTCGCCAATGGCCAGGGCAATCTCCCGTTGCGCCATGGCATAACGGGTCAGAGAGTCCATGATGAGCAGAACCTGTTTTCCCTGGTCACGGAAATACTCTGCGATGGTCGTTGCATATGCTGCGCCCTGCAGTCGCATCAGCGGTCCGGTATCGGCCGGTGCGGCGACGACCACGGCCCGACGCATGCCTTCTTCACCAAGGATCTGCTCGATGAACTCCTTCACTTCCCGGCCGCGTTCGCCGATAAGTCCGACAACAATCACTTCGGCCTCGGTATAGCGAGCCATCATGCCGAGGAGTACTGACTTGCCCACGCCAGACCCGGCGAAAAGCCCCATGCGCTGACCTCGGCCAACAGTCAGCAATGCGTTGATGGAACGAATGCCGACGTCGAGTGGGTGTTCGATCGCTGCCCGGGTCATCGGATTGATCGGGCGGCTTTGCAGGGGGCGGGTCAGGTTTGATCTGAGCGGGCCCTTGCTATCGAGAGGGCGACCAACGCCGTCGAGAACCCGGCCAAGCAATTCGTCGCCAACCGGGCCCTGTTTTGCACGATCGATGGCCCGGCGTTTGTGCTTGACAGGAAAGTCGACCCGGGGCGCCGGGTTGGGGATATCGCAGGCGATGACACGAGCGCCCGGGGCTAGTCCGAAGACATCATCGGAGGGCATCAGATAGAGCTTTTCTCCGGCGAAACCGACCACTTCGGCCTCGACCGGCGCGCCGCTGGCCGGGAAAATATGGCATGAACTGCCAAGCGGCAGTTTCAGCCCCGACGCCTCCATGACGAGGCCGTTTATCCTTGTCAAACGGCCCGCCGGCCAGAGAGGCTGGGCAGAAGCGGCAGACAACTCGCAGCCTTCGAGAAAACGCTGCCAGCGCCCGACGTGGTCGGGGAGCGCGATCAAGGTCGGTTCATCCATTCCGAAGGAGTGACACCGATAGACTCAAGTACACGCTTCCAGCGTGTTTCGATGGTGGCATCGACCTCGCTTGCTCCGGCAACAAGCATGCATCCTCCCGGCGAAATCTCAGGATCGTCAATGATCTGGGCGCCGGTTTGGGAGAGTTGTTCGCCGATCTGTTCGCGAATCACCGTGGCGTCGGCCGGATTCAGTCGGAGAACGACATGGGCATGATGCAGCGGCAGTGCAGCGAGTGCCTCGCGAATGACAGGCAAAAGCAGTTCGGGGCGCGTGTTGATCGCGCCGCGAAGCACTTGTGCCGCCGCTTCAAGGGCGAGGCTGAGTATTTGTTCGGCGACGTGTTGGTCGAGATGAGCCAGTGATATCTGCAGGTTGCCAAGAAGCTCGGCAAATTGTGCCGTTGTTTCGGCCACGGTTGTCGCCATTGCCTGCTGACCGGATTCAAGTCCTTCGCGGTAGCCGAGGCTGTAGCCAGTGGCGCGAGCTTCGTCGTGGATGCGTTGAACATCTTCGGCGTTCGTCAGGCTCTGCGTGGCATGCCCTTCGGGTTGGCTGGGAGCGGCGGAGGATGCAGCTGCGGGGGCGGGGCTGGTCGTGTCGATTGGCGACTGGGTATGATGCGACACCGGTTTTGCATCGAGCGAGCCGATGTTCCAGCGCTGGTAGCCCGCGAGCTTGTCCTTGGGAATGACGCCTGCCATCTTGAGTTAGACCATTTGTTCGCCGCCAGCACCACCGAGGACGATTTGTCCCTCGTCTGCCAGGCGACGTACCACCTTGAGGATTTCCTTCTGCTCCCCTTCGACTTCGGATAGCCGTACAGGCCCCTTCGACTCGAGGTCTTCGCGCAGCATTTCTGCGGCCCGCTGCGACATGTTCTTGAAAATCTTCTCGCGGAGATCGGGGGATGCCCCCTTGAGCGCGAGGATTAGGGAGTCGGACTGAACTTCACGCAAAATGAGCTGGATGGAACGATCGTCGATTTCCATCAGGTTTTCGAAAACAAACATTTCGTCGAGAATCTTCTGGGCCAGGTCAGGGTCGTACTCGCGGATCGCATCGACGACCGAGGTTTCGTTGGCGGTGCCGATGAAATTGAGTATTTCGGCAACGGTGCGAATGCCGCCCATCGCCGTCCGCTTCACACTGGTCGAGCCGGACAGGATACGCATCATCGCTTCGTTCAGCTCGCGCAATGCGGATGGCTGAATTCCTTCGAGCGTGGCGATGCGCAAAACGACGTCGTTGCGCAGGCGCTCCGTGAAGTGATTGAGAATCTCGCTGGAGTGGTCGTGTTCCAGATGGACCAGAATCGTCGCGATGATCTGAGGGTGCTCATTCTTGATCAAATCAGCGACGGTTGTCGCGTCCATCCATTTCAAGCCCTCGATGCCCGATGTCTCGCCACCTTGGAGAATGCGCGAAATGAGGTTCGATGCCTTGTCGTCACCCAGCGCCTTGGTCAGCACGGAGCGAATGTAGCTGTCGGTGTCGACGTGCACGGCAGCGTGTTCTTCGGCATTCTTGTGGAACTCGTCCAGTACGCTCTCGACTGTTGTTCGCGGCACACTCTTGAGTGCCGCCATGGCGTGCCCGAGTTTTTGGACCTCGCGAGGTCCAAGGTGCTTGAGCACCTCGGCTGCATGGTCTTCGCCGAGCGCGATCAGCAAGGTCGCGCTCCTTTCCAGTCCATCTTCAGCGTTAAGAGGCATTGGCGCCCATCCAGTCCTTGATGATGTTGGCGACTGCCTTTGGATCCGCTCCGGCTATGTCGCGCGCCTTTTGTACCTTGGCAGCGTAGAGGTCGATCCGCACGTGGTCCTCGCCCGGTTCGCCATCGATTCCAGCAATCTTGACATGCGCTGCGGCGCCGGCGACGCCCTCGGCGGTTGATGCGGCCCGGCGCTCGGCAGCTGACGGGAACATGGTTTTCAGCGAGGGCTGGATAATCTTCAGGAAGAGGAAGGCAACTATCAGGGCAATCAACAGATACTTGAAGATATCCTTGGCATAGGAGATGGTTTCCGGGTCCTTCCAGAGCGGTATCGAGCTATCGATCTTTTCACCGGTGGTGAAGGGCGCATTGGCCACCGAGATTGAGTCGCCGCGTTCCTTGTTGAAGCCCATCGCCTCGCGGACCAGCTCGTTGATCTGTTTCATTTCCGGCTCGGGAATCGGCTTGTTGACCGGCTGGCCGTTCTTGTCGATGTCCTTGCGATGATTGATGACAACGGCAGCAGACAGGCGCCGGATGTCGCCCATGCCTTGCTTGGTGTGGCGGATCGTCTTGTCGACTTCAAAATTGACCGTTGCGGCCTTGCTCGTATTGATCGGTTGGCCGACGCCATTGAGCGGCGCCGTGACGCCGGCGGCGTCGAGCTTGCCTTGAATTTCGGCCGTTTTTCCCGGTTGACCGGGGGAAGTGCCGGTTGGCGGTTGGGTCAGCGGCGCGGTAGCCGGCACTGGCGGCTGATTGGTCAATGCACCCGGGACGCCGCCGGCCGATTGGTTCACGCTGGCTGACTCATTGGTCTGCCGACTGCGGATGGCGGTGGTTTCCGGCGTATTGTTGGGGCGGTAGCTTTCAGCCGTTTGCTCGCTTTGCGAAAAGTCGATGTCGGCAGCCACCTGAACCTTGAAGTTTTCGCCGCCCAGCAACGGTTTGAGGATGTCCTCAATGCGTTTGATGATGCTGCCTTCGATATCCCGAACATATTTGACCTGAGTGGCGTCCAGGCCGGCCTCCGTCAGCTTGTTTTTTAGTTGCGAGAGCAGAGCGCCAGTCTGGTCGATTACCGTGACGTTGGTGGCCGGCAATTGCGGTACGCTGGACGAAACCAGATGCGTAATACCGGCGATCTGCGCACCATCCAACGAGCGGCCGGGATAGACGTTGAGCATGACCGAGGCTGTCGGCTTTTGTTCTTCGCGGACGAAAACCGAGGGTTTGGGAATGGCCAGGTGGACCCGTGCCGACTGCACCGCGGCAATTGACTGGATGGTACGGGCCAGTTCGCCTTCCAGTCCGCGCTGATAATTGACCTGTTCGGCAAACTGGCTGATGCCGAATTTCTGGTTTTCCATCAATTCGAAACCCACCATGCCGCCGCGCGGTAACCCCTGTGAGGCCAGTTTGAGGCGAATGTCATGGACTCGGTCGGCAGGGACCTGCAATGCGCCGTTATCGCTGTAGCGGTGGGGAATATTTTGCTGCTCGAGAACGGTGACGATAGTCCCGCCATCCTTCTCGTTGAGATTGGAGAACAGAGTTTTCCAGTCGGGCTGCCGACTCCAGAGGATTGCGCCGACGATGATGGCGATCATTGCGGCCGTTGCCACCATGAAGACAAGCTTCTGCTGACTGCCGAGCCGGTCGAAGGCGTCGCGCAGACGTTCCAGCGGATTTCCTGCTGGTGCATTTCCTGCTGTCGTCTCAGTTGTTGCTGCCATCAATAGCCGGTCAAATTACGGTGAAACAGAAGAAGAATCAATCGAGAAGCCAAATTATCCTAGAAATATTCTACTATTACCCGAGCTGAATTCACCCTTTCTTTTTCGATGTTGCCGTACAGATCAATCTCTTGATACCAGACACAGACACCAAGACCGCCGAATTGCAACGGGCATTTGCCATGTTCAATCAGGTTTCGGCCGAGCTGACCCAGGCCTATGAAGCGCTGCAGGTTCGCGCCGCCTCACTGACAGAGGAACTGGCGATCGCCAACGGTGAATTGCGTCGGCAATATCAGGAAAAAGAAGCGCTTTCCGAGCGCCTATCGTCCTTGCTCGATGCTTTGCCGGCCGGTGTCGTGCTGCTTGATTCCGCGGCCATCGTTGTCGCGGTCAACCCGGCTGCCATGGCAATTTTCGGGGCGGACATGGTTGGGCAGCATTGGGGGGATGTGGCGCGTGCCAGCCTGGAGCCAACAATGGCTATTGGCGAGTGGTTGCACGGCGATAGCCGGTTGTCGATCGGAGAGAGTTCGCTGCCTTCCGCCGGTGGGAAAATTCTTCTCATCCATGATGTAACCGCCGCTCACCATATGAAAACTGAGCTGGAGCGCAACCAGCGCCTGGCGGCCATGGGTGAAATGGCAGCTTCGTTAGCGCATCAACTGCGTACGCCGCTGGCTGCGGCTCTGCTATACACCTCCAACCTCGGCCAGGCCGGTGTTTCGGATGAGGCGCGAGCCCGATTTTCGGAGAAGGCAAGCGGACAGTTGCGTCGTCTGGAGCGCCTGATTCAGGATGTTCTTCTCTTCGCACGGGGTGAGAGCATCGGACGGGATGTCATCCCGGTAGCCGATCTGCTGGCGGAGGCGGCGCAAACGGTCGAGCCGCTGATGGGCGAACACGGTCTCGAATTTGTGTTGGATGACGCTTGTGCAGGAGCGGTGATCGTCGGCAGTCGCAAAGCCTTGTTTGGGGCTCTCGTCAATTTGCTGGAAAATGCCATGCAGGCGACGACGAGGGGCGGCAAAATTTGCCTGTCCGGCAATTGTCGCGGCGATCTTGTGGCGGTTGGCGTGCGCGATAGCGGACCGGGTATCTCGCGTGAAATGCAGGCCCGCATTTTTGAGCCTTTCTTCACTACCAAGGGGCAGGGGACTGGTTTGGGACTGGCCATTGCGCTTGGCGTGGCGCGGGCGCATGGCGGTGCGATCGAGCTGTTTTCCGAGCCTGGCGACGGCGCCGAGTTTGTCATTACCTTGCCGGTTGCTCCGGTAGAGAGCGAATCTGAACACCATGGCTGAAAATAGTTTGCCTATTCTTGTCGTCGAAGATGATCCCAGCCTGCGTGAGGCGATTGGCGACACCCTGGAGCTTGCCGGGCGGCCTTATGTGGCAGTCGATGGCGGCGAAGCTGCTTTGAAGGTGCTGGCTGAGCAGGCTTTCTCGATTGTCGTCAGCGATGTTCGCATGATGCCGATGGATGGCATTACGCTGTTAAAGGAAATTCGGGCGCACCTGCCGCATCTGCCGGTGGTTTTGATGACGGCGTATGCCGAGGTGGATAAGGCGGTCGATGCCATGCGCTCGGGGGCTTGCGACTTCCTTCTCAAGCCTTTCGAGCCGAAGGCCTTGCTCGCCCACATCAATAAGTATGAATTGCCGGGAACCGATGACGGTGCTGGTGTTGTTGCCATTGATCCGGCCAGCCGTGAATTGTTTGCCATCGCCCAGCGCGTGGCACAGACCGATGCGACGGTTCTCCTTACTGGAGAATCGGGGGTTGGCAAGGAAGTGATCGCTCGCTTTATTCATCGACAGTCGGCGCGTCGGAATGGACCGTTCGTGGCGATCAATTGTGCGGCGATTCCGGATAGTTTGCTCGAGGCGACTTTGTTTGGCTACGAGAAAGGGGCCTTTACCGGCGCCCAGCAGGCGCAGGCCGGAAAGTTCGAGCAGGCACAGGATGGTACGCTGCTGCTTGATGAAGTCACCGAGATGCCGATGGGCCTCCAGGCCAAGTTGCTCCGCGTTTTGCAGGAGCGCGAGGTCGAGCGGGTGGGAGGCAAAAAACCGGTGTCGCTGAATATCCGTATCGTTGCGACGTCCAACCGCGATATGGCTGAGGCGGTGGCAAAAGGGGTTTTTCGCGAGGATCTTTATTACCGCCTCAACGTATTTCCGGTGGTCATTCCCCCGCTACGCGAGCGGCCGCTCGATATCGTGCCGATCGCCCGCTATTTTCTGGTCGAGCATGGTGGTCGCTTTGCTCGAAGCGGCGTCAGCTTTGGCGCTTCGGCTGAGCAGGCTCTGGTGCAACATGCCTGGCCTGGCAATGTCCGGGAACTTGAAAACGTGATTCAGCGCGCCCTTATTTTGTCGACCGGGCCGGAGATTTGTGTCGAGCATCTGCGGTTGGCGCCTGCGCCGGCTGGAGTTATGACGAAGGTTGTGACTGAAAGCCCGGTGCCTGAAGCGGACAAAAGAGTTGATAATATGAAGGATCTGGAGCGCGAACATATCCTCCGGACCTTGGCAGAAGTCGATGGCTCAAGAAAGCTGGCTATCGAGCGCTTGGGAATTTCAGAACGGACATTGCGCTATAAGTTGCAGCAGTACCGGGACGAAGGGTTTTTCAAGGACTGATATTGGCCTGACTATTGCTTGTATTGAGGCAGATTCTAGGAGCTGGTTATGGACACCCAAGGTATTGAACAAATGTTGAGCGTGCTGCGGTCTACCGCTGCGCAGGCATCCGGCAAACCGGCTGAGAGCGCGGCTGGCGGGGCGGCTGGTGGGGTGGATTTTGCGCAGGTGCTGAAGTCATCTATCGACAAGGTCAACCAGACCCAACAGCAGGCTGACGTGATGGCGGAAAAACTTGCCGCTGGCGATACCACCCAGAATCTTCATGAGGTGATGATCGCGCTGCAGACGGCCAGCGTTTCCTTCCAGGAAATGGTTCAGGTGCGCAACAAACTGGTCTCGGCCTATCAGGACGTGATGAACATTCAGGTTTAAGCCGAAGTTTAGTATTCCAGCTCTGATCGGAGCGCCTTGCGTTCGCGTTCCAGCCGCGTGATATAGCGCTCGATAAAGGCCAGCCGGGTTCCCGGCAGGCTGACAAATTCGCAGCCCAGACGCAATTGTTGTTGGCCGTCGATCATCTCGATTTTCAGGACTTCACAGACCCGAAGATTGACCGAAAGCACGCTTTCGCCGGGGATTTCCAGGCGGCAATCGTGAAACAACGCCCCTAGCGAAAATAGTTCAGCATCGTCGACCGGACCCAGCAAGCTAAGTCCTCCGCCACTCAGGTCAAAGAGCGGGTAATCGACGACTGAGTGGCCGCCAGTTGGATTTGGGACGGCAAGTTTGCAACGCAGGGGCGTGGTGTGATGAGGCGATTCGACACGAAAAAACTCGCGTCGCTGCAAACGCAGGATTGATGCCGGGAGCTGGGCGACCAATGCTTTTTTGCCATCAACTGTCGCCATCAAAAGGCCGGGCAGGCGAATCTGGATTTTGATCCGTTCCAGTGGCGCCGATAGCGTGATCGTCGCGGCCTTCAGTGCGGCATCGTTACTTGCTGAGTGGTTTGATCCGTCGAGCACCAGCTGGTTGGTGCTTTCGTTGATCGACAGCAGGGTCGACAGAAAGAATTCCTTGCCCTCGTCCAGATAGACCGTGATCAGGGTGTGATGCTTGAGCAGGGCGCGCAAATGAACAAAGATTTCAGCGCGGTTGTGGAGGAGATACTTGCCGTAGGTGGTGGGCTGGTCGATTTCAAATACTGGAACCGAAACTTCGTTCTGGGCGAGGGTCATGAAGCCTGAATTATGGTGGAGGTTGAGCGGACAGGCCGATCTGCGTGGCGGGGCTGCCGTGTTCAAGACGGTAAAGCCACGCCAGAAGTTCAGCTACCGCCATGTATAACTGGGGTGGGATGCGCTCGTCAATATCCACCTGGGTTAGCAAGGCGACGAGCTCCGGCGATTCATGGACGTAAATGCCGTGCTCCTTGGCGCGGGCGATGATTTGCTCGGCGATCAGCCCCTTGCCTTTGGCGACAACGCGCGGTGCGGCATCGGTCTGGCTGTAGGCCAGAGCGACTGCCTCGCGGGTAGCGTCACTCCCTGGCTTGGCCATGGTCCAAGTGTAGTTGGGTTAGCTTCAGGCCCGCTGCCTCCAGTTGCTCACGAAGGGACTGCGCGCTGTTGCGTAGCGTCACCTCACTGGCCGGATTTTCTGCACTGACTGAAACAGCCAACGCGCCGCCAGCGCCGAGTCGAAGTGTGACATCTATGCTGCCGAGGGCGGGCAGATCCAGTTTGAGGCGGGTCTGCCACTGGCTGGCATGTTCGGTATCCTGTGACGACTTCGATTCCGGATCGCCGGTAATTTCCCACCACATCGGCTGCCCGGGCCAGACTTGACCTTGCCAGACGAAATTTTGTGTCGCCAGGCCATTTAACTGTTGTTGAACCAGCGGGACCAATTCGCGCGGCACCGGATTTTCGTTCGGAATTGTTGAGGTACTAGTCGAGACTGCGGCTTGTGGCGTGGGCGCCGTATTTGCGGCGCTTTGATTCAACGACAAACCTTCAGTTTTCTCGCCAAAATTCCGGTTGACCGTGAAATTCGGATGGAGCCCTGGCGTTTTGTCATTTAGTTCTCTGGGGGGCAACTGCGTCAAAACCTCGGCATCGGGCAAAGGCGCTGCTGATGCCTGCGTTGCGGCGACTGAGGGCCTAAGCTGTGGAGCCAGGGAGATATCCTCTGCAAAGCTGGTTCCTGCTGGAAAATTTGAGCTGCGATTGATAAATTCAGGCGCATTCAAGGGGGCCGGGGAGAGTTTTCCTTGCGGTTCCTGTAGTAGTGCTGCTGTGGGCAGTTGTCCGTTAACCCAACGCGCCTGATGTGCTTCATAGAACATGCCGCTCTGACTGAGCGCCTGCTTCAATACGGGAGCCAGATCAACAGCGGATTTGGGCATCGCTTCGACCAGCGGCTGGCTGCGGTTCAGCGCGGCCGGCGCAGCCTGTTTTCCTTCGCCTTCCAGAGGTGTCAGCAGGTTACCGATGACCTTGCCGGCGGTGCTCAGCGATGTGCTGACCGACTCCTGTGGAACTGTGGCGTTGTTGCCTGAAGTGCGATTGGCCACGAAAGCCAGCGTCAGCTTGCCGTCGCTTTCGGTAACCTCGAGTTCAAGTGTGTCGCCGGGCTTTGCTGAAAATGGCAGGGCCAGCGTGATATCGCGCTGGCCAACCATGGCTCGGTAGGTGCCGTTTGGCATCAGTGCCTGGATTTCGGCCATGACGCGTTGGCCGGGAACAAGATTGCTCAGTACATCGGCAATCCGTTGGGAACTGGCGACCGGTTGCGCCTGGCTGTTTGTTACCGAACGTTGATCGGGTATGACTGCGCGCAGACTATTGGCAACATCCGGCGGGATCATGGTTTGGCCGGGGCGTCTATTGCCTTGGCGAACGCATTAACCAAGGGGGCAATTTGATCCTTGCGTGCAGAGCATAGGTGGATAGCTGAATGCAGCAACTGCAAAATTTGTTCAAGTTGCTCGGGGTTGGCAATTTTTATCAGGAATTGGGAATCCGAAGAGCACACTGCCTCCATCATTAGCAGCAACTCTTGATTTTGCATATCAAGTTTTTCCCATTCACCCTTTTCAGCCATATCCAGCAAGGCTTTCAAGCCCAGGATGAGCCGCAAAAGGATATCTTTTTGGCTAGGGGTGCTGGTCAGGATTTTGCCTCCCTGCTACTCCTATTTCTCGCCAGGCCGAGGCAATTTCGCCAAGTAGTCCTTGAACCTCTCGAATTGCATTGGCATCTTTATGGATATTCGCGTGGATAAGACGCGATACCATGTAATCGTAAAGTGCCTTGAGGTTTTGTGCCAATTCGCCACCTTGCTCTGTATCAAGGCTGGCAGAGAGGCCGCTAAGAATAATATCGATGGCTTTCGTCAGGGAGTCCGACTTGCCCTTGACGTCATTGGCAGCCAAGCGTGCAAGTGCTTGCTGCAAAGCGCTTTCGGCACCATCGAACAACAACACAATCAGTCGATGTGGATCTGCCCCGCGAATATCAGACTCAATGCTGATTTGTTGATATGAGGCGATTGGGCTTGAAAACATTGGTTCGCGATCAAATTTTGTTAAAACGTGTCTAATCTTAGCAAGGATGAGGGGAGGCAGGGTTATCGTTAGCTTGAGTTCTGAAGTGCCGCGAGTTGCTGTGTCAGGTAACTGCTTGTGGATTGCATTGAGCTAACCAGCGTATCAAGGGCAGTAAATTGGGCTCGGTAGCGTTTCTCGATCAGGCTGACCCGGATCTCTAAAGCTGCCTGATTGTCTTGATAACGCCTGACAGTTGAATCGAGGCTGTTGACACGGGTTGACACGCTCCCGCTACTGGACAGCATAGCTGTAACTTCGGTGCTGAAAGATTTGCCGTAGGCACTAAGGACCTTCACGACATCCGTTGCCGACGTGCCGATTGCAGAGCTTAGCGTGGTCGTGTCCAGTTTTAACTGGCCAGTTGTTTGAATGCTGACGCCTAGCGCAGAGAGCGTTTTCAATGTGGAGCTGCTGAGCTCCGTTGGCACGGTAGTTCTGGCGCTGCCTAAAGTGCTGAGGAGGGAGCGGGTCGTGCCATCTCCATTGAAGGCTTGAGCAGTTTTTGTCGTTGTATCGTAGTTGCTATTGCTTTTTATCAGCGACACGACGGCATTGTAGCTGTCCACAAACGCCTGGACCGCGGTAGTAATCTTCGTACTGTCGTTTTGTACGCTAACGTTCGATGTGCCCACCTTGACAGCCGTCAGCGTTAGTCCAGCTACATTGGAAAAGGTATTGGTACTCGATGTAACTTCTATGCCATCAAGTCTCATAGTGGCATTTTGCGCAACGGTTCGGTTCAACCCTAGCGTTGTCGTATCAAAACTTGCCAACGATGCTTGGCTTCCAGATGCCGTAAGCGTCGATGTAAGTGAAAAATCATTGCCGGCACCCGATTTGTCACCGGTCAATACCATGCGCTGATTGCCTCCTGAATCCGTGATCACTGTTGCAGTGACACCGACTTTTGCGTTGTTGATGGCGGTGCTGACATCCTGCAGGGAGGATCCTGCAGAATTGTTCAGGGAGATGGTCGTGGCGGCAACGCCACCGACTGTGAAGTTGAGATCGCCCGATGCAAACGTTGTTCCTCCACTGTAAGCTGCGGTGAAACTTTTTTGTGCACCTGCCAGTTGGGTTACTTCCATGCTATAGCTGCCCACGGAGGCAGTATAGGCGGCGCTTGCACTAAGCACCGTTGTGTCGCTGGACGATGCGCTCAAGGCTGAAAGCCGCGAAGGATATTGCAATGTATCTGCCGCGGTTCGAAAAGCGTCAAGCTTTGACTTGAGGGTGCCGTAGAGGGAAATCTTGTTGTTGGCAGCCGAAATCTTGGTGTCCAGCGTCCTTATCGGCGCTCTCTCGGCGTTGATGATGCTGCTCAGCATGGACTGCAAATCCACACCGGTGCCGATTCCCAGAGAACTGGTGGTTGCCATCGTGATTTCCCTCTTCGCTTATTGTTACGCCTTGTCTCTTATTAAAAGACCTTGAAGCTTGTCCAGTGCCTGAGCGATCGCCACAGCTTCTTCCGATGGAAATTGCCGAATGACCTGCTTGGTCTGGATATCCATAATCTTAACAATTTGAGATCCAGATGCGTCGTCAATCGAAAAACTGAGTTCGGATTGCCTGGATGAGACAAACTCTGAAATCTTTTCGACAGCTTTTTCAACGTCCAGTTTCTCCGGTGCCTTTTTTTCCGGGCTCTCTACAGCCTGAGATGATTTTTCAGCCTCAGTGCGCTTGGCCTGAACGCCTGACTGGCGTGCCGAAGTCGCGGTGACCTCTGGCAGGGGGGCTCGTGGTGGCGAATTTACACTACTGATTAAATCGATGTTCATTTTCTGCTCCTAACGACAAATGTGCAGCAGCCTTATACAAGCCGCCGCACATTTTGCGAGTTTGAGGCAGCAGCCTATTAACGCAGCAGGGTGAGCACGTTTTGCGGGACAGCGTTAGCCTGGGCGACCATCGCCGTACCTGCCTGCTGAAGAATCTGGAAGCGCGACAGACGCGAGGTTTCTTCGGCAAAGTCAGCATCCATGATGCGGCTTCGGGCTGCTTGCTGATTTTCGTAGCTAACCTGCTTGGACTGAATGGCGAACTCGGAGTTGTTCATGATCGCACCTTGAGAGGTGCGCAGAGTTGATACGCTCGTGAGTGTGGTTTCATCTGCCGTTGCTGCCACAGTTACCGCCGTGAAAGCCGTTCCACCGAACTTGGCGATGGCAGTGTTAGCTTCTGTCTGAATGGTGCCAGCTTGGGTAACAAGGGCCGTGATTTCGGTTGTGCCCCCACCCATCTTGTTCAATTCCATGATGCGGGTCACGATGTCGCCAACAACGTTTAGTGCACCGTCAGCAATTTGTGCCGAGGAAATCTTGTCACCTTCCTTACGCATTTCAACCTGTGTGATGCGCGCGGCTGCTTCAATCTTCATGCCGGAGGCCAAGCCTGATGCATCGTCACGTGCGGAGTTGACACGCAGACCGGAAGAGAGGCGCTCTAGCGCGCTACGCAATCCAAGGTTGTTTTTGTTCAGGTTGGTCTGGGCGTTGAGTGAGTAGGTGTTGGTGTTGATCGTCGATGCCATGATATTTCTCCTGGTTAGTTGTGCGTCCGGTGCGCTTACTAGCGTTTCGCGCTTTCTGTCACACCGTTTTTACTGATATTCGTTTGCTGACAAGTTCTCTAACGACCTCTGCCGCGCAAACTTTAGTGTTTTTTTGCATTCGGCTTGCTGTGGGCGCTTTCCTTTGCTGCGGCTGCCCGCAGGCCGTTAATGGTCCTGGTGGGCAAAGGCGGTTAAGATATTTTTCAGCCGGAGCCTGAGAAATATTTGCGTCAGGCCGCTTTGGGAGTAAGCAAGACTAGCTATGAACGAAATATTCGAAGGCAATCTCGCGGTGGTCGGCCAACGCTGGCCGGCCCTGGCCGAACTGCTGGCGGCCCAGGATATCGCCGCGGTGCCAGCCGATTTGCGCGAAGGTCAGGAGTCGACCCTGGCTGTCAAGGGCATCCAGCTCTCGAGTCGCCACGACCGGGCGGGCGAGGCGGCCATGCAGGCGGCCAGCGTCGCCGCCGATACTCCGGTGATTTATCTTTATGGGCCGGGGCTCGGCGAATTGCCGGTCTGCTTCCTGCAGCGGCCGAGCTTGCAGCGCCTGGTCGTGCGGCTGCTCAACGAAACCGTCTTTGCCCTCATTCTCCACCTCATTGATCAGCGCGCCTGGCTCGCCGACCCCCGTGTCGAGCTCGCCCTGGCTGGCGATGATGGCGAAATCGGTCACCCCTGTTTTGCCCTGCCACCCGAACTGGTGCTGGCCAGCGACGCCAATGCCAAGATGCGCGATCGCCTGGTCGCCGATCTCATGGTTTCCTTCGTGAATCGCCGCTTTCTGGATGACGACGGCCACATAGCACACCTCCGGACGCGCTTTGCGAGCAACCGGCCCTTGCTGGAGAACGACCACGACGTCGGCGAACTATTCGCCAGTCGGCCTGGATCTGAAGTCTGGGTGATCGCCACCGGCCCGACCCTGGCCCGCCATTACGAAACCCTGCGGGCTGCCCGGGCGCGGCCACAGATGCCCTTCCTGATCGCAGTCGATACCGCGCTGGTCCCGTTGCTCAATCAGGGCATCAGGCCGGACCTCGTTGTCTCGGCCGATCATCTGACTTCAATGCGGACCTTGCCGCCCGAGCAGTCCACCGGTTTGCCTCTCGTCTATTTTCCTATGCTCGACACCCTGGTGCTGGCCGCTTGGCAGGGGCCACGCTACGCCGCCTATTCAGCTTCCCCTTTGTACGATACCCTGCGTCAGGAGATTCCCAAGGCGGCCTTATACGCCGGCGGTAGCGTCCTGCATATCGCGGTCGATCTCGCCGTCCGGATGGGAGCGCGGCAGATCGTCCTTTTTGGAGCCGATTTCGCCTTTGTTGATGACCGCGCCCATGCCGGCTGGGAGAGTGGCATTCTGGCGCCTGAGCACGTGACTGCCGAATGGGTACTCAATGGTTACGGTCAGCGCGTCACCACCCTGCTCAACTTGCGCGCCTACCTATGCACGCTCGAGCGCTACATCGCCGCCCATCCGGCGGTCCGTTTCCTGAATGCCAGCCGGGCCGGCGCGGTGATCGCCGGGGCTGACTATCATCCGGAGCTGGTGCAATGAGCCAAGTGGCTCACTGGGAAAGCGAAGCCTGCCGTGTCGCTGCGGCGTTTCGCCTGGGTTCCTATATGCAGGCCGGCGATGCGCTGGCTGATCTGGTTCGCCAGATTGCCGCCGCGTCGGGGGCTGGCTCGGCCGACCGGCAGGCCGAACTGGCGGTCATCCTCGAGGCCCTGCTCGCCTGTCACAAGCGCGACGACTGGCTGGGGGTGGCCGACTACCTGCAGTTCGAACTGGTCGACTGGCTGCATCGTCCGGAACTGCCCGCGCCTTAGTCCACGTTCTTAGACGCTCGCAATCCAGTCCCACGATAGTGGCTGGTTGGCCGCCATGTCCCGGGTTGCCACCTTGCCGAGCAGCGCATCGTAGTCGGCCGGCGGCAGGCCGAGGGCCGGACGCACCGAGCGGATGTGGTCGGGTGTCAGCCGGTCGCCGGCGGCAACGGCTTTGACCAGATAGAGCGAGCGGCGAAAGGCGCGGTTGCTCTCTTCGCTCCGCGTCAGGTGGTAGGCGGCGGTGCCCAGCGCGGCATGCGCGATATTGACTGAAGCGATCAGCGCGGCCATTTCATCGGGTTCGATCGAAAAGGCGCAGTCCGGCCCGCCATCGGCGCGTGCCAGGGTGAAGTGTTTCTCAATGAGGGTCGCGCCGAGCGCCGTGGCGGCAATTGCCGTGGCGGCGCCCAGGGTGTGGTCGGAGAGGCCGATTTCGACCCCGAAGCGCTGACGGAGCAGGGCGATGGTGCGCAGATTGTATTCGTCCGCCGGCGCCGGGTAGCCGCTGATGCAGTGGAGGAGCGCTACTTCGCCGCAGCCGTGGTGGAGGGCGGTGTCGACGGCGGCACTGATCTCGGCCTCGTTGGCCATGCCGGTGGACATCACGAGTGGCTTACCGGTCTGCGCCGCGTAGCGAATGAGCGGCAGATCGACGAGTTCGAAGGAGGCGATCTTGTAGGCAGGGCAATCGAGGCTGGCGAGCAGGTCGACCGCGCTGAAGTCGAAGGGGCTGCTGAAGACGGTGATGCCGAGTTCCCGGCCCTTCTCAAACAGCGCGGCGTGCCATTCCCACGGGGTATGGGCCCATTCGTAGAGCTCATATAGGCTGCGGCCATCCCAGAGCCCGCCGTGGATCTGGAATTCCGGGCGGGGGCTGTTCAAGGTGATGGTGTCGGGGCGGTAGGTCTGCAGCTTGATGGCGTTGGCGCCCGCGGCTTGGGCGGCACACATGAGGTCGATGGCGCGCGCGAGTTCGCCGTTGTGATTGGCCGACAGTTCGGCGATGACATAGGGCGGCTGGTTACTGTCAATGGGGCGGTGAGCGATCTGCAATCAAGAAGCTCCGATACGCAGGCTCCACCTGTCCTGATCTGCGACCCAGGGGGCGGGCGGCACGATGGCGGGTGGGTTGGCCAGGCAATACGATGAAAGGGAGAGACTGTTTGCCAGACAGTCTGCCAGTTTCTGCCAGAGAAGGGGATCCGCAGCCGTCTCGGCCTGCCAGCTCAGGATCGGGCCGCTGAGCCGCAGGCGCATCTTGAGGTGCCAGGCCTGCCACAGTTGCCACTCCGGCCCGTTGGCCACCAGGTACCAGTCGGCGGCAGGTAGTATGAGGCTGGCGAGGCGGTCGAGCCCGAGTCCATCGACCAGGTCCTGGCCGCGCTGGCGATAGGCATCGGCTTCGTCGTGCAGGTGGCGCAACCCTGCCTCAAGGCATGCCGGATCGGCCAGTTCGCGCAGACTGAGTCGGACCGCGATGCGGTAGTGGGCGATCGCCGCATCGTTGAAGGCCTGGTTGTCGACTATCGGCACCGCCAGCGTCGGCAAGCCGATGCAGGCGCGCTCCCAAGTCATGCCGCCGGCTGCGCCGATGGTGAAATCGTGCTCGGCCATCAGCTGCGGCATTTCGGCGCTGTGCTGGAGCAGGGTGATGTGGTGCTGCGGGGTGTCGGCGAGGCGCGTTTCGAGCGCCTCCCTGGTCGCGCTCGCCGGGCCGGCAACGACTGTCCATGCGATGTCTTGCGCGCTGGCGATACGCGCCAGGCTGTCGAGCGTGATGAGGCTGGCACCAGCCGGGTCGGCGCCGCCAAAGCAGATCAGCCCCTTGCGCCAGGCGCCGGCCTGGTGCCGGGCGAGTTGCCGGTAGGCCGGGCGGAGCAGGGCAAAGTCGGCGCCGAGCAGCAGCCGGCAGTCGGCCGGGACCAGGTCGTGATAATCCGCAGCCTGGCGTCGGGGGCCTTGGTCGAGGAGGTAGTGACAGTGATGCACGCGGTCGGCCAGATCGTCGATGACGAGAAGTTGCCGGCAATGGGGGGCGAGACGCGCTTCGAGGTCCCGCCCGATCTGGTAATGGTCGATGATCAGCCAGTCGGGCCGCAGGGCCGCGATGGGCGCGATGTCGTCGTGGGTGGCGAGCGGCTGGTCGGGGTAGGGCGCGAGCAGTGGGAGCAGGGCGCTTGGCAGGTCGTGGCAGAAAAAATAGCAGTCTACGCCGACCGCGCTTAGTCGCTCGGCCAGAGCCAGGCAGCGCATCAGGTGGCCGGTGCCGATCTCGGAATTGGCATCGAGCCGGAAGGCGAGCTTAAGGGGCATCGCGGTACAGGGCCTGGTAGATGAATTCGGCCAGGGTCCAATCTTCGGGAGTGTCGATGTCGACCACGCGGTGGCGGGGCAGGAGGTGGCCGATGCCCCGGCCGCCGACCGGGCTTTCCCCGCTCAGCCAGGCTTGCCCCGTGCCCCAGTAGAACTGGCCGGCATCCTGATAGGCGGCTTCGAGATCCTGCGAGCGTTTGCTCATCTGCTCGGGCCAGAACGGTGTGACCAGACCCTCGGCATTCATGCGCACTGCCCTTTGGATGGGGAAGCCGAATTCGGCCACGGCATAGACATAGGCTGCCCCGCTAGCGAGCAGGCGGCGATGGGCAGCCTGCAGGTCGGCGGCTTGGATGAGCGGCGCGGTGGCGTAGATGCAGCAATAGTGGTCGGCCTCGACACCGAGTTGGGCGAGGCGGACGATGCTGTCGACGACGACCGGGGTGGTGCCGGTATGGTCGTCGGCCAAGTCGGCCTGGCGCATGAATGGAACCTCGGCCCCGAGTTGGATGGCGAGGCTGGCGATCTCTTCGCTGTCGGTGGAGACAACGATCTGGCTGAAACAGCCGGCGTCGCGGGCTGCGCTGATGGTATAGGCGAGCATGGGCCGCCCGCAGAACGAGCGCAGGTTCTTGCCCGGGATGCGCTTGCTTCCTCCGCGAGCCGGGATGATGGCAATGGCCATTGGGCACTCCTGATTGCTGCGAATGATGGTGGTGGCGGCCCGGAGGGCGGCACGGATGCCCCAAGGGGGTGGCAGACTGGCGTTTGTCGAGGTGAAGGAAGATTAAAGTATAGTTTGGTTTATTGATAAGTTGGCGGCCTGCCGCCTGGCGTCGCCCTGGCCCCCCTGCATTCGGCTTAAAGAAGGTGCCGGCAAACCCGTTATTGCAGAGGATCGCCGAACGATTCTCGTCTCTCCCCGCCGCCGCATAAGGAATAGGCTTTGATGTCTCAGCTTGAAAAATTGCGCCAGATATTCAGTCAGACCCTCGCCATCCCGCTTACCAGAGTGGTCGACGAACTGGCCTTCAACAGCATTCCGGAGTGGGAGTCTGTCGCCCACATGAGTTTGATCGCCGCCATGGAACTGGCGTTTGACATCATGATCGATGCCGATGATGTGGTCGATATGGCGACCTTTGCCAAAGCACGGGCGATTGTCGCCAAGTATTGCGGGAGCGCCGGATGAGTCCGGTCGCCCAGTTGCTGGCCGGCCGCGTCGCCTGGGTGACCGGTGCAGCGGGGGGCATCGGGCGGGCAATTGCCGAGACTTTCGCCGCCGCCGGTGCGCAGCTGATTCTCGCGGGACGCCAAGCGGACGAGCTGACGCGTCTGGCCGAAGCGATCGTCGCCAATGGCGGCCTCGCTCCCGGCGTTCAGGTTTACGATGTGCGCGACGATAAGGCGACAGCTACCGCCTTCCTGCAGGTTTTTAAGCAGACCCGCCGGCTCGATATTCTGGTCAATTGTGCCGGCGTGATGCAGGATGCGCCGCTCGGCATGATCACACGGGCCGCCATCGACGAGACCCTGCAGGTCAATGTCGCGGCCCTCCTCACCCATCTGCAATATGGCGCCAAGCTGATGGCGCGTTCGGGCGGCGGCAGCATCATCAACCTGTCATCGCTAATCGGGCTGACGGGTAATGCCCAGCAGACCCTCTACGCGGCGAGCAAGGCGGCAGTCATCGGCGCCACCCGCTCGGCTGCCCGCGAACTGGCGGCCAAGGGCATCCGCGTCAATGCGCTGGCGCCGGGTTATATCGAGACCCGGATGACCAGCCACTATCCCGAGGCGGTCAAGCACAGGGCAGTGGCGAGCATCGGCCTGGGCCGGGCCGGGATTTCAGACGATGTTGCCAAGGCCGCGCTCTTCTTCGCCTCCGACCTGTCGGCTTACGTCACCGGGCAGGTCCTCGGGGTCGATGGCGGCATGGTGCTGCCCAATGCCTGAGGCGGGTCGTGATGAAGCTTAGCGTCATCGTTCCCGCCTACCGGCTGGAAAAATTCATCGCCCCCTGCCTCGATAGCCTGTTGACCCAGGACGTCGATTGCCCCTTCGAGGTCATCGTCTGCAACGATGCGTCGCCCGATGGTACGCTGGCCGCCATCGGCGCGCTGGCCGAACGCCATCCCCGGCTGCGCGTTCTCGATAACCCGGAGAATCTCGGCCTGGTGTCGACCATGGGCCGCCTGCTGGCGGCGGCGAGCGGCGACTACATTGCCTATCTTGACGGCGATGACCTTGCCTTGCCGGGTAAGCTGCAGGCCCAGGTCGATCATCTCGACGCCCATCCCGACTGCGGCATCGTCTTCCATGACTGCGAGGTGTTCGATTCGGAGAGCGGCGCGGTCATCAAGCGCTATTCGCGCGATTATTACAATGCCGCCTACATTCCGCCGCGCAGTACGGCGAGCCACCTCGTCCGCTACGGCACCTATCTAAATGCGAGCAGCGTGATGATCCGTCGCCACGACCATCTGGCCGACGCCCTCGGGCATGGCTGCCGGATCATTTGCGACTACCCCTGGCATATCGGCAACGCCCTACTTGGCTGCGGCAGTATCGACCGTCTTGACGCACCGCTCGGCCGCTATCGTATCCATGCCGGCAGTTTCGGCGCCCAGACAGACCGCGACCCGGCGCGACGCATCGCGGTGACGCACGAACTCGAACAGGCCTGCCGCTTCGCTGGCGAGTTGGGCCTGGCGCCCGACATCGTCGCCCAGGGCATCGCCCATGCCCGCTTTTCGGCCGCGCTCTATTTCCTGCGGACCGGGGCCGATGCCTTGTTCACGCAATTCATCGATGAATCAGCCGCGCCCGGCGGCCTTGCCGGCTGGTGGTTCGACGCACGCCACGAACGGCTCCATGCCTTGCGCCATGAGCCGGGGGCGGCGCGGCACTATCTGGGCTGGAAACATGTCGGCCTGGTATGACGCGCTGATCGTCGGGGCCGGCTTCTCGGGCGCCGTGCTGGCTGAGCGCTTGGCCAGTGAACTCGACTGGAAGGTGCTGCTGATCGAGCAGCGCGACCATGTCGGCGGTAACTGTGTCGATCATCTGGATGCGCACGGCGTGCTCGTGCACCGCTACGGGCCGCATCTGTTTCATACCGATCGCCCGGACGTTCGCGACTACCTGTCTCGCTTCACGGCCTGGCGCTCCTATGCGCACAAGGTGCTGGCCAGCATTGACGGCCAGCTTGTGCCGCTGCCCTTCAACCTCAACAGCATCGAGCGCTGCTTCGCGCCGGACACCGCCCGCGCCATCGAGGCGGCATTGCTGGCGCGCTTCGGGCCGGGCGCGCGGGTGCCGATTCTGAGTCTGCGCGAGGAAGCCGAGCCGGTACTCCAGGTCCTCGCCGACTTCGTCTACTGCAAGGCTTTTCTCAACTACACCACCAAGCAGTGGGGCGTGCCGCCGGAAGCGATCTCGCCCGAAGTCACGGCACGGGTCCCGGTCGTCGTCGATCGCCATGACGGCTACTTCACCGACCCCTTCCAGGCCCTGCCCGCCGACGGCTATACCGCCCTCTTCGAGCGGATGCTGGCCCATCCCAATATCACGCTGCGCCTCAACACCCCCTTCTCGGCAGTCGCGGCGCTCGATGTGACAACTGGCGCCGCCCGCCTCGACGGCGAGGCCTTCGCCGGCCACCTGGTGTTTACCGGGATGATCGACGAGCTTTTCGCTTACAGCCGGGGGACGCTGCCCTACCGCTCACTACACTTTGATTTTCAGCACCATGCCGACCGGGCCTGCTTTCAGCCCGGCGCGACGATCAATTACCCGAACGACCACGATTACACGCGGATCACCGAGTTCAAGCACCTGACCGGCCAGTCCTGTCCGGGGACGACGGTGGTCTACGAATATCCGAACGACTTCGAGCCTAGCAATCCCCGTGCCGACGTGCCTTATTATCCGGTCTTCACCGCGGCCAGTCGCGCCGCCTACGAACAATACGCGGCCACCTTGGCGAGCATGCCGCGCGTGCATGCGGTCGGTCGCCTGGCGCAATACCGCTATTTCGATATGGACGATGCGGTCGCCAATGCGCTGGCGACATTCGATGCCATCAGGGATGCCGAATTGGGCGCGGCCGCGATGCGCCAGGCCGGAAGCCGCCTGTCATGAAAAGCCAGAGAGACGACTGTGACGCGACCGGGTGTGAGCCGCCCTGGCTTCGCTGGACAAGGAATGGACACGGTTGCCACAATCCGGCGGTGGCGGTGTTTCAATGTTGCAGAACGGGGACGCGTTCGGTAGCATTCACGGCGGGGCTTTATGATGTTTGGCCGCAGCGCTACATCGCGCCGGGAATGCCCGCCGGCGCCCGGTTGGATTCGCCTGAAGCAGCGAATAAATCAACACAAAACTCGAGTGATGCAAGAGGCTCTGTTTTGAAGCCAATGGTTGGCGTCTTTTTGCCTGTTCCATTGGTCGTTTAGTTATCTATATCAAGGAGCCACCATGCAAGCGTTCATCTCGGGTTATCTGGAAAAGATGATCGAATCGCTGCGTCAAATCGATCAGGCGGTGGTTGCGCAGATCATTTCCGCCTTCGAGGCCTGCTACGAAAAAAAGGGCAGCATTTACATCATTGGCAATGGTGGCTCGGCGGCCACAGCTTCCCATATGGCGAACGATTTCAGCTGTGGTTTGAAGCTGCGCGGAATCCGCGACTTCAATGTACTGTCGCTGGTCGATAATGTGCCAGTGTGTACGGCCATCGCCAACGATATCGGCTATGAAAACATCTTCTATGCCCAACTCAAAGACCGCCTCAAGGGCATGGACATTCTGTTGGCGATCAGTTGCAGCGGCAATTCGGGAAACATCCTGAAAGCCGTGCATTACGCGCGCAGCAGCGGGACGATGGTGATCGGTCTGACCGGTTTTGAAGGTGGAGCGCTACGCGATCTCAGCGACATCAATTTTCATGTCGCCACGGACAAGGGCGAGTACGGCATTGTCGAGGACATCCACATGATGCTCGATCACATCATCTTTTCTTACTTTCTGTCCCTTAAACCCGAAAGCAAGACCGTTTATAGCTTGAGGTGAAGCCATGACCTTACGTGTTGCCATCGCCGGGTTCGGAAAAATGGGGAAGATTCGCGCCCGCTATCTTCGCGAAAATGCGGCAACGACGCTGGTCGGCATCTATGAAAAGAATGTCGATCTGCTCGAAAGCGATGACGACAAATCCTTGCAGGTCACTGATTTCGATGCCTTGCTGGCATTGAAGCCGGATGCTGTATTCGTCTGTGCCTTCAACAACGTGGCGGCGGACTATACGATTCGTGCCTTGAATGCCGGGATGCACGTGTTTTGCGAAAAGCCGCCGGCACGCGATACGCGTGAATTAAGCCGCGTTATCGGGGCCGAGAAGGCGTGTGGCACCGTGTTGAAATACGGCTTCAATCACCGCCTGCATTACAGCGTGATGGAAGCCAAGCGGATCATCGACAGCCAATCGCTCGGCCCTTTGCTCTGGATCCGCGGCATCTACGGCAAGGCGGGGAGCATCGACTACGGCTCGAACTGGCGTAATTTCAAGGAATATTCCGGCGGCGGGATCTTGATGGATCAGGGTATTCATATGCTCGATTTGTTCCATTACCTGACCGGTCTCGATTTCGCCGTGACGAGCAGTGTGCTGACCAACAGCTATTGGAAGGTGGAGGTCGAGGACAATGCCTTCGTTACCTTGCAGAGCGGCCCCATTGTTGCCACGCTGCATTCCAGCGCGAATCAGTGGAAGCACAAGTTTTTGCTTGAAATGCATTTCGCCGAGGGCTACCTGACCCTCGATGGTATCTTGTCCGAATCGCGCAGTTACACGCCGGAAACCCTGTGTCTTGGGCGGCGCGAATTTGAAGACATCACCTTTGCCATGGGCAAGCCCGCCGAGCAAACCACCTGGTATGAATACGACAACAGCTGGAAACTCGAGCTCGCGGAGTTCCTGGCGGCAATCGGACAGGGTGCGCCTTATAACGGCACCAGTCACGACGCATTCCGGGTGCTCGATCTTGTCGAGAGAATTTATGACAAAAGCGGAATCCACCGCTAGGCGGGCGCTCGTGACCGGGGCCAGTCGGGGGATTGGCCTGGCCATCGCGACCACCCTCGCAGCGCAGGGCCACGAGGTCGTCTGCCCGACCCGGCAGCAACTCGACTTGGCCTGCGCCGATTCGGTGCTGGCCTATGTTGCCGCCGATACCCAGTTCGACATTCTGGTGAACAACGCCGGGATTAATATCATCAAGCCGCTGGCCGAGATCACGCTGGCCGATATCCGGCGCTTGAACCAGACCAATCTGGAGTCGCCCTTGCTGCTCATGCAGGCGCTGGCACCCCATATGCGCCAGCAGCGCTTCGGGCGGATGGTCAATATCAGCTCGATTTGGGGGCAGCGCGCGAAAGAGTACCGAACTCTGTACTGCGGGAGCAAATTCGGTCTGATCGGCTATACCAAGGCCCTGGCCCGTGAATTGGCGGCCGATAACATCCTGGTCAATGCCGTCTGTCCGGGCTTTACCGATACCGAATTGACGGCGGCCAGCCTGAGCCCTGAACAGCGGGACGAATTGGTTTCCGACGTGCCATTGCAGCGTCTGGCCAGCCCGATAGAAATTGCCAACTATGTCGCCTTTCTGGCGTCGGCACAAAACAGCTTTGTGACGGGCCAGGCGCTGGTGGTCGATGGGGGATTTCTCGCATGAACCATGTGCGGATTCCGTCGCGGATCCACGACTACGATGTCCATATCGGCGCCGATTTGTCGCCGCTCGCCGGTTTGATCGCCGATGGCAAGACGGTGTTTGTCGTCGACGCCGAGATCGCGCAGCGCTATGCCGCTGCCTTCTCCGGCTTGCCGGCTGAGCGTTTGCTCTGCCTGCCGGCCCGCGAGAGCCTGAAGAACCTCGAGACCGTGATGCAGATCTATCGCTTTCTGCTGACCTTCGATATCAAGCGGCAACTGCATCTGGTCAGCGTGGGGGGCGGAATCATCCAGGATGTGAGCGGCTTCGCAGCGTCAACCCTGTACCGTGGCATTCACTGGACATTTTTCCCCACCACCCTATTGGCTCAGGCCGATAGCTGCGTGGGGAGCAAGACCTCGCTCAATTTCGACGAATATAAAAATACCCTGGGTAGTTTCTACCCGCCGCAGCAGGTGTTCATTTGCACCGACTTCCTGAAAACACTGCCCGCCCAGGCGATTGACAGCGGCGTCGGTGAAATCATCAAGTTCTTGCTGCTGACTGATCTCGAAAAGCCGTCCCTGATCAAGATCGCAGCCTTGCTGGAGGAAGTTCGCCAGGAGAATTACCTGGCGGCGATTTACGAAACGCATCTGGTCAAAAAGTCTTATATCCAGCAGGACGAATTTGATGTCGGCAAACGCAACCTCTTCAACTATGGTCACTGTTTTGGTCACGCCCTGGAGGCGACTTCGGACTATGCCGTGCCGCACGGCGTTGCCGTGACCATCGGCATGTGGTTTGCCAATATCCTGAGCGTCGAGCGCGGGTATTTGTCGGCTTCGCTGCATCAGCATCTGCGCGACGTGTTTTTCCGCCCCAATATCAATGTTCCGGTCACCCAGGACTATCTCGCCGCCGAGGCGATCATCGCTGCGCTCAAGCGCGATAAAAAGCGGGTGGGCAGCGCGCTGACCATGATCCTGCTGGTCAACGACGGAATGGGGTCGGCCAAGGTCGACGACATCCAGCCGGAGGAGGTGGCCAGAGCATTGATCCTGTTCGGCAAGGAGTGGTCATTCGCGTGAAAGTTGCGGTCACATCAAAGGCCTTCGCCAAGGACCAGGCGCTGGTTGCCTATTTGGCGGCCAACTTTCCGGACTATCGCTTGAATCACGCCACCCGGAAACTGACCGATGCCGAATTGGTCGAGTTTTTGCACGACGCCGATGCGGTGATCCTCGCCCTGGAGCAATTGAATGCGTCCGTCCTCGCGCAGCTGCCGCAGTTGAAGGTGGTCGCCAAGTTCGGGGTGGGGCTCGACAACATCGATTTTGCTGCCTGTGCGGCACGGCAAATTCCCGTCCTGCATCAGGCCGGGGTCAATCGCCAGGCCGTCGCCGAACTGAGCTTGTGCATGGCCCTGATGCTGTTGCGCAATGTCTATGTCACGGCCAATCTGTTGTCCGGCGGCACCTGGCTCAAGCAAGGCGGGCATAGTCTGTTCGGCAAGACGGTCGGGATCATTGGCTTCGGCCATGTCGGGACGGCCCTGGCTGCGCTGCTCCAGCCCTTTGGCTGCGAGATTCTGGTGCACGATATTGTCGACAAGACAGCGGAGTGTCAGGCCCTGGGGGCGCGGCAAGTGCCGTTGGGCACCGTGCTGACGACGTCTGCCGTGCTCAGTCTGCATTGCCCGCTGACCGACTTGACCGCCGGCATGGTCGATGCGGATTCTCTCGCCGCCATGCAGCGCGGGGCCATCCTGATCAACACGGCGCGTGGCGAGTTGGTCGACCTGACGGCGCTCGAGGCCGCGCTGCGGGCGGGCACCATCGCCGGGGCAGCACTCGATGTGTATGACCCGGAGCCGCCCGTCCAGCATGCGCTACTGGCCTTGCCCAACCTGATTCCGACGCCCCATATCGGCGGCAATTCCAAGGAAGCGACGGAGGCGATGGGGAAGTCGGCCATCGACCTGTTGCTTGCCTATGCCCGTAACCCGACCTCTGTGAGTAGAGTATGACTTCACCTGCGAAAAAGCCTGTCATCGTTGCCATGATCCCGGCGCGGCTGGGCAGCCAACGGATTCCGAAGAAAAACCTGCGCTTGTTGGGGGGGCGGGTGCTGACCCAGTGGGTCGGGCAGGCCTGTATCGATGCGGGAATTTTCGATTCGATTTATATCAATTCGGAGTCGGATGTCTTCGCCCCGATCGCGGCGGCCTCCGGTTTGTCGTTTTATCAGCGGCCCACCGAGCTCGCTGGCAATGGGGCCAGCAACGACGATTTTGCGCTCGATTTCATCAACCAGGTGCGCTGCGATGTTCTCGTCCAGGTCAATCCGACGTCGCCGTTCACCTCGGCCGACGATATTCGCGCCCTGGTCCGAATGTTTGTCGAGGGCGATTACAAGACGGTGCACACGGTCAAAGAGGAGCAGATCGAGGGGCTGTTCCAGGGCCGGCCTTTGAATTTCGATCCGGAAAAGCAAATGCCCCCGTCGCAGGATCTGGTACCGGTGCAATTGTTCACTTCGTCGATCATGGCCTGGGATACGGCCAACTTCCGCCAGAACATGGCGGCGCATGGCTGTGCGGTGTACGGCGGGGCGCAGAAGACCGGCTATTACGTTATCCGCGGGGAAGGCATGATCGATATCGATCACGAAAAAGACTTTAATCTGGCAGAAGCCATTCTGACCATGAAAACGCAGCCGGCGGAGAAGCATTACTATGAAATCTGATGCGAATGTCCCATCCATCCTAAAAAAGGATGGCGTCATGGAAACCTTCCTCGATCTGGCCAACCAGAGCGTCACCCATATCCCCGACCTGATTGCGCGTTATGGTAAAAGCCATTCTTGGGCGCACACCCTGGTCAATACAGAGTCGAATTCGGCGACGCTGATTTGCCAGTTGCCCGGCGAGGGTAATCGCAAGCACCATCACCCGGACTGGAATGAATGGTGGTTCATCGTCGATGGCTCTTGGGAATGGGACATCGAAGGCGAGATACGTGAAATATACAAGGGCGATCTGGTTTTTATCGAGAAGAATAAAAAGCACAAGATAACCGCCTGTGGCGAGGTTGCCGCCATTCGCCTGGCGGTCAGTCGTTACGATGTCGCTCATGTATACGAAGCGGACGATTATTGATGAATTTCGTCTTCCCTCTCAGCGTCGATTTGGCCAAATCGCGCGGTTCGTACTTGCATGACGAGTTGAGTGGGGCATCGTATCTCGATTTGTTCAGCGGCTATGCATCGATGCCCCTGGGCTACAACCACCCGGTATTCGATGCGCAATTTGATCAGGAAATCCGTCAGGTCGCCCATGTCCGGATGACCAATAACGTGATGTCGAGCCAGCCCTTGCGGGCCTTTGTCGATGCCCTGCGGACCCATGTGTTCAGCCCCTACCTTCACTTTACCTGCACGGGGGCGCTGGCGGTCGAGGCGGCGATCAAGACGGCCATGAGCCACGCCGCGCATGCCGCGCCCAAAGTCTTGTGTCTGGAAAATGCTTTCCATGGCGTCAATTGCTGGGGGTTCGCCACCAGTCGGGTCGGCGTGACGGCGGCGCGGATGGCGGACTACCCCGATATCGGCTGGTTGCACCTCGCCCTGCCGGCAGCCATTGCCCATTTGCAGTGCCTAGCCGAGGCGGGCGATGTGGTCGCGCTGATTATCGAACCGATTCAGGCGACCAGCGGCGATATCCATTTGCCCGCGACGCAACTCCGCGAACTGGTTGGCGAGGCCAGGCGACTGGGGATCTGCGTGATCATGGATGAAATCCAGACCGGCTTCGGGGTGAGCGGCACCATGTGGTACGGCGAGCAACTGGGTATCGAGCCGGATATTCTGGTCTTCGGTAAAAAGGCCCAAGTTTGTGGAATTTGCGTGAGCCCGCGCTTTGCCGATATTTTTGCCAGTCCCTATCAGAAACTGGATGTCACCTTCGATGGCGATCTGCTCGACATGATTCGCGCCCGTTACATATTGAAAGCCTATGCCGAGCACGGCTTGGTGGCGCGGGCGCCGGAAGTGGCAGCCCGATTCCGGGCGGCATTGGCCGGCGCGGTAGCGAATTTTCGTGCGGCGGGCTGTCTGATTGCATTTGACCTGCCAGACCAGGCGATCCGGGATGCGCTGGTCGCGGCCTGCTTTGCCGACCGTTTGTTGATCAACAAGGCGGGCGAACGGGCGATTCGACTAAGACCGAATCTGGCCATTTCCGACGCCGAGATCGATTCCGCCTGCCGCATCCTGGCCCGTCATCTCGGATAGCCGGCCCGACCGGGCGGACTCAGGGCTGGCGCGGTCGAGCGCACAGCCAGCTGGTCGGGCGGAATTTCAGATCGGCCGCCAGCACCGGCGAGTCGTTGGCAACGCATAAGCGGGCCCAGCGTTCGGCCAGCACGCCGAATTCATCGTGCCAGTCCGGGCGAATCCCGCTGGCGAGACGCTCCAGCCAGCCGCGCGCCCGCATCAGTTGCACCACCGAAAGGCCTGGCGTGATGTCGCAACACAAGCGATGGGCTTCGGCATCGATCGTTTCGTCCTCGACGCCGAGTGCCAGCATGAATTGCTTCATGATGATTTCGTAGAGCGCGAGCTGGTGGGCTCGGCGGAGCGATGAGGACTGCTCGGCATGGATCCGGTACTGCATCAGGACTTCGGGAATGTTGGCAAAGCCCGTCGCCGACCGGGTGGCGATCCGGCACCATAAATCCGCGTCTTCGACCGCATCGAAGGCGCTGTCATAGCGGAACTCCCGGAAAATCGGCATTCTTCCCATGATCGCGTTGTGGCCGAATCCGTTCGTGCGAAAAAGAAGTAGGAATTTGATGAAGGCATCCTGCATCCGGTAATGCCAGGTCTCATTGCGGGCCCCGAACAGGCGAATCCAGCTGCCGACAATGCCAATCTCCGGGTGGGCCGACAGAAAAGCCACCTGGCGTTCGAAACGTTCCGGGAGGCAGAGGTCATCGGCATCCATTCGCGCCATCAACTCGCCTTGCCCGAGATCGACGGCGCGGTTCAAGGTCGCCGAAATGCCCCGGTTTTCCTGTGAGACAAAACGGATCCGGCTGTCCATTTGCGCCAGGGCGGCCAGTTTCTCGGCAGTGTCGTCCGTCGAGCCATCGTCGATGGCCAGCAACTCGAATTCGCCATAGGTCTGCGACAGGACGCTCTTCACCGCGGCCTCGACATAAGGGCCGCAGTTGTAGGCCGGCATGATCACCGAGATCAGTGGGTGCTTCATGCGGCGGTCGGCGTCGTCATGGGAAGGCCGGGATCGCCGGGACATGGCGTTGAACGGTGTGGTTTCACAGCGAGAGGTATTGGCTCTTGAATGTTTTGATCTTGTCCGGGGCGACGCCCAGTCGTATCAGGTCGGCCGTAATCGCGGTCTCCCGGCCCAGAACGGAGATGAAAATCAGATCGCAGGGCATTTCGCTCAGGGCGGCCGGGGGGACGTAAAGCATTCCGGCCCGGCTGTGTTGGTGATCGTAAATCCTGTCGGCGATGGCGAGCGCGCGATTATCGGTTGTCGAGAGCAGAAATTTGGATAAGTGGCCGTCGCCATAGATGACATAGCGACAATTGTTTCGGGTCAATGCTGTGAAGCAAGCGCGAATTTCATTGAGCATTTCCGATGCTCGAAAATTGCCGATATCGTTGAACGGGATGTGCGGCAGGGCATGTTGCGATGCGGCTTTGTCGTAATTGGCGAGGCCGTTGAAAATGTATTGGTAGAAATCGGCTGTCGCCTTCATGTCCAGACGTGCCACCCTGGCAAATGCCGCCTCCAGCGGATACCAGGTCGCGAACCGGTCGATGATGGTTTTCAGGGCGTCCTGCAGGCCCGGCGAGTGGAATATTTTTCTGGCCGAATAGACCGAAATTCGGACCAGGCGCAAAAACAGATCATCGTCGTGTTGATCCCGAAGTCCTTGCCGGTCGATGTAATCAACGGCCGCCTGGTAGCCGAAGAACAGGTCGTCTGCTTTCCGGGCGCTGAAACTGGCAGTAATCGATCCATCCCGGCATCGATAAAAATAGAGGACGTCGCTCAGGTTGATGATTTTGTCCGCCTGGTGATAGACACTGAATATGAGGGAGACGTCCTCATAAAAAGAAGCCTCATCGAATTTCAGCTTGTTTTCGATGAATAGCGCGGTCTTGAACACCTGAAAGCAAGCCGAGCTGGGCGCTGCTCCGGATAGCACCGTCGAAAAGCTGGCGTCGACGGTCGGGTTGTCCGGGTATTCATTGCCCGCACTGTCGACGCGGCAATGGTTGAACTTGATGATATCGGGCCGTTCCGCCGCGATGACGTCGAGCAGGCGAAGGATGCCGCCTGGCGCCACCCAGTCGTCGGCATCGAGGAAAAATACATAATCGGTGTCGGTCCGGGCGAGGCCGGCATTGCGGGCCGAGCCGAGACCGCCATTGGCCTTGTCGAGCAAATGCACGTTGCGGTGGGCGTCAACATAGGGTTGTACTCGCCTGGCGGAATCATCGGTTGAACCGTCATTCACGACAATAACCTGAACCTCGGCGAACCCGGCCTGCTTGACCAGGGAGTCCAGGCATTTCCCGATATAGGGCGCCACGTTGTACATCGGAACGATAAAACTCAACATCCCTTGTCCTTAGCCCTTGGCGCAGACGATTAGCTGAGTCGCTTGATGATGGTTGGTGATCCGGTGATCGAGTACATCGAAGCTCTGCTCGATATAGCGCCGGAATTCATCGAACCCCCATTCGCGTTGATGGGCGTAATTGCGCGGCGGGCCAAATCGGGCAGGATCGTCCGCCGCATAGACCAGTTCGCGAACCGGGGTGGATATCAGGAGCACCTTGAAGGATTGGTTTTTGAAATAATCGATGAGCTGGTCGGGGTCGACAAGGTGCTCGATGACATCCGAGCAGATGAGCACGTCGCAGTCGATATCGTTTTCTCGGGAAAGGTCCGAGACCCGCCATTCCCGATCCGGGTAGCGGTCGCGCAGGACGTTGAAGTTCACCTCGAGTTCATAGCCGAGCGTTTCATACTGCTTCAAATAAGTCATTAATTTGAAGCCGGAGCCACAGCCGAAATCAGCGACGGATTGCCAATTGTTCTTGATCAGCCAGCCCAAGGCGTGCAGATAGACTTCCAGTTGCCATTCGTCTTCAGCGCTCTGGTCGTCGTAGTGGTGATAGGCAATTCGGGCCGCGTAACGAGGGTCGATGGCAAAGTTTTTGCGCGGCGAAAAATCAATCGAAGCGCGCTCATCGAGCAAATTCCTGATGCGATAAGCCGCCAGTTTTCCCGGGGGAACAGTCGATGAAACATTGCATTTGCGGTCCAGGAACTGCCGGGCTGCGGCGCGCCCAAATTCCGGATCGGCCGCTGCGGCGGTCAGGCAGGCCAGCAAGTCCTGGCGATTCGTGGCGATCCGGTAGGCACCCTGTGGATTTTTATACAGGGATACCGTTTCGCCGTGCGGATTGTAGTAAATCACCTGTTTGCCGAGCGCCAGACTTTCGAGGATGACCGTGCTGAAGCGCGAGACGACAATCGAGCTTTCCCGGATGGTGTCATAAACATTTTTTTTCGAAACCAGTTCCGGGGCGAAGTCGCCATGGTCGGCGTGGTGTTGCGAAATAATGAAGTCGAGATTCGCTTCACGACAGGCGGCGATCGCATCATCAACCCATGCCGCGCGAACCTCTTCGAACGTGCCATAGGTGAAATTGACATTGAGCATGACCTTCGGTCTGGGCGGCCGATATTTTGTTTCATGGTAAAAGTCGAACATTTTCGGCAAGCCGATAATGCTGGTCTGTTCCCGCTTGTGATCGAGATATTTCTGATCATCCGAGCCCATCAACAACACATATTCGACGGTGTTGTAGGCGTTGCGCTCGTAGTCATAGTCGGCGTCCTCAAAATCTTCGATGCCATCGATAATCCCGATGGTCAGTCCGCCAGCGGCACGCTCGGCCTGCAACAAGGGGCGACCGAAGGCGGAGTCCCAGTCGATTGAGGCGACCAGGGCCCGGCGCACGGTTGACGCTACCTGGTCCTTGCCGATGAAAGTGACATCGGGATTGCAGGCGATCCCTTTCTTCAGGTTGTCATCGAATTCGGAACCCGCATCGACCAGCGCCGAGGTGATGCCGATTTTCGACAGTTCCCGGGAGACGATTGCCAGGTCGGTTATGTTGGATTTATTGAAGGGCAATAGGAGAACATCATAAAACCGGTTTTCGGCGAGCAGTAATTGGTACTCTTTGAGGGCCACCAACTCCATGCCATGTTTCTTGTACAAAAAAACCTTGTCGGCGGGGTAATTTTCGGCAATCTGCTGCCAGTAATTCGGACTGTTTACAATGATGAAGTCAAAGTCCGGTACGGTATCGGGTCGATAGACCCCGTCCCCATCCTTGAATGAATCGGCATAGCCGACAAAGGTGATCGAGTCGGGAAGCGATTTGACCAGGGCGATCGAGATGTCGTTGTACGGGGCGACCGCTATTTTTGCTGTTGAAAGCTCTTTGATATTCATTGCTATCCCTTTTTACTCGGCAATTACCAGAACGCCGTGGGCCAGTACATTATCCAAAATGACGTATTTTCGTTTGAGGCGGGAACATATTTCCGTAATTTCCGGCCGGCTAAGATGGGTGAATTGCCTTGATGTGCACGCTTCGCGATCGGCGCTCGGGAGATGGATAATCAATTTTCCATCGTCTTTTACCACCCGTCCCATTTCCATGAAATAGTCGGCAATAAATTCCTTTTCGACCCGTACCAGCGTGTCCATGCAGAAGACGATATCAATCGACCGGTTGGCAATGCCGTGCAATTCATTGCCGGTCGTCTGATAGAAACTGAATTTATCGATATGCGCCGCATAACGCTGCCGGATCACATCGATAAATGCCGTATTTATATCGACGCAGACCAATTTTTTTGCACTTAAAAAGTATTTCAACCACTTGCCCGACATGCTTCCCAGGTCAAGGAGCGTGCTGTCGTCGTCCAGCCAGGACAGCATTTTCTGCAGCACCCATCGATAGTTGCCCAGTGGGTCGTCTGCCGCTTCCGGGTCGCCCCAGGTGTAGCCGTAGCGTTCAATGTCGCACCCCTGGTCGAGGTAGGTCTCGATATGGTTTTGCCAGAAGGTCCGTTGGGCGATCGTGTTGTTGTGAATGCACAGTTGCTCGTTCGTGTACGCGTCAAAACCTGCCGCCTCGACAAAGCGATAGCCCCCGTCGATGGCGCAGACGATGTATGTCTCCGTGTGCGCCAGGCGTTGCTGAATGGCTTGCCAATGGTTGTTGCTGAAAATCAGCGAGATGGTCCCTGGCGGGATGTCCGGCGCCTTCAGGCAATCGTCATCGGTCGCAATGGAATCCGAGTAACCCAGTACCGGGATGGAATACTTTTCCAGATATAAATGAACGACCCGGGTCACCTCATTTTTGGGGGCTAATACAATCGGTTTTCCGAGTGTCTTGAGATCGGCAAACGTTAAGGTGTCGGGCATGCAGAAAACCTTGGCACGGCGGTCATCGATTATTGGGTGGAGGTGCCCGGCTTATGCAAATGGATTGCCGAGCCCGGGTTTCTCTGGCAAGGTAAAAATTTTGGTGCTGCAATGATTATGACAAAAGAATTATTTCAGGATTTCAATGCCGCGCCGTTATTGTGAAATGCGAAACGTCTTGAATATTAGCAAAGCTCAGCCTTGGCCGTTCAACCATAATGGCGGTTCGGCGGCGCGGGCCGCGGTCAGCCGCCCAGTCGCTGAAGCGGCGCTCGTGATGCGGGGCGCTGGTGCTCAAGCATCGTTCGTCCGGGGGGCGTCGGCCCGGGGGCGGCCGGGATGTGTTCAAGTTGGATGTCTATGAGAAATTTTCAGGGTTCTCCCGCGGCTCAGCCGGGCCGGCCGTTCTGGGCTTTGTCGCACGACGCGAAAGCCGTGGCGCTGGTGTGTGGTGCGCCGCGGGTTGTGGTTTCCTATGGCGAACTGGCCGGGCTGGTCGAGCGTTTCGCCGAGCGTGTGATCGAGCAGAGCGGTCCGCGCGCACTGGGTTTCATTGCGGCCCGAAACGATATATCTAGCGTCGTCGGCTATTTGGGGGCAATTCGGGCCGGCCATCCCCTCGCCCTGTTGCCCGCTGCGCTCAGTGCCGGGCAGTTGGCCAATCTGCTCGAACGCTACCGCCCGGACTGGTTGTTGCTCCCCACCGGCCAGGAGGTGCCGGCGGCTTATTCGGCTCAGGCGGGGGAGGGCGGCGTGCTCTGTCGGCGCCAGATGCCGGACCCAGGCCCGCTGCATTCCGAACTCGCCCTGTTGCTGAGCACCTCCGGGTCAACCGGCAGTCCGAAGATGGTCCGCCTCTCGGCGGCCGCCGTTGCCGCCAACGCGCAGGCAATTGCCGATTATCTCGCCATCGGGCCGGATGAGCGGGCCATCACCACCTTGCCGATCAGCTATGCCTATGGGCTGTCGGTACTCAACAGCCATCTCCACGCCGGGGCGACCGTGCTGCTCACCGACGAACCCGTGCTCGGGCGACCATTCTGGGATTTCTGCCGGGATCTGCAGGCGACTTCACTGGCTGGGGTGTCCTACACCTACCAGATGTTGCGCCGGCTTCGCCTGGATCGCATGGACCTGCCCGCCCTGCGTACCCTGACCCAGGCCGGGGGGGCGCTCGATGCGGCGACAAAGGCGGAATTTCTACAGATGGCAGAGGCACGCGACTGGCGGTTTTTCTGCATGTACGGGCAGACCGAAGCCGTGGCCCGCATCGCCTATGTGCCGGCCGAGTGCCTGTCCGGGAAGCTTGATGCCATCGGTATTGCCATTCCGGGAGGCGCCCTGTCCCTTGCGCCGGAAACCGGAGAACTGATCTACAGCGGCCCGAACGTCATGATGGGCTATGCCGAAGGGCGCGCCGACCTGGCGCGCGGCGACGATCTGGGTGGGGTTCTGCATACCGGCGACCTCGCCTCGGTCGATGCCGACGGCTACTTTTCCCTGTACGGGCGTCTGAAGCGAATCGCCAAGGTCTTTGGCCACCGGCTCAATCTCGACGAAATCGAGCGCGGGCTGGAAATTGCTTTTCCGGCCATCCGGTTTGCCGTCGTCGATGGCGGCGATCGCCTGCTGGTGGCGGCGCACGGCCCATTAGACCCAACCGCCGTCGCGGCCGTTCTGCGGACCTCCCTCGGCCTGCACCCGACAGGTTTTCATCTGATTCAGGTCGATGCCTTGCCGATGACCCACAACGACAAGACTGACTATCGCGCACTCGCGGCGATAATGGGCGCATGACCGCCAGTTTTGACACGACAGCTCCCTTTTCCCAGGCGCAGGCGGCGAAGGAAGGCCGCCTGCTCGCCGTCCTGCGCGACCTGACGCAGCACCATTTCGATCACTGCCCGGCCTATGCCCGCATGCTCTCCACCTGGCATCCGGACTGGGGGCGGGCCGAGTCGATCACGGCGCTGCCCTGGTTGCCGGTCGGGCTGTTCAAGCGCCTCCAGTTGATCAGCGTGCCGGCCGCCGAGATTGTCCGCGAGCTCAATTCCTCAGGAACGACGGGCAGTGCGCCGGCCCGCATCTATTTGGATGGTCCGACTGCTCGCCGGCAGACGCAGGCCCTGCTCGCCATCGTCAAGGATTTCCTCGGCGTGGCGCGCCGGCCGATGCTGATCATCGACAGCGACACGCCGCTGGTAAAGAATGCTCCCTTGTCCGCCCGGCGCGCCGCTGTGCTCGGGTTTTCGACCTTTGGCCGGGATCACACCTATGCACTGAGGCCCGATCTACAGATCGACTGGCCGGTGGTCAACGCTTTCCTGAGTCGCCACGCCGGTCAGCCCATCCTCGTCTTCGGTTTCACCTTCATGATCTGGCACCACCTGCTCACCGCCTTGGCCGACCTGGGCCTAAGGCTGCCGGAGGGCTCCATTTTGCTCCATGGCGGCGGATGGAAAAAAATGAGTGAACAGCAGGTCGACCCGGCGACCTTCAAGGGTGCGATCCGCCAGTGCCTGGGCGTAGAATCGGTGCATGACTATTACGGAATGGCCGAACAGGTGGGGTCCATCTTCATCGAATGCGCATCCGGCCGCCTCCATGTCCCGGCCTACGCCGAGGTTGTCATTCGCGACCGGTACAGCCTGCGGCCCTTGGCGGCGGGCCAGACGGGACTGATCCAGGTACTCTCCGAGCTGCCCCTGAGCTACCCCGGACACAGTGTGCTGACTGAAGATGTCGGCGCCTGGCTCGGTGTCGACGATTGCCCCTGCGGGCGCCTCGGGCGCACCCTGCGTGTCGATGGCCGTCTGCCCCAGGCCGAATTGCGGGGTTGCAGCGATACTGGGGGCGGCCTGCGATGAAACTGATCCTCCCCGCCGGGCGCTCCGCCGAGGCTCAGCTCGCCGGACTCGCCGGGGCCAGGCTGGCCGCCTTCGATCAACGCAGCCTTGCCTTCCTCGGTGATTTTTCCGAGCGCATCCTGGCAGACCCGACGCTACGCCCCTATCCCGAACTGATCGCTCTTGGCTACTGGTTCCGTCCCTCCGCCATCGCCCGGCTGCACCAGCGCTATCGCGGGATCGCCGGGCCCGGCGTGGTTCGCCCGCGTGGCATCGTGCTGCATTTCGCGCCGGCCAATGTTGACACCCTCTTCGCCTATTCCTGGTTCATTGCCCTGCTTTGCGGCAACCGCAATATCGTTCGTCTCTCGGCGCGCCAATCGCCCGCCCAGGAACGGCTCCTCGCGCTCCTCGCTGACTTGCTCGCGGCGCCCCGGCACGAGGCCGTCGCCGCGGCCAGTGCCATCATCGGCTACGCTCACGATGATGCGATCAGTACCGATTTGTCGCGCCGCTGTCAGGTCCGCGTGGTGTGGGGCGGCGACGAGACGGTGCGGCATATTCGCCGCTTGCCGCTGTCGCCTCTGGCGACGGAACTTGTGTTCGCCAACCGCTACTCGTGGACCCTATTGTCCGCGCGGGCTGTACTCGCGGTGCCGGAAGACGGCCTCGCCCGCCTCGCTACCGCTTTCTTCAATGATGCCTTCTGGTTCGACCAGCAGGCCTGCGCTTCGCCGCGCAGTGTGCTCTGGATCGGCGACGATGACGTCATCACTGCCGCCCAGCGGCGCTTTTGGGCGGCGATTGGGGGCGAACTCGCGGTGCGCGGCATGTATGGCCAGCCGGGGCAATTGATGAGCCGGATCACCGCCGCCCACCTCATGGCCGCCAGTGGCGCCAGCGCGTCAGCCCCGGACGGTGTGGCTGCCTGGCCGCTGCGCCTGGCGGTCGACCGGCTCGATGCGTCCTTGCGCGAGGCGCATTGTGGTCACGGCCTGTTCTGCGAACTGCGGCGTGCGCATCTCGACGATAGCGCCGACCTGTTTTCGCCGGTCGACCAGACGGTCGGCTACTGGGGCCTGGAGCGTGCCGAACTGCTTGGCTGGATCGGCCGCTTGGCCGATGGCGCGGTCGATCAGGTCGTGCCGGTCGGACAGGCCCTCAATTTCGACGATGTCTGGGATGGTCACGACTTGCTGATGGCTTTTTCCCGCGTCCTGGTCCTGAGATGAGCCCGACACCCCCCATGATCCTGCGCCCGGCCACTGCCGCCGACTGTGCCCGTGTACTCGTCTGGCGCAACCATCCCGCCGTCCGCCTGGTGATGTTCTCCAGCCACGAGATCGGGCCCGACGAACACGCGGCGTGGTGGCAGCGCGTCATGGCCGACCCGAGCTATTGCCTGCTAATTCTTAACTGGCAGGGGCAGGATTGCGGCATCGTCAATTTTTCCGCCATTGACCGCGTGGCTGGCTGTTGCGACTGGGGGTTTTATTTCAATCCCGATGCCTTCAGCGATGGTCTCGCCCGACTCAAGGCCTGGAACGAGATGGAGAAGGCCTCGCTCGCGTTTGCCGCCCAGGCGCTGGGCTGCACGACCATCGGCTGCGAGGTAATCGCGAGCAACGCCGCCGTGCTGTCCATGCATGGCCGCTACGGTTTTCGTGAAAGCGGGCGCTATGAGCGCTGGCGCGACGACGCGCCGCTGACCGTCATCCGTCTCGAGCGCCGGGCACCTTAGGTATTTTCGCGAAGGACGCGGATTACTTGCGCCTGCTCAGCCGCTGTCAGGTCGGGAAACAGCGGCAAGCTCAGGCTGCTTTCGTAGAAGGCGCGCGCCTTCGGGAAGTAGTCGACGGGGCGCTGGGCAAAGTAGGGTTGCAGGAAAATCGGAATGTAGTGAACATTCACGGCGATGCCGTTCTCGCGTAGGGCGTCAAAAACCCGGCGCCGGCGCTCGGCAGGGACATGATGCACAAAAAGGTGGCAGGCCGATTGCCTTGCGGCCGGCAGGGCGGTATCGTGCCCTGGCAGCGCTAGCCGATAGTTGCCGGCCAGCGCCTGCCGCTGTGCCGTCCAGGCGTCCACGCGCGTCATCTGGCTGATGCCGAGAGCTGCCTGGATGTCGGTCATCCGGTAATTGAATCCGAGCAACTGTTGCTCGTAATACCATGGGCCGTGGCTGGGATTGACGAATTCTTCTGCATCGCGCGTGATACCGTGGCTGCGTAGCAGGGCCATGGTCCGGGCGAGGCAGGGGTCGTTGGTCATGGCCATACCGCCTTCGCCCGTGGTGATGATTTTGACTGGGTGGAAGCTGAATACCGTGATGTCGCTGTAATGGCAATTACCCGTCGGCGCGCCTTCATCGCGCGCGCCGAGGGCGTGGCAGGCATCCTCGATGATGGCAAAACCATAGCGCTGGCCGAGAGCGTGGATTTCCTGCATTGCGCAGGGCAGGCCGGCAAAATGAACGGGAATGAGTACCTTGGGCAGGCAGCCCGCGCGCTCGGCGCGCACCAGCTTCTGTTCCAGTTCGGCGACCGACAGATTGCCAGTGGCCGGCTCGATATCGACAAAATCGACATCGGCACCGCAGTAGAGAGCGCAATTGGCCGAGGCGACAAAGCTGAGCGGCGAGGTCCACACCCGGTCGCCTGGCCCGACGCCGAGGGCCAGGCAGGCAATATGCAGCGCCGCAGTGCCTGAATTGACGGCCACGCCGAAGCGCGCTCCACAGTAGGTGGCGACCGTCTGTTCGAAACGCGGGACAGCCGGCCCCTGGGTCAGAAAATCGGAGCGCAGAACGCTGACAACCGCCTCGATGTCGGCTTCGCTGATCGACTGCCGGCTGTAAGGGATCATTTTGCTGCCAGCTGGTGCGCCTCGGAGAGAGCGGGGACGGAGAGGAACTCACCGTTGTCCCGCGAGTTGTATTCGAACCCCTGGGCCACCAGCCGGCCTTTCTCGGACCGGGCGGTGGTCGAGAAGTCATTGTTCCGGTTGTTGAAATTAATGGTTGGGCCGATCACGAAAAAGTCGTCGAACTCGAAGGTATGGTAGGAGTCATCGGCAGGACACATGACCTCGTGGAGCTTTTCGCCGGGTCGGATGCCGATGATCTGCTGCGTCAGTTCGGGGGCCATTGCCGTGGCCAGGTCGGTGATCCGGACGGAGGGAAGTTTCGGCACGAAGATCTCGCCGCCTTTCATGCGCTCGAAATTGTTGATCACAAAATCAACGCCTTGCTGCAGCGTGATCCAGAAGCGGGTCATCTCAGGGTGGGTTATTGGCAGGCTGCGGCTGCCGGCTGTGATCAGCTTGCGAAAAAGCGGCACCACCGAGCCGCGCGAACCCGCGACATTGCCATAGCGCACGACCGCGAAACAGGTCGGGTCCTGGCCGGCTATATTGTTGGCCGCGACAAAGAGCTTGTCGGAGGCGAGCTTGGTCGCGCCATAGAGATTGATCGGGTTGGCCGCCTTGTCGGTGGACAGCGCGATGACCTTCTGCACCTTGTTGTTGAGTGCTGCCTGAATCAGGTTTTCGGCGCCATGGATATTGGTCTTGATGCACTCCATCGGATTGTATTCAGCTGCCGGGACCTGCTTGAGCGCGGCAGCATGGACGACGAAATCGACATCGCGCAGTGCCATGTTCAGGCGGCTCGCATCGCGGACGTCGCCAATGAAATAGCGCATGCACTTGGTGTTGAACTCCTGCTGCATCTCGAACTGCTTGAGTTCGTCGCGCGAGTATATGATCAGCCGTTTCGGTTCGTAGCGCTCGAGGACCGTCTTGACCAGCATTTTGCCAAAGGAGCCGGTGCCCCCGGTAATCAGTAAGGTCTTGTTGTTGAACATGGAATGGCCTATCTAGTGGTCAGTTCGGGGCAGTCGTTGGTGCGGCGCGTCAAGGGGTAGAGACAACGCGATTCTTGCCGGTCTCTTTAGCTTTGTACATCGCTTCATCCGCTCGCTTGATCACCGTCGACTGCGTATCCTCGGCCCGCATCAATGTCACGCCCGCGCTGAATGTAATCAGCACCTTCTCGTTGGCATGCAGGAAGAATTTCTTGGTCAGTTCGCGCTGGAGGCGGGTGAGGGCGCTCACCGCGTCGTTCAGCGGAGTGTCCGGTAGCAGGATGATGAATTCTTCACCGCCGTAACGGGCGACAGTGTCTTGTGGCCGGAGCGTTTCACGGCAGATTGTCGCCAGATGAATGAGCGCTTCATCGCCGGTCACGTGCCCCATCGAGTCGTTGAGTTTCTTGAAGTTATCGATGTCGATCAACGCAACGCATAGGGAGGTTTCATGGCGTGTTGCCCGAGCGGCTTCCTTGGTGAAGATTTCCTCCAGACCGCGGCGGTTGAGGACACCGGTCAGTTGGTCGTGACGGACGAGGTCGCTGGTGGTTTCCAGTTCGCGTTCGAGCTCAGTGATGCGCGCTTCCGATTCCTGCACCTTTTGCTGGGTTATTCGCAGTTCGTCGCGGGAGCGCTGGGCGTTGATCTGGATCGTCCTGGTTTCGCGCATGACCTCACCCAGCACGCTTTCCAGTTCGGATATGTCGGTGGCCGAACTGATTTTTCCGGCGCAGCTTTCAATTTTGTCGTGATAATCTGAGGTCGCATCGGCGAAGTCGGCGAGGTGGTCGACGAAGCCGGCCAGCATGCTCTTGATGGCATCCCGGGCTTCCGACAGGCTGGCCTTGAGCTGGCTTTGCTTGTAGAGGACTTCCTTCAGCCGCCGTTCGGCGTCATCTAGGGCGCGCTGTGACAGCGGCTTGTCGATGATTTCCCGGACCACCTCGATCTGTCCGTGCAGCCAGTGGTCGTCAAGGACCAGATCTGTAATGTTGCCGACCAGCAGGCGGAGCAGGCCAAGGAGGCTGTGGCGAAGTTCGGTCTGATCTTCGGCCAGTAGTTCGAGCTTGAAGGCGAAGCGCTTCAGGCGAACGAGAAATTCCTGCAACTGGGCCGGGCTTGTCGCGCTACGGATGTCCTTGGCCAGCGCCTTGGCATCTGCGGAAAGCTGAGGGCTTTCGACCAGTTGAGTGGCCATTGCCGTTTCGAGCGTAAAGGCGAATAGTTCGCGCAGTTCAGGCAAGAGATCGGCGGTTGTTACGGTCAACCCGGAATTCGGGGTAATTTCGACATTGCCGCTTTCGGCGAGATTGACGGCCTCCGCCTCCTTGCCTTGTCCCCACGAGCGTAACAGGCTCTGCAAACGAGTGAACAGCGTATCGGGATTGGCGGCATTGCTCGTCAACACGTGTTCGAGCGACTCGCGTTTGCGGGCGGAGGTCAGCCCCGGATGTTTGGCGTCCCACAGGCGCAGCAGATCGGCTATCAACTCTGACCAGGCCAGTTTTTGCGATTCGGCAAGGCCGGCTACGAAATCACTCAGATACTTCTTGTAGTCATCCCAATTGGCCGCTTTGACCGCCTCTTCGAGTTGCCGGGCCAGGCGTAACTGGTCGGGGGAGGCCTTGGGCAGGGCGGCGGCGAGTGAGCGTAGTTGGGCTTCCGGAAATGAAGCACCCGCCGGTTTGGTCCCGGCGATCTCGTGATAAAGCGTCTGGTAGTTCTCAGGCGATGGCGGAATTCGGCGCGCAGCCAGCAGTCGCAGGGTTTCCCGGGCGATCTCGAAAGGATTGGTGAGAGTGCTCATGTTGAAATTTGAATGTTCAAGCTATAATCGCGCCCCATCACTTGGGCCCCCGTAGCATGAAGGTCGTGCAGTTGATTTGTAATCATCAGGTAGCGGTTCGATTCCGTTCGGGGGCACCAGTAAAATCAAACAGTTAAGCCATTCTTCGGAGTGGCTTTTTTGTTTTCCGGGTGCCGTGCAGGCACCCGAATAGGTTTCGCCGTTAATTTGTCTCAAGTCAGTCAGTTGTAGACTCTCCGAATCATACCTGCACGGCGACACCCTGTTGAGTGACTTGGTGTAATCCTGTTGCTCTTTCATGCAAGCAATAGCCAATCTGCTTACCCATTTTAAAAATAGGGGTATATTCCAATGTTCTAAACACAGGGAGCGTCCGGATGTTTTTCAATAAACTCAATGGGCTTGTTCATGGCCCACGTGCTATGTCGCCGACCCATCGGTTTGTCGAGAAAGTGGTTGCTGCCCTGGGTGAATCGATTTCCGAGGCGAACAACTTCGAACCCATTCTGGCGCAGGCCTTGCATTCTGCAGAGGAGTACTACCATCAGCAGATCAAGGGCATCCCCGGCCCGTTCGAGATTTCGGCCAGTGATTCTTGCCACAATCCGTTTTTCCAGACCGTTTTCCCCGGGCCGGCGGATGTTCAGGCTGCGCTGGGGAGAAGCATCGAGATTCGGGATTTCTTGCCGCCGTTGGCCAGGGAGGGCAAGCTCGAGTTCTTCGGGCTCCTCGGTTTTCGCGAGAAGACGGGGCTGAGCGATGAGCCTGGCCTGCAATTCGCGGATCACACCATCCGCAGCATTGGATATAGCGAAGAGTATTGCCGGGAAAGTCTGCGCAACTCTTGTCTGTATCGTCTGCTCGGGCAGTTCCGTGAGCATGTTGAAATTCTGCGGAACCGGGGGCGGCTCCTCAAATCGGAGTGGGATATTGAAAACGGGGCGCCCGCTCCAACGCCGAAAGATGGTCTGGCTCCCGAGTTTGTTCTGGCCGAACGGGAATTGCAGCCTGACAATCTGTTGAAAGGATTGGTCGCCTGGCTGGAAACCCCCCAAAATCATTTGCGTCTGGAATCGAGCAATATTGCCGTCACCGACCCGTGGCACGGCCGGGCCGAGTTGCCGGTAATGCGCTGCGCCGACCGGCGTCATTGGCTGGTCAGTCTGGTCCAGATCCCCGTTCAGGAAGCCCTCGACGCACTGGCCAGCGAGTCTCGCTGCCATCGTTATATCCTGATCTAGGTGGAGTGACTTTCTTCCGGAACTGTTTTGATTTCATTTCATCGAATCACATGCGGATATCGCATGGACAGTCGGGAAAGGAATTCACATGGATGCCAGCCTGCACACGATGAACAATCTATTTGCCCAGCTTGGATTGCCGGACGATCCGGTGGGCATCGAAAGTTTCATCGTCAGCCACCGGCCCTTGGCGCATGGCGTTGCTCTCTATCGTGCGCCGTTCTGGACGGCGTCCCAACGAGACTTCCTGAAGGAAGAGATCATCGAGGATGCGGACTGGGCCGGGGTGATCGACGAACTCAACGTTCGTCTGTCGTAAGCCGTCAGTCGATTTGCCGGGGCGCGCGCGGCAGACTAATGGCCGACCTAGGCGGCAGCGACTCTGAAAACGGGGCCGCGTTAGGCCGCAAAGGCTCCAGTAGCCGTTTTGACGAGGACATGGAAGCCAAGTGCCTAGCCTTGGGGGGGGGCGCAAGCCACTTCGGGCTCCCATGGTCAACCGGAAAATTTGCGCAAAAATGAAATCTTCCGTTAGGAGTGCTGAATCAGATATTCAGTTCCCAAACTGGCACGCGAGTGCCGTTTTGTTTTGTGGACCGCCGCCGTGCTGCTATGCGGCATCCTGAGTTTTGTAATGGGTTGGCGCCAGGTTCGGGATACGTCATCGGTCGGCACCGCCTTTGCTGCGATGCTCGTCTACTGTTCCGCCAACCTTTTTAATTTCATCGAACTATCTAGGCAAAAAGAGTGGCGCCGCTGTCAGTTACACTCACGACGGTAGCGGCCGGCCGATGTCCTGGGTCGTCCTTGCGACGACCGCTGCCTCGCTGGCCGGCTATCTGCTCTTCCGGCCAGCTTCGTGCCGATAACCGACCACCGTTCAAACACCATGCCCAACATGCACCCCGTCGCCCTCTATTGCACCGCCGCCCTCGGCATGCTGCTCTTTCTGCTCGGGCTGGCTGTCTCCATCTTCCGCTTCCGCACGGGTACTGGTTCCGGTCCTTCGGCTGAGCGAAACTCCATGCTCAACAGGCTGATCCGGGCACATGCCAATACCGCCGAATTCGCCCCGTTTCTCGCCGTGATCTTTCTCTATTTCGGCTGGCGCGGCCCGTCCGACCTCGTCGTCAATCTGATCATCGCCGCCACCTTCTGCCGCTTCCTGCTCGTCATCGGTCTGGTTGCCTGGCCCAGCCTGGGGCGGCCCAATCCGGCACGTTTCGTCGGTGCGCTCGGCACCTATCTGATCGGCACTGCGCTCTGCGCGGCCATGTTCGCAGGCGCTTGAACATGGCTTTGCCAGCCGGCATGCGGGCGCTGGCGCATCGCAACTTCCGCCTTTATTTCACCGGGCAGGCGATTTCCATCCTCGGCTCGTGGATCCAGCAGGTCGCACTCGCCTGGCTGGTCTACCGGCTCACCGGCTCGGCCGCGCTACTGGGCATCACTGCCTTTTGCGGACTGATTCCGCAGCTCGTCGTCGGCCCGCTGGCCGGTGCGTGGATCGACAAACACGACAAGAGAAAATGGCTGGTCGGCGTCCAGTCGCTCATGGCCGTTCAGGCTTTCGTCCTCGCTGGCCTGTGCTGGCTGGACTGGATCACCCCCGGCTTCATCGTGGTCATGGCGCTGGTTCTCGGCGTCTTGAGCAGCTTCGACGCGCCGCTCCGCCAATCGCTGATCGGCAGCTTCGTCGGCAGCCGCGATGACCTGCCCAACGCGCTGGCCCTCAACGCCATGCTCTTCAACGCCGGCCGCTTCATCGGCCCGCCCATAGCCGGCCTGTTGCTCGGCCTGACCTCGGAAGCCTTCTGTTTCGCCATCAACGGCTTCTCCTTCCTGGCGCTCATCGCCGCCATTCTGGTCGTTCGCAGCCAGCCTCCGCTACGCGCCACCGGCTCGGTCGGCCAGGTCTTCAAGGAAGGCGTCCTCTTCGCCTGGCACACCTGGGTCATCCGCATGCTGATCATCACGCTCATCGCGCTGAATCTGACCGCTTCGGCCTACGCCGTCCTGCTCCCGGTCTTCGCCCGCGACGTCTTCGCCGGCGATGCGACAACGCTCGGCTGGCTGTGGGGCGCCGCCGGTTGCGGGGCCTTTACCTCGACGGTCTTTCTCGCCACCCGGAAAACCGTCTCCGGCCTGATCGCCGCCGTCGTCTCCGGCGTCGCCATCAGCGCCGTCGCCTTGCTCGTCTTCGGCGCCACCACCCGGCTGCCGCTCGCGCTCGCCGCCATGGTCGGCCTCGGCTTCGGCATCTCGGTGTGCAACGTCGGCATCAACATGATCCTGCAAAGCTCGGCCCCCGAGCAGTTGCGCGGCCGCATCGTCTCCTTCTTCACCTCGGCCCGCTTCGGCTTCGACGCACTCGGCGGCCTGCTTGCCGGCTTCGTCGCCGTGGCGCTCGGCGCCGGCCAGACCATGTTGGTCGAAGGCGCCGCCCTCACCTTTTTCGCAATATTCCTGCTCACCCTACGCCAACGCCTGACGGCGCAAGTCTCGGCAGCGCAAGGAGAAAGTCATGGACATTGAAATGATCGCCTCGCTCGGCCTGCGCAGCGCCGAACAACTCGCCGACCGGGCACTCGCCGCCGCCAGCGAAGCCGGCGTCAAAATCTGCGTCGCCGTCGTCGACCGCGCCGGCTACCCGCTCGTCTTCAAACGCCACCCCGGCGCGCCCTTCCACTCCATCGACATCGCCCTCGACAAAGCCTACACGGTGGTCAGCTTCGGCCCCGCCACCGCCAAATGGGACGCCCGCCTGGCCAAAGGCTCCGAAATGCTCCGCCACGGCCTGATGCAACGCGACCGCTTCATCGGTTTCGGCGGCGGCCTGCCAGTCAAACACGAAGGCGTGCTGGTCGGGGCGATTGGCGTTTCAGGCGGGAGCGAGGCGCAGGATGTTCAGTTCGCCGAGACAGCGCTGGCGGGGTTGGTTGGGGGCGGGGGCTGTCCATGAGGTGTTCCAGTTCGTAGCTACACCACCTTAAAACAGGGCTTCAATGCCCTTTTTGGGGCTGAGTTTTGCCTCTCCATCCATTTGTCTAGAAGGCAACTCCCAGTGGATTTGCCGAACCCGCAACAGCCTCGCGTATTTCGGTAATATCGCGGACTTATTATTCCAGCTCCCTTCCACGGAAAACCGACCATGCAATACCACGCCGCCAATACCGATTCCCTGATGAGCATCACTAACCGCCCTGACCTCGTTTTCGAGCGTGGCGAAGGGTCGTGGCTTTACGACCATCAGGGCAAGGCTTATCTCGACTTCATCCAGGGCTGGGCGGTGAATACGCTTGGCCATTGCCCGCCGGAAATCGCTGCGGCGCTGGCCACCCAGGCTGGCAAGCTGATCAATCCGAGCCCGGCTTTTTACAACGGGCCGATGATCGAACTGGCCGGCCTGCTCACCGCCAATTCGGTGTTCGACCGCGTCTTCTTCGCCAACACCGGCGCCGAAGCCAACGAGGGGGCGATCAAGCTGGCGCGCAAGTGGGGCCGGCTGCACAAGGATGGCGCTTACGAGATCATCACTTTCAGCCATTCCTTCCACGGGCGCACGCTGGCGACCATGTCGGCTTCAGGCAAGGCCGGCTGGGACACGATTTACGCGCCGCAGGTGCCGGGCTTCCCGAAAGCGACCTACAACGACATTGCTACGGTCAACGAGAAAATCGGGCCAAAAACGGTAGCCGTCATGCTCGAACCGGTGCAGGGCGAGGGCGGGGTGATCCCGGCCGACATCGAATTCCTCAAGGCACTGCGCGAACTGACCACAGCACGCGGCATCCTGCTCATCGTCGATGAAGTGCAGACCGGCATGGGCCGCACCGGCAAGCTGTTCGCCTACGAACACGCCGGCATCACTCCGGACATCATGACGCTGGCCAAGGGCATCGGCGGCGGCGTGCCGCTGGCGGCACTGCTGGCGCGCGAGGAAATCTGCTGCTTCGAGCGGGGCGACCAGGGCGGTACCTACAACGGCAATCCGCTCATGACGGCGGTTGGCGCGGCGGTGTTGAAACGCCTGCTATCGCCGGGTTTCCTTGCCGGCGTCGAGGCGCGCGGGCAATACCTGTCTAAGCGCCTGCTCGAACTTTCCGCCAAGCATGGCTTGCAGGGCGAACGCGGTTCCGGCCTGTTGCGCGCTTTGGTGCTGGCCGACGAGTGCGGCCCCGACATCGTCCGCCGGGCACTCGAGGGCGCGCCGACAGGCCTGCTCCTAAACTCGCCGCGCCCCAATCTGCTGCGCTTCATGCCGGCGCTGAATGTGAGCGAGGCGGAGATCGACCAGATGATCGCCATGCTCGACGACCTCCTGCAAAACTGAAAACGGACTGACCGCGCCGGTTCCCGCTTGCTGAACACATCGGGCGCTGGGTCGAAACAGCGGGTCATTGGCTACGCTAGCGGGGCGGTGCGTTCAGTACAGGCTATGACGCACAATTCCTATCAGGATTTTCTGCCGGTCAGTTTCGTTTGCCAGCGCAATGAGCCTTCTATTCTGGAGGGCGCTATATTCTTGGCCGCCAGCTTGCGTCATTCAGCCAAGCTGCCGTGGCCAAGGCGGTGCGATAGCGTTTTTGAAGCTTCAAGCATTGCCTTGGCTACCGGGCTGTCCCATTCCACGTTGAACTCACCGATTGAGCCCAGCGAAGTGATCGCTGCAACCATACTGCCCGTGTGGTCGTAAACAGGGGCGCTGAAGCCGTTGATACCCGGGGTCAAGCTGCCTGATGCGCGACTAATCCCGTGTGAGCGAATTTCTGTCAGGGTTTTTTCAAGCTGCCTGCGAACAGTCGTGATGGCTGTTTTGCTGGTGTCGGAGCTTTCCTTTAGCTCTTCGTCGAGTTTTTTCTTTAGAAATGGTGAGCGGTAGAAGGCGGCAAAGGCACGCCCCGTTGCCGAATTGCATAGTGGCAAAACGGTCCCGGCGCGTAGCGTGATCGTAATTGGACCGCCGGCATCGACGATTCGAACAATGGTCGCCCCGTGGTTCCCCCATACGGCGAGCGCGACGGTCTCCTGAATCTCTTCGCAGAGCGTTTCAAGAATAGGACCAGCCAGGCGGACCGGGTCAAGCCGCCCGAGTCCGGAAAGCCCCAGTTCCAGAGCGTAGGCACCCAGATCGTAACGGCCACTACTGTTGTCCTGCTCCACGATTCCTATGCGGAGGAAGCTGACCATATATCTATGTGCTTTGGCCGCGGGCATCCCGGCGCCTTTGGCGATGTCGCGCAGCATCATCGGGCGATTGGTTGCTGCCAGTACGTTCAACAGTCGAAATCCCACCTCGATGGATTGAATGCCTTGACGGTCGCTTGCTGCTTTTGTGGCCATGATGGTTGTGATCGAAGGAAAGCATCCATTTTATGCATCTATGAGCCCTTTGAGGTGGCGAATATAATGACCCCGCAAATATATCAGGGGAGGTCATATGCGGGCAGTTCTGGTTGCAAATCCGAAGGGTGGGGCTGGAAAGACAACGCTGGCGACGAATCTGTCCGGCTACTTTGCTAATAAAGGCAAGAAAACGACATTGTGCGACCTGGATCGACAACAGTCGTCGTTGCGCTGGATGGCCTTTCGCGACCCGGCATTGCCACCAATTACCGGTTACTTTGCCGGGAACCAACTTTCCCTCAATTTGCCGAAGGAGGCTGACTGGGTAGTGGTTGATGCGCCGGCCGGGTTGCAGGGATACAAATTGTCCGACTATCTGCGAACCGTGGATAAGGTGATTGTGCCGTTGGTGCCATCAGTTTTTGACATGGCCGCCACAGAGGATTTTTTGAATTCAATCCGCAACGAAGTACGTGGCCAGCGGGTGAAGGTTGGAATCGTAGCGATGCGGGTTGATCCGCGTACCCGGGCGGCAGCGATGCTTGAAGAGTTCTTGAAGCACTTCGATATTCCTATCGTCGCCTACTTGAGAAATACACAGAATTACGTAAACGTGGCTGCGGCTGGTGCAACGGTATTTGACCCTCCGCGTGCGAAGCATCGACGAGATGTTGACCAGTGGTCGTCCATGATTCAGTGGATCGAAAAGAAATAGTCCTGATTATTTACGATTGTGCTTGACGCACTGCAACAAGCTCCGGATAATGCGCCCTCTTCTGACGGACGCGGGATGGAGCAGTTGGCAGCTCGTCGGGCTCATAACCCGAAGGTCGCAGGTTCAAGTCCTGCTCCCGCAACCAGAAAACAGTTTGATAGGCAGTTTGGATCAAGCGCAAGGTTTCTGGAGTTTGAAAGAAATATTTCAGGAATGTTCTGAAAAGCTTGACGGGGTGAGAGAAGTTCTTCATAATCTTGCCTCTCCGCTGCAGACGAAGCGAAAGCGACGGCGCGGTGAAGTTGGAAGCTCTTTAAAAATTTGGACAACCGATAGGTGTGGGTGCCTTGATGCGAAGCGACGCAA
>NZ_JBASFI010000029.1:0-105658 GCF_049652925.1 Azonexus sp.
CCGCCGCATCATCGATGCAGGCGGCAACTGGCTGCGACGACTACCGATCACGGATGCCTTGCCGTTGATTCATCACCAAGCGTTGGCTGCCACTCAAGGAGTAAAAATATGAGGGGAAACCTCAGGGACAGACCACGGTTTCAGTGAAGAGGCGGAAATACGTGCTTGTCCCCTATTTCTTGTTTCTATTGCCCGAGTTCGAATCGCTGCTCATTTACTTCAGCACCCCACTGTTTGCCAGGCTGCTGAAGAGCCAGGCGAAAACCGAATTTCTCATACAGGTGCCTTGCCGCATCAAGACCCTCAAAAGTCCACAGATATGCCCGGTGGTACTTCCGCGTCTGACAGAACGCCATCGCCGAAGTAAGCAGCGTTGTCCCAACGCCTGTTCCTCGCATTTTGTCTGAAGCAACGAACCAGCGAAGATGCGCTCCTTCCTGCTCGGCGTGGGCGCCGTCGATGGCAATTGCCGCCTCAATGTTGCCGTCTAGCAGCGCCAGCCAAAGACCGTCGCGTTCGCCGTCATATTGTTCGCAGAACTCCGAAAGTTCGCGCGCCACCTTGGTTTCAAAGGGGAGGCCAAATCCGACGAGCTTGCTGTAATAGCGCGCGTGAAGTTCAACGATCCTTCCAATGGAACCCGGTATGTAGCCTTTGTGAATTGTCAGAGTCATGATGAAGCGCGAGAAGGGCCTGATTGCCAAGGTTAACGGACTCGGCACAGCGAAGGTCGGCTGCCCCGTGGAGTTGAACGAGGATAAACCAGCGGCGACAGGGAGCAAACCACGGGTTCAGGGGGGCGGAGCGGATGCCGGGTCGCTAGGGCGAAACGCCTGGCCGAACGACTCCCACGGTCAACCGGGAAAAACAGCCAAAATTGAAATCCGCTTCCCGGCAGCCAGCGCCGGGTTTCCATCCGGGCGACTTACTGTGCAGGCGCAGCTTCGGTCTTCTCGATTTCGGTCAGCGTCAGGTAGCCGTCCTTGGTGTTGACGACCTTGTAGATGGCGTCGGGTTTGGTTTGGGCTTTTTTGAGCACGGACTGCCATTCGAGTTCGGCCAGGCGCAGACCGTCGATCTTCTTGTGCAGCGTGGCGACGCTGTCGGCCAGCTCGGTCTTGAGGTCTTCATTGAATTGCTCGACCTTTTTGGCGGTGGGGTTCATGGCGATCAGGACGGTGTTGGCGAGCGTCAGCAAGAGGGCGACGCCGACGAGGATGACCGTCAGTTTTTCAAATGATCGTGCCTTGACGGGTTGCTCCTGGCTGTCTTTGGATTCTTTTTCGCTCATGGTCTCGTTCCCGGGTTGCTTGGTGTATCAGCTACTACGGCCGATGTGGGGGCGAACTTGAGCTTTTCGCGGCGGGGCGGGTTTTGACGGGTGCTACGGTCAACCGGAAAAAACGGCGAAATTTGATATTGTCGGGACGGCGATGGCGTCGAGGTCGACATCCCGCAAGTCCGCCAGCATCCGCCAGGCGCCGCTGAAGTCTTCGCCGGCGGTGTAGTCGTTGGGGGTGACGAGGCAGCGCAGGCCGGCGGCGCGGGCGGCACGCAGACCATTGGCGGAGTCTTCGATGGCCAGGCAATTTTCGGCTGGCAGGGCGAGGTGGTCGAGCACCCAGCGGTAGATGTCGGGGGCCGGCTTCTTGTTGGGCACGATGTCACCGGCGCCGATGACCTCGAACCAGCCCGGCGCATCGGGCCCGAGTGTGGCGTGGAGCAGGGCGGTGACGTTTTCCGGGGTGGTCGTCGTGGCTATGGCGAGGCGCAGGCCGCGCTGGCGGGCGTGCTGGATGAGCGCGGCGACGCCGGGGCGGAGCGGCAGGCTGCCGGAGTCGACGAGGCGCAGGTAGTGGCGCGTCTTGGCGGCGTGGAGGTCGCGGACGAGCACTTCGAATTCGGGCCGGGCGGCGAGGGTGGGCGCCTGGCCGGCGGCGTAGTGGCGGATGCGTTCCTTGCCGCCGGTGATGGCGAGCAGCTCGCCGTACAGGCTTTCATCCCAGTGCCAGTCCAGTCCGAGATCGGCGAAGGCGTGGTTGAAGGCGGGGCGGTGGCCGTCGCGCTCAGTGTCGGCCAGCGTGCCGTCGACGTCGAAGATCAGGGCGTGGAGTGGGTGCATGCGCAGCACGATAGCCGGGGTCGATTTGGGTATCCAGTCAGAATTTCTGAAGGTGGCGGTAAGCACCGCGTTAATAAGCTATAACTTACTCAGGCGATAAGAAAGTCTGACTGTTACTTAATTAAGAAGTCACTTATCTTAATTGCCAATGCGGTAACACAAGAATGATTGGAGACACCATGCAATTCGGCCGTACGACCCTCTCGAAGTTCGTTATTGAAAACACCCGTTCCAGCCACGGCGAACTTGGCGCGTTGCTCATCGACGTCGCCGCCGCCGTCAAGACCATCTCGGCGATGGTCGCCAAAGGCGCGCTGGCCGGGCACCACGGCGCACTGGAGAGTACCAATATCCAGGGCGAGGTGCAGAAGAAGCTTGATGTGCTGACCAACGAAGCCATCCTGCGTCACTGCGAGTGGGGCGGCCAGCTGGCCGGCATGGCTTCCGAGGAAATGGACGATCCCTATCCGATCCCGGCCGAATACCCGCGTGGCCGCTACCTGCTGGTTTTTGATCCGCTCGACGGCTCGTCGAACAGCGACGTCAATGTCTCGGTCGGCACCATTTTCTCCATTTTTGCCCGGTCGACCGCCGGCGATGCCGAACTCGGCGACTACCTGCGCCAAGGCAGCCAACAGGTCGCCGCCGGTTACGCCATCTACGGCCCATCGACGATGATGGTATTGACGCTCGGCAACGGCACCCACGGCTTCACGCTGGATCGCGAGAGTGGCAACTTCCTGCTGACCCACGCCAACATCCGCGTCCCGGAAGATACCCGCGAATTCGCCATCAATACCTCGAACGAGCGTTTCTGGGAGCCGCCGGTGCAGCGCTACGTCAGCGAGTGCAAGGCCGGCAAGACAGGGGTGCGTGGCGAGGATTTCAATACCCGCTGGATCGCTTCGATGGTCGCCGAAGTGCATCGCATCCTGATCCGCGGCGGCATTTTCATGTACCCGAAGGACAGCAAGGACCCGTCCAAGCCGGGCCGCCTGCGCCTGCTCTACGAAGCCAACCCGATGGCCATGCTCATCGAGCAGGCCGGCGGTGCGGCGAGCACCGGCCGCCAGCGCATCCTCGACGTGGCGCCGGACAGCCTGCACCAGCGCGTCCCGGTCATCCTCGGTTCGAAGAATGAGGTCGAGCGGCTGGAGCGCTACCACCAGGAATACGACACGGGGGCTGATCGGCCGTTTGTCTCGCCGCTGTTCTCGGATCGCTCGCTGTTCCGCGATCAGGCCTAGGCAACAGGTCAATTCGTCATCCCCGCGAAAGCGGGGATCCAGAAGGCTCAAGGAACTGGATTCCCGCCTGCGCGGGAATGACGATTCAGTCGCAGGGTAAAGAATTCACATCTGCAGGGAGAAACAAATGTCCGTCAAACACCCCATCATCGCCATCACCGGTTCTTCCGGCGCCGGCACCAGCACGGTGATGCAGAGCTTCCAGCACATCTTCCGCCGCGAATGCCTCAATGCCCAGATCGTCGAGGGCGATTCCTTCCATCGCTACGACCGAATGGCGATGCGCGCTGAAATGAAGGCGCAGGAAGAGGCCGGCAATCGTAACTTCAGCCATTTCGGGCCGGAAGCCAATCTTCTAGAAGAATTGCAGGACCTCTTCATCGCCTACGGCAAGGACGGTACCGGCAAGTTCCGCAAATACCTGCACGATGCTGGCGAGGCCGAGCCTTTCGGCCAGCAGCCGGGCACCTTCACGCCGTGGCAGGAGATCACCGCGGTCACCGACCTGATGTTCTACGAAGGCCTGCACGGCGCCTATGCCGATGACAAGATCGACATCGCCAAGCAGGTCGATCTGTGCGTTGGTGTCGTGCCGACCATCAACCTCGAATGGATCCAGAAGCTGCACCGCGACCAGAAAATGCGCGGCTATTCGCAGGAGGCGGTCACCGATACCATCCTGCGTCGCATGCCGGATTACGTCAGCCACCTTTGCCCGCAGTTCTCGCGCACGCACGTCAATTTTCAGCGCGTGCCTATCGTCGATACCTCCAACCCCTTCATCGCCCGCGACATCCCGACGGCCGACGAGAGCATGGTGGTGATCCGCTTCGCCAACCCGAAGGGCATCGACTTCCAGTACCTCATCAACATCCTGCACGGCGCCATGATGACCCGCCCGAACACGCTGGTCGTCCCCGGCGGCAAGATGGGCCTGGCCATGCAGATGATTTTCACGCCGATGGTTTTGCGGTTGATGGACCACAAGCGGCGGGCCTAGCCCCTGATTGTCGTTCCCGCGGAAGCGGGAACCCAGGAATGCAGGGAGCTGGATTCCCGCTTCCGCGGGAATGACCGATAGACGAATTTGGAGACAAACATGGATCGCAACCAGACCGAAACCACCTTCCGCCGCGAACTGGCCAACGCCGTCCGCTTCCTCGCCATCGACGCCGTCAATCAGGCCAAATCCGGTCACCCCGGCGCGCCGATGGGCATGGCCGACATCGCCGAAGTGCTCTGGCGCGACCATCTCAAGCACAATCCCGCCAACCCGCAGTGGGCCGACCGCGACCGCTTCGTGCTGTCCAACGGCCACGGCTCGATGCTGCTCTACGCGCTGCTCCACCTGACTGGCTACGACCTCAACATCGACGACCTCAAGAGCTTCCGCCAGTTCGGCAGCCGTACCGCCGGCCACCCGGAAGTCGGCCACACGCCCGGCGTCGAGACGACCACCGGCCCGCTCGGCCAGGGCCTGACCAACGCCGTCGGCATGGCGCTGGCCGAAAAGCTGCTGGCCCAACGCTACAACCGGCCGGGCTGCGAGATCGTCGATCACCGGACCTGGGTCTTCGTCGGCGACGGCTGCCTGATGGAAGGCATCAGCCACGAAGCCTGTTCGCTGGCCGGCGTCTGGGGGCTCGACAAACTGACCTGCTTCTACGACGACAACGGGATTTCCATCGACGGCCACGTCAAAGGCTGGTTCCGCGACGATACCCCGGCCCGCTTCCGCGCCTACGGCTGGCATGTCGTCGGGCCGATTGACGGCCATGACTCGGCAGCGCTCAGCGCGGCCATTGCCGAAGCCAAAACGGTCACCGGCCAGCCGACGCTGATCGTCTGCCGCACCCAGATCGGTTGGGGCTCGCCGAACAAGGCCGGTTCGCACGACGTCCATGGCGCGCCGCTCGGCGCCGACGAAACCGCGGCCACCCGCGCCGCCCTCGGCTGGCCGTACGGGCCGTTCGAAGTGCCGGACAGCCTGCGCGCCGCGTGGAATGCCCGGGCTTCCGGCGCCGCGGCCGAAACCAGCTGGCAGACCCGGTTCGCCGCCTACCGCGCCCAGTACCCCGAACTGGCCGCCGAGTTCGAGCGCACCCAATCCCACGGTCTACCGGAAAAATGGCCCGAAATTAAAAGCGAACTGCTCGCTGCGGCCGGCCGCAAGGAAGCGGCCACTGCCACCCGCAAGTCGTCGCAGAACTGCCTCGACCTGCTGGTCGACCGCGTGCCTGAATTGCTTGGCGGCTCGGCCGACCTGACCGGCTCCAACCTGACCGCCGGCAAAGGCAGCGTCGCCCTGCACGAGGCCGGCGAGCGGCAGGCCAACTACGTTTCCTACGGCGTCCGCGAATTCGGCATGACGGCGATCATGAACGGCATCGCCCTGCACGGCGGGCTGATTCCCTACGGCGGAACCTTCGCCGTGTTCTCCGACTACGCCCGCAACGCCATCCGGATGAGCGCGCTCATGAAACAGCGCGTCGTGCATGTCCTGACCCACGATTCGATCGGCCTCGGCGAGGACGGCCCGACCCACCAGCCGGTCGAGCACGCCAGCAGCCTGCGCATCATTCCCGGCCTCGACCTCTGGCGCCCCTGCGACGAGCTGGAAACAGCCATCGCCTGGGCCGAAGCGCTCGAGCGCCAAGACGGACCTTCCGCCCTCTTTTTGTCGCGTCAAAACCTGCCGCAATACGGCGGCGCGGCGAGCCGGGCGGAAGGTGCCAGCCGTGGCGGCTACGTGCTCTCCGAAGCCGACGGCCAGTTGCAGGCGGTGATCATCGCCACCGGCTCGGAAGTCGCCATCGCCATGCAGGCACAGGCCATTCTGAAAGCCGGCGGGGTTGCCGTGCGCGTCGTCTCGATGCCCTGTACGCGGCGCTTTGACCAGCAGACGTCGACGTGGAAAAAACTCGTGCTGCCGCCGGATGTTTGCCGCGTTGCCATCGAAGCCGGCCAGACCGATTTTTGGCACAAATACGTCGGCCTCGACGGTGACGTGCTCGGCATCGACGAATTCGGCGCCTCTGCCCCGGCCCCGGTGCTCTACGACCACTACGGCCTGACGGCGGACAACCTGGCGCAGACGGTCCTGCGCACCATCGTCAGCGCCGGGGGGAGCGATGGCGACTTCTGATGCCTGATCCGACGCCCGCCTAGCCCGGACAACCCCAATTCAAGCCGTCCCGAACGCCCGTTAACGCGGGCGTAACGGGCCGGCTCGCTCAAGAATTCTTAATCATCAGGAGACAACACCATGCCAATACGGGTGGCAATCAACGGCTTCGGCCGGATCGGGCGCATGGCCTTCCGGGCCATCGCCAAGGAAAAAGAGTTTGAAAACATCGAGGTGGTCGCCATCAACGACCTGCTCGAACCGGACTACCTCGCCTACATGCTCAAGTACGACTCGGTGCACGGCAATTTCGACGGCAAGATTTCGGTCGAGGGAAACCACCTCGTCGTCAATGGCAAAAAAATCCGCCTCAGCGCCGTCAAGGACGCCGCCGAGCTGAACTGGGGCGAGGTCAAGGCAGATATCGTGATCGAGGCGACCGGCCATTTTCTGACCCACGAAAGCTGCGAGAAACACCTGACGGCGGGCGCCAAAAAAGTTGTCCAGTCGGCCCCGGCCAAGGACGAGACGCCGATGTTCGTATTCGGCGTCAATCACCAGAAATATGCCGGCGAAACCATCGTCTCGGCAGCTTCCTGCACGACCAACTGCCTGGCCCCGGTGGCCAAGGTGCTGCACGACAACTTTGGCATCAAGCGCGGCCTGATGAGCACGGTGCACGCCGCGACGGCGACGCAAAAGACCGTCGATGGCCCGTCCAGCAAGGATTGGCGCGGCGGGCGCGGCATTCTTGAGAACATCATCCCGTCCACCACGGGTGCCGCCAAGGCCGTCGGCAAGGTCATCCCGGAACTCAAGAAGAAGCTGACCGGCATGGCCTTCCGCGTGCCGACTTCCGACGTCTCGGTGGTCGACCTGACCGTCGAGCTGGAAAAGCCGGCGACTTACGAAGAAATCTGCGCCGCGATGAAGGCCGCGTCGAGCAAGGGGCCGCTCAAGACCGTGCTTGGCTACACCGACGAAAAGGTGGTCTCGACCGATTTTCGCGGTTGCCCGAAGCCGTCGATCTTCGACGCCACAGCTGGCATCGCGCTCGACCCCACCTTCGTCAAGGTCGTTGCCTGGTACGACAACGAGTACGGCTACACCTGCAACATGCTGCGCTTCGTCCAGCACATCGCCCGGGAAGCGCCAACAAAATGATTCTGGCGTCGTTGCGCCGCCTTGCCGTACCAATCGTACTGTCTGCGGCGGCGCGCCTAGCCAGAACCGCTGCGCTTCATTTTGTTAACGCTTCCCAACAGAATTAAGGATCAACCATGGCCCTCATTTCCCTACGCCAACTACTCGACCACGCGGCCGAGCACAGCTACGGTCTACCCGCTTTCAACGTCAATAACATGGAGCAGATCCAGGCCATCATGCAGGCGGCCGAAGCCTGCGACAGCCCGGTCATCCTGCAGGCCTCGGCCGGGGCGCGCAAATACGCCGGCGAGCCCTTCCTGCGCAAGCTGGTCGAAGCCGCCATCGAGCAGTACCCGGACATCCCCGTCTGCCTGCACCAGGATCACGGCACTTCGCCGGCCGTCTGCCTGCAATCGATGCGCAGTGGCTTCTCCAGTGTGATGATGGACGGTTCGCTGGGCCCGGACGGCAAGACGCCGGCCCCCTACGCCTACAACGTCCTGGTGACCAGCAAGGTGGTCGAGATGGCCCACGCCATCGGCGTCTCGGTTGAGGGCGAACTGGGCTGCCTCGGTTCGCTGGAAACCGGCGAGGCGGGTGAGGAAGATGGCATCGGTGCGGCCGGCAAGCTCGACCACTCGCAAATGCTGACCGACCCCGAAGAAGCTGCCGACTTCGTCGCCAAAACCGGCGTCGACGCACTGGCCATCGCCATCGGCACCAGCCATGGCGCCTACAAATTCACCCGGCCGCCGACCGGCGAAATCCTCGCCATCGACCGCATCAAGGCCATCCACGCCCGCATCCCGAACACCCATCTGGTCATGCACGGCTCAAGCAGCGTGCCGCAGGAATGGCTGGCGGTCATCCGCCAGTACGGCGGCGCGATGAAGGAAACCTACGGCGTGCCGGTCGAGGAAATCGTCGAAGGCATCCGCCACGGCGTGCGCAAGGTCAATATCGACACCGATATCCGCCTCGCCATGACCGGCGCCATGCGGAAAGCAATGGCCGACAAGCCGGAAGAATTCGATCCGCGCGCCTTCCTCAAAGCGGCTGTGGTTGCCGCCCGCGACATCTGCAAATTGCGTTTCGACGCTTTTGGCTGCGCCGGTCAGGCCAGCCGTATCAAACCCGTGTCACTGGAGAAAATGGCTGCCGCCTACCGCTGACCAAACCGAGCATCACTCTGCTGTACCTTGCGTTTACGGCCCCGAAGTCTGGGGCCGTCTTTTTTCGGAGGCACCATGAGCCAACCTGATTTCGTCATCGCCCCAAGCATCCTCTCCGCCAATTTCGCCAAGCTCGGCGAAGAGGTCAGCAACGTCATCGCCTCGGGCGCCGACTGGATTCACTTCGACGTGATGGACAACCACTACGTCCCCAACCTGACCATCGGCCCGCTGGTCTGCCAGGCCATCCGGCCATGCACCACGGCGCCTATCGACGTGCACCTCATGGTCAAACCCGTCGACCGCATCATCCCCGACTTCGCCAAGGCCGGCGCCAACATCATCACCTTCCACCCGGAAGCTTCCGACCACGTCGACCGCAGCCTGGCGCTGATCCGCGATAGCGGCTGTCAGGGCGGCCTGGTCTTCAACCCGGCGACGCCGCTCGACTACATGGATTATGTCCTCGACAAGATCGACGTCATCCTGCTCATGAGCGTGAACCCCGGCTTCGGCGGCCAGAAATTCATCGCCGGCACGCTGGCCAAGGCCAGGCTGGCCAGAGCCAAACTGGACGCCTACGAACGCGAAACCGGCCGGCGCATCCGCCTCGAAATCGACGGCGGCGTAAACACCGCCAACATTGCCGAAATCGCCCGCGCCGGCGTTGATGCCTTCGTCGCCGGCTCCGCTGTCTACGGCGCAGGCAAGGATGGCGATCCGCATCGCTACGATTCGATCATCGGCGCTTTGCGCAGCGAGTTGGCCAAGGTCTGACGCTGGGCTTATTTACCGTGCGACAGCCATTTTAGGATCATGGCGAATAGTGCATCGGGATCGACCGGCTTGGCGATGAAGTCGTTCATGCCGGCTTCCATGCAGCGCTGTTTGTCCTCATAGAAGGCGTTGGCGGTCATGGCGGCGATCGGCGTCTGGCCGCCGTTCGCCAGTTGCCTGATCCGGCGGGTTGCTTCGAGGCCGTCCATGCGTGGCATCTGCATGTCCATCAGGATCAGGTCGCACGGTGTTTCCCGGGCGCACTGGACGGCTTCTTCGCCATCGACGGCGACGATGACTTGCAAACCGGTCTCTTCGAGCAGGGTTAGCATGACTTCGCGGTTGATCGGCTCGTCCTCGACGAGCAGGATGCGTCGACCGGTGTAGTGCTCGCGCAGTACGGTTTCGGCATTGCCGGAATCGGTCCTTTCCGGCGAACGGTCGGCGCCGGCCATTTTGTTGAGGCGGGCGGTAAACCAGAACGTGCTTCCGGCGCCCGGGGTACTCACCACGCCGGCGCTGCCACCCATCAATTCGGCCAGTTTTTTGGTAATGGCCAGCCCCAGTCCGGTACCGCCGTACTGACGCGTGGTCGAATTGTCGGCCTGTTCGAAGTCACTGAACAGCCGCGGGATGACATCGGCGGCAATGCCCGGGCCGGTATCTTCGACTTCAAAGCGGAGCAGGACCTTGCTGCCGGTTTCCTCTTCAACCCGAACGCGCAGGGTGATCTGGCCGGCTTCGGTGAATTTGACGGCATTGGCGGCGTAATTGAGCAAGGATTGCTGCAACCGGGTCGGGTCGCCGCGCAGATGGGCCGACGGTGCCTGCACCTCCTGGATGATCTTGAGCTGCTTGGCCTCCGCCCGCTCGTTGAGCATCGAGGCGACGTTGCCAAGCAGGGCGCCGAGATGGACGTCGGTTTCTTCCAGGGTCAGCTTGCCGGCTTCGATTTTCGACAGATCGAGAATGGCGTTGATGATTTCCAGCAGGTGTTTCCCGGCATTCTCGATCTTGTCGAGGTAGCTGCCCTGATGGGGCATCAAGCCGGATTTGCGCAGGATGTGAGTCATGCCGGTGATGGCATTGAGCGGTGTACGGATTTCATGGCTCATGTTGGCCAGGAAGGCACTCTTCGCTACGTTGGCGCTCTCGGCCGCTTCCTTGGCCGTGCTCAGTTGCCCGGTCCGTTCGGCCACCAGTTTTTCCAGATGCCGGCGGTAGTTCTCCAGTTCGGTGACGTCCTTGACGGCGCCGTAGAGGTGGTGATGCCCGCCGGGCTGCGCATCTTCGACCTGGGCGACGTTGCGCAGATAGCGGATCGAGCCATCGCGGTGGGCGATGCGCAGAATGGTGTCGCTTGACTGCCCCGGTTGCAGCCCGGTGACGGAGAGGTCAAACAGCGATAGATCCTCGGGCAGGACGAAGGACCGCCAGCATCCCCGGCGTCGTAACTCGTCCGTCGAGTAGCCGAAGACCTGCTCGGCCTGGCCGCCCACCCATTCGATTCTGAACATCCCGTCGTCGCTGCGCAGACAGGAGTAGATCAGGTCGCTGGTCAGGGACGAAATGTGACGGAAGCGATTTTCGCTTTCCTGGAGTGCTATCTCGGTATGCCGGCGTTCAGTCACGTCGGTACAGAATCCCATTACCCGGTTTTCGGGCAGGGTGATGGTCCGCAAGGTGGCGTCGAACAAGCTGCCATCCTTGCGCCGCAAGGTGATGTCGGTGTCGTACAGCTTGGCCTGCCTGATGATTTGGTACTGCTCATGGTGTTGTGGCTGGGCGCCGGGTGGCGCAATGTCGCCAATCGACATGCCGAGCAACTCTTCCCGGCTGTAACCGACCAGTTGGCACGCGGCCGGATTGACATCGAGGTAGCGGCCCTCGGCGTTGGCTACGAAAATACCCTCGGGTGCCGCCTCAACGTAGTTCCTGAAGCGGGATTCGGAGGCCAGCAAAGTCGCCGTATCCGCCATCTTCTGTCGCCAGGAACGGAGCAGCAACCAGGCGGCGAAAACGCTGAGCACAAAAAAGACCGCCAAAAACAGGATGACGTTGCGCTTCTCTTCATTCCAGACGTCAAAGTAATCCTGAGGGGCCATGCCGACGTTAAGGACAAATGGCAGGCCGCTGATCCTTTGAAAGGCATAGGTTCGTTCAAAACCGTCGGGGGTCTTGAGTGCGTGAAAGTTGCCCTGGTCGACGCCGGATTCAAGCAGGGAAAGAAACTCGGCGGAGACTGTCTGGTCGCCGATAACCCCGCCAGCACCCTCAACGGCAGGGAAGCGCGTGACCAGCGCCTTGTCGACGTGGCGAAGAACTGCCGAGCCGTGCGGGCCGAGCCTGGGTTTGCCAAGCTGTTCAAAAAAGTGGCTGACCGGCACCGCTGCATTGACGACGCCGGCAAACTTGCCATCGGGACTGCGGTAGGAGCGACTGAAGACGATGACCCAGAGCTTTGATACCTTGCCGATTACCGGCTTGGTAACAATCATTCGTTGGCCGGGGGCGGCCTGTTGTTCGCTGAAAAAGGCGCGGTCGGCATAACTTTCCAAGGTCGATTTGTTCACCCCTTTGCCCCACAGTACCCTTCCCTCGTTGTCGCTGGCTCTGAATCCATCGACTTCAGGCAGGCGGTCTTTCTGGGCTGCCAGAATGCGATTGACCGTATCGTCATCGAGGCCGCCGTGCGTCATCTGGTGTTCAAGCGCGTCGACAATGCCGAGCAGGGCCAGATCGATCCGGCGCCCTGAATCGCCGATGTTCTGGGCGAGTAGCGCCGCCAGATTGGACGTTGTGTAGCGCACCTGCTCGACCGTCCGCTCCCGGCTGTAGATCAGGCTCTGGAGGCCAATCAGGATAATGACCAGATTGATCAGAAACACCCCGGCGACCAGCCCGACCATGAATTTTCTGGTGGGTACCGATAGCGAAGTGTGGTCAGTCTGGCTGGCTTTCATCATCGATTCTGGATTGATATATATTCTGATTATGCTGGCCGGATTCGTTTCGACCCGATATTCGCAAGGGCATTGGTTCGTCGTGGTAAGGCGCGTCTCTGGCAAAAAAGCTGTGCCACACCGCTGTATTTAAAAGCTTTGTAGCACTTGAATACAGACTGATATCCTACCCTGATTCGCCGGAGATTTGCGGAAGGCGATAGCCTGCCTTCCCGTCCGTCGGCCCAATGGCAGCTGCCCGAAGGCAGTGCCACGGTCAACCGGGAAAAATGGCCAAAATTGAAATCGGCTTAGGTTCGGCAATCCTGATCAAGACACATTTTTCTTCCGAACTTTGCGGCAAATCGCAGTCTAAACAACGCCGAGAGCATTTCCTCCCCCCGGTCCTGTCAGCGCTGCACTCCTTCAATAATTTACGGAGACCCACCATGCCGAAATGGATCAACCTGCTGTTTCTGTCTTTCTTTGCCGCTGTTGCCGGCGAAGCATTTTTCTTCACCTTCATCGACCCGAAACTGCTCTATCTGTTTGGCGAGCCGGTGTACTGGAGCCCTATGGTCGTCTACTCGCTCGGCTTCTTCATGTTCTGGGCCTTGACCGGCCTGACCGCAGCGCTCGTTGCCTTGATGCTGAAACCCGGCGATGAGGTTAACCGGGAACATCACCCTGTGCCTCATTCTGCTCCCCCCGGTGCTTGCTGAGTCGCCGCGATTCGATCATTGGCGCCCATGCCGTGTGTTGTCTTGGCTATGCGCCCGGTGATTGCTACGGTCAACCGGGGAAAACATTCAAAAATCAAATCGAGCTAAAGGTCGTCAATAACGCGTCGGGCTCCGTTGGTTTCGTGGAAAACCGGTTCTCCCATTTAATTAGGAGCGAGGTGTGAATAGCGCTGACTATTTGAGCTTGATTGATGTTTTGAAGGAGCAGCTTGATCTGGTCGGGGCAAGCGGCCTCGCTGATCCTCGGCACTACGTCAAGCAAGATCCCGAGACTGGCGAGCACTTCTTGCTTGAGCCTCGCCAGCGGTTGCTTGAGATGCTACAGGCCTTCGAACGATTTCTGGCGGTGCGTGATAAAACGACGTTGGAAAATTCGCTGGAGCGCATTAATCGGCCTGAGACCAGCCCGCAGGTGGAGACCGTCGAGGTTCTGTCGACGCCGGGAGAGGGCGCTGCCGAGCCGGCAAATTTTGAGGGCCTGGAATATCTGGGCGATGTCCGGGCATCGTTGCGGGAGTTGATTTATGAACTTCGGAATGACGAGGAGCGGAGATGAATCGGAATTCTGCAGCTCAACGAATCCGGCAAATATTTGCGAATTACATTTCCCTGCGACAGGCTGATTCGAACCTGGTACAGGCGCTCAACGATGGGAAACTCTACGAACTGTTCGTTCTTTCTCATGTGATCGACGATCTCCGCAGGCGAGGCTTTACCTTGATCTTCCAACCCAATGTCCGGCATCCATCGGCATTGCAGTTCAAGGCCTCGCCGGGTCGATTGGCGACAAGCGACTCTCACTTCACGGTAACAGGGCCGGACGGAACAGGGTATTGGCTATTTGTCGACATCGAGTTCGACTCCTTGGGTCATTTCCAGAGTGGCGCCAACGACAATAGCCGACGGCACGAGATCGACATCGTGGTATGCACGACCGATTTAGGCTATCCCCGGCATGATGAAATTGCCTTGGGAGTTGAATGCAAGGCGTGGGCCAATTTCACCAAGGGCCTGGTCAAGGAGGCGCTAGGGGTTAGGCGCGAGTTGAGCCTGCTCGATTCACCTCAGTCTTCGATACTCTCCTCTGCGCAGTTAGTTACGGCGAAGGTGTCCGTTCCGGCATCGCCGGCGTCCGAATTCTGGCTGGCCTTCATCGATCCCAAAGGATTAAATTACGCTCAGAGTCCAGCCGTGTATGGCGTGGAACTGAAACATCTACAGCCTTAAATTGCTTTCACCGCTTTTCACTAGCAATACCACGAAAGGAGCGTGACAGATGGCCCAGCAAGCCGGTAGCGAAGTTTCTGCAGACAACTTCAAAAGCGAGTTCCTGAAGCATTACCTGTCTTTTGGGATCGGTGCGCTGAGCAAGAAGGATCTCGATGTATTGGTCATGCATCTGCTCGACAAGTATGGACTCGGTGGCGGCCCCTTGCGCACCTTCCCCAATCAGGAGGTCAGTGCCATTCTCAAGGCGCCGGCAAGCAAGATAAAGCTGCTTCGCTACGAGGCCGGCCTCAAGTACGGTGGGCGCGTCGAAGACCAGGCCAAGACAAAATTGCTGCTTGCACTCTCCCGGGCTGTGCTCGAGGTTGAGTCAAGGAAGGTCTGCCTGATTGTCGAGGATGCATTGGCCAAGAATTGGCTGCAGGGTGAACTTAAGAACAATGGATTGATTTTTGACCATTCGTTCAATACGGAGATTGTGAAGGTCGATTCGAAAGGTCTGTTTTCTCTGCTCGAGCAGTTTTTTGATGCCGGGGAAACGGAAAAATTCAAGACTGGCTTCCAGCGTCTCGAAAAGGAGAAAAAGGATGAGCAGCTACGCCAGGGATTTTCAAAACTAGCCAAGGATTTTGCCATTGGGTCTGCTAAAAAGGCAGGCGGGGCGATTCTCGCAGGCTTTGGCGTACCGATAGCTTGATGCCCTTGTAAGGCAGTGACCTTCCAGAAAAAATGGCCGCATAGAGCGGCCATTTGTTTGCTTGTACGAAAGCCTGTCTTAGCGAACGATCTGGTTCAACTCGCCCTTGGCGTAACGCTCGGCCATCTTTTCCAGCGGCATGGCCTTGATCTGGCTGGCACGGCCGGCGCAGCCGAAGGCTTCGAAGCGAGCCAGGCAGATTTTCTTGGCGGCTTCACGGGCCGGCTTGAGGTAGTCGCGCGGGTCGAACTTTGTGGGGTTTTCGAACAGGTAGCGGCGGATGGCGCCGGTCATGGCGAGGCGGATATCGGTGTCGATGTTGACCTTGCGTACGCCGTGGGCGATACCCTTGACGATTTCCTCGACCGGCACGCCGTAGGTTTCCTTCATGTCGCCGCCGAATTCGCGGATTTCAGCGAGCAGTTCCTGCGGCACGCTGGACGAGCCGTGCATGACGAGGTGGGTGTTCGGGATGCGGGCGTGGATTTCCTTGATGCGGTCGATGGCGAGGATGTCGCCGGTCGGCTTCTTGGTGAATTTGTAGGCGCCGTGGCTGGTGCCGATGGCGATGGCCAGCGCGTCGCAGTTGGTTTGCTTGACGAAGTCGGCTGCCTGGTCGACGTCGGTGAGCAGTTGTTCGCGCGTCATGTGGCCGTCGGCGCCGTGGCCGTCTTCTTTGTCGCCCTTCATCGTTTCGAGCGAGCCGAGGACGCCGAGTTCGGCTTCAACGGAAACGCCGATGGCGTGCGACAGCTTGACCACTTCCTTGGAGACGGCAACGTTGTAGTCGTAGGACGCGACGGTCTTGCCGTCGGCTTCGAGCGAGCCGTCCATCATGACCGAGGTAAAGCCGGAGCGGATGGCGCCCATGCAGACGGCCGGGCTCTGGCCGTGGTCCTGGTGCATGACGATGGGCAGATGCGGGTAGGCTTCGAGGGCGGCCAGGATCTGGTGGCGAAGGAAGGGCTCGCCGGCATATTTGCGGGCGCCGGCCGAGGCCTGCATGATGACCGGGGCGTCGATCTGGCTGGCGGCTTCGCAGATGGCCCAGACCTGTTCCATGTTATTGACGTTGAAGGCGGGCAGACCGTAGCCGTTTTCGGCGGCGTGGTCGAGCAATTGGCGCATGGAGACGAGCGGCATGGGAACTCCTGTTCGATTTCGTGTTTAGTTGATCTGAGTATTTTAAAGGATTTGATGTTCGCCAACGCGGACGATCTTGAGTGTGTTGGTCCCGCCGGTGGTGCCGATGGGCTCGCCGATGGTCAGGGCGATGAGGTCGCCTTTTTCTACGACACCACGATCGATCAGGAGTTGCTCGGCTTCTGCCAGCAACAGGTCGCGGTCGGTATGCTGCTGCTTCATCGGTAAGGGGCTGACGCCGCGGTAGAGGACCATGCGGCCGACCGATTCGGCGTCCGGGGTCAGCGCGTAAATCGGCACACCGCAGTTCAGGCGGCTCATCCACAGCGCGGTCGAGCCGGACTGGGTGAGGGCGGCTATGGCCTTGACCTTGAGGTGATGCGCCGTCCAGATGGCGGCCATGGCAATCGACTGGTCGATGCGCGTAAACACGCGGTCTAGGAATTCGCGATCGAGGGTCACTTCGGCCGAACGCTCTGCTTCGACGCAGATGCGCGCCATCGATTCGACGACTTCGACGGGGTAATTGCCGGCCGCCGTTTCGGCCGACAGCATCACGGCATCGGTGCCGTCGAGCACGGCGTTGGCGACGTCGGAAACTTCGGCCCGGGTCGGCACCGGCGAGGTGATCATCGACTCCATCATCTGCGTCGCGGTGATGGTCAGCTTGTTCTTGTCGCGCGCCATGCGGATCATCTTCTTCTGCAGGGCCGGGACCGTGGCGTCACCGACTTCGACGGCGAGATCGCCGCGGGCAACCATGATGCCGTCGGAGGCGTCGAGGATTTCGGCCAGGTTGGTGATCGCTTCGACGCGCTCGATCTTGGCGATGAGCACGGCACTGCTGCCGGCGGCGCGCAACAACTGGCGCGCCATGTACATGTCGGCGGCGCTTTTCGGAAAGGAGACGGCGACGAAATCGACACCGATCTGGGCCGCGGTCTTGATGTCGTCCATGTCCTTGGCGGTCAGTGCCGGCGCGGTCAGGCCGCCCCCTTGGCGGTTGATACCCTTGTTGTTCGACAGTTCGCCGCCGACCAGTACGCGGGTGTGGATTTCATGGCCACGGACGCCTTCGACGATCAGTTTGAGCCGGCCATCGTCGAGGAGCAGGATGTCGCCATTGACGACGTCTTTCGGCAGATCCTTGTAATCGAGGCCGACGCGTTCCTGGTTGCCGAGCTTGCATTGTGCGTCGAGGATGAAGGCTGCGCCGACGACGAGCATGATCTTGTTGTTCTCGAACTTGCCGACGCGAATCTTCGGTCCCTGCAGGTCGCCGAGGATGCCGATGGTCCGGCCAAACTTGGCGGCGGCAGCACGAATGCCGTCGGCGCGCGCCTTGTGGTCTTCGGCCGTGCCGTGCGAAAAATTCATCCGGACAACGTCGATGCCGGCCTGGACCATGCGCTCCAGCACCTCGGTCGAGGAGGAGGCGGGGCCCAGCGTGGCAACGATCTTGGTGTGGCGTGACATGTCTTCTCTATCCTTTTTTGTTATTTGATTTTTCGCTGTTTTTTCCGGTTGACCGTAGCAATGCTACGGTCAACACCTTGCAGCATTATTTCGCGGCGCGTTCTTCGAGAACCTGAATCGCCGGCAGGGTCTTGCCTTCGAGGAATTCGAGGAAGGCGCCGCCGCCGGTCGAGATGTAGCCGACGTCGTCATGGATGTGGAACTTGGCGATGGCGGCCAGCGTGTCGCCGCCGCCGGCGATCGAGAAGGCCTCGGAGTGGGCGATGGCGGAGGCCATCATCTTGGTGCCGCCGGCGAACTGCGGCAGTTCGAAGACGCCGACCGGGCCGTTCCAGACGATGGTGCCGGCATTGGCGATAATTTGCGACAGCTTGGCAGCGGTCTTCGGGCCGACGTCGAGAATGCGGTCGTGGGCGGCAACGTCATCGACGGAAATCTTGTTGGCGCGGGCCAGGGCAGAGACTTCGTCGGCGACGACGACGTCGGTCGGCAAGGGCACTTCGGCGCCGCGTTCCTTCATGATGTCCATAATGGCGTGGGCTTCCTTGACCAGATCGGCTTCGGCCAGCGAGTCGCCGATGCGCTTGCCGGAGGCGAGCAGGAAGGTGTTGGCGATGCCGCCGCCGACGATCAGCTGGTCGACCTTGCTGGCCAGCGACTTGAGGATGGTCAGCTTGGAAGAAACCTTGGAGCCGCCGACGATGGCGACGAGCGGACGTTTCGGGTTGGTCAGGGCCTTGGTCAGGGCGTCGATTTCGGCGCCCATCAGCATCCCGGCGCAAGCCACCGGGGCGTACTTGGCGATGCCGTGGGTGGTCGCTTCGGCGCGGTGGGCGGTGCCGAAAGCGTCGTTCACATAAACGTCGCAGAGCTTGGCCATCTTCTGGGCCAGTTCGTCGTTGTTCTTCTTTTCGCCCTTGTTGACGCGGCAATTTTCGAGCAGGACGACTTCGCCCGGCTTGACTTCAAAACCGCCATCGACCCAGTCCTGAATCAGGCGAACGGAGGTGTGCAGCATCTGGCCGAGACGGACGGCGACCGGCAACAGGCTGTCATCCGGGGTCAGCTCGCCTTCGGTCGGGCGACCGAGGTGGGAAGTGACCATGACGGCGGCGCCCTTGTCGAGGCAGTACTTGATCGACGGCAGCGAGGCGCGGATGCGGGTGTCCTCGGTGATGTTGCCGGCTTCGTCCTGCGGCACGTTGAGGTCGGCGCGGATGAAAACGCGCTTGCCGGATACGTCGAGGTCGGTGAGTTTGATAACGTTCATTGTCTGCTCCAGTATTAGCGGTTAATTATATTGATCGTGATTGTGCCACAGGCGCGACCAGTGGTCAGCGACCTCGAGCATGCGGTTGGCGAAGCCCCATTCGTTGTCGAACCAGACGAAGATATTCACCAGATGGGTGCCGGCGGTGCGCGTCTGGCTGCCGTCGACAATGGCCGAATGCGGGTCGTGATTGAAATCGATCGAGGCGTGCGCCGCCTCGGAATAGGCGATCAGTTTTTTCAGCGGACCGCGCGCTGCGTCGGCGAGCAGGGCATTGATGCTGTGCGCCGAAACCGGGCGCTGGGTGCTGATAGTCAGGTCGATGGCCGAGACGTTGAGGGTCGGGACGCGGATCGCCTTGGCCTGGACCTTGCCGGTCAGCTGTGGCAACAGGCGCTCAATGCCGCGGGCCAGGCCGGTCGATACGGGGATGATCGACTGCATGGCCGAGCGCGTGCGGCGCAGGTCGTCGTGGTGGTAGCCATCGATCAGCGGCTGGTCGTTCATGACCGAATGCAGCGTCGTGAGCAGCGCCTGGTCGACGCCAACTTCGCGGTCGAGCAGATCGAGGATGGGGACGATGGCGTTGGTCGTGCAGGAGGCGGCCGAGACCAGACGTTCAGCCCCGGTCAGCGTGTGCTGGTTGATGCCGGCGACGATGGTTGCGTCGACGTCCTCGCCGCTGGCACCGGGGTGCGAGAGCAACAGGCGCGGGCAGCCGGCGCTTATGAATTCGGCCAATTTTTCCCGTTGACCGTAGAAACCGGAACATTCGACCACGAGGTCGATGTCGCGCCAGTCGACGGCCTCCGGCGTGCGGGCATGGCTGATGCGGATGGGCCGGCCGTCGATGATTAATTGCCCGTCGGCAACGTCGACGCTGCCGGGAAAGCGGCCGTGCGTCGAGTCGAAACGCGTCAGGTAGGCCATGCTCTCCAGATTGGCCGGCTCATTGATGGCGACCACCCGGAGATCGTGGGCGACGCTGGATTCCTGTAGCGCGCGCAGAAAGCAGCGACCGATACGGCCATAACCGTTGATGGCAAGACGCAGTGGCATGAAGTGTCGGTCGCGTTCCGTAGAAAATTATTTTGGCAGTTCGCCGGTGGTCTCAGGGTTGTACTCGATATAAACCAGATCGAGCGGGGCGTTGCCCTTGCAGATGCGGAAGGGGTACATCGAGACGGTGGCATTGAAATCAAGCTTGCCCAAGCCCTTGAAGTGGGCTTCGGCGCGGCCGCGATCGTCGCCAAAGTAGAAAGGGATGTTCTGTTTGCCGGTGCACCAGCTCGACTCGCTGGTCGGCTTGCCGAGGATAGCGATGACTTCCTCGTATTTCATGCCGATCTTCAGCTTGCCGAACGGTGAATCGGCCGGCGGATTGCCGACGATCACCGCTTCAGCGGCCTCTTCTTTCTTTACTGGCTCTTCGGCCGCGCCAACGGTGGCAGCAAAAAACAGGGCGGCGATGGCGGCCAGGAAGGTAATACGGTGCGTATGGTGCATCTTGATTCCTCCAGAGGTCTTACGGTCGGGGGTGAAACAAAAGGGGCCTTGCGGCCCCTTTTCATGAAACAAACAGCTTACTTGGCGGCCATCCAGGCGCGGGCGGCGTCGAGCATGCGGCAGGAGTAACCCCACTCGTTGTCGTACCAGGCTAGAACCTTGACCAGCGTGCTGCCGTCTTCGCCCTGAATGACGCGGGTCTGCGTCGCATCGAAGGTCGAGGAAACGGTGGTGTGGTTGAAGTCGGAGGAGACCAGCGGCTCGTTATTGACGTCCATCACGCCTTTCAGCGGGCCGTTGGCGGCGGCGGTCATCAAGGCGTTGATTTCTTCCTTGGTGGTGTTGCGGCCGGCCGTGAAGGTCAGGTCGACCAGCGAGACGTTGATGGTCGGCACGCGCAGCGCGAAGCCGTCGACCTTGCCCTTGAGTTCCGGCAGCACCAGGCCGACGGCCTTGGCGGCGCCGGTCTTGGTCGGGATGATATTGGCGGCAGCGGCACGGGCGCGACGCAGATCCTTGTGGCGGACGTCGACAGTGACCTGGTCATTGGTGTAGGCGTGGATGGTGGTCATCAGGCCCTGCTTGATGCCGATGCTGTCGGACAGGATCTTGGCGACCGGAGCCAGACAGTTGGTCGTGCACGAAGCGTTGGAAACGACGGTCATGTCCGACTTGAACAGGCCTTCATTGACGCCATAGACGATGGTGGCATCGACGTCATCACCGCCCGGGGCTGAGATAAGCACGCGCTTGGCGCCCTGTTCGAGCAGCGGCTGGGCCTTGGCCTTGGAGGTGTAGGCGCCGGTGCACTCGAGGACGATATCGACGCCGTGGTCGGCCCAGTTGATGTCCTTTGGGTTCTTGGTCGAGTAGAAGGCGATCTTCTTGCCGTCGATGATGATGCAGTTTTCACCTTCGGTTTCAACGCTGGTGCGGAAACGGCCGTGTGTGGTGTCGTACTTGAGCAGGTGCGAGTTGGTCGCCAGGTCACCGGCAGCGTTGATGGCGACGACGTCGAATTCATTCTGCAGACCCTGCTCGTAAATGGCGCGCAGTGTGCAGCGACCGATACGACCAAAACCGTTGATTGCAACCTTGATAGCCATGAAACAAACTCCTCTTTTAAAAAATCAGGACAACAGCGCCTTGGCCGTCTTGACGACGTTGGCCACCGTGAAACCGAACATGTCGAACAGCTGGCCGGCCGGGGCCGACTCGCCAAAGCGGTCGATACCGATCACGGCGCCATGCAGGCCGACGTACTTGCGCCAGAAGTCCGGGTGAGCGGCTTCGATGGCGATGCGTTTCTTGCAGCCGCCGAGGACGGAGGCCTTGTATTCGGCGCTCTGGCGGTCGAAAACGTTGGTGCAGGGCATGGAGACGACGCGCGTCTTGATGCCTTCGCCGGCCAGAGCTGCCTGGGCGTCGAGCGCCAGCTTGATTTCAGAGCCGGTGGCGATCAGTGTGAGCTGCGCTTCGCCATCGGCTTCGGACAGGACGTAGCCGCCCTTGGCGATGTCGGCATCGGCGATTTTCTGGGTCACGGTCGGCAGGTTCTGGCGCGACAGGGCGAGCAAACTCGGGCCGTTTTTCCGGTCGACCGCAGAAGTCCAGGCGATGGCTGTTTCGGTCGCATCGGCCGGGCGCCAGACGTCGAGATTGGGAATGATGCGCAGGCTGGGGATGTGCTCGACCGGCTGGTGCGTCGGGCCGTCTTCGCCGAGGCCGATGGAGTCATGGGTATAAACCATGATCTGGCGCTGCTTCATGAGCGCCGCCATGCGGATGCCGTTGCGGGCGTAGTCGGAGAAAACCAGGAAGGTCGCGGTGTAGGGAATCAGGCCGCCATGCAGCGCCAGGCCGTTGGCAATGGCCGTCATGCCGAATTCGCGGACGCCGTAGTGGCAGTAGTTGCCGCCCTCGGTGCGGGTAACGCCCTTGCTGCCCTTGACGAAAGTCAGGTTGGAACCGGCCAGGTCAGCCGAGCCGCCGAAGATTTCCGGCACGGCCGGGACCAGCGCGGCGATGGCGTTCTGCGAAGCCTTGCGGGTAGCGATATTCTCGGCCTTGTCGCGGCAAGTCGCGAGGTAGGTTGTCTTGGTCGCTTCCCAGTTGGCCGGCAGTTCGCCCTTGATGACGCGGCGCTCGAATTCGCCGGCTTCGGCCGGGAAGGCGGCCTGATAGGCCTTGAAGCGGGTGCTCCAGTTTTCTTCGAAGATGGCGCCACGCGGCTTGCCGTTCCAGGCAGCGTAGATCTCATCGGGGATTTCGAAAGCCGGGTGATTCCAGCCGATGTAAGCCCGGGCCGCGGCAATTTCGTCCTTGCCGAGCGGGGCACCATGGCAGTCATGCGATCCCTGCTTGTTCGGCGCACCAGCGCCAATCGTTGTCTTGCAGCAGATCAGGCTCGGCTTGTCGGTGACAGCCTTGGCGGCGAGCAGGGCACGCTCGATGGCGTCCGAGTTGTGGCCGTCGACGTTGGCAATAACGTGCCAGCCGTAGGCTTCGAAGCGCTTCGGGGTGTCATCGGTAAACCAGCCATCGACGTGGCCGTCGATGGAAATGCCGTTGTCGTCCCAGAAGGCAATCAGCTTGCCGAGGCCGAGCGTGCCGGCCAGCGAACAGGCTTCGTGCGAAATGCCTTCCATGAGGCAGCCGTCGCCGAGGAAGGTGTAGGTATGGTGATTGACGATCTCGTGGCCGGGCTTGTTGAACTCGGCAGCCAGCACCTTTTCGGCAAGCGCGAAGCCGACAGCGTTGGTGATGCCCTGGCCGAGCGGCCCGGTGGTCGTTTCAACGCCGGGGGTGTAGCCAAATTCCGGATGGCCCGGCGTTTTCGAGTGCAACTGGCGGAAGTTCTTGAGGTCGTCGATCGACAGATCGTAGCCGGTCAGGTGGAGCAGGGCATAAACCAGCATCGAGCCATGGCCGTTCGACATGATGAAGCGGTCGCGGTCGGGCCAGTGCGGGTTGGCCGGGTTGTGACGCAGGTGGCGACGCCAAAGAACTTCGGCGATTTCCGCCATGCCCATCGGGGCGCCCGGATGGCCGGAATTGGCCTGCTGGACTGCGTCCATGGCCAGTGCGCGGATGGCGCCAGTCAGGGGAGAAAACTTGGGGAGATTGCTGACGCTCATGATCCGGAAATCCAGCCTGCTTAAAAGCTGAAATTATCCGGGAAAACCCTCTTTTTGGGTAGGGCAGAAGGCCAATAAGGCAGGCTTTTTAGGCCTGCCTTCGATCAGTTTTACTGAATCTTGGGGTCAAAATTAATCATCATCAGGATGCCCTGGCCGCCACCAAAGCTGCCGCCGGTGTAGGCAACGCTACCCTGGCCGGCATAGACCGCTTCGTAGCGATGGCTGTCACCGCCAAAATAGAAGGGAATCCAGGCCTTGGCCGTGACGTAGGCGCGAATGTTCGCCGTCACGCCCAGGATGCGCTCGACTTCGGACTGATGCATGCCAATCTGCAACTTTGCCCACTTGCTGCCAGGGGGAATGCTGCCGTAGACCTCCCCGTCGAAAGTGCCGTCCTTCGATTTCATGACGCAAGGGTTGCAGGCCTTGCCGGTGGTGCTGCCGGTGACCGGCGTGGCGGCCGGCTCCGGCTTTGTCGGTTCGACTGCCTTGGGGCTTGCCGTGGTCTTCGGCTTGGCCGGTTCGCAATCGGCCGGTGCTGTTGCAGCTTCTTTGGCAGTTTTCTTTGCCGTCTTCTTGGTGGTCTTTTTCTTGGTGGCGGGCTCCGGCGCACATTCCGGTTTGGTAGCGACCGGGGCGGGGGCCGGTGCAGCTGCGGCCTGAGGCGGTGGCGCGGACTCTTCCGGCTTGGACTCGTTGCTCTTGCAGCCGGCAAGGATGGTGCCAGCCACCAAGAGTAGTGCAATGCTCATTTGTTTCATTACTTTGTCCTATGGCGGTGTCGAATGGGCGAATGTAGCAGGTCAGTCGCCGTGATAGCCAGTGACGCGGTCGACTTCGTTTTTCGAACCGAGGATGACCGGCACGCGTTGATGCAGTTTCTCCGGCTGAATGTCGAGAATGCGCTGGCGGCCGGTCGTCGCGGCGCCACCGGCCTGCTCGATGAGCATGGCCATCGGGTTGGCTTCGTACATCAGGCGCAGCTTGCCGCCCTGGCCCTTGAGTTTGCTGTCCACTGGGTACATGAAGATGCCGCCACGCGTCATGATGCGATGCACGTCAGCGACCATCGAGGCGACCCAGCGCATGTTGTAATCCTTGCCGAGCGGTCCTTCCTTGCCGGCCTGCATTTCGCTGACGTAGCGCTGGACCGGGGCTTCCCAGAAGCGCTGATTGGCCATGTTGATGGCGAATTCCTTGGTGTCGGCGGGAATCTGCACATTTTCCTGGGTCAGGATGAACTGCCCCAACTCACGGTCGAGGGTGAAAACGACGACGCCGTCGCCGACGGTCAGGACGAGCAGCGTGGTCGGGCCGTACAGCGCGTAGCCGGCCGCTACCTGCGCTGTTCCGGCTTGCAGGAAGGCGGCTTCGGCTGCCTCAGGCGTCGACAGGTCGGCGCCTTCGGGGCATTTGAGGACCGAGAAGATGGTGCCGATCGAGACATTGACGTCGATATTCGACGAGCCGTCGAGCGGGTCGAAGGTCAGCAGGTATTCGCCTTGCGGATAGCGGTTGGGAACCAGGTGCGGCAGGTCCATTTCTTCGGAAGCCATGGCTGCGAGGTGGCCACCCCATTCATTGGCATCGAGCAGGATGTCGTTCGACAGGACGTCGAGCTTTTTCTGGGCTTCGCCTTGCACGTTGTCGCTGCCTGCTTCGCCGAGTACGCCGCCGAGGCCGCCCTTGCCGATGGCAACGGAAATGACGTGACAGGCCCGTGAGACGATTTCGATCAGGAACTTGAGGTCGCCGGTGATGACGCCCTTGTTGCGTTGCTCTTCGGTGAGATAACGTGCCAGCGTGCGCTGTGCCATGAGAACCCCTGCTTCAATGACAAAAGCGCAATTTTACTCTGCCGGACACCTTGCGTGCAGGAAGGAAAAGGCGGCGGCGCTATACAAGGGCTTGCTCATCAGGAAACCCTGGACCTCGTCACAGCCGTTGGTGCGCAGCAGTTCAAGCTGGTCTTCGGTTTCGACGCCTTCCGCAATGACCCTCAGGCCGAGCGAATGGGCCAGGGCGATGGTGCCGAAAGCGATGGCGCGGTCGTTGAGGTCGGTTTCGATGTCGGCGACGAAGGAACGGTCGATTTTCAGGTGGTCGATCGGGAAAAGCTTGAGGTAGGCCAGCGAGGAGTAGCCGGTGCCGAAGTCGTCGATGGCCAGCGTGACGCCCATGCGGCCGAGGCGTTCGAGAATCAGGATGGCTTCCTGCGGGTTTTCCATCACCGAACTCTCGGTGATCTCAAGTTCGAGCAATTCGGCCGGCAGACCGGACAGGGTTAGCGCATTGGCCACGGTTTCGCAGAAATCGCGACGGCGTAGCTGGCGGGCCGAGACGTTGACAGCGATGCGCAGGGGCTTCAATCCAGCGTCGATCCAGCGTTTCATTTCGCGGCAGGCCGTGGCCAGTACCCATTCGCCGATCTCGACGATGATGCCGGTTTCTTCGGCGACCGGGATGAAGCGGGCCGGCGAAATCATGCCTTCGGTCGGATGGTGCCAGCGGAGTAGCGCTTCGACGCCGGTCGGTATGGTGTCAGCGGCGTGGAACTGAGGCTGGAAGCAAAGCGCCAGTTCGTTGCGGGCGATGGCGTGACGCAATTTGTGTTCGATGCTCAGGCGTTCCGAGGTGATCAGGTTCATCTCGGTGGCAAAGAACTGGAAGTTGTTTCGTCCCGCCGCCTTGGCGTGATACATCGCCGTGTCGGCATTCTTCAGGATGGTGTCGCCATCCGGACCGTCGTCTGGGAAGACGCTGATGCCGATCGACGGGCTGGTGTGCAGTTCGTGACCGTTGGCCTCAATGGCCGTCGACAGGGCACCGATGGCCTTGCCGGCAACCACGGCGGCATCGGCTGCCGACGAGATGCCAGGCAGGATTATGACGAATTCGTCACCGCCCAGGCGGGCGACGAAATCGGTTTCACGGACGACGCTGGACAGGCGACAGGCCACCTCGCGCAACAGTTCGTCGCCAATCTGGTGGCCGAGGGTGTCGTTGATGATCTTGAAACGATCGAGATCGAGAAACATCATGGCGATCTTCCAGCCATGGCGTCGGGCTTCCGGGAGCAGTTGGGCGAGCCGCATGAGCAGGGCCATGCGGTTGGGCAGGCCGGTCAGCGCATCGTGCTGGGCAATGTGCCGCATGCGTTCCTCGGACTGCTTGCGTTCCGTAATGTCGGCCAGAATCCAGACGTAGTGTGCCGGCAAGCCGCTTTGCGGATCGTCGACGCGGTTGACCCGGGTTCCGGCCGGAAAACATTCACCATTTTTCTGGGTGACTTCGAGTTCCCCCTGCCAGGATGAACGCAGGGCCAAATCTCCCTCGAATGCTTCCTTTGATTGCTTTTCATCCAGATTGATCAGCCCGAAGACGGTCTGCCCGACCAGTTCGAAGGCTTCGTAGCCGGTCATTTGGGTAGTGGCCGGGTTGATTGACAGGATGCGGTGCTCTTCGTCCGTAAAAATGATGCCGGCCGGCGTGTGGGTGTATACCTTTTGCGCCAGTTGTTCGCGTTCTGCGCTGGCCCGTCGCTCGGAAATGTCGGTGTAGGTGGTGATGAATCCTGCCGCCTGTTGGTTGATGAAGAGCGGCTCGTTCTGGATCAGATAGGAGCGTCCGTTAGGGCGGGTTTCTTCGAGACGGTGGGGTTCGAATTTGCCGATCCGTGCCGTGATGCGTTCGACCAGTTCTTCGATATCACCTTGCCCATAGTCACCACGGACAACCGGGACGCGGATCACTTCGGAAAAGTGAATGCCTGCATGGATGGCGTCGGGTGGCAAGTCGAGCGCTTCGATAAACCCCTGATTCCAGACTCGCAGGCACAGGTTTTCGTCGAACACGCTGATGCCTTGCGGCATGCTCGTTACAACGGATTGCAGATAAGCCAGCTGACGTCGTAGATCGACAGGGTTTGACGAGGAAGTATCCAGTAAATTCAACGAGGATGGCCGGCAGGAGAACGATGCAGAATCATAGCCCAGCCCTCAGGGTCTTGCCATGGGCGCAAATGATTTTTTTGATTTCTGATAATTGCTTGCTATATCTGCCATTTTATCGAGCAGCCGATCGAGGCAATCTGCTCCCGCGGACCCTCGCCCTTGTTGGCTATTTCGCCCATCGCTTCGTACAGTTCGCGCCGAGCATCTGTTGCTCCCGGATTGCGTCCGGAGGCGTCGAGACGGCCGCGGTATTGCAGTTCGAGCTTGGCGTTGTAACCGAAGAAGTCCGGGGTACACACGGCGCCATAGGCTCGGGCGACAGCCTGGGTTTCGTCGTAGAGGTAGGGAAACGGAAAGGCCAGTTCGGTCGCCCAGCGCGCCATCGATTTTGGCGAATCTTCCGGGTAGACCGTGACATCGTTGCTCATGATGGCGACGCAGCCGATGTCCTGCTTGGCCAGGTCGCGACAGTCCCGGATCAGGCGGTCAATTATCGCTTTGACATAGGGGCAGTGGTTGCAGATGAACATGACGAGCAGCCCGTTCGGGCCGCGGCAACTGGCCAGGGTATGGTGTTTGCCATCGATGCCCGGCAGATCGAAATCGATGGCCGGTCGGCCAAAATCACAGACTGGCGGGTTCAAAGCGACCATGTTTTTCCACTCCAAAACGCATTTCGACCATAATAGCACCGATGAATTCACCCCGTTTTTACTGTCGAGAAGCCCTTTCGCCGGGGGCTCACGTTGAATTGCCGGAGCCCGTGGCGCGTCACGCGGTGCGCGTGTTGCGCCTGCCGCCCGGGGCGCCGATGATCCTCTTCGACGGTCGTGGCGGCGAGTATCCGGCGCATATCGAACGCATCGAGCGCGACCGGGTGATGGCCGTGCTGGGTGCCTGGAAAGCGGTCGAGCGCGAGTCGCCGCTGGCTATTACGCTTGTTCAGGCCTTGCAGGCCGGCGACAAGATGGATTTCACCATTCAGAAGGCGGTCGAGCTGGGCGTTCGGCACATCGTGCCGGTCGAGAGCCGGCGCAGCGTGTTGCGGCTGGCCGGAGAACGCGCTGGCAAGCGTGTTGCACATTGGCAAGGGGTGGTGGCTTCGGCCTGTGAGCAATGTGGCCGTAACCAGGTGCCTGTTGTGGCACCGCTCGAAAAGCTGGAAAACTGGCTGGCCAGGCCGGCGCATGGCGCCATGCGCCTGATGCTGGCGCCGGATGCCGAACAGACGCTGGCCTCGATCCGGCCAGCCGGTGAGGTTCAACTGCTGATCGGGGCCGAAGGGGGGCTCGATCCGCAGGAGATGATCGCCGCGCAGTCGGCTGGCTTTCAGGCGGTAAGCATGGGGCCGCGCATCCTGCGCACGGAAACGGCGGGTCTGGCTGCGCTGGCAGCGATGCAAGTGCTTTGGGGTGACTTCAGGGGGGAGTAGGCAATGTTTGAATCAGCGGAACTCGGCCACAAGATAGACAAGGAAACCTTCAAAAAGGAAGTGCCGAAGCTGCGTGCTGCCTTGCTTGATGCGCAGTACGACATGCTGGAGAAAAAGGAATTTCCGGTCGTTATCCTGATCAGCGGGGTTGACGGCAGTGGCAAGGGTGAGACGATCAACCTGCTTTATTCGTGGATGGACCCGCGCCATATTTCGACGCTGGCCTTTTCGGCGCCTTCCGACGAAGAGCGAGCTCGTCCCTACATGTGGCGCTACTGGCGTGCTCTGCCGCCGAAGGGCAAGGTTGGCATCTTTGCGGGCTCCTGGTATTCGCAGCCGATCACCGACCGGATCACCGGCCAGATGCGCCGTTCGGAGATGGATGAGCGTCTCGACGACATCAACCGCTTCGAGGCCATGCTGGTCAATGAAGGCGCGTTAGTACTGAAGTTCTGGTTCCACCTTTCGAAGGATGGCCAGAAGACGCGGCTCAAGGCTTTGGAAAAGAACCCGAACACGGCCTGGCGTGTCACCAAGGAAAGTTATGAGCGCCTGAAGACTTACAACAAGCTGCAGGAAGTGGCTGGCCATGTGCTGCGCGTCAGCAATACGGCGCACGCTCCGTGGATCATCGTTGAAGGCACCGATGACGAATATCGTTCGCTGACCGTCGGTCGCATCGTGCTCGATGCCATGAAGCGTCGACTGCTGCAGGAAGGCCGTCAGCAGGTGCCGGTGGCGCCGCCGATTGTCCATTCGATTGACCAGAAAAACGTGCTCAGCGAACTTGATCTCAAGCAGAAGCTGATCAAGAAGGATTACGAGAGTCAGTTGGCCAAGTATCAGTCCCGGCTTTCCGAGTTGGTGCGCGACCCGCGTTTTGTCGGCAAGCGCTCGCTGGTGCTGGTTTTCGAAGGTTCCGATGCGGCCGGCAAGGGCGGCACCATCCGTCGCATCGGTGCGGCGATGGATGCCCGGCAGTACCAGATCGTGCCGATTGCCGCACCGACCGAGGAAGAGCGGGCCCAGCCGTATCTCTGGCGTTTCTGGCGGCATTTGCCGCGTACCGGGCGGGCGGCGATTTTCGACCGCTCGTGGTACGGCCGTGTTCTGGTCGAGCGCGTCGAGGGGTTTTGCACCGAGGCCGATTGGCTGCGCGCTTACGCCGAGATCAACGATTTCGAGCACCAGATGGTCGATTCCGGCGCCATCGTCGTCAAGTTCTGGCTGCAGATCAGTGCCGACGAGCAGTTGCGCCGTTTCAAGGAACGCCAGGACACCGAGTTCAAGCGCTTCAAGATCACCGACGAGGACTGGCGCAACCGCGAGAAATGGAACGACTACGTGTCCGCCGTTTGCGACATGGTCGACCGCACGTCAACCGGGCTGGCGCCCTGGACGTTGGTTGAGGCCAACGACAAGAACTTCGCCCGGGTTAAAGTGTTGAAAACCTTGTGCGAGCGCCTTGAAACGGCACTGAAAGACGACGACGGAAAATATTCGGAAAAATGAGCGATACCCCTTACGACGAGCACTTCGTCTCCTGGTTCCGGGCCGTCACGCCCTACATCAATGCCTTTCGCGGCAAGACTTTCGTCATCGCCTTCGGTGGCAAGGCGGTGGCCAGCGAGTTCGCCAAGACCTTGGCCTACGACGTCAATTTGCTGGTCAGCCTGGGTATCCGCCTTGTCCTGGTGCATGGGGCGCGACCGCAGATCGAGGAGGAGTTGCGCGAGAAAAATCTGGAGTCGGTCTATCACCGCGGCTACCGGGTGACCGACGCCGAGGCGCTCGACTGCGTGCTTGATGCGGTGGGTAGCGTCTATCTCGAAATCGAGGCCATGCTGTCGCAGGGTTTGCCCAATACACCGATGGCTAATAGCCGCATCCGGGTGATCGGCGGTAATTTCATCACTGGCCAGCCGATCGGCGTGCTCGACGGCATCGATATGCAGTACGCCGGCAAGGTGCGCAAGGTCGATAGTGAAGGCATCAACGCGCAGTTGGGTCTGGGCAACATCGTGCTGCTCAACTGCGAGGGGCCGTCGCCGACCGGCGAGATTTTCAACCTGCAGATGGAAGAAGCGGCCGAAGCGGTGGCCATCGCCATCCGGGCCGACAAGCTGGTGTACCTGACTGACAGCCGCGGTGTCACCGACAAGGAAGGCGAACTTCTCGACGCCATGACGGCCGACGAAGCGTCGCAAATGCTGCGTGACGCCGAATGGCTGTCGGCCGACATCAAACGCTACCTGCCGTGCGCCGTACGGGCCAGCCGGACCGGCGTCGGCCGGGTGCATCTGATCAGTTTCGAGCAGGATGGCGCGCTGTTGCGCGAGTTGTTTACGCACGATGGCGTCGGTACCGTGGTCACCCGCGAATCGCTGGAAAATATTCGCGAAGCCAAACCGGACGACATCGCGGCGCTGATCGCGCTGATCGAACCGATGGAGCAGGAAGGCATCCTCGTCCATCGGCCGCGCGAACTGCTCGAGCGCGAAATCGACCGTTTTTCCATCATGCTGCACGACGGCATCATCGTCGGCTGCGCCGCGCTCTATACCCATTCCGAGGATGAGGCCGAACTGGCCTGCCTGGCGGTCAGCCACGAACATCGCGAATGGGGCTATGGCGAGCAGTTGATGCTGCGCATCGAACAGCGTGCCCGCAAATCCGGCATCAAGCGTCTGTTCGTGCTGACCACGCGCACCGAGCACTGGTTCGTCGAGCGTGGCTTCAAGGTCGGGACGGTCGATGACCTGCCGGCCAACAAGCGCGACATGTACAACTATCAGCGGCGTTCCAAGGTGCTGTTCAAGACTTTATAATTCCCCGCATCAACCCCCACGGAGTTTCACATGGCACGTACCGTTAATTGCATCAAGCTTGGCCGCGAGGCCGAAGGCCTCGATCAGCCGCCCTATCCGGGCGCGCTTGGCCAGCGAGTTTTTGAAAACGTTTCGAAGGAAGCCTGGCAGCAATGGATCAAGATGCAGACCATGCTCATCAACGAGAATCGTCTCAATCTGGTCGATGCCAAGCATCGCAAGTACTTGGCGGAGCAGCTGGAAAAGCACTTCTTCGGCGACGGCGCCGACAAGATTCAGGGTTACGTTCCGCCGGCTGCCTGAGCGACCGGAGGTTCATGAAAAATCCCGCTGCGGCGGGATTTTTGTTTTTCAGGCGATCTTGCTCAGCGCGTAGAAAATGAGCATGCCGCCGCCCATGGCGGTGATGGCCAGGATGGCGCTGGTCCGCTTGAGGCCGCTGGCCTGTTCTTCAATGAATTGCTCCAGCCCGTCGAACAGCTCGGGAAAGGCGGCGATGTCGCTATGGTTCTGCTTGTTCATGGGTTCTCCTTGATCAGCCGGTCTTTGGCTTGGCCAACCCCGCAACTATCGCCAGCCAATATTGCAGGGGCATGACGGATTTTTTGTATCTCGGTTGCGGTCAGATGAATGCCACGGTCAACCGGGAAAAACGGCCAAAAATGAAATGAGGCTAGAACTTCCGAACCAGCAAATGTCGTCCTTCGATGGCGCTGTTGCGCACTTCGGTGAAGCCGAGGTCACGAAAGCGTCTGGTCTTGGCGGCTGAAACGAGGATGCGCCCGGATTTGAAATTTTCCTCCAGCCAGTCGATGCGCGCCTTGATCAGGGCGCGGCCGATGCCCTTGCCGCGGCGTTCCGGGGTGACCGCCGAGAGGTAGAGGATATGGGTGCTGGACGCCCAGTCGGCGGCCTTGACGCCGCCGACGGCAATGATTTCGCCGGCATCCATGGCGACGAAGAAACGCCGGTAGAAAGCGCTGTCGTCGCCGCGCAATTCCTTGCTGACGCGCTCGGCGCTGTAGCGCTCGGGGTCGGCGAAGGCGTTGAAGATCAGCGTCACGCTCGCGTCGAGGAGGGCCGGACTGCTGGTGTCCAGCGTGTCGATGCGAATTTTTCCCATCGTTCGGTTCAGGGGGCGAAGGGCTGAACCTGGCGCAAAAGCAGGCCGAACTCGGCGGCGCGGCGGGCGGTTTCGCGATTGATTTCGGATTGTTTCTGGCCGAAGGCATCGCGTTCCCGGCGACTGCTCGCGGCTGCCTCGATGCTGCGCAGGCAGCGCCAGCGATAGCCCTGGCGGGTCGGGAAAAGGCGCATCTGGCTCTTGTCGTGATGGACGCGGCAGCAGTAGCAAAAAACGGTTTCAGTCATGACAGCCTCCGTGTGTTGCAGATGTGGGGCAGCATGGATCGCCCATGTTTCGGGAAGATGACGGAATTTCGTTGGCGCCATATTTGCTGTGTCACAGCTTTGCAACACAGCCTTCCTACACTGGCCGCCGGGTTTACATGGAAAAAAATAATGATCGTCCTGATCGATGATGAAGCTGCGGAGTTGCGGCGGATCATGGCCGAGGGACTTCTTTACCCGGTCTTTCAGCCGATCCTTGATTTTCGGGTACGGGCCATTCTCGGTTACGAATCGCTGATTCGCGGGCCGGAGAACAGCTGCCTGCATTTCCCCGATCAATTGTTCGCGGCGGCGGCGCGCAACGAGCTGACGCTTGATCTCGAGCACGCCTGCCGTGAGGCCAGCTTGCGCGCCTTTGCCGCGCAGCGCCTGCCCGGGCGGCTGTTTCTCAACGTCACGCCGGGCTGCCTGCTCGATGACCGGCTGATGAACGGTCATACCCGCGAGCTGCTCAACGAACTGGGCATCACGCCGAACCGTATCGTCATCGAGCTCACCGAAAACCAGAAGATCACCGATATGCCGGGCATCCTCGAGGCCTTGCAACACTACCGCGGGCGTGGCTTCCAGTTCGCTATCGACGATCTGGGTGAGGGCTTTGCCAATCTGCGCATGTGGTCGGACTTGCGCCCCGAGTTCGTCAAGATCGACAAGCATTTCATCAACGGCATCGCTAACGACCGGATCAAGTTTCATTTCGTGCGCGCCATGCAGGATCTGGCGGAAATCTGCAACGCCTTGCTGGTCGCCGAAGGCATAGAGCGCAGCGAGGATTTCATCTGCCTGCGCGACATGGGGATCGCCTGTGGGCAGGGCTATCTGATCGCCCGGCCGGAGAGTCATCCGATGCGCTTGCTCACCGATCAGATCCTGATGGCCCTCGACAAGCAATCGCTGTCACTGACGCCGATGACCGGCGGTCCGGGCAAGCTGCCGACAGCGCGCAATCTGGCCCGGCTGATCGAACCGGTGCCGATGAACGCCAGCAACGTAAACGTCATCGCCCGTTTTGAAGCCGATCCGGATCTCGATGTCCTGCCCGTCGTCCAGGGCACCCAGCCGGTCGGCATGATCAACCGGCACAGCATGATCGACCGTTTTGCCCGACCCTTCCGTAAGGAGCTGTTCGGGCGCAAGAGTTGTGATTTGTTCATGGATCATGCGCCGCTCGTCGTCGACCAGTTTGCCACCATCCAGGAGCTGGCGATGATGCTCTCGCTGGCCCCCAAGCACTATCTGTTCGACGGCTTCATCGTCACCGCCCAGGGCCAGTACATCGGCGTCGGCAGTAGCCACGACCTGATGGCGATGATCACCGAAATGCAGATCAGCGCGGCGCGCTACGCCAATCCGCTGACCCAGTTGCCGGGTAATGTGCCGATCAACGAGCACGTCGATCGCATGCTGGAAGCCGGCAAACCGTTCATCGCTGCCTACATCGACATCGACAACTTCAAGCCCTACAACGATGCCTTCGGCTACCGGCGCGGCGACGATGTCATTCAGACCCTGGCCCGGGTGATCTGCGAAGCCTGCGACCAGCAGACGGATTTCGTCGGTCACATCGGCGGGGACGACTTTTTCGTCATTTTCCGTAGTGAAGACTGGGAAATACGCTGCTGGCAGATCATCAGCACCTTTAGTCAGGCCATGGGCAACATGCTCGGCATTGAGGAACGTCTGCGCGGCGGCTACATGGCCGAAAACCGACGGGGCGAACTGACCCTGCAGACCTTGCCGACGCTGTCCATCGGCGCCGTCAAAGTCGGGCCGGGCGACTGCGAATCACACCGCGAAGTCGCCGCCGCCGCCTCGGCGGCAAAAAAACAGGCAAAGAAAAAAGCCAAGGATCCGGCCAACGAACCGATGGGCGGCAGCCTGTTTGTCGAACGGCGGCGGATCGGCAGTGCCGACATGCAGCCGATGGCCACTCGCTACATGAACTGATTGTTCGTTTGGCGATGTCCGGGACCAAGGCGGGTTCCACGGTCAACCGGGAAAAAAGCTCAAAAATGAAAGGTGCCCGGCCGGACCGGGCCGACCTTAGCTGACTCGCGAGGCGGCGAGCAATTGGGCGATCAGGCCATACAACTCATCGGCCCTGATCGGTTTCGAGATGTAGTCGTCCATGCCGGCGGCGACACAGATTTCGCGATCACCCTGCATGGCGTTGGCGGTCATGGCGATGATCGGCAGGCGCTTTTTGCCGTGCTCCTGCTCAAATTCCCTGATCTGCCGCGTCGCTTCCAGGCCATCCATGACCGGCATCTGCATGTCCATCAGGATGAGGTCGAAGGCGCTCGCTTCCTTCGTCGCGAGATCAAGCCCGGAGGCCCCGTTTTCGGCCAGCGTGACGTGGTAGCCGCAACGCTCGAGCAAGGCGGTTGCGAGCTTCTGATTGACCCGGTTGTCTTCAACCAGAAGGATTTTGGCATTGCCCCCGACACTGGGCGACGCTTTGCCCGGACCGCTGCGGCCCGGGCTGGCTGCCGGCTGGTCGGCGATCGCCAGTTCCAGCGCGAAATGGAAGGTGCTGCCATGTCCTGGCGTGCTTTCCAGCCACATTCCGCCGCCCATCAGCGTGACAAGATGGCGCGAAATGGAGAGCCCGAGCCCGGTGCCGCCAAAGCGCCGGCTGGTCGAGCTGTCTTCCTGGGCAAACGCATCGAATATGTGCGCCTGCTTGTCGAGCGGTATACCAATGCCGGTATCGCGCACGGCAAAGTGCAGGCGCGTCATGCCATGCGGCAGGTTCTGTGAACTGACGGTCAGCGCGACCTCGCCCCGGTCGGTGAACTTGATGGCGTTGCCGAGCAGATTGAGAAGCACCTGCCGAATTCGCAAGGGATCGCCGCGCAGACGCTGCGGAACGCCTGCCTGGATGGTGCAGCTGACCTGCAATTGCGTATTTTTCGAATTGAGCGCCAGCGGCTGGATGACTTCATTGACCATTTCCGGAAGATCGAAATCGATGCTTTCGATGCCGAGCTTCCCCGCCTCGATCTTCGAAAAGTCGAGGATGTCGTTGATGATGCCGAGCAAGGCATTGGCCGACGATTTGACGGTCGCTAGGTAGTCGCGCTGTTCGGCGGTCAGCTCGCTGTCAAGAACCAGATCGGTCATGCCGATGATGCCGTTCATCGGGGTCCGGATTTCATGGCTCATGTTGGCGAGAAACTCGCTTTTCGCACGATTCGCCGATTCGGCCGCGTCGCGCGCCTGCATCATGGCCAGGCGAACAGTTTCACGTTCATTGACCAGGCGGGAGATCGTCGTCGTCAGGGCGGCGATATCGTCATCGCTGACCGGCATCTCGGCATCGTGCAGGTGGCCCAGGCCGGAGAGCAGTTCGCGCAGCGCTATCAGGGCTTTTTCGCGCGATGCCAGCTCGTTGCGCAGGCTGCCGGCGGTACGGCTCAACAACTCGAAAGTCGGGCGAAACTCGAGCGGCACATCGGCCGGGCTAATCGCCTCCACGTCGCCTTTTTCGGCCGAATGCTGCTCGAACAGCCGGATGCGGTCGAGGGCGCTGAGCCAGCGCTTGAGCGGAAACCAGATCAGCAATAGGCCGCCGGCAAAACCGGCAACAGCCAGCTCGGCAGCGGTGAGCACCAGTTCCCAGATGGCGCCGGCAATGCTGTCGACTGCGAAGGTCAGCCGCAAGACCCCGTAATCAATGCCGCCGGCTGAAATGTTGCGATTCACGTCGTAAAGCTGGTTGGCGATCTGTTCGTGCAGCCAGGCAGGCGGCGTGCTCTCAGGCTTGACAGGATTGGTGCTGCGCACGACGCCACCTTGAAGGTCGATGAAGGCCGCAGACTCGAACTGCGAGCGGGCAATGGCACGTTCCAGGGTGCGATTGATCGTGTCGTAGTCGCCGATCACGGCGCTCTCGGCGATCACCTGGGCGACCACCTCGACCAGCATGGTCGACGAATCCTGCGCATCCTGAACGCTGACCCGAATCTGCGCCTGATAGAACAAGGCGAGCCCGATGCCGATAAACAGCAACAGGGTTGCCGAATACAGCAAATAGACGCGGGCGACCAGGGTCTCGGGCAGCAGGCGGGAAAGCAGCGATTTCACCTCGGCGGTCTGGATTTCTAGCGCAGGGCGGCCGGTGCCGACTGGTAGAACTTGCGGTAACTGGCGTAGTCGGCATTGCTCGACGGGATGAAGTAGACATCGTCGCTGAGGCCGGCGCTGAGCGACGCCTGGTGAAGAATTTCCCGGCCCCTGGCGTCCTGAACCATGCCATGGAAAGCGGCAGCCACAGCTTTCAAATCCTTTTCGGGCACCTTGCCCGAGGCCATCAGGGCGAGGTCGTGATAGCCGTCGGACGACCACAGGACGCGGAAGGCTTTTTTCTCACGCGCGGCATAGCCTTCGATCAACTGCGAATTGCTGCCGACGGCCTTGACCTTGCCGGCGAACATCTGCGCGAAGGCTGCGTTCTGGTTGCCCCCGAAGACAACCTTGACGTCGATCCCCTTACCCAGCAAATGGGCGTAGGGCACCTTGTAGCCGATGAATGCCTCGGGGCCGGCAAAGGCCATTTCCTCGCCCTTCAGCTGTTCCAGCCTGGTGATCGGCGAATCGGCCGGGACGGCAATCTGGCCGTGCAGGGCCGACGTCTGGCGACGACCAAAGACCTTCCAGCCGAGCTTGTCGCGTTCCGGGCTGAATAAATGGTTGGTGAAGACGAACTCGACTTCCTGAGCCAGAACGTAACTTGTCGTATCCGCCGAGGTACGGCCGATTTTCAACTGCAGTTTGACGCCGCTTTTTTCCGAAACGTAGTTGATGATCGGATTCCAGTACGTCGCCGTCTTGTTGATATCCCACTGGTTGACCGGGGAAAAGCGATAGGTCGGCGACTCCTCGGCGAAACCGTTGGCAGCGAAGAAAATGGCAGCGATGCAGCCGATTAGAAAGCGAAGCATGGGAATCCTTGGCGGAGTAGCCGCAAATTATTGTATTTATAGATTTTAGCGATTTATGGGGTTGGTTCAATGCGTTTCGTTTGGGCAGCTCAGCGTTTGATCAGCGCCTGATCAATCTGAAGGGCCTTTTGCTCGATATCGGCTTCGCTGTCGGCGTAACGCTGGCTGATGGCAAGAAACTCCTCCTGCAGGCCGATAAAGGCGTCGACGATGTCCGGATCAAAGTGCGTACCGCGTCCGTCCATGATCAATTGGACGGCCTTGTCATGCGGCATTGGCTCCTTGTAGGGGCGGCGGCTGATCAACGCATCATAGACGTCGGCCACGGCCATCAGGCGGGCCGAAATCGGGATGGCGTCGCCGGCCAGGTTTTCCGGATAACCGCTGCCATCCCATTTTTCCTGATGGCTGTAGGCGATCTCCTTGGCGTAGGTCAGGAATTCGACATTGACGCCGAGCCGGGACTCGGCGGTCGCAATGGCATCACGGCCCAGCGTCGTATGCGTCTTCATGATCGCGAACTCGTCCGGTGTGAAGCGTCCGGGCTTGAGAAGAATATGGTCGGGAATGCCGACTTTGCCGATGTCGTGCAGCGGCGCCGACTTGAACAGCAGCTTGATCGTATGCTCGGTCAGAAATGCCGAGAAACGCGGATGGGGCCGCAGTTTTTCGGCCAGCGCCTGAACGTAATACTGGGTACGGCGAATGTGGTTGCCTGTTTCGTTATCGCGGGTTTCAGCCAGGGATGCCATGGCCAGGATGGTCACGTCCTGAATTGCCTCGATTTCCTCGGCGCGGCGGGCAACTTCTTTTTCAAGATAGACCGCCTTGTCTTCCAGGAAATCGGCCGAAGCCTTGATCTGGAGGTGGGTCTTGATGCGGGCGAGGACGACCTTCTGCCGGATCGGTTTGGTGATGTAATCGACGGCGCCCAGCTCGAAACCCTTTTCCTCGTCGTCGCTGGAGACGTTGGCGGTCAGGAAAATGACCGGAATGCCGGCGGTCAGCGGGTCGGCCTTGAGCCGGGAGCAGGCTTCATAGCCATCCATCGCCGGCATCATGATGTCGAGCAGGATAAGGTCGGGCAGCGCCTCGTTTTTCAGCATGGCCAGCGCCTGCGGGCCGGAGGCCGCTTCCCTGACCAAGTAGTGCTTCTTGAGGACAGCCGACATCAAAGCCAGGTTGAAGGGGGTGTCATCAACCACCAGAATCGTTTTGTTCGGCGCTTGATGGGGAGGCGCGGTCATTTCGCAGTCCTTGGCAATCGTATGTGGCTGGCAGCTGGGCAGCCTTTATACGGCTATTCTAGAGCTTTCTCGGCGGCAAGCTGCAGCTTGTTGCCATGGACTGGTGGTGACGGTCTGATCTCTGGTTCAGTAAAAAAGCTGCTCCAGGTCCAGTGTCGCGCGTTGCCCGACGCTGCTTCGATGCGTCTCCAGCCAGGCTTGCGCGTGCTCCCGTCCGCTGTCGCGCAGGCTTTCGAAAAAGGGTAGGTTGACGGCCAGTTTGCTGCCGGCCGGCAATTCGCCGAGCAGGGCATCGGCGGTGATGGCGTGAAAGCGCAACTGTTCGATCCGGCGCTCCAGCCGGCCGACCGGTAGCCGGTTGAGCAACCAAGTGGGCAGGACCGAGGTGCTGACCTCCTCGCGCAGGTGGGCGAACATCCGCATTTCGCGCAGGAAGGTGGCGTTGAACGATAGTTCAAGCAGGCGCTGCCGGATATCCTCGGCCGAAGCGGGTGTTTCGCTGTAACGCAGCGGCGTGAGCAGGATGAGCAGGATGTCCGGCGAGGTGCATTGGTAAGCCAGCGGAAAGACCGCCGGGTTGGCGCTGTAGCCACCGTCCCAGTAGGGCTCGCCATCGATCACGATGGTCCGGTGAATGGTTGGCAGGCAGGCCGAGGCGAGCAGGGTGTCGACCGACAGTTCATGGTTGCGGAACAGGCGCAGCTTGCCCGAGTTGGCGTGGGTGGCAGCGATGAACAGCTTGACCGGGGCGTCGCGGCGCAGGCGGGCGAAGTCAAACTGTTCGCCGAGAATGTCGCGCAAGGGGTTGAGGTCGAAGGGGTTGAGCTGCTCGGGGCTCAGGTGGTTGGTCCATTGCAGCATGAGCTTGAGCGCCGGACTTATCTCGCCGCCGCCATCGCCGGACTTGGCAAAGGGTGAGCTGGCCGCGACGCTCGTCCAGAAACGGGTTAGCGCTTCGCGGGCGCCGTAGCGGCCGCCGGTCATCAGGCCGTGCGCCAGACACAGCGCGTTCATCGCGCCGGCGCTGGTGCCGCTGACACCGTCGAAGTCGATGGCCGAATCTTCGAGCAAGGCGTCGAGTACGCCCCAGGTGAAGGCCCCGTGCGCACCGCCGCCTTGCAGGGCGAGGTTGATTGCGTGTGTCTTTGCGGGTTTCAGGTGCATGCCACGGTCAACCCGAAAAAATGCCCAAAATTGAAATCGTCTGCCGAGCTCATGGCCGGTCAGCGACAGCCTCGACGATCGGCGCTGGTGTCACCGAGGTCGGTTGCTGGAAGGGGTTGCCCTGGATCAGGACGATGGCTGCCGTCGGCGCCGCGGCGAGGGCGAACAGGATGACGGCGACCATCGCGGCGCGAGGTTTGTCGACATGGACGACGGAAACCGAAAGCAGTGTCAGGAAGCCGAGAAAGGCCATGCCCAGCCACTTGAGCGGATTGACGTGGGTCTGGCTGAGGCCGATGCGCAGGTCGCGCTCGTCGCGAATTTCGATGGCCTTGCGCAGCATCAACGCCTGGACGTTCTCGCCCGCGCCGGTGGCGATTTTCGGGCTGGCCAGCAGCGTCAGCAGGGCGTCGGCCAGAGCCGTGACTTCGTGGCTTGACTGGCGTGCTGCCAGCATCGGCCATTCGCCGGCGCTGGCCTGGCCGTAATGCGACACGGCGCCGCGCACCTCGCCGCGCAGCGGTTCGGCCAGTTGTTCGGAGAGCACGGCAATGCTGCGCAGCGAGTCGGCCTCCTTGAATACGGGATTCATCGCCCGGTCGTGGGCGCTCCACGTGTCGTTGGCGAGAAAGGCCAGGGTCAGTCCGAAAAGCACGCCGATGATGTTGATGAAGGGCGGCGCCACGCCCTGCAGCGAAGCGATCCAGCCCGCCCAGCGCGGCCGGTGCAGCGCCCACTGCACGGCAGCGACAGCGGCAAAGGTGCCGGCGACGGCGAGGAAGGCATAGCCATAATGGTCGTAAATGTGCCAGTTGCTCGTGGGCATGCGGGGAGTGTCCGTTTCCTGAAACCAGCTACGGAGTCTGGGCGATGGCGACGTCCGGCGTCAATCGTTCCGCCAGAAACCGGAGAAAAAAAGCCCGGCAGCGCCGGGCAGAATGGAGAGATTGCCTTTTTGTTATGAGGTCAGGCGGGAGCCTTCTTGGTCGACGCGGCACGGCGGCGCGGAGCCGGTGTGCTGGCGGCAATCACTTCAGTCGTTTGATGGAGTTCGTTTTCAGCCAGCGTCACCGTTTCAATGGCTGCCTCACTGATGTCGTGCATTGTCTGTTCGGCATTTTGCAATGAGGCCTTCATCGCGTGCAGGACGAATTCGGCTTCCCACGGGCTGGTTTTGGTGGCGCGATTGATTGTTGCGAAAACCATTTCATCAAGCATGCGCACGTGGGATTCGGTGTTGCGAATCATCGCCTTGTGCGCCTCGCCGACGATTTCCAGCGTGCCGTCCAGCATGCGGCTGGCGCGGGCGGCGCTTTCCAGCCAGATGGTGGTGGGGAACTGGGTCATCGTATCCAGTTGGCCGTGGCCCACTTGCGCCAAGTGCCGGCTACCGTGATGGACGGCTTCGCGACTGTTGGTGGAAATCAGTTCGGAGAAACGCTGGCTGGCATCGATGCAGGCCGCCGACAGGTCGAGCAGATTGTTCAGCGCGTGCTCGCGGCTCCGGGCAATTTCATGAGAAGACAAAAACATGGGTGCTCCCGACGGTGTTTGGCCGTCGGAGATTAGCGCCCGAAGATGACAAAAAAATGAATCAGCGAATCGTTTTGACACCTGCCGCCGTGCCGAGCAGCAGCAGGTTGGCCGGGCGCACGGCGAACAGGCCGTTGGTGACGACGCCGGTGATCTGGTTGATTTGCGTTTCGAGGCCCTTCGGGTCGGTGATGACCAGGCCTTTGACGTCGAGGATCAGGTTGCCGTTGTCGGTAACGAAGCCCTCGCGAAGCACCGGCGTGCCGCCCAGTTTGGCCAGTTCGCGGGCGACATGGGCGCGCGACATGGGGATCACTTCGACGGGTAGCGGAAATTTGCCCATCGCGTCGACCAGCTTCGAGCCGTCACAGATGCAGACGAATTCACGGGCCACGGCGGCAACGATCTTCTCGCGCGTCAGCGCGCCGCCACCCCCCTTGATCATGTTGAGGCCGGCGTCGATTTCGTCGGCACCATCCACGTAAACCGGGATGTCGTTGACGTCGTTGAGGTCGAACACCATGATGCCATGGCCTTCCAGACGCTGGCGGGTGGCTTCCGAACTGGCTACGGCGCCTTTGTATTTGTCCTTGAGCGGGGCCAGTGCGTCGATGAAAAAGTTGGCTGTCGAACCGGTGCCGACGCCGATGATGCTGCCGGCCGGTGCCGTCTGCGCGACGTAGTCGGCGGCAGCTTGGGCGACGGCCTGTTTGAGTTCATCCTGGGTCATGCTGTGCTCCTGAAGTGGCTTGGGCGCATTTTACCCCGTCGATCTGGTCCGAAACTGTCATAAAACCTTAACCTTGGCGTGCTTTCATATTGGCTAAACTAGCCATACTGTTTTTTAGGGAGAGCATGATGAGCGATAAAACCAAGAAGGCCCCGGCCGCCAAGCCCGTTTCAACGCCAAAGCCGCCGAAGAAGCTGGTGCCGCGTACGGCGCCAAAGGTCGAGGTGAAACCGGCTGAGGCGGTTGCCGAGGCTATTGTGGCGCCCGCCGCCAAGATTGCCGTGCCAAAGCCGGCTCCCGTTGCCGCCGAGAAGCCGGCGCCGGTTGTGGCTAAACCCGCTCCGGCTGCCAGCAAGGCCAAGGTGGTACGCAAGCCGACCCGGGTTGAGGAAACCGTCGCCAAGCATCAGAAGGTGCTGGCTGATGCCCTGGTCAAGGCCCAAGCGATCAAATACGATCAGCCCAAAGTCATGAAGCAGGAAGTGGCGAAAGCCGCCAAGCCGGCCAAGGCCAAAAAAGTGAAGCTGGTGCGCGACAGCTATGCCATGCCGGACACCGAGTACGCCCTGATCGGCGTGCTCAAGAAGCGCTTGAGCGGGCTCGGCAACGACGTCAAGAAAAGCGAACTGCTGCGTGGCGGCATCGCGGTGTTGGCGGCATTGAACGATGCCGAGCTGAAAGCGGTGATGGGGCGCGTCGAGCGCATCAAGACCGGGCGTCCGGCCAAGTAGGCAAAAAGTAATAGTTTTTCGATTGTTACAGCCTGTCATTTGGCTGTAACAATCGGCGGGTAATCTCCTCAGTGTTGTCCAATCAACCCTGTGCAGGAGTTATCCAATGCTGAATTCAAAACTCGTTTCTGCCCTCGCGGTCGCTGGTGTCGCCTTGATTGGCGCCCAATCCGCCCAGGCTCAAGTTATTAAAGTTGACGGTTCTTCTACCGTCTATCCGATCACCGAAGCGGTGGCCGAAGAATTCCAGAAAGCCAAGAAGAACGCCATCAAGGTCACCGTCGGTATTTCCGGAACGGGTGGCGGCTTCAAGAAATTCTGCCGCGACGAAATTGACATTTCGGACGCTTCCCGCCCGATCACCAAGGCGGAAATGGAGTTGTGCAAGGCCGCTGGCGTCGAGTACATCGAAATGCCGGTCGCCTTTGACGCGCTGACCGTCGTCATCAACCCGAAGAATGCCTTCCTCAAGCAGGCCACCGTCGCCGAAATGAAGATGCTGTGGGAACCGGCCGCCCAGGGCAAGATCATGAAGTGGAATCAGATCAACCCGGCCTGGCCTGATGCACCGGTCAAGCTGTTCGGTGCCGGTGCGGACTCTGGTACCTTCGAGTATTTCACCGAAGCCATGGTTGGCAAGGCCAAGTCCTCGCGCGGCGACTACACCGCTTCTGAAGACGACAATGTGCTGGTCCAGGGCGTCTCGCGTGACGTCAATGCCATCGGTTACTTTGGCTACGCCTACTATGCCGAGAACACCGGCAAGCTGAAGGCCCTGCCGATCGTCAATCCGAAGACCGGCAAGGCGGTCGAGCCGTCGGCGGCCAATGTTGAAAATGGCACCTACGCACCGCTGTCGCGTCCGATCTTCATCTACGTCAAGGCCAAGTCGCTGCAGAAGCCTGAGGTCAAGGAATTCATCGAGTTCTACATGAAGAACGGCGCTGCGCTGACCAAGGAAGTCAAGTACGTACCGCTGCCGGCCTCCGCCTACACCGGTAATATCGAGCATGTGAAGAAGAACAAGATCGGCACCGTGTTTGGTGGCCAAAATGAAATTGGCATTACCATCGAAGACCTGATGAAGCGCGAAGCAAAGATGTAAGCTCCGATCTGGCGGACTTCGGTCCGCCAGGCGCAGAAGCCCGGCTACGACCGGGCTTCACTCCGAAAGGAATCTTCAAGTGAATCACGCTATGACAGCCAACAACCCCTCCGACCTGCCAATGGTCAGCGACCGCCTGTCGCATAAAGCCATGCGCCACGTCAGCGAGCGCATCATCGAAGCTCTGCTCTTCGCCGCCGCTGCCGTTTCCGTGCTGACCACCATCGGCATCGTCTATGTTCTCGTTTCCGAGTCAGTCCAGTTCTTTCAGCAGGTCAGCATCGTCGACTTCCTGACCGATACCCAATGGACCCCGCTTTTCGATGATGCCCACTTCGGCATCATGGTGCTCATTTCCGGCACCCTTGTTTCCTCGTTCGTTGCGCTGGTCGTCGCTATCCCGATGGGGACGATCATCGCCATCTACCTGTCCGAATTTGCCCACGGCAAGGTGCGTGAAGTCGCCAAGCCGATTCTGGAGCTGCTCGGCGGCATCCCGACCATCGTTTTCGGCTACTTCGCGCTGCTCATGGTCACCCCGCTGCTGCAGAAGCTGATTCCGTCGCTGCCCGGCTTCTCGCTGCTTTCCGCCGGTCTGGTCATGGGTATCATGATTGTTCCGTATATTGCCTCGTTGTCCGAGGATGCCATGCGCGCCGTGCCGATGAGCCTGCGCGAAGGCTCCTATGCGCTGGGTTCGACCCGTCTGCATACGGCTTTGCACGTTGTTGTGCCGGCCGCCTTCTCCGGTCTCGCCGCTTCCTACATCCTGGCCATTTCGCGCGCCGTTGGTGAAACGATGATTCTCGCCGTCGCCGCCGGCATGCAGCCGAACCTGACCTGGAACCCAATGGAACCGGCCGCGACTATCACCTCCTTCATCGTCCAGGTCGCCCTCGGCGACTTGCCGCACGGCTCGATCGGCTACCAGACCATCTTCGCCGCCGGCCTGACGCTGATCCTGATCACCCTGATGTTCAATATCCTCGGCCAATGGCTGCGCCGCCGATATCGGGAGAATTACTGATGTCATCGACTGTTCTGACAACCGAACAAATCCGCGCCCTGATCGCCAAGGGCAAGCTCAAGGACACCATCTTCAAGGTGCTTGGCATCTTCTGTCTGGCCGTCGCGCTGCTCGTCATCGTGCTGCTGGTGTCCGACATGGTGGCCAAGGGCTCGGAGCGTTTCACCGTTGATTTCTTCCTCAACTTCGCCTCGCGGCGCGCCACACAGGCCGGCATCCTGTCCGCCTGGGTTGGCTCGCTGCTGGTCATGTTCGTCACTGCCCTGGCCGCTGTGCCAATCGGCGTCGCGGCTGGCGTCTATCTTGAGGAGTACGCCAAGCGCAACTGGATTACCGAGATCATCGAGATCAACATCACCAACCTGGCGGCGGTGCCGTCGATTGTGTACGGTCTCCTGGCGCTCGGCATCTTCGTCTATACCTTCGGCTTCGGGCAAAGCATCCTGTCGGCCGGCCTGACGCTGGCTCTATTGATCCTGCCGATCATCATCGTGTCGACCCGTGAAGCGATCCGCGCCATCCCGGCGATGATCCGCGAAGGCTCGATGGCGGTCGGTGCGACGCGCTGGCAGACCTGCCGTTACCACATCATTCCCTACGCCATGCCCGGCATCCTGACCGGCGTGATCATCGGCCTGGCCCGCGCCATCGGGGAAACGGCGCCGATCATCACCATTGGCGCGCTGACCTTCATCGCCTTCCTGCCGCCGGTGCCTTTCACCGAAGTCAGCCCTGGCGTAACGGCCGGCCTGTTCGACTGGGTAATGTCGCCCTTTACCGTGATGCCGATCCAGATTTTCAACTGGACTTCGCGTCCCGACCCGGCTTTCGAAGTGAATGCCGCAGCCGCCGGCTTCGTGCTGATGGCCATGGTGCTGACCATGAACGGGGTTGCAATCTGGCTCCGTTACAAAATGCGCAAGAACATCAAGTGGTAATTGCTACGGTCAACCCGAAAAAATAGCCAAAAATGAAATCCGAAATGGAGTCTCCGATGCAGATTCACGACACCCCGACCCTCAAGGCCGAAGCCCGCAACCTGAACTTTTACTACGGTGAAGCGAAGGCGCTCAAGGGCATCAACATGCCGATCTACGACAAGAAGGTCACCGCCCTGATCGGCCCTTCCGGCTGCGGCAAATCGACCTACCTGCGCAGCTTCAACCGCATGCACGACCTCTACCCGGGCAACCGCTACGAAGGCGAGATCCGTTTCTTCCCGGACAACACCAACCTGCTTTCGTCGGAAGTTGATCCGATCGAAGTCCGCATGCGCGTCGGCATGGTTTTCCAGAAGCCGAATCCGTTTCCGAAAACCATCTACGAAAACGTTGCCTACGGCCTGCGCGTGCGTGGCGAGAACAATCGTCGTGTGCTCGACGACAAGGTCGAACACGCCCTGCGCGGCGCGGCGATCTGGGACGAAGTGAAGGATCGCCTGCAGGACATGGCGCCGAATCTGTCCGGCGGTCAGCAGCAACGTCTGTGCATCGCCCGCGCCCTGGCTACCGATCCCGAACTGCTGCTCTTCGACGAGCCGACCTCGGCGCTCGACCCGATCGCCACCGGCGCCATCGAGGAGCTGGTGCACGAGCTCAAGAAGCGCGTCACCATCCTCATCGTCACCCACAACATGCAGCAGGCTGCTCGTGTTTCGGACTACACCGCCTACATGTATCTGGGCGAGCTCATCGAGTTCGGCAAGACCGACGAAATCTTCATCAAGCCGCAAGACAAGCGCACTGAAGATTACATCACCGGCCGCATGGGTTAATCAGGGGAAATGAAATGAACGAAAGCCAACACCTTTCCAGCCAGTTCGACGACGAACTCAGCCGCCTGCGCACCCATGTGCTGCAGATGGGTGGTCTGGTCGAAACCCAGGTTTCCGCTGCCATTGAGGCATACGCCACGGGTGAAGTCGCCAGCGTCAAGACCATCGTCGAGACCGACCGAAAGGTTAACGAACTCGAAAAGGCCATCGACGACGACTGCGCCCACATCATCGCCAAGCGCCAGCCGACCGCCTCCGACCTGCGTCTGATCCTCGGCATCAGCAAGATCGTCACCGACCTCGAACGGGCCGGCGACGAGGCCAAGAAGATCGCCAAGGGCGTTCGCCGCATCTACGAAAATGGCCATCTGCCCGGGCAATACGGCGTTGGCGTCCGCCATCTGGCCGAAGCGGCACTGACCATGGTGCGCCAGGCGCTCGACGCCTTTGCCCGCCTCGACACGCCACAGGCAGCCAATGTCATCCGCGCTGATAGCGATGTCGATGCCGAATTCAAGTCGATCATTCGCCAGCTCATCACGCACATGATGGAAGACCCGCGCACCATCACCACCTCCATCGACATCATCTGGATCGCCCGCGCCATCGAGCGTATCGGCGACCACGCCAAGAACGTTTCGGAGCAGGTGGTGTACATTGTCGAAGGCCGTGACATCCGCCACACCAAGGAGAAGGCGCAGTGACACCAACGATCCTGGTCGTTGAGGACGAGCCGGCCATCCAGGAGCTCGTCACCATCAATCTCAAGCATGCCGGCTTTCTCGTCGTTCGTGCCGGCAGCGCCGAGGAAGCCGAATCGGCTATCCGCGCCGCGCTGCCCGACCTGGTGATTCTCGACTGGATGCTGCCCGGTCAATCCGGCGTGGCGCTGGCCAAGAAAATCCGCGCCGACGAGCGCACGCGCGAACTGCCGGTCATCATGCTCACCGCCCGCGTCCACGAAGAAGACAAGGTGCAGGGTCTCGAAGCCGGGGCCGACGACTACATCACCAAGCCTTTCTCACCCAAGGAAATGGTCGCCCGCGTCCGCGCCGTGCTGCGTCGCCGGGCTCCGCATCTGGCTGGCGAAGCGGTCGAAATCGGCAGCCTCGCCCTCAATCCGGCGACCCATCGTGTGCTGGCCAGCGGCCAGCCGATCGAACTCGGGCCGACCGAGTTCCGCCTGCTCTTCTTCTTCATGACCCACGCCGAGCGCGTCTATACCCGCGCCCAGTTGCTTGACGAAGTCTGGGGCGACCACGTCTTCATCGAAGAGCGCACGGTCGACGTCCATATTCGCCGTCTGCGCGCTGCGCTGGAAGGTTCCGGCAACCACGAGCGCGTTGAAACCGTGCGCGGTACGGGCTACCGCTTCCGGGGAGCCTGAGCGGCGTGCCGTCGCAAATCGTCAACGCCCTTGCATTGATCCTTTTGGCCGCAGGCATTGCCATCCCGGTTGGCTACTTTGTCGCGCCATGGGCCGGCTGGGCGATTTTCTGCGCCGGGCTCGGCCTGCAGATGCTCTTCAACTTTCGCAACTTCGCCCGGCTGGATCGCTGGTCACAGCATCCCGTCGTTGATGCCAGCCTGGAAGGCGAGGGGGCCTGGGATGGCATCTTTGGCCGTCTTTATCGGCACGAAAAGGACCTGCGCACCCAGATTTCCGATCGCGACGACCAGATCGAGCGTCTTTTTGCCGCGCTGCAAGCGCTGACCGATGGTGTCGTCTCGCTCGACCTGAACCAGCAGATTATTTACTGCAACACCACGGCCGAAGATCAACTTGGCCTTGTTTTTGAAACCGATCGCGGGCAGCCCATCGTCAATCTGGTACGCCAGCCGGAGTTCGTCGCCTACCTTGAGGACGGCGATTTCGAGCGGCCGCTGACCCTGCGTTCGGATCGTGGCGTCGATCGTGTGCTGTCGATCCACGTCGTTCCCTATGCCGGCAATCGTCGCCTCATGCAGATCAAGGACGTCACCCAGAGCGACCGTCTCGACCGCATGCGCCGCGATTTCGTGGCCAATGTCTCGCACGAACTGCGTACGCCGCTCACCGTTCTGGCCGGCTTCCTCGAAACGCTGCAGGAGATCGAACTCGACCGGGATGACCAGCATCGCTATCTCGACATGATGGCCGAGCAGTCGAAACGCATGGAGTCCATCGTCCAGGATTTGCTGACCCTGTCTTCCATCGAGTCGGCGCCGCCACCCAACAATGATCTGGTCGATATGAGCAACCTCATCGACAAGCTGCGCCGTGATGGCGAGGCGCTGTCAGGTGGTCGGCACACTATCGTGGCCGAAACCGACGGACAGTGCGACCTGCGTGGTTCGGAACCGGAACTGGTCAGCGCCTTCGGCAATCTGGTCGCCAACGCCGTGCGTTATACGCCGGCCGGCGGCACGGTGCGCATCGAATGGAAAGTGACCCCGCAAGGGGCTGAGTTCGCCGTCGAAGACACCGGGATCGGTATCGAGGCCAAACACATTCCGCGTCTGACCGAGCGTTTCTACCGCGTCGACCGCGGCCGCTCGCGCGACGCCGGTGGTACCGGGCTTGGGCTGGCCATCGTCAAGCACTCGCTCAATCGCCATCAGGCACAGCTTGATATCAAAAGCGCGCCAGGCGTTGGCAGTCGCTTTGCCGCGAAGTTTCCGGCAACTCGCCTTGCACGGGTCTAGTCACTGCGAGCGTGGGGCTCGCCAGGGCCATCGGGCGCAATGGTCCCGGGGGGGGGCTGCAAGCATCCCCCCGTAGTCGCTCGAAACAGACGCGTTAGCGGAAAAAGCGGCCGAGCAGTCCGCTCAGGAAACCAGGACTCGGTTGTTTTTCGATGGTCGCAACAGCTGCTGCCGCGTGATCGACACCGGTCATCTGCTTGACTGCATCGGCGTAGTCGCGGTCTTCGTTGGAGATATGGTTGATCAGCCATTTCGACAGCATCATGTGCAGTTCATCGACGATATCCTCGCCCTTGGCGGCGCGCATGGTGATATCGGTCACGCGGCGAATGAACAGCTCATGGACTTTCTTGTGCGGCTTGAGGAACTTGTAGCCGGCCTCTTCGAGCATTTCTTCCTCGAAGCCGAAATGCGACTGCGTGTAGTCGATCAGCTGCTCGATGATCTCGTTCACCATCTTCTTGTCGAGCTTCATCTTCGCAATTTCGAGATCGTTGATGTACTCGACGATGCGCTGGTGCTGGGCATCGATGACTTCAATCCCGGTTTCGAGTTTTTTGTCCCAGATAATCGGCATGACTGTTCTCCTGACATTTTTGCAATGTCAGGAGTAAATAGCAGTTTTGGGGTGTTTCAGTTGACGTGTGTCAACAGTGCGACAGTGGGGCCGTGACTTACTTCACGCTTTCGTTTTGATTTTGGCCAAAATTTCCGGTTGACCGTGCAAGTGTGTCGCAACTCCTTGTTTCAACTTCTGATCGGTCGTACCTTGCTGGCCGCCAGCTTGGCGCTGACCCGGGCCTGATCGGTGGTTTCGCCATTGGCTACGGCGACGCCCATGCGGCGTTTTTTGAAGGCTTCCGGCTTGCCGAACAGGCGCAGGTCGGTGCGCGGCACGGCCAGCGCCTCTTCGAGTCCGGTGAAGGCAATGCCCGATTCGTCCATGCCGCCGTAAATGACCGCCGAGGCGCCCGCTTCGCGCAGCGCCGTGTCGACCGGCAGGCCGAGGATGGCGCGGGCGTGCAGTTCGAATTCCGAGAACCGCTGCGAACACAGCGTGACCAGCCCGGTATCGTGCGGCCGCGGGCTGACTTCCGAGAACCACACCATGTCGCCCTTGACGAACAGTTCGACGCCGAACAGGCCACGGCCGCCGAGGTTGCCGGTGACGGCGGCAGCGATTTCCTGCGAACGCCGCAGCGCCGCCGGCGTCATTGCCTGCGGTTGCCAGGATTCGACGTAATCGCCGGCGACCTGGATGTGGCCGATCGGCTCGCAGAAGTGAGTCACCACTTCGCCGGCCGCATTGCAGGCGCGGACGGTGAGCAGGGTAATTTCGTAATCGAAGTCGATGAAGCCTTCAACGATGACGCGCCCCTGATTGACCCGGCCGCCGCTCGCCGCGTAGTCCCAGGCCTTCTGCACGTCGTCCGGGCCGCGCAGCAGCGACTGGCCCTTGCCGGACGACGACATGGTCGGCTTGACGATACACGGGTAGCCAATGCCTTGTTCACCGTTCGCGCCATCAATGGCGGCCTGCAGTTCGGCCAGCGAATCGGCGAATTTGTACGGCGAGGTCGGCAGGCCAAGTTCTTCGGCGGCCAGTCGACGGATGCCTTCCCGGTTCATGGTCAGCTTGGCGGCGCGGGCGGTCGGAATCACTTCGGACAGCCCGGCGGCTTCAATCTCGACCAGCATGTCGGTGGCGATGGCCTCGATTTCCGGCACGATCAGGTGCGGCTTTTCCAGTTCGACCAGCTGGCGCAGCGCGGCGCCATCGGTCATCGAAATGACGTGGGCGCGATGGGCGACCTGATGGCCGGGGGCGTTCTCGTAGCGATCGACGGCGATCACTTCAACGCCCAAGCGCTGCAGCGCGATGATCACTTCCTTGCCGAGTTCGCCGGCGCCGAGCAGCATGACGCGGGTAGCGGAAGGGGAGAGCGGGGTGCCGATTTGCATGGGGTTTCCTCGGAGCGGTGGAAGCGAAGCGCGAATTTGAAATTTGGCCGAATTTAGGCGTCGACCGTGGAAGCGTCAAGCCGGATGTCTTCCCGCGGCTGGTTGGCGCCTGTCGCTGCCTTATAATGCCGCGATGCAATTCCGATCCCTGCCCCTGTCCGTAGAGCGTTTTCTGCTATCGCCGTTCAGCCTGTTGCTGGCGCTCATACTGGCCTTTTTCCTGAATGCCTGGAGCCTGCCGCTGACCGATGTCGACGAGGGCGCCTTCTCGGAAGCAACGCGCGAAATGATGGCGCGTGGCAACCTGGTCTCGCCGACCCTCAACGACGCGCCGCGCCACGACAAACCGATCCTCATCTACTGGGCGCAGGCCGCCTCGGTCGCCGTGCTCGGCGTCAGCGAAATCGGCTTCCGTTTGCCGTCGATCATTTTTTCAGTGCTCTGGGTGTTCGCCCTGTTCCGTTTCTGCCTGCGCCACGGCAACCAGATGACTGCGCAGATCGCCTCGCTGGTCATGGCCTTGACGTTGGTCGTCGGCTTCATCGCCAAGGCGGCGATTGCCGATGCGCTGCTCAACCTGCTCATCGCGCTGGCCATGTTCGGCATCTACGACTATTTCGTCGCCAGCCGGGATGGCAAGCCAGCCAAAAAAACGCGCCGCCTGCTGTACGGCGTCTATGCCGCGCTCGGGCTCGGTTTCCTCGCCAAGGGGCCGGTCGCCGTTTTCTTTCCGCTGCTCATCAGCGGCCTGTTTTTTGTCTCGGCCGGCGCCTGGCGCGACTGGCTCAAAGCCATCTTCTTCTGGCCCGGCTGGCTGCTCTTCCTGGCCATCGTCGTGCCCTGGCACGTCGCGGTCTATCTCGATCAGGGCGACGCTTTCTTCCGCGGCTTCTACCTCAAGCACAACATCAACCGTTACGCCGACACCTTCGAAGGCCACGGCGGGCGCTGGTGGTACTACTTCGCGGTCCTGCCCTTCGTCCTGCTGCCGTTCACCGGCTGGCTGTTCGCCATCGCCGGCAAGCTGGCCAATGCGCTGCGCCAGACCGACAGCGGTGCGCTGTTCGAACGCTTCCTCGTTATCTGGTTCGTCGTCGTCTTCGCCTTTTTCTCGTTCTCCGGCACGCAACTGCCGCATTACCTGCTCTACGGCTGCACGCCGGTCTTCATCCTGCTCGCCCGCAACCGGCTTGATTTCGAGCGACGCTGGCTGGCCTTCATGCCGATGATCCTCTTTGCGCTGCTGCTGGCTGCGCTGCCGGAAGTGCTCGCCTTTGCCGCCGGCAAGGCCAGCCGGCCGTTCGAGAAATTCCTGCTCGACGGCCTGACCGTCGCCTTCGCCGATGAAGCGCGCTGGTTGTTGCCGCTGCTCGCTGTCGCCGTCATCGGCCTGGCCTGCTGGCGCCGTCTGCCTGTCTGGCAGGGGCTGGTTCTCGCCGGCCTGCTGCAGGCCGCCACGGTCGCCCTCGTCATCGCCCCACGCGCCATCGAAGTGACGCAAGGCCCCGTGCGCGAAGCGGCCATGTTCGTCCGCCAGAGCGGCGAAACCAATGTCGTCGCCTGGCGCATCATCATGCCGAGCTTCAGCGTCTATCGGCAGGCAGCGACGCCGACCCGCGTGCCCGAACTCGGCCAGCTCGTGTTCACGCGCACCGACCGCAAGCACGAAGTGCAGGCCCTGCTCGCCCCCAGCCTCGTGCTGCGCGACGTCTATCAACGTAGCTTCGTCACGCTGGCTCGTGTCGAGCGTGAGGACAAGCAGTGAACGATCAGGGCTTGCACGCCCGGAACCCGATTTTCGACGCTTCGATCGCCGGACTGTGCCTGATCTTCGCGCTCGGCCTGGTCGCCATCGGTCAGACCGGTAACTGGTACGCCGGCTTCATTCCCGCCCAGGCGGCCAGCCAGGTCTTGCCGCCATGGCTCTGGGAAAGCCTGACGACGCTTGGCGACGGCCGTGTCCAGCTAGCCTTGATGCTGCCCTTCTGCCTGCGCTACCCGCGCGTTTTCTGGGCGCTCGTCGTCGGCGCGCTGCTCGCCGGGGCGCTGAGCCGCGGCCTCAAGATCTGGTTCGACCTGCCGCGCCCGGCGGCTGTGCTCGACGCCAGCCAGATCACCATCATCGGCGCCCGATTGACGGCGCACAGCTTCCCCTCCGGCCATACCGTTTCGGCTTTTTCCTTCGTTGTCGCGTGGCTGGCCCTCCTTGGCTGGCGGCGTGCCCTGCCCATTGTCGTCATTGCCGTGCTGGCTGGCTTTTCCCGGATCGCCGTTGGCGCCCATTGGCCGGTCGATGTGCTCGCCGGAGGGCTGGTCGGCCTGATCGGCGGCTGGCTCGGCCTGCGCCTGACCCGCAGTTTCCGCTGGGGGCTGGGTATTCGCGCCCACTGGATATTGATCGTCATCGCCGTCATTGGTGTGGCGACGCTACCATTCGATGGCCAGGGCTACCCGGATACCCGCCCGTGGCGCATCGTCGCCTGCCTGTGGGGGCTGGGCGGCTTCGTCCTGTTCTATCTGCGGCCCCTGCTACGCGGCGGCTGGCAGGCGGCCAACGAGCCGTTGGCAGGCTTGGCCGCAGAAAACCGCGCGAACTGATTCAGCGCTGGTCATTTGACCACGGCCAGCGAGCGCCTGGTATTCCCCAACATGGCAATCAATCGTCCGCTTTTGAACATCCCGAAGCGGTAACGCCCGAAATGCCAATTGCAATTTCGGCCGGGAATTCGTAAGGTGACGGTTGTCGCACGAAGTCCCTCAATAGCATGCAATTTCATGGTCAAGATATTGGTCATGGTTCCGGGTTCGGCGGCGCTTCTTTTCTTCCATTGCTCGCCATCGCATGGCGCTGGCTGGGCCTGCAGGCGAGTGCTTTCATGCTGAAATCAGCGGCAACCGAGGGGCTGAACTGAACATCATGCTTTCGTCCATCCTCAAATATTTCGATATTGCGCGACTTGTCGGGGCTGGTATCAAGTGTCCGATGTGCAGTAGCACGCGCTGCCAGCAATCAAAATGGCACTCGAAGCATGAAAAACTGTCCTCGGCGAGCCATCGCCCTTATCGTTGCCTTGACTGCACGTATCGTTTTCTTGCTATCAGGGGCGCAGCTCTGGAACGTCCGATAATCAACGGTGCTGCGGCGGTATTGCTGACTCTCGGTGCATTGACGGCTGCTGAGCTTTGGCAGGAGGCGGAGAGCGGGCAATTGGGGATTGCCTCGACAGTACAACCCGGTGACGGCACGGCGAGCGGCGAGGTACAGCGCCTTGCGGCCAATGCGGCTACCGATGCCGGGAAAGCGCCGGAAGCCCAGGGCAATAAACTGCAGACAGCCGCCGAAAACGGCGATGTAGGTGCGATGCTTCAACTCGGCCGCGACCTGGCGACCGGGAACAATCGACCGAAGGATGTCGGGCAGGCGGCAAAATGGGTGCAGTTGGCCGCGGCAACGGGAAATCCCGATGCCATGCTTGAACTGGGGCGGTTTTATCGCGATGGCCTGGGGCTGGCGCAGGATTCGGCGCGCGCCTACGTCTGGCTCAGTCGGGCCGCCGCTGCCAAGCAAACGGATGCCGTGCTGGAGCGCGAAGCTCTGGTCCGGACGATGGGCGAAGAGCCGCTCAAGGTGGCGCTGGAATTGTCCATGCCGACACAACCGGCGGCGGCCCTCGCCCGCCCGAAATAGCCAGTTCTTGGGAAGTGTTGCGGCAGGTTGCCAAGCAATGACCGGTGATTGGGCGTTGCCGGCGATTCCCACGGTCAACCGGAAAAAATGTCCAAAAACGAAATGCCGGGGAAGGTCAGTGATTTCCTGCCGGTCGCACGGCACCTCTCCGGAAGGCGTTGCCGTTGCAACAAAAGCTTAACGGAACAGTAACTTTGAGGTCACGGGCTGGCCGTATCGTGCGGTCATGCCCAAGGTCAGAAGCGTTTTTCTCTCCGACATCCACCTTGGCACGCGGGCGTGCCAGGCGGACAGACTCCTCGATTTTCTGCGCGAACATCCGGCCGAACAGACTTTCCTGATCGGCGACATCGTCGATTTCTGGGCGATGAGCCGCAGCATCAACTGGTCGCAAGCGCAGAACACCGTCGTCCAGAAGCTGCTGCGCCGGGCCCGCCATGGCGACCGCGTGGTCTTCATCCCGGGCAATCACGACGAAGTGCTGCGCGATTACTGCGGCATCGTTTTCGGCGAGGTCGAGGTCATCGACGAACTGGTCCACGAAACCCTGGATGGCCGCCGCTTCCTGCTCATCCACGGCGACCAGTTCGACCAGGTGACGCGTCATCATCGCTGGGTCGCCGTGCTCGGCGACAAGGCTTACGAAATGCTCGTCCGCATCAACAGCCTGCTCTCCTGGGGGCGGCGCAAGCTCGGTATTTCCGGCTACTGGTCGTTGGCCGGCTACGCCAAGCGCAAGGTCAAGACGGCGCTGACCTTCATTTTCGATTTCGAGGAATCGGCCATCCACCACGCCAAGGAGCGGGGCCTGGACGGCGTCATCTGCGGCCACATCCACTGGGCGACGATCCGCGAGATCGACGGCCTGACGTACGTGAATTGCGGCGACTGGGTCGATTCCTGCACGGCCATCGTCGAACACTTCGACGGCCGGCTCGAACTGGTCACCTGGGGCGAACAAAAGCCGGTGCCCATGCTGGCCGCCCCGGTTGTCCAATCCGTTGCCGAAACTGTAGAGGCCTGAGATGCGTGTTTTGATGGTTTCCGACGTGTATTTTCCCCGCGTCAATGGCGTCTCGACTTCCATCGAGACCTTCCGCCGCACGCTGTCGGCGCATGGCGTCGAGGTCAAGCTGGTCGTCCCGCGTTATGGCAACGAGGTTGATGAGCCGGGCATCGTTCGCGTCGCCGGCCGACCGGTGCCGGGCGACCGCGAAGACCGGCTGGTCGGCTGGCGGGCCATGCACCGGTCGGTGCTCGAAGCGGCGCAGGACTGCGACCTGATCCACGTCCAGACCCCGTTCATCGCCCACTACGCCGGCCTCAAGGCCGGGCGCAAGCTCGGCCTGCCGGTGGTGGCGACCTATCACACGTTGTTCGAGGAATATCTGCAGCACTACGCCAAGCCGATCCCGCCGAGCTGGTTGCGCGGCCAGGCGCGGGCCTTGTCACGCCGGCAATGCAACCAGCTCGATGCCGTGATCGTGCCGTCGACGGCGATGCGTCAGCGGCTTGAAAGCTATGGCGTGACATCGCCGATGCGCGTCCTGCCCACCGGCATTCCGATGGCGCAATTCGCCGGCGGCAACGGTATGCGCTTTCGTCGGAAGTTCGGCATAGCCGAATCCCGCCCGATGGCGCTCTTCGTCGGCCGCGTCGCCCATGAAAAGAATATCGGCTTCCTGCTCGAAGCCCTCGTCCAGGCCCGCCAGATCCGCCCCGACGCGCTGCTCGTCATCGCTGGCGAAGGCCCGGCCATGGCCGACCTCAAGGCGCAGACCGCGGCGCTGGGCGTGCAGGATGCCGTCCAGTTCATCGGCTACCTCGACCGCCAGCAGGCGCTGCCCGATTGCTATGCTGCGGCCAATGTTTTCGTCTTTGCCTCACGCACTGAAACGCAGGGCCTGGTCCTGCTCGAAGCGATGGCGGCCGGCGTGCCGGTCATCGCGCTGTCCGAAATGGGGACGACCGACATTCTGGCGCCGGCGCGCGGCGCCTTCTCGCCGCCGAACGACCCGCGGGCTTTCGGTGAAGTGCTCGGCCAGTTTCTCAAGCATCCCGAATCATGGCGCCACCTCAACGATGAAGCGCCGATCTACGCGCAGGAATGGACCGATGTGGCGATGGCCGAGCGGCTGGCGCGCCTTTACGGCGAACTGACCAATTGCAAAATTGGCCAGAAATTCCGGTTGACCGTAGCAATCTGATCGCCAGCCCGATGAACGACCATTCCGACGCTTGCTGCGTCCGCTGCGCCTACTTCCGGCCGAGCGATGCGCTCACCGGCCTGTGCCATCGCTATCCGCCGGTCTTCGCCGGCGACAGTTCGCCGCGCGAAGCCCATCACTGGCGCCATCCGGTCGTCGGGCCGCATGGCTGGTGCGGCGAACACCGGTTGGCGCCCGGCGCTCAGATGTCTTCGAGCGGTGTCACCAACTGATTGACCTTGCGCAGGCGTTCGGCCATGACGCGCATGACCTGGGTGGCGAAAAACGGCGTTTGCTGAACGAGAAACTGGAAGCGCTTTTCGTCGACTTCGACGAACTCGCATTCGGTCACGGCGACTACGCTGGCCGAGCGCGGCCCGGGTGAAACGATGCCCATTTCGCCAACGATGCTGCCATGCTCGAGGCTTTCGACGACCCGGTTGTTGACGATGACTTCGGCCGTGCCAGTCGTCAGGACGTACATCATTTGGCCGTCCTCATTCTCGGAAAACAGGGCGGCGCCCGGGGCGACCTTGATGATGGTGGGGTTGTGCGTAAACAGCTCGAAGAAAACCATGGTTACATTTCCGGATGAACGAGACTAGGCCTTTTAGCATAGGCGGGCTTCTGCATCATTGCAGGAATATTACAGATAAGCCGGGCTTGACCTAGAACAAGGTCGGCGAGATCAGGCGCAGGCCAACCGAAAACCAGTGCTGGTCGCTGATGGCGCCAAACCGGCTGCCGTAGGTAGTGTCGATCTGGACGTGGTTGGGCACGATCCAGTAACGGACGCCCATCTGGAAAAATGGATTGCCCTTGTCCTGGCCATAGCTTTCGGCAATCAGCCAGGCCCGGTTGGTGATCTGGATTTCGCTGCCGAGGCCCCAGGTCAGGCGATTTTCCTGGTTTTCGCGTTCGCGGGTGTAGCCGAGGTTGGTGTGGATAACCACCCGGTCGTCGGCCAGCGAAAAGCTGACCGGCACGTGGAAATACGGGTTGCCGGTGTGTGCGCTGCCCGGCTGCGTGGCATAACCGGCGGCGAAACCGACGCCGTAACCATTGGTTTCCAGCGGCTTGAGCAGGGTCTTGCCCTGAATGACCATGGCGCCGCTTTCCTGATGGCCGTCAGCATAGGCCAGCGCGCCGCCGAAAGTCAGCTCGAAATTGCCGCCCGGGTTGCAGGCTGGCAAGGCCCAGAGCTCGTGCTGGCTACCGTGCAGGTGTACCCAGGATTCGACTTGGCAGGCGCCGCCATCGGTCAGCCGCGCATCGTCGGTGATCATCGGGCGGGCGGCGTGGGCGGCCGGCAGGGCGGCGAGCAGGAAGAGCAGGGCGGAAAGCAGGCGCATGGGCATATTCGGACGAGCGTAGGTTTGAATTGTGACAGAGCGATGACTCCGGCTGTCATCAAAGCTTAGCGCTACCTGATTAACGTGAGCGCTTTCGCGGAGATTTCATGCAGGAACCCTCGTCGAACGAACTCGGCCTCGATCCGGCCAACGAATCGCCCTTCAAGGGCAAGACCGGACTGCGCCGGGTGTGGAATGCGCTGACCTACTCGCTGGCCGGCCTCAAGGCCGCTTACCTGTGCGAAGACGCCTTCCGCCAGGAAGTCATCCTCGCGGCGCTGCTTATCCCGGCGGCCTTCCTGTTGCCCGTGCCATGGCTGGGGCGTGGGCTGATGATCGCCAGCGTGCTGCTCGTCCTCATCGTTGAGCTGCTCAATTCGGCCATCGAAGCCGTGGTCGACCGCGTCAGCCTGGAAAACCATCGCCTGGCCAAGCGCGCCAAGGACATCGGCAGCGCCGCGGTGCTTGTTTCGCTGATCCTCGTCATGTTCGTCTGGGCCTGCGTGCTCATGGAGATCGCCTGATGTCACTGGTCATTGCCTTCGTCACCGAAACCTTCCCGCCCGAAGTTAACGGCGTGGCGATGACCGTTGGCCGGCTGGTCGGTGGCCTGCGCGAGCGCGGCCACCGGGTCAGCGTCATCCGGCCGCGGCAATCCAAGGGTGATGCCGGCAGCGAACACGAACTGGCCTTGCCCGGCTTCCCGCTGCCCGGCTACCCCGGCCTGCGCTTCGGTCTGCCGGCCGGGCGTCGGCTGGCCCGCCAATGGCGCCAGCACCGGCCCGATCTGGTCCATGTCGTGACCGAAGGGCCGCTCGGCTGGTCGGCCGTCAGCGTCGCCCGCAAAATGGGCATCCCGGTCACCTCGGGCTTCCACACCAATTTCGACCGCTATAGCGTGCATTACGGCATGGGCTGGATGCGCCCGGCCGTCGCCGCCTACTTGCGCACCCTGCACCGGCGGACGCTGGCGACCATGGTGCCGACGGCCGCATTGGCCGCCGACCTGGCCGGCGAAGGGCTGACCGGCGTACGCGTCGTCGGCCGTGGCGTCGATACCGAACTTTATGATCCGGCCCGCCGCAGCGCCGCCCTGCGCGAGAACTGGGGCGTCGAAGGCGATGGCCCGGCTTGTCTTTACGTCGGACGGGTGGCGGCCGAGAAGAATCTGGCGCTGGTCAAAAAGACCTTTGCCGCCATTCAGGTCTGGCATCCGAAAGCCAAAATGGTCTGGGTCGGCGACGGCCCTTCAGCCAAACAACTGGCCGCCGATCATCCCGATCACCATTTCGCCGGCATGCGCATTGGCGAAGATCTGGCCGCCCATTACGCCAGCGCCGACCTCTTTCTCTTCCCCAGCCTGACCGAGACCTACGGCAACGTCGTCGCCGAGGCGATGGCCAGCGGTCTGCCGGTCATCGCCTACCGTAGCGCCGCAGCCGCCGAACTGATCGCCCAGCAGCAAAACGGCATGGTCGCTTCGCCCGGTGACGAGCGCGGCTACGTCGAAGGTGCGCTGTGGATGCTCGACGAAGCCGAGCGCCTCGGCGAAATGGCCGAAGCGGCGCGCAAGACGATGCTGCCGCGCAGTTGGGCCGGCGTCGTCGAAACTTTTGAGAACGTAGCGCGTGAAGCGATGGCGACTCAGCCCTGAATCATATGCAGTTCAACCACGGCCGGATCGTCACCGTGGTCGATCAGGATGCGTTTGACGCGATCCTGCCAGAGTTCCCCGAACAGTTTTTTCTCGGCCGGACTGGCCGTGCCCTGGACGACGGCGGGCAGCAATTCGCCGAGGCGCGGATCGGCCGATATCAAATTTGGGCGAAAATTCCCGTTGACCGTGGCATTCGTATCGAGCCGGGTAAACGTCATGCCGACGCTGCCGCTCACGCCGAAGCGCAGCAAGCCGCGCCGGACATGCTGTCCGCCCAGCCCCTTGAAACCGCCATCGCCGGCCGCGCCGGTCAGTAGCGTGGCGACACTGGCGATGACGCCGGCGACGCCAGTATCGATGCTTTCATGGAGGGCGACAGCAATGTTGCCGCGGACGGGAATCTCGTTGCCATAAAGCGCGCGCAAGGCACGCACGCTGGTCAGCCAGGCCCCGGCCACCGTCGGGCAGGAATGCCCGGCCAGTTTGACCGCATCGGCAAAGCCGTATTCGATCAGCCCGCCCGCCGCCGCGCCGAGCAGTTCGGCCAGCGGGTCGCGCAGCGTGATGGTGGGAACGCGGGAAAAGAATTCGGGAAAGGCCATTGTGATCTCCTTGAGGCTGCAGTATGCCCAGCCGGCCAGAGCGTGGCCTTGATGTCGGTCAGGCGCGCTGGATCAGCTCGATCTTGTAGCCATCCGGATCTTCAACGAAAGCGATGATCGTCGAGCCATGCTTCATAGGCCCGGCTTCGCGCACGACCTTGCCGCCGCGCGCCTTGATCGCGGCGCAGGCGGCAGCCGCATCGGGCACGGCCAGCGCGATGTGGCCGTAGCCGGTGCCCAGCTCGTAGCTCGGCGTGTCCCAGTTGTGGGTCAGTTCGAGCACGGCTTCGCTGGCTTCGTCGCCATAGCCGACGAAGGCCAGCGTGAAGCGGCCTTCCGGGAAGTCGGTGCGGCGCAGGAGCTGCATGCCGAGGATTTCGGTGTAGAAAGCGATGGATTTGTCGAGATCGCCGACGCGGATCATGGTGTGCAGAATGCGCATGCGTGTTCCTTAAAAGTGGGGGATTTGCCGGGCCAGTTGGCGCAGTTCAAGCCGGCGCGTCTTCCAGTCCGGGCAAAGTTGCTCAACCACAGACCAGAAGCGCGGGCTGTGGTTCAAGTTGTTATTGTTCCATACACGTAGGCATGTATCGGTGTATGTGTACATATAAATCAATATCTTACGAAAAAATATCCTAGCATGTAGGTGTATCAGCATGTACGGGAAAGCACAGGAATCCCCGTACAAACTCCATACACGGCTGGTCGTGTAGGTGATAGCCTCATACTTAGGAGAACGGTTCATGGTCAAGAAAATCAAGCTCACAGACGACATTGTGGCATCCCTCCCTATTCCAGCGAAGGGGCAGGCATTCCATTGGTGTGCCAAAGAGCGAGGGCTGGCAGTTCGTATCACTGCAGCCGGGTCGAGAGCGTATATCGCCCAGGGGCAGGTTCAAGGAAAAACGGTTCGGGTGACGCTTGGGAGATCCGATCAGCTTTCTGTTGAGGATGCCCGTGTTCAGTGCCACGCCGCCCTGCTTTTGATGCGTCAAGGCACCTCGCCGGTTGAACGCAAAAAGCAGGTCAAGATCGAAGGCGTCACTCTGCAGGAAGCCCTTGAGGACTACCTCCAAAATAGGCGCAGTGCCTACGGCCCCCTTCGGGAGAGCACGAAGGAAAAGCTCCGAGGTCACGTAGAACACAATCTAGCTGACTGGTGCAGCAAGCCCATGACCAGCATTACTCACCTGATGGTGGCGCAACGATTCCGCGAGATTAGCGAACGGGCACCAGTGCAAGCCAACATCGTCATGGGCACGCTCAGGAGCTTGTTTTCATGGGTTCGGGACAAGAGCATCAACGCCGAGGGTATCCCTACGATCTGCGCCCATAACCCTGTGGTCATCGCCTTCCGGCAGCTTGTGAAATACAACCATGTCAAACCGCGCACGCGCCGCGTCCCAACTGACCGCACCGGGGCGGTCTGGCATCTGCTGGAGCAAAGGCTGGATGCAGATAAATTCACCCCGAACGATAACCACAATGCTGCGCTGGCGCTTTGCCTGATGATCGTTGGTGCCCGCTTCAACGAACTGGCAACCCTCAAATGGACGGCGGTTCATCTGGACGACGAAAAGCCGTATATCGAATTCACCGAAACCAAACAGCATCGCCGCCTTATGCTGCCGATCACAACTACGCTCAATCGGTTACTGCGTCTGCAATGGGAGCGTCGGCAAACTGGCAACCCCTATGTCTTTGTCGGTCGTACTCGGAAAAGCCACGTCAAAATTCTCTACAAGACGCTCCACCACGTTGGCGACATTGCTGGCGGAAAGATCAGTGCCCACGACTTCAGGCGCGGGCTGGTGCAGGCAGGGGAGACGGTGGGCATTCAGAGCCATATCGTTGAGCTGCTTACCGGCCATGCGCCCACGGGGGTCACGGCAAAGCATTACCGTGATTCGGAAGACTTGCGGCACTACCTGCCGCAAGCCCAAGCGATAGCGGATTGGTTCGAGCAGCAGGGGGCGATCTATGCCGCCCAGCAGTCCGGCGCAAATGTTATGGCAATCCCTTCTCGTGCTTGAGGGGCGCGAAATCTTGACCGAGATGACTGCATGATGTCGCCCCACCTAACCACTGAAGTTCATTGGCTCGACCAAGATGTATGTGGCAGATATCGGCCACTATCTGCCGTTGGCTGTTACATTTGAATTTCTCGTGCTGGAGGGCGCCGAACGGCCGGTATTCGGCGAGCTAATTTGCAGCTTCAATTTCTCAAGCCGGCCAAAAGCAGCCGGTCAGCATCCCGCAGCAGCGGCCATGCAGGCGGCTGCTCAGCTCCGAAACCTGCCGCTCCTTTCCTCGCGTTGAAGGACATCCCACGACTTCGACAAAAACGAACGGAATGCTTCAGGGGGGCGCTCTTGAAAGTCCGGTTCGTCATCTTGATTAATCCGGGCAGCATAAAAGTCGCGATCCCCATTCAAAACATTGGCGTCCAGGAATAGCGAATAATGCTCCTCGGTGTAGGCTTGGCGTTCGCTGATAGCCACGACCGTTTCGATGACGTCTCCGTTCAACACAGGGTGATCGTCCGAGTCGTGATGAAGAAGATTCTGTGCCTGCAAGGCTTCCGCCAAGTCATTGATCGTTTCAAAATCGTCCATTGTTAAACCTCCATTTTTTGACAAAAAATACTGACTCATTTAGGTAGCGGCTCGTGCCAAACGAGAAGGTCGCGGGTTGTTTCGATGATCCTTACTCCACGTGACGTTAATGCTGCTTTGTTGGTCACAATGGCCGCGACGTGGCGCGCCCAACACTCGTAAGACCCCCAATGCTCGTCGATCGATGCTTGGGAAGGCCATTCATCGCGAATTCGGTAGAAGCCGGTTGCCCTGTACTCGGTTATCGTCCTTATCTTTCCTGGCGTTAGCGGCAGAAATACTCCCTCGCACTCGAAGCCGAATCTGTTTTTTTCGCAGCCAAAAAAGTCCCCGGGCCATACCGAAGCCTTTTTAAACGTCATAAAGCTGCCGCAACCCCCGTGACAAAAGACAACAACTTCGTCCTTGCTGTTATTTGTCGTGTCCATGATTGCTCCCGACAAACAGCCTGTGAAAAAAGGCGTCGCGCTCTTTCACGAATTCTGGGTTGGCATTTGGAGACAAGGCGGACTCAAAGATTTCTTCAGCCGCGGCGCGAAATTTTTGTGGCGCGGGATGCGTAGCGACTAGCGCTTGCAACGCGTGCTCGCAAAAATGAAGGCGTAACAGGACTTGAGCGACGTTCATGGTTAACCCTCCGAATGGTGCTGGCTGCTCGGTTGATTGGTTGCGACGGCGACATTCCCTTGGGGATGAGAAACCGCAAGAATGGTGATGAAAACGCTCCCTTTTGGCAGTTTGCTGTTCTGACTAATGCTTAAGAAAAGTGGCGCTTTGTCCGGCATCATCCTGTGCAGTTGGCGCGCAATTTCGCGATAGCGCGCCATCTCCATGCCGTTGGCGCGCACCACAACCAAGGCGCCAAGATGCTCACTGCCCGCAGGATTTGGCCATGCCATCTCGACGGCACGATCGATATCATCCAGGCCGCGTGAAAGCACGCAGGATGTGCTGATCCGGGAAAGGGGTGGCAGTGCCGCGAAATCAGCCTCGTCGAAACCCACAGTAGTCTCGCCTGACATGGCCGAGAAGAGTTCACGCACAACGTCGATTGGCACAGTAGGGGCATGGGGTAGCTGCATAGTTTTTCCGTTCATGGTGAGATGGCGGGGAATACAGGGGTTGGGGTGCTACACGGCTTGTCGTGCAGCACCCATGTGGTTCACTCCCGAGTCTTGGCGGCAATCGCCGAAGAAGCAACGCCACCAGTGACCGCGCCGGCAGCCGCAATCATGCTGGTGCCTGCTGCTATGCCGCCACCGCCAGCGGCCAACGCGCCACCACCAATAGCAGCCAGCGAAGCGTTAGTCAGTGCCGCACCCGACAGCGTGCTAATTGTCGCTCCCGTACTTGCGGCCCCCAAAATTCCAGCGCTTCCTGCAGTTGCCGCAATTGCTGGGGCTGTAGCCAAGGCCAAGCCTCCAGATGCAACCGTCAACCCTGCGACGGCCAAAGCCGTACCGGGGTTCTCTGCGATGAAATCCGCCCCGTTTTTAATGCCGTCGATAGCGGTGCTGCAAACATTGCCAATGAAGTCGAAAAATCCCATGTTGTTTCCTTTCTAAAATCAGCGGATGGCCCGCCGCTGCTCGGGGTGAAAAGAAAAATTAGGCAGATGGAAAGTCAATGGGCCCGAGTCAGATCAGCGGCCTCGACGCCAAGGGCTGTCAAAACGCAGAGCAGGTCTTTATCGGCATCGCCGATGTGGTCGCCAATGTCCAATACACTCACCCAGCTTGCCAGCCCCCAAAGATAGGAAACACCGGCGCCGAGGCCGCAGGCGGATGGATTTGGCACGGAGCGCCGTGGGGTGCCGTCAGCGAAGTGATCCAACGTGGTTAGGCCCATCACCAACCAATGCGCTCTATCGCGCTGAAGCAGGATGACTGGTCGGGCCTTCCCTTTGGTCTTTGGGCTTTGCAGCGGATTGCGGACCAATGCGGTCACGATTTCGCCCGGCAGATGGTGGGCAAACTGGCGCGGCGAAACGAAAGCAGAATTTCGCATGTTAAGCCCCCAGAGGCATGTGCCGATTGAACCGCACGGCGCTGCCGAAAGGAAGGACGCACAGATCGATATCCAGCCAACGAACAGTGGCGAGAAGCCTGGGTGCCTGCAGTTGTGGAGATTGGGCCGAAAAGGCCAGAATATGGCTTACGAGAGGAACGGCGCACAGGGGCGCTGTGGTGGCGAGAAACAACATCGTGCGGACTCCTGGGACTATGAATTTCACGGCAACGCCCTTCGTTGCCATCAGTTGCCGCTGCGCTCACGTATGTCGATGTCGCAGCATTCATAATCGAACGCGAGATGTCCCGCGCCCTATCCGTCAATAAAAGGGACGGATACCCAGCTGAGCGGCATTGCGCCGCATCCGCAATAAATATCAAGATGCTTTTTTTAGGCTATGCCTACACCAGAGGAATGTCAACAGTTGTCGAATGTCTATATCTGAGTCCTGCCGTTCCCTTCTCCTTTTGCCAATGCTGGCACTGTTACATCACCCCAGATCCCCCTGCAGCGCCGGTCAAGTCGTTGCGATTCAGTGGTTAACTGCCTGCGATTTCGCAATATCACATAACCCTACATAAAGATGGCTATTTGCTGATTTGACGCCGGATGAATGTTGGTGCCACCATTGGCGCGAACGACCCTAGGCGGGTTTGACGTATTGACATCAAACGCTGCCATGGGGAGTTTGTTAAGCTGTGCCTGCTGGTGCAGTTAAGTGCATCAGCATCCATCCCGGTCACGTTAAGTACCGGGTCACCGCCTAAGTCCGCTTCCCGCCGTTCGTGATGGACTCGCGTAACTCAATAAACCCGACGAGGGCGTTTTGGAGTTACGCATCATGGAAAAGCCTCGTCTCACCATCACTGAAAAGCTGCTTGCATCGCAGGGGCTTTTGTCTCGCAAACAACTAGCCCCGATTCTTGGGGTTGAGGTTGGCACACTGACCGCATGGGTTTCTCGCAATCGCGGACCCGCCTTTATCAAGGTTGGTGACCTCGTTCGCTATGACCCGATAGAAGTAGTTCGTTGGCTTGAGAGCCAGACGGTCGAACCTACTGCGTCAGCGGAGTCTCTGGCACCGAAAGCCGCCTCGGCATTGCCGGACTGGCTGCTACCGAACCGCCCTAAAGCCCACATTGCAGGGGCTTGAACATGAGAACGACATTCAATCAATCGCTTCTGGCGATGGGCGCGTTCGTCTGTATGGGCTGCGTATGGAATAGGTCTATCTGGGGAGGTCTGCTATGACCGAGAAGAGAAACAGCGGGGAGGCACCTGAAACCTCCCCGCTGCAAGGAACACCCAAAGACAAAGGTACAACGAAAGGTAGTGTAGGAAACCTTGTTGGCACTGGCTTTGACAAATGGATGGCGGCACAACAGCCTGCAGCATTTTGTCGGCAGCAGTACGAGGGCCAACAGCCGATCATCGCCCCAGCCGCCCAGCAGCCCGGCACTTTCGCCTCTATGCAAGCTGCAAAACGGTGGCTTGTGTGGAATCAGGACAAGAAACCGTTTTACGCCAACGGCACCCCGCGCAACGGCACTCTGGACTCTCCGGCTGACCGCGCCGCTTGGGCGTCATACGATGAAGCTATCGCCGCTGTCGCAAGTAGTGGTGGGCGCTTTGTTGGCATCGGCTTCGCCCTTGGGCAGGACGATGCGGGTGGATTTTGGCAGGGCATCGACCTAGACAAGATTCCTGACAACCAATTGGCCAGCCTTGCGAACAGCGCGCCGGGATATGTCGAATGCAGCCCTAGCGGGAAAGGTATCCACGCTATCGGCTATGGCAGGCACTTCGCCACGCTCGGCAGCAACGGGAGCGGGATCGAGGCTTACTCTGGCGGTCGATACTTCACGGTTACCGAGAACATGATTCGTGATGTGCCGCTGACTTGCATTGCCGACTTTGTGGCAACACAGGTTGCACCACGGCACAGTCGGACAAACGCAGCGCAGGTGCAAGTAGATGCCGGAACCGTGCAGGTGGAGGCAAAAACCATCACTGAACTTCGTTCGGCGTTGATGCACATGCGCTCCGATGACCGCGATCTTTGGGTAGCGATGGGGCACGCACTGAAAGAACTAGGAGACACCGGGCGCGGCTTGTGGATGGAATGGTCTGCTACCTCCGACAAGTTCGACCCGAAGGACGCCGCGAAGAAATGGGACAGCTTCAGACCGAATCACACCGGCTATCAGGCGGTCTTTGCGGAAGCGCAACGACGCAGTTGGCTTAACCCGAATAGCAACAGTGCCCGGGCACCCATATCCCGACCTATCGACAATGCGCGCCGTTTCACTTTGCTGTCCGATGGCGACCTTCAGAGGCTTCCGCCCCAGCAATGGCTGGTTAAGCGAATCATTCCTGATAGTGGGGTCGGCGTCATCTTCGGTAACTCAGGAACCTTCAAATCATTTCTTACGCTCGATCTACTGGCGCATGTCGCAAACGGCCAGGAGTGGTTCAAGCACCGTGTCAGAAAGGCACCCGCCGTCTATATCCCGTTCGAGGGGCAGGGCGGTATCCCAAAGCGTGTTCAGGCGTGGCGTTTGGCAATATCTGGCAGAGCGGGCTGTGATGTATCCACCCAGATTGCCTTTATTACCGACCGCATGAACCTCCGAGAAGCAGCCGACCGTGACACGCTGGTGGCGACGCTGATCGAAACGGGTTTGGCCGGCGGGGTGTTATGCATCGACACACTGGCGCAGGCTGGTCAGGGTATCGAGGAAAACACCAGCGAGGGTATGGGCGAAATGATCAGCGTCTTCCAAGAGCTTCAGCAACGGCTCGGCGGTGTTGTTCTGGTCGTGCATCACAGCGGCAAGAATGCCTCGGCAGGGATGCGTGGCTGGTCTGGTCTGTGGGGGGCGTTGGACTTCTCTATCAAGTGCTGGCGCGATGATGAATGGGACCCTCTCGACGGGCAGTTTGTACTCGACAAGGTAAAGGACGAGGAGAGCGGTAAGGCATATCCATTCACTATGCTTCGTGTCCCGCTCGGATATGACGCAGACGGCGATGAAATCACATCCCTAACGGTCATTCAGTCGGAGGAGGAGGCAAACAGACCGCCAGTAGTGCCACCGGACGTCGCTGAACGCCATCACGTGGAGGAGGAGTTTGTCCTTCAGTGGATTAAGGACGCATTTGCCAAGGGGATGCGCCACAGTGGCAGGACGCTGGAAGGTGACCGCGAAAAGATGGAGGCATACCTGAAGTTCTCGCAGGCTCAGCTTCGAAACGCCATCGCTCGCCTCGAATTGAAAGTGAAGATCGTCAAAGAAGGTAGCGGCAGGAACACCTGGCTACGGGCAGTTGAGGGAGGGATCGACGCATGAAAAGGGTAGTTCCTCGGCCGCTTTCGCGTTGCGCGTTGTTGTGCGTTGCTTCCGCGTTGGGAGTTTTAACGCGAAAGCAAACACCCGGGAAAGCAAGCGCGCATTTCAATGCGCGTTGCGGGTTTTTTCCCTTAGGGCAACGCGTATTTTTAACGCGCATTTCGGTGCCGCTTTTTATGCCGTTGCAATCCCTGAAAAAACAGGTCATACGCGTTGCGAATCACTCCAACTGCCTGCCGATAGAAAGCCGTCTAAACCTTCGTTATCCACCGAATGCGAAATGGACGGTAAAACTGAAACCCCCAACGAGACGGCACCGTTGAACCATAGGGCACTGAGCGCTGTACGGTGGGGGAGGGCGCGCTGCTGCGTAGCGGGCGGCACAGGCGACGGCGCTAGCGCGGCCAATACCCATGCACCGGCGCCATCGTTTGATCGCCTGCAGCGCGTTGCTGCAATCGCCTCTTTCTCATATGCCGGTAACTAATGGAACTGTCCATTTGCTGGGCAACGGATTGGAATGCTTCTGTTTTTTCGCTCCGGTGATTTGCCGAGTAAGGAATTTGTACGGATTCAGCGTTGGTGGATCACCTGACCTGTCCAAGCTGGTCGCCACCATCGGCAACTGGATGCAGCGCCGTCATCAGAGTATTACCGGTAATTTCGCCCTATGCTTTTGCCATGCCCATTCCAGCCGAGAGATCAGCTTTGCCAACCGACAACGCCAGGAACCAGCAAGCATTCCGAGACCGACTTAAACACGACGGAGGTGCTCGCGTGGAATTCACCCTCAATCAAGACCTGCTCCAGATGGTGGAACAGGTCAGACAGAGTCTTGGGGCGGGATGTGCCCGCCAAGACGCATTAACCCACCTGATTAACCAAGGAGCATCAACTATGCAGCGAAATCAGTATCGAGAAGACCAGTCGGCTGGGCAACCTTCACGCCCGATTCAAATGACAGTAGCCGAGCATCAAGAGCTCGACCGCTTCAAGGCAGAACTGCCCAACGCGATCATCAGCGCCGAGCATGACCAAAAAGCCCACGCCTTCAACGGTGGCGATGCAGGTGCCGCTCGAAAAGAAGCATTCGAGGCGCAGCTCAACGCCGGGAACATCCACCGCCAGAAGTAACCCGATTCACCAACCACTAGGAATCATCCAAATGAACACCCCTGAAAAACTCCGCGAAACCCTTGCTGACGTAATCGCCAAGCACAACGAAGCCAGCGGCGAATATGCCGTTCTTAATGCTGACTATGTTTCCGCAGCAGCGAAAGGCGAGGACGCGAAAGCTGATCAGCTCGAAGTTGCAATGGAGCGCACCCGTCGGCTGATTCAGCGCCTTGAGCTTCGGCGCGCTGCGCTGACGGCTGAGGTTGGCAATGCTGAGGAAATTGAACGTGCTGAGCGCGGTGCCAAATTGAAAGCCACTGCTGACTCGATTTTGAATCGGGCTGGCAAGCGCATTGCTGACATGGAACCGCTCGCTGCTGCGCTTGCCAAGCTGACTGACGATCTGGAAAGCGACTTTAGCGATTGGAAGGAAGCCCGATATTTTGCTCAGCAGTCCGGCGCGACACCGGAAGGCTTTGCCAATCAAGCAAATGACGCACTTGTGCGGCGTGTTACTGATTCGCTGGCCATGTCAAAGGTTCGCACCGCCAACATCAGCAAGGAACTGAGCCGCGTCAGCGTTTTTATGTAACACAACAGCATGGCGTAACCTGCGGCCAAGCCGCATAAGTGCCTGTCCATCGGAGTACCGAATGACAAAGACAGGCAAAGGCCCGAAGGCCATCACCAGCGCCAAGAGCATCCGCGAAGCGGAACGTCGTGCCGAAATAATCCAGATGCGTCTAGATGGACGCAACCTCCAAGAAATTGGCGACCATATGGGCATCAGTGCGGTGTCCGTCCATAACGTCATCACCCGCGCCCTAGCTTCCATGACGAAGGAGCCTGCGGAAGAGTTGCGAGGTCTAGAGTTGGCCCGCCTCGACTCGTTGTATGCGGAGGCGATGAACGTGCTCCGGAGCTTCACTCCCCTCCTGCATAACGGTCGAGTCGTTCAGATTCCCGTTATCGACCGCAACGGTGAGGCCATCAAAGACCCCGGGACCGGCCAGCCCCTTACCTGTATCGCCGAAGACAAAGCGGCCCGTCTCGCCTCGATAGCGGCAGCAGCGCGGGTCATGGAACGCCGCGCCAAGCTTCTCGGCCTCGATGCGCCAAGCCGGTTCCAGCAGGACGTGACCGTCAGCACCGACGACAAACCGGATTACGACCTTAACAAGTTGGACATGAACGAGATGCTTTTTTACCGCCATATGTTGGTGAAGATGCATGACCCCAGTAGTCCTGACCGCACTGAGCGCCCCAATCCCAGCGACGAGTTGCGAGCCAAGCTGACTCCCGCCGAGATTTGCACCCTGCAGGCGATCTTCAAGAAGCTGGATGTTCAGTACCTCGCAGCAGGCACGGTGCAGGCCCTGCGCGACACACAGCTAGCCCTGCCTGCCCCGTAAGAAGGAGATTCGCATGATCGCTACCCACATTGACCGAGAGAAGCGCCTGAAGATCGTATTCGATAGCGAGCGCTCACCCGCCACGCGTTACACGATCTTCTTTGAAGGCCGAGATACTGTGGTCGTCGGACAGCCATTCGAATCAGCGGAAGCGGTATGGCAGCGTGTGCTTGATACCGTTGCCGAGATGCGGGCGGTCATTCGGCGCGGTGCATGGCGCGGGCGCGAACACTATTTCGCCATCATTTACGCTGACATTGAACCGACTGACGAGCAGCGCAAAGAACCCATGAAAGACTGGATAACTGCATGCCTCTATCAACTGGCAGACCCGGCACGCAACAAGGATGGCGATTCGCGGGTTGAGGCACTGATTGCCCTGAGCGAACTGCACGATCTTAGCACCCACCGCTTCACACAGGCGCTCAACCTGTGCGAGTTGGCGGCTGCTGAATTAGTAAGGCGGCAGTGATGAGCGGGGGCGATATCTATTAACCAAAATTACGCTGATAAGTTGAACAATAAATCTCAAAATTGTTCATTGGGGTCCAGAATCGTTTCTCCCACATTGGAGTCCCTGATTCGGTTTCATCGGCAAATTTGACCATTTTGTTAATCATTTCGAAAACTGCTTTTGTAATCCAAAGCGGCTTCTCTGAGAGCGTGCAGAGCTTTGCCGCGTAGTTGGCAGCTTGACCTACCCAGACAATGTCGTTGTCTCCTTTTACTCCGATACGAGCAGCTCGTAGGTTGCTCGTATCGACTCCAATAACATGTTTCAGGATAAAACTGGTATTTGGGTACTGGTTCTTGATTGCTGGCCTAAGAATTTCATTAACTGTGTAGTTAATTTGCAGTGCAGCTTTAACGGCTGAAGTGTTTTTGTTGTCACCAATGAAAATGGCCATGATTCGGTCACCGTCATACGCAGTAATCGAGCCGCCTTCACTTCGGATAATTTGTGCTGCACTACGCAAATAGATTTTGTAGATCTCGGCAGCAAATGACCAACTATATGTATCAACCATGTTGGTCGAGCCATCCAAGTCCGCATATAGAACCGTTGCTGACTCTAGGTGCTTTGCATGGTTTTCATTCAGTCGAAGATCTTCTGATACAGGTACCTTTGTGGTTGCCTCTTCCTCCCATATTTGGGAGAGAGTAGCTTTTGCCTCCGTAGTGAGGTCGGCTTTAAGTCCCATAGATACCCCTACTTCTTAATGAGTGTTGCTAGGGCTGCAACCCATGGGAGGATTGCCACAAAGGACCATTTCATTCCAGCTCGAACCCACTTGAACTTATCCCTCGCAATTTCGGCATTCCGATGAATCTGGGCTAGGCAATCAGTAAGCAAGTCATTGGCGGATGACTTTTGGAAGCTGTCTTGAAAATCGGGGGCGGCGTTCTTGCAGATGCAGCCAAAGAAAATCTTCGAGTCTTTGGGGCCGTTCAGCCTTGGGATAATTGCCATTGCGATGCAATAGAGACCGGCAACAAGCATTCCTCCTGAAAGCCAAGTCAGAAGGTTTGCCCAGGGAGTCCGCTCAGAGGTTTGCAACGCACTATATCCGGTGGCCAATGCGCCGAGCATTGCAGTGTCGATTGTTACGATAACGGCAGCCTTGACCTCTGATGAGGCGACCCAGCCGAGATGGCGCTCCAGAACCCACTGAGCAAACTTTAAGCGTTCTAGCTCGTTGAATGCATCAGCACTTTTAGGGGCGGGGTTTGCCACTAATAACGGTTGAGTACCCTGCATTACCTAAATTCCAGCGTCAATGAAAATGGCATGGTACATCGGGTAAGCCATTCACAGAAACATCGGCAGCAATCGGGTGTTAGGCCAGCGTATTAGACGAATAGCCTTGCCCATGCAGGAACGGACGAGGATTGGCCGAACGTCGCCTATACGGCATCGGCGAACTGGGCCGGGTTGCCGGCGGCAGGGGCCGCGATCACCCCAAGGTGGCTACATGGGTATTGGCTCGGGTGTTGCCCGGCCTGTGCCGGCATTGCTGCCTCAGTCCGTCACACTTTGATCGGGCCAAACATCCCCGTGTAGATCAGGGCATTCCAGATTTTCTTGATCGCTTGCCCGGTCTCTTGGCTCACAAACAGGGACGACCGGCTGCCGTGGGGGCGGCCAAGGAGGTAGGGGCGCATCGTTTCCCATGTCTCTGCCACATGAGACCACTCCCAGCATGGAATTTCCTTTTCTAGGATCAGGGGCATGGCAATGGACAGCGGGATCATTCCGTCTGCGTCCAGGCGTTTGTTCCACTCGCACTTGACCAGCACAGGAGTCGCATCGGGGTGATATAGCTGCACGTCCAGCTTCTCCGCCGTGATTCTGGCGGCATGGTGATGTGGCAGCGCATTCACGGATTCGATGATCACCTCTGCCTTCCCGCTTGCAGTGTAGGGGCAGGTGATAAATCCATTGACGAAGTATTTCGTATGGTCGAGACCTTGGTATCCGCAGTCCTGGCTCGGCGTTGTAACCGGGTAGCGGTCGTCATGGTTGCGGACCAGCGGATGCCACGACGGATACCCGCTAACAACAGGTCCGAGTTCATCAATGATATCCAGCAACGCCTCTTTGCTGCGTGCCCTTTGGGACTCGTCTGCATCCCTAGGCCGTGGAACAAGATAAGCCTCCATCTGCTCGTATCCGACCCGTGCTGCTTCGTCTGCTCTGAACGCCATTTTGCACACTCCTATCTATCGCGATAGTGTGCATGATATACCTACATTACGCACAAGTTAACTGTTTTGTGCGCAAGTTGCGTCCTCTGTGTGTTGCTGCTGGCCGTGTTACTTAGCCGTAAATCCGAATGTAAGTCGTTCCGGTAAATTCAAGGAGGGCGACATTGTTCTCTTGGAGGCTCTTTCTGATTTCCTTCGGGTCGATAGCCATTACACGCTTCAAAAGATCTAGCACCTCTGGATTTTCCCAGTTCCATGTCGGTGACCTTATGACCGCCATGAACGCTTCTATCATTTCGAAATGTCGTGTAAGTCCCTCAACTGCGCTCTTGCATTTCGTGTAGTCGTCGAATTTGAATACCTGCCCCTTCGCTGCTAGGGACTTGAGCTTAACTACCGACGGCTGGAGATTATCCAGTACCTCGTGCAGGAGCTTGCCATGATGCTCCCCGTCCTTCTGAATGTAGGCAATCGCACCTTTGACTGGTATGTCTTCCTGCTCGCGGTTTTCCCATGTTGGCATTTGGCTTTTCATGCCGATCTTTGCAATCACTACGAACGTTATGGGCTCAACCATCGCCGCAATGTAGGTGTGGGCAGCCTCAACTAGCGCATCGAGGAATTCAGCTTTACCCTTGGCCTTGTCTTGGCGCCTCCAAGTATGCAACGCATAGAATGCAATTGCGGCGGTGAGCACGGCTGCAATTGCGCTGATTGTTTCAGGCCAGCGTATCGCGTCAAGGGACCAAGTAAGAGCGTCGCACATCAGAAAACTCCTTCAAAAGACAAGCTCGTGAGGCAATCTAGTTCGCAGATGAATTGTTACGCACTGTGTTCAATTGGGCTGTGTCGATCCTAAACAGCAGGTGAGTTAGAGAGTGCAAAAACCATACAAATTCCTTACAAGAAGCTCGGTATGGTTTTTCCAAGAACCCTTAATTCAGCACGTAAAGCACGCCATTGCGGGCATAGCTGCTCGACCACAGCCCAGAACCTAGGACTATGGTTCATTTCCTTGAGATGGGCCAGCTCGTGGCAGACGACGTAATCGACGATGGCCAGCGGCATGAGCACCAGCCGCCAGTTCAGCGCAATGCCGCCGTGGTGGCTGCAACTGCCCCAGCGCGTGCGGGCCGACGACAGGCGCAACGGCGGTTGGCCGACACCGAGCCGCGGGGCATGGATGGCCAGCCGTTCGGCGAATACCGTGCGGGCTTTTTCGCGCAGGGCTTTTTCGAGCAGGTCACTGGCGGGATGCGTCGCATCGGGGCGCAGGTAAAGCGTGCCGGGGCCGAACTGCCAGCGGTTACGGCCGACATCGGTGAATGCTACGGTCAACGGCTCGCCAAGGCTAAAAACCACGGTGCCAGCGGTGATCTCCTGCTTGCTGGCAGCCGGCCGGTCGCGCCAGGCGGCGAGCTTGTCGAGCACCCACTGGCCGTGCTCGTGGATCAGGCTTTCAATGTCGCCGATGCGCGCCCGCGTCGGCGCGCCGACGCGCAGGCCGCGGTGGTCGATGGCCAGGCCGATGGTCCGGCGCTGGCTGCGCCGCAGCTGGTAGGCGACGGCCTGGCCGGCAATGACGATGCTGCGCGCCGGCTCAGGTGGCGTTGTGCGAGGCATCCGCGTAGCGATGCGGCGAAATGCGGTGCATCTCGTCTTCGATCCAGGCTTCGGCCCGCTGATTGACTTCGGCCTCGGTCATCCCGGTGGCGTCGAATGCCGGGCCGATGCTCATCGTGACGGTGCCCGGCGTTTTGAGGAAAGCCTGGCGCGGCCACAGTTCGCCGGCATCATGGGCAATTGGCACAACCTTGCAGCCGACGCGGGTGGCGAGGTAGGCGCCGCCCGGCTTGTAGCGTTTTTTCTGGCCCGGCGCGACGCGCGTGCCTTCGGGGAAGAGGATGACGTAGAAGCCCTGCTTGAGGCGCTCGCGACCCTGGACGACGACCTGGTCGAGGGCATCCTTGCCGGCAGCGCGGTCGATCGAGATCATCTTCATGGCGCCTAGCCCCCAACCGACCAGCGGCACGCGCAGCAATTCTTTCTTGAGCACGAAGACGCAGAAAGCGCCGGCCGGTACCAGATCCTGGATGGTCATCGTTTCCCAGGCCGACTGGTGCTTGGCGAGAATGACGCAAGGCTCTTTCGGCATATTTTCCAGGCCGATAACCTTGGGCCGGATGCCGAGGATATTTTCGACCCCGAACTGAATGCCGAGGCGCCACAGCTTGCCGAAACGGTAGCCCCACAGCCCGCGCAAGGCGAGGGCGGCGATGACGACGAGCGGCGCGGTGAGGATGGACCAGACGACGGCGTAGGCCATGAACAGCGTCGAGCGCACTGCCCTCATGGTGTCTTCTCCTTGAGGATGGCGTCGACCGCGGCAGACAGGTTCTTGAAGACCACGGTGCCCTCGGGCAATTCGTTTTCGGCCTTGGTTTTTTCGCCCTTGCCGGTCAGCACCAGCATCGGCTGACAGCCCGCTGCCGCGCAGGCCTGCAGGTCGCGCAGCGAATCGCCGATGGCCGGGACGCCCTTGAGATCGACGTTGAGCGTCTCGGAAATGCGCTTGAACATGCCGGGCTTCGGTTTGCGGCAGTCGCATTTCGAATCGGCCGCATGCGGGCAATAGAAAATGGCGTCGATCCGCCCGCCGAGTGCGACGACAGCCTTGTGCATCTTGGTGTGAATCTGGTTCAGCGTTTCCATGTCAAACAAGCCGCGCCCGACGCCCGACTGGTTGGTCGCCACGACGACCCGATAGCCGCACTGGGTGAGGCGGGCAATCGCTTCCAGACTGCCCGGGATCGGCTTCCATTCGGCCGGGCTCTTGATGAACTGGGCGGAATCGAAGTTGATGACCCCGTCGCGGTCGAGGATGACGAGCTTGGCTGGCATGGCGTTCTTCCTGTTCTCAGGCAGACAGCTTGGAAATGTCGGCGACCTTGTTCATCGCCACGTGCAGCTTGGCGAGCAGGCCGAGACGGTTGGCGCGCAGGGCCGGATCGTCGGCATTGACCATGACGCCATCGAAGAAGGCATCGACCGGAGCGCGCAGCGCGGCCAGCGCCTGCAGCGATTCGGCGTAGTCGCCGGTGACGAAGGCGGCGTCGGCCTGCGGCACGACATCGACGAGCGCGTCGTGCAGGGCGATTTCGGGCGCTTCCTTGAGCAGGGCGTTATCGACCGTCGGCTCGACCGGGTTCTCGACTTTCTTGAGGATGTTGCTGACCCGCTTGTTTGCTGCCGCCAGCGCGGCAGCTTCCGGCAGCGCGGCAAAGGCGCGCACGGCGGCCAGGCGCTTGGGAATGTCGCCCAGGCGCTGCGGCCGCTGGCTGACCACGGCATCGACTTCCTGCGCCGTGTAGCCCTGCTCGCGCAGGCTACCGGCCAGGCGGTCGTAGATGAAGTCGGCCAGTTCGGCATCGGCGCTCTTGAAACCTTCGACGGCGGCAAAAGCGCTGCCTGCCACGGTCAACAGGGAATTCAGCGGTAAATCCAAATTGCTTTCGGCCAGCATGCGAATGGTGCCCAGCGCATGCCGACGCAGCGCGAACGGGTCGCGGTCGCCGGTCGGGATCTGGCCGATGCCGAACATGCCGACCAGCGTTTCCAGCTTGTCGGCCAGCGCGACGACCGTGCCGACCATGCCGCGCGGCAGGGAGTCGCCGGCGAAACGCGGCTTGTAGTGGTCTTCGACGGCGTCGGCGACATCAGCCGCAAGGCCGTCATGCAGCGCGTAGTAACGGCCCATGATGCCCTGCAGCTCGGGGAACTCGCCAACCATGTCGGTCAGCAGGTCGGCCTTGGCCAGCACGGCAGCCTGTTCGGCGTGCTGCGTCAATTCGCCGCCGCCAAGATGGTCGCCGATGGCGCGGGCAATCGCGGCAACGCGCTGGACGCGCTCGCCCTGGGTGCCCAGCTTGTTGTGATAGACGACCTTGGACAGGCCGATGACGCGGGATTCGAGGGACTTCTTGCGATCCTGGTCGAAGAAGAACTTGGCGTCCGCTAACCGTGGACGCACGACGCGCTCGTTGCCGCCAATCACGGCGGAAGCGTCTTCCGGGCTGATGTTGCTGACGACGAGGAACTTGTTAGTCAGCTTGCCGGCGGCGTCGAGCAGCGGGAAGTATTTCTGGTTGGCCTTCATGGTCAGAATCAGGCATTCCTGCGGCACGGCGAGGAATTCTTCTTCGAACTGGCCGATCAGCACATTCGGGCGTTCGACCAGCGCGGTGACTTCGTCGAGCAGGGCGTCGTCGTCAGTCGGCTTGCCACCGGCCTTGGCGGCTGCAGCGGCAAGCTGGCGGGCGATTTCGGCGCGGCGCTCGGCGAAGGAGGCGATGACGGCGCCGTCGGCGGCCAGCTTGCTGGCGTATTCGTCGGCGTGGGCGAAGACGACCGGATCGACGACGGCTTCAAAGCGGTGGCCATGCGTTTCGCGGCCGGAGGTCAGGCCGAGAATGGCCAGCGGCACGACATCACTGCCGTACAAGGCGACGAGGCCATGGGCAGGACGAACGAAATTGACGCTGCTCCAGCCGTCCTGCAACTGGTAGGTCATGACCTTCGGGATGGGCAGCGCGGCGAGGGCGGCTTCGAGTGCCTTCTGCAGACCTTCGGCCAGGGTGGCGCCCTTGGCCAGGCTTTCGTAGAACAGCACGTCAGCCTTGCCGTCGTTTTCGCGGTGCAGGTTCGGTACGCAGGAAGCGTCGGCGCCGAGGGCGGCGAGCTTCTTGAGCAGGGCCGGCGTGGGGTTGCCGGCGGCATCGAGACCAACGGCGACTGGCATGAGCTTCTGGACGACCGGCTTGTCGGCGGCGACGGCGGCGACTTCGGTAACGTGGGCAGCGAGGCGACGCGGCGAGGCGTAGGCGGTGACGGCTGCGGTCGACGTGGCCAAACCGGTATTTTTCAGCGAGGTTGCCAGCGTATGGGCAAACACTTCGCCCAGCTTCTTGAGCGCCTTGGGCGGCAGTTCTTCGACGAACAGTTCAACGAGCAGATTCTTGGACGACATATCAGGCAGCTTTCTTTGCATTCTGTTCTTCGAGCTTGGCCAGCACTTCGGCGGCCCATTCCTTCGGCGCCATCGGGAAGCCGAGGCGGGCGCGGGAGTCGAGGTAGGCCTGGGCGACGGCGCGGGCGAGGTTGCGGATGCGGCCGATGTAGGCGGCACGTTCGGTCACCGAAATGGCACCGCGGGCGTCGAGCAGGTTGAAGGTGTGGGCGGCTTTAAGCACTTGCTCGTAAGCCGGCAGGGGCAATTGGTTGCCCATCAGGTGCACGGCGGTTTCTTCATGCTTGCCGAAGGCGTGGAAGAGGAATTCGACGTTGCTGTGCTCAAAGTTGTAGGCCGATTGCTCGACTTCGTTCTGGTGATAGACGTCGCCGTAGGTCAGGCCTTCCGTCCACGTCAGGTCGAAAACGTTTTCGACGCCTTGCAGGTACATGGCCAGGCGCTCGATGCCGTAAGTGATTTCGCCGGTGATTGGCTTGCAGTCGATGCCGCCGACCTGCTGGAAGTAGGTGAATTGCGTCACTTCCATGCCGTTCATCCAGACTTCCCAGCCGAGGCCCCAGGCGCCGAGCGTCGGGTTTTCCCAGTCATCCTCGACGAAACGCACATCGTTCTTCTTGAGGTCGAAGCCGAGGGCTTCGAGCGAGCCGAGGTAGAGCTCGAGGATGTTGTCCGGGGCCGGCTTGAGGACGACCTGGAACTGGTAGTAGTGCTGCATCCGGTTCGGGTTCTCGCCGTAGCGGCCGTCCTTGGGTCGGCGCGACGGTTGCACGTAGGCGGCTTTCCACGGCTCGGGGCCGATGGCGCGCAGGAAGGTGGCGGTGTGGCTGGTGCCAGCGCCGACTTCCATGTCGTAAGGCTGGAGCAGGGCGCAGCCCTTGTCGCTCCAGTATTGCTGGAGGCGCAGGATGATTTCCTGAAACGTCTGTTTTTTGGTGGTGCTCATCGGATGCAATCGGTGATGTTCTGAGACGCACGATTTTACTTGCTTTTGCCACGGATGGCGCGGAACGAAGCCGGCGGCATACTGTCTGCCAGATCTCTGGATAAATAACGGGAATGAAGATGGCGGAAACGACGATCACGCAAAAAACAACCCTGGCTGGTGGCTGCTTTTGGTGCACCGAAGCGGCGCTCGAGCAACTGGACGGGGTTATTTCTGTGCTGCCCGGCTACATGGGCGGGCAGGATCCGAAGCCGACCTACGAGGCGGTGTGCCGCGGTGACAGCGGCCACGCCGAAGTCGTACAGATCGAGTTCGACCCGGCGAAAATCGATTTTGAGACGCTGCTCACGGCCTTTTTCACGATCCACGATCCGACCACGCTGAACCGCCAGGGCCACGACGCCGGGACGCAATACCGTTCGGCCATTTTCTTCCATGATGCCGGCCAGCAGGCCGCCGCCGAAGCGATGATCGCCCACCTGAACGGCGAGGGCGTCTGGGGCTTGCCCATCGTCACCGAGGTGACGCCGGCCTCGACTTTCTTTGTTGCCGAGGAATATCACCACCAGTATTTCCGGCGCAATCCGCACCAGGGTTATTGCGTCGCCGTGGTGGCGCCCAAGGCGCTCAAATTGCGCAAGGTTTTTGCGGAGCGGATCAAGGCTGGCTAGGTGATTGCGGGGCGATTCCACGGTCAACCGGGAAAAACGGCCAAAATTGAAATGGCGTATTTCGGCCTGTTTTTGACTGGACGCCGAGACAGCGTTTCAACCGTTTTTGTTGCGGCGATGCAACACTGAATCTCCTGCGCGCCGGGTTGTTGATTGACAATAACTATATAAATCAATACACTGGAATCAATGCTGCGGTGCAGCATCGGTTTCCGTGGCAATTTGCCTGTCTGGCTGCGGTATCCAGCGACCCCTCTCTTGGGCTCTGGCCGATGTCGTACCCCCTGTAACCGTTCGCTGTCGAAGACGTTTTTTGGCAGTGGCAACAGTGAAGGAGGTCGCATGTTTACCTCAACAGTTTTTCCCTCATCGATGTTGCGGCTCTCTGCCGTCGCGTCTTCAATGTTTCAGAAGTTCCTGATGCTGGCCGGCGTATTTTTTGTACTTGCCCTGGTCGGCGTCCAAAGTGGCAATCCCACCATGCTCGGCGGTTTGAAGTTCCTGCTGCCAGCGAGCGAAGAAGTGGCGCTTGATGACGAACTGGCGGTCGACGATATCGATCCCGTTGGCGAGGCTCTCAGTGCCCGCATGCGTGGTGCGATGGAGTACGTCTCGCATCGCTATCGCGTGGCGCCGGATGCGCTGGAGCCGATTTTTGCCACGGCCCAGTCGGCCGGGCGGCAACTGCACCTCGATCCGCTGCTCATCATTGCCGTCATCGGTATCGAGTCGCGCTTCAATCCGTTCTCCGAAAGCGTCGTCGGCGCCAAGGGGTTGATGCAGGTCATGCCGCGTTTCCATCAGGACAAGTTGCCTGAAGACGCCGATCAGGCCGCCTTCCTCAATCCGGTCATCAATGTCCAGGTCGGCGCCAAGGTGCTCAAGGAATCGATCCGTCGCAACGGCGGGCTGGAAAACGGCCTGCAGCAATTTGCCGGGGCGACCGGCGATCCGGAGCGGCGCTACGCCACCAAGGTGCTGGCCGAAAAGCTGCGCCTCGAACAGGCTGTCCAGAAGTTCAGGACGACCTGATAACGGCTTGGTCCGGCGGGTTGATGAACTCCATCAACTCGCGGACGAAGCGCTCGCGCTGCCACTGGTGCGGCGAGTGGTCGGTGCCCTCGTAGATGCGCAGCACGGCGTTCGGGATGTTGTCGGCGACGTAGTGCGCTGTCGACGCATGGTAGAAATTGCTTTCGCCGCCATAAACCAGCAGCGTGGGCAGCGGGATATTGGCCAGCACGTCGCGATAATCGGCGGCGGTCAGGCTCAGCCAGCAATTGATCAGTGGTTCCGGGTTCTGGGCCTGCAGCGCGGCGCGTGAGCGTTGCCAGCCCGAGGCGTTCTGCAGGTATTTTTCTTCGGCCCGCTTGTTGAGGCCGTGCGCCGTCAGCTTGAGCACGCCCTCGGCAAAATCGTCGCGCAGCCAGGACACCAGCTCGTTGTTACGGTCGACGCCAAAATCGCCGTAAATTCCGTGTGCCCAGTCGTCGGCTGTCAGCAGCTTGGGCGACTGGTCGATGAAGCAGAGCTTGCCCAATCCGTGTGTGCCGTGGTCGCGCAGGTATTGCCAGAGCGTCAGGGCACCCATTGAATGGCCAACGGCTGTGGCATCGTGCAGGCCGTAATGGTCGATCAGGTTGCGGAGGTCGCGCGCCATCCGTTCGACCGTCGCCGAACCAGGGTGGGCCAGCGTATGGCCGCCGTGGCCGCGCGCATCCCAGCGATAAACGCGGTGCTGCTCATTGAGCTCGGCCATGAAAGGGAACCAGTCCTGGCTGCTCGACGTCCAGCCATGGAGCAGGATCAGCGGCGAACCCTCGCCGGAAATCCTGACGTGGATCTTCTCGCCATCGTCGGCCACGAAATGCGTCATCGGCTCACTCTTTGAAATCGTCTGGCCGCCAGTATAATCGCCGGCGTCAATACGCAGGAGTATGGAAATGTTCGACTGGAGAGACTACGGCAACGGCATCATCGCCTTCGACGCCGGCTACGTGCGCCCCATCCTGGCGGCGATTCACATGATCGTCGATGACGGTCGCGTCGCCTTCATCGACACCGGTAGCAACGATTCGCTACCCCATGTGCTGGAAGCGCTGTCCAAGGTCAGCCTCGGCCGCGATGCCGTCGATTACGTCATCCTCACCCACATTCATCTCGACCACGCCGGCGGCGCTGGTTCGCTCATGCGCGAATTCCCGAATGCCAAACTGGTCGTCCATCCGCGCGGCTCGCGCCACATGGCCGAGCCGTCAAAACTGGTCGCCGGCGTCACCGCGGTTTACGGCAAGGAATACGTCGATACCGTTTACGGTGACATCCTGCCCATCGCCGCCGAGCGCATCATCGATGCCCACGAAGGCCTGACCATCCAGCTCGGCGGCCGCGAACTGCTCATGATCGACACTCCGGGCCACGCCAAGCACCACATCTGCATCATCGACCGGAAAGCCAATGCCATCTTCACCGGCGACATGTTCGGCCTCTCTTACCGGGAATTCGACGTCGACGGTCGCCAGTTCATCCAGCCAACGACCAGCCCGACGCAGTTCGACCCGGCCGAAATGCGCGCCTCGATCGACCGCCTGCTCGGCTACGGCGCGCAGGCCATGTACCTGACCCACTACGCGCAAGTGCACGATGTCCCGGCGCGCGGCGCCGACCTGCGTCGCCGTCTCGACGCCCACGTCGCCATCGCCGAAGCTCACGCCAACGACGGCGAAACCCGCCACGCCGCGACCAAGCAGGAACTCACCGCCTACCTCCTGGCCGAACTCCGCAGCCACGGTTGCACGCTACCCGAAGCGACCATCCTCGACATCCTGGCGACCGATATCGAACTCAATGTGCAGGGACTGATCTGGTGGCTGGATCATCAGGGCTGATCGGCGGCTGGCCGAGCCATAACTGAGGCACGGCAGCGGCAGACTCGGCAATTCCACGGTCAACCGGAAAATTTGGCTGAAACCGGAATCCTCAGGTCAGCGGAGCGCTGCGCATACTTCCCTGACCTGACCACGCAGCCAGCGATGGGCCGGATCGGCATCCAGCCGCGGGTGCCAAAGCAGTGAAATCGTGATCTCCGGTGTGGCGACCGGAAGCGGAAAACTATGCATGCCGGCGCGCAAATTTCCGGTGTGTCGTTCGGGAACGCTGGCGATCAGGTCCGAGGCCCGAGCCAGGGCCAGTGCGGTCGAAAAGCCACCGACGATGGTGACGATCTCGCGTTCCAGTCCGAGTGCCAGCAAGGACTCATCAATCGGTCCCTTGTCCTTGCCCTGACGCGAGACGTAGATGTGCCGTCCGTCCGCATAACGTGCAAGCGTGACTTCACCTTGGCTGAGCGGATGCCCCATGCGCACGACGCCGATGAAACGATCCCGGAACAATGCCTGCACACGCAGTTCCGGCGCCATCGTCTGCCCCACAACACCGGTTTCCAGATCGACAAGCCCGTCGCGCAGCGGCTTGCTGTTCTTGTCCGGTTTCTGCACAAAGCATAGCCGGACGCCGGGTGCCTCGTCGCCGACGCGGGCGATCAAATCGGGGCCGAAATTTTCGACGAAACCTTCGCTGGTCCGCAGCGTGAAGGTCCGGACCAATTGTTTGAGGTTGAGCTTTTCGGCCGGCCGCAACACGGCTTCCCCGTCCTGCACCAGTTGCCCGACACGTTCGCGCAGTTCGATCGCGCGCGGCGTCGGAACGAGACCGCGCCCGGCCCTGACCAACAAAGGGTCGCCCGTCGTCTCGCGCAGCCGCGCCAGCGCCCGGCTCATGGCTGACGGACTGAGCCGCAAGCGTCGGGCCGCGCCTGCCACGCTGCCTTCGGCGAGCAAGACATCAAGGGTGAAAAGCAGGTTCAGATCCGGTCTTGGCATGGGGTAACGATAGCAGTGTTTGTCTGATATGTGGCGCTATACGCATCAATAACATGCGAATGCTGCGCCTTCCGCCATGTCGTGCCAGGACCTACGATTCAGATAAGCCCGTTCGGGCGCTGCACAACAAAGGAGTTCATGGTGAAAACAATCATTGCCGGGCAAGTTGAAGCGTTCTCCCGAAACGCCGAATCGACGCCTTCGCTGCGCTGGGTGCTGGCCAGCCTGGCGCTATCCGTATTGCTCTCGTCCCTCGGTACGAGCATTGCCAATGTCGCCTTGCCGAACCTCGCAGAGGCCTTCAATGCTTCCTTTCAGGCGGTTCAGTGGATCGTCATCGCCTATCTGCTTGCCATCACGACCCTGATTGTCAGCGCCGGACGGCTGGGCGACATCATTGGCCGCAAAAAGCTGTTGTTGATCGGCATTTTCCTGTTCACGTTCGCCTCGCTCCTGTGCGCCATGGCGCCCACGTTGTGGCTGCTGATTGCTGCCCGCGCTCTGCAAGGCCTAGGCGCAGCCATCATGATGGCCGTTGCCATGGCCTTCGTCAGCGAGACGGTGCCAAAAGAAAAAACCGGCAGCGCGATTGGCCTGCTGGGAACGATGTCGGCCATCGGCACCGCGCTTGGCCCATCGCTCGGCGGTGTCCTGATCGCGGAGCTTGGTTGGCGAGCAATATTTTTCATCAATCTGCCGCTGGGCGCCCTGACACTTTTTCTCGCCCATCGCTACCTCCGCGTTGATCAAGGGAAAGCGAAAGTCGAACGCGCCCGTTTCGACACCATGGGCACGCTCCTCCTTGCGTTGACGCTGGCCGCCTATGCGCTGGCGATGACGACCGGGCGCGGCAGTTTCGGTCTGCTCAACATGGCGCTGCTATTGGCGGCGTTGTTCGGTGGCGGCTTGTTTGTATATGCCGAGGCGAGAACCACATCACCCTTGATCCAAATGGCGATGTTTCGCCAGCTTGAACTGAGCGCGAGCCTGGCCACCAGCGCCCTCGTCTCAACAGTGATGATGGCGACACTGGTCGTCGGGCCATTCTATCTGTCTCGTTCTCTCGGGCTTGAGGCGGCAACGGTTGGGCTCGTCCTGTCCATCGGCCCGGCGGTCGCTGCGCTGAGCGCAGTGCCGGCCGGTCGCCTGGCAGACCGGCTTGGTACCCAATGTGTCACCACCCTTGGCCTTCTCGGCATGGCGGCCGGTGCTTTGACACTATCCCTGTTGCCGACGATGTACGGCATCGCCGGTTACATCGCACCGATCGTCGTCATCACCGCCAGTTATGCGCTCTTCCAGACGGCCAACAACACTGCGGTCATGACTGATGTCAGCCCGAACCAACGGGGCGCCATTTCCGGCCTGCTCAACCTGTCGCGCAACCTTGGACTGATCACCGGCGCATCCGTCATGGGCGCAGTCTTCGCGATCGGATCGGCGACGAACGACATTGCAACGGCACCCATCGACGCCGTTGCTGCCGGTATGCGGATTACGTTCGCCGTTGCCACCGCGCTGGTTGTCGTTGCGCTTGTCATCGCTACTGGCGCTTACCGTTGCGCATTCCGGAATCGGGTAGCGGCTCCTTAGGCGGCAAATCAATCTGACTTCGATAAACGCTGGCAGTCAGAAATCACACGGATTTTCACCGTATCGAAATCAGCAATCCGCCGATGAGGATGCACAGGTGATGTGACACGAAAGGGCCACCAGTGCCCTTCCACGGTCAACCGGAAAAATTGCCCGAAATTGAAATCAGGCTGCTTGCGAGCGATTATTCAAGACGCCTCGAATCAGCCTCAGAGCACCGACCACTCAGCGTCTTCTTTTGCTGGGGCGTGCAGTTTTTGCGTGCCGCTCCCGAGCAAGCCACGAGCCGGCGCGGCTCGCCCGCCGGCCGATGCGCCATGGCCAAGCTTGAAGCTGGAAACCTGCCGCTTCAGTTGTTGCGCCTGTTCCTCCAGCGATTCGGCTGCGGCGGCAGCTTCTTCGACGAGGGCGGCGTTTTGCTGGGTGACTTCGTCCATTTGGGCAACGGCTTTGTTGACCTGTTCGATGCCGATGGTCTGTTCGACCGAGGCGGCGCTGATGCCGGCGACGATGGTGGACAGGCTGGAGATGGCGGCCATGATTTCGGTCATGCTCTGGCCGGCCTTTTCCGCCTGGTTGGTGCCATGTTCGACCTTGCTGGCCGACTCACGGATCAGCCCGGAAATTTCCTTGGCGGCTTGCGCCGTGCGATGAGACAGGGCGCGGACTTCGGTGGCGACGACGGCAAAGCCCTTGCCCTGCTCGCCGGCCCGGGCGGCTTCGACGGCGGCGTTGAGGGCGAGGATATTGGTCTGGAAGGCGATGCCTTCAATGACGCTGATGATGTCGCCGATTTTGCGCGAGCTGTCGCGGATTTCGAGCATGGTGGCGGCCGAGGCATTGACGATCTCGCCGCCGCGCTGGGCGATTTCCGAGGCCGATTGGCCAAGACGGTTGGCCTGTTTGGCGCTGTCAGTATTTTGCTGGGCCGTGGCGGTGAATTCCTCGATGCTCGCCGCCGTTTCTTCGAGGCTGGAGGCCTGTTCCTCGGTGCGCACCGAGAGGTCGGTGTTGCCGGCGGAGATTTCCTTGGCGGCGGTCGAGATCGTATCGACGGCGCCGACGACGTTGCCGATCAGCTCCTGAAGGTTGGCCACGGTGGCGTTGAGGCCTTCGGCCGTTTCGCCAAACAGCCCCGGGTAATGCCTTTCGATCTTGTGCGTCAGGTCGCCCTCGGCCAGCGCTTGCGACACTGATGAAATGTCGGAAAGCGCCTGCTCGGCCGTTGTGCTCAGGCTGTTGAGCAGATCGATCAAGGTCTTGGCGTAGCCCTGCTTGCGCGTCGTATCGATTTGCTGCGCGAAATCTCCCTGTGCCGCCGCATCGACGATGGAACGAACCTCGTCGACCACCTGCACCAGGGCGCTTACCGTGGCATTGACGGCGTTGGCCGTCTGCCCGAAGGCGCCGGGGTAAACCGCATCCACCTTTTGCGAGAGATCACCGGCGGCCAGCGCCGAGGCGACGCGTGAAACGTCCTGCAGGCTGGTGTCAGTGACGACCATCAGCTGATTGAGGGCGGCGGCGATTTCCTTGCCGAAGCCCTGCTTGCCGGCCAGGTCGATCCGCTTGCCGAGATTGCCCTTTTCCGCCGCATGGACCATTTGCCTAATCTCGTCGACCAGCCCGCCCAGGCTGTCCTGCATCTGCTTCATGGCGGCCAGCATGCTCGCCGAATCGCCAGGCTGAACAACGACCGCGCCACCCAGGTCGCCGCGGGCGATGCGGTTGGCCACCTCGACCGCCTCGGCCGGTTCGCCGCCGATTCGCCGATTGAGTGATGTCGCCAGTGATTTCATGCCGAACACGACCAGGGCACAGCCCAAAATGCCGGCGATGATCGCGATGAGGCTGCTGGTCTGGCTGGTGTTCATTAGCTGTTGCATCGACGTTTCGGCAAACTGGCCGGCCACGCCGACCGTCGCCTCGACGCCCGTCCGGTGCGCCTCGTAGTGCTGGCGCATCTGCCTGAGCGAAGCTTCGAGTGCCGTCGTGTCCTGCGCCGCTACGGCCGGCAGGAAGTTGTTGTCGAGTTCGGCCCAGAACAGGTCGGCATGACGGCGCTGCTCGCCAAGCAGTTTCTGTTTTACCCCGGCGTCGAGATCGCTTTCCGTCCAGAACTTGTTGCGATCGTTGTAATCCTTCTTAAGCTGAGCGAGTTTGTCGATCAGTTTCGGGCGTTGATCCACGCCGGCGCTGGCAATGTCGTAGGCCACCAGCTGGGCTTCGATGACATACAGCGGCGGCGGCAGGATATCGGCGACGACATCCTTGCCCTGTCCCATCAAGGTGGCGGCTGACGAAACCTTTTGCAGGGCGGCAATGCCCACGCCGCCGACGATCAGCAGGACCGCAAAGACCAGCAAGGATATGACGCGCAGAAATTTGCCCAGCGGCAGATTTTCAAGGAATTGCATGCTCATTCAGCCTGTGGTGAAGGGATGGGAAGAAAGCGGTAAATCGCAAGCGAGCCGGATTAAGCGCCCAATTATAGAGGGATTCTTTTCGCTCAATGTCTGCGCAATGGCCACCGAATTGCACCGATTCCACGGTCAACCGGAAAAACCGGCCAATTTTGAAATTTTCGCCGTGCGGCCTGGCTAGATTAGGTGGTGCGCAGGCGCTTTCCGGTCAGGCCGACGAGGCCCAGAGCGGCCATCAACCCCAGCGCCAGCCAGTTTCCGAAGCGGGCAAAGGGCGTCATGCCTTCGTAGGCGCGCACATCACCGTGCAGCACGCCGGTCGTGAAGGCGGGCAGGGTGGCGCTGACGTGGCCCTGGGCGTCGATGATGGCGGTCATCCCCGTGTTGGTCGCGCGCAGCATGGGGCGGCCGGTTTCGGCGGCGCGCATCTGGGAAATCTGCAAATGCTGCGGCTGGGCCAGCGAGTGGCCGAACCAGGCGGTATTCGACAGATTGGCCAGAATGCCGGCCTGCGGCAGGGCGCGGATGATTTCTTCGCCGAAGACGTCTTCGTAGCAGATGTTGGCCGCCACGTGCTGGCCGGCGACGGCGAGCGGCGTCTGCACTTCCGGCCCGCGCGTGAAGGACGACATCGGGATGTTGGCGTAGGCCATGAACCAGGCGAAGCCGGCGGGGATGAATTCGCCGAAGGGGACCAGATGGTTCTTACTGAAAATCTGCAGCGGCGAGCTGCCGATGCTGACGGCGCTGTTGTAGTAGCCACGGTCGTCGCCGGTCAGCGTGCCGAAAATGATGTCGCCGTTCTGGCGTCTGGCCAGCGTTTTGAGTTCGTCGAGGAAATCGCTCGGGATCTGGTCGATGAAAACCGGGATGGCCGTTTCGGGCAGCACGGTCAATTGCGCCGGGTTTTGCGTGATCAGTTCGCGGTAAAGGTCGAGCGTGCGGAAGAAGGCTTCCGGCCGGAATTTCATTTCCTGCGGCACGTTGCCCTGGACCAGCGCGACGCTGATCGGCTCGCCAACGGGCGTCGTCCACGCCACCTGCTGCAGGCCGAAGCCGCCCATGGCAAGCAGCGCGGCAAACGGGGCGCCGATTCGCCAGCGGATGAGCAGGGCACCGCTCAGCGCGACGAGCAGCGATAACCCATGTACGCCGAGCAGCGGCGCAAAACCGGCCAGCGGGCTGGGTGCGGCTTGCGAGTAGCCAACGGTGAGCCACGGGAAGCCCGTGAAAATCCAGCCTTTGAGCCAGTCGACCGCGGCAATCAGCGCCGCAAAGAGCAGCGTCTGCCGCCAGAAGGCATCGGGTTGCCAGCGCTTGAAGAGATAGCCGGCGAACATCGGGAACAGCGCCATTACGGTGCAGAACAGGAAGGCGGCCGGCCCGGCCAGCCACCACGGCATGCCGCCAAAGACCGAGAGGCTGACGAAGACCCACGAAACGCCGGTCAGGAAAAAGCCCATCCCGAAGGCGAGGCCGGTCAGCAGGCCCTGCCGTGGGCTGTCAGCTTCGCGCAGTAGCCAGAAAAACCCGAGCCAGACGAGCGGCGCCAGCCAGAACAGGCCGAACGGCGCGAAGCAGCCGACGCCGACGACGCCGATGGCCGCGGCGATCAGGTAGCGCGCTGCCCGGTTTTTAGCCAGTAAAGTCTTGAGCACCGGCAACTGGCTTGGGTGCCGGCGTCACCAGCAGGGTGTACAGCCGGCGGCTGTCGGCGCGCAGCACCTGGACGCGGACACCGTCGATGTCCATGACCTCGTTGCGTTTCGGCACGCGGCCGAGGTGGCGCAGGACCAGCCCGCCGACGGTGTCGAATTCCTCGTCGGAGAAGGTGGTCTTGAAGGCGGCGTTGAAGTCCTCAATCTCGGTGCGCGCCTTGACGCGGTAGCGGCCCGAGGCATCAAGGCGGATGTTGTCGTGGGTCTCGTCGAAGTCGTATTCGTCCTCGATATCGCCGACGATCTGTTCGAGCACGTCCTCGATGGTGACCAGGCCGGCGACGCCGCCGTATTCATTGACGACGATAGCCATGTGATTGCGCGAGACGCGGAATTCGCGGAGTAGCACGTTGAGGCGCTTCGATTCAGGGATGAAGACGGCCGGGCGCAGCCAGTCGCGCAGGTTGAATTCAGGTTCGATCTGGACGCGCAGCAGATCCTTGGCGAGCAGCACGCCGAGCACCTTGTCGCGGTCGCCATCGACGACCGGAAAGCGCGAGTGGGCGGCTTCGATGACGACGGGGACGATTTCGCTGAGCGGATCGTCGATGTCGATGACGTCCATCTGGGCCCGGGGAATCATCACGTCGGTAACGCGGGTGTCGGAGGCGGCGAGTGCGCCTTCGATGATGGTCAGCGCATCGGCGTCCATCAGGTTGCGCTCGTAGGCGCCGTGCAGGATTTCTAGCAGCTGCTCGCGGTCTTCAGGCTCGCGCAGGAGCAGGGAAGTCAGTCGTTCAATGAAACTCGGTTTACTGTCACTGTCCATAATATTTAAACCGCATACGGGTCTGGATAACCCATGGCGGCGAGAATCTCCCTTTCTTCGTCTTCCATTGCCTGGGCATCATCGTCGTTTTCGTGATCCCAGCCCTGTAAATGCAGCATACCATGCACCGTCAGGTGCGCGTAGTGAGCCGCCAGCGGCTTGTTCTGCTCGGCTGCTTCGCGGGCGACAACGCTCGGGCAGATGACCAGATCACCCGTCACCACCGGCTCGCTGTCGTAGGGAAAGGACAGCACATTGGTCGCGTAGTCCTTGCCGCGATACTCGTTGTTCAGCGACTGGCCTTCGTCGGCATCAACCAGGCGGATCGTCACTTCACCGCCGCCGACCAGCGCGGCACGCGCCCAGCGCACAAAATCTGTTCGCAAGGGTAAGCCCTCACGGTTACAGGCATATTGCACCGACAGGTTAAGGCGTTTGGTGGGATTCATAGGCTTCGACGATGCGCGCGACCAGCGGGTGGCGCACCACGTCTTCCTTCTTGAAATGGGTAAAGGCCAGACCGCGCACGCCCTTGAGGATGCTGATGGCTTCGTTGAGGCCGCTCTTGTGGCCTTTGGGCAGGTCGATCTGCGTGATGTCGCCGGTGACCACGGCCTTGGCGCCGATGCCGATGCGGGTCAGGAACATCTTCATCTGCTCCGGCGTCGTGTTCTGCGCCTCGTCGAGGATGATGAAGGCGTGGTTGAGCGTGCGTCCGCGCATGAAGGCGAGCGGCGCGATCTCGATGGCGCGCTTTTCGTAGAGCTTGCTGACGCGGTCAGCGCCCATCAGGTCGTAGAGCGCGTCGTAGAGCGGCCGTAAATACGGATCGATCTTCTGCGTCAGGTCGCCGGGCAGGAAACCGAGGCGCTCGCCGGCTTCGACCGCCGGGCGGGTCAGGATGATGCGTTCGACCAGGTCACGCTCGAAGGCATCGACGGCCGACGCGACGGCGAGATAGGTCTTGCCGGTGCCGGCCGGGCCGATGCCGAAGGTGATGTCGTGTTCCTGAATGTGCTTCAGGTACTCGACCTGGCGCGGCGTGCGGCCGTGCAGTTCGGTCTTGCGGGTGATCAGTTGCGGCCCGTCGACCGGGCCTTCGGCGCGCCGTGACACGCGACGCACCGGGGCGTTGAGCAGTTCGATCAGACCGAGCTGGATTTCATCGACCGTCAGCGCCTGGCGCGCCATGCCGTAGAAATGCTGGAGCGCTTCCACGGTCAACCGGGATTTTTCGCCAAAAACGGAAAAGCGTTCGTTGCGGCGACGAATGATGACATCGAAAGCGGTTTCGATCTGCCGGATGTTCTCGTCGAGCGGGCCGCACAAATTAGCCAGCAGGACGTTATCGACCGGCGCCAGGGCAAGCTCCACCGGTTTGGTCTTGGGGGCGGGCTTGGTCCGCGCCGCCGGCTTGTCAGTCTTCGCGGATGACAATTTCGCCTCTCAGCGTGTGCGACAGTGAGGACGTGATGCGGACATCGACGAAGGTGTTGATCAGCCGCGGATTGCCGGCGAAATTGACGATGCGGTTGTTGTCGGTGCGCCCAGCCAGTTCATGCACGTCCTTCTTCGAGGTGCCTTCGACCAGCACGCGCTGGATGCTGCCGACCATCGTCTGGCTGATCGCCTGCGCCTGTTCGTCTATCCGTTTCTGCAAACGCAGCAGGCGGGCCGACTTGACCTCGGCCGGCGTCGCATCGTCGAGCTCCAGCGCCGGGGTGCCCGGGCGCGGGCTGTAAACAAACGAGAACGAGCTGTCGAAACCGACCTCGTCGATCAGTTTCATCGTTTTCTCGAAATCCTCGTCCGTCTCCCCGGGGAAGCCGACGATGAAGTCCGAGGACAACGAAATATCCGGCCGCGCCGCGCGCAGCTTGCGGATGATCGACTTGTATTCGAGCGTCGTGTAGCCGCGCTTCATCGCCGCCAGCACGCGGTCGGAGCCGGCCTGCACGGGCAGGTGCAGGTGCGACACCAGCTTCGGTACAGTGGCGTAGGTGTCGAACAGGCGCTGCGTCATCTCGCGTGGATGCGAGGTCGTGTAGCGAATGCGCTCGATACCGGGTACTTCGGCGATGTATTCGATCAACAGCGCCAGATCGGCCTTCTCGTCCGTCTCGGCCATGTCGCCGCGATAGGCGTTCACGTTCTGGCCAAGCAGCGTCACTTCGCCGACGCCATTGGCGGCCAGACCGGCCACTTCGGTCAGCACGTCGTCAAACGGTCGCGACACCTCGCCGCCACGGGTGTAAGGCACGATGCAGAAAGTGCAGAACTTCGAGCAGCCTTCCATGATCGAGACGAAGGCCGAGGCGCCCTTCACTTCGGCCGGCGGCATCGAATCGAATTTTTCGATTTCCGGGAAGGAAATATCGACCGCCGCCTTGCCCTTGGCCTTGCGTTCGGCCATCAGCTGCGGCAAGCGATGCAAGGTCTGCGGCCCGAAGACGATATCGACGTATGGCGCCCGGGCAACAATCGCATTACCCTCCTGGCTGGCGACGCAGCCACCGACGCCGATCACCAGATCGGGATTCAGCTTCTTCAGGTGACGGACGCGGCCGAGGTCGTGGAAAACCTTCTCCTGCGCCTTCTCGCGCACAGAGCAGGTGTTGAACAGGATGATGTCGGCTTCTTCAACGTTGTCGGTTCTGACAATCGGCTCGGAGGCGTTGAGCACATCGGCCATCTTGTCCGAATCGTACTCATTCATCTGGCACCCGAAAGTGCGGATGAATAATTTCTTGGGCATGGGTAACACTTCACAAATCAGTGGGTGCCGCTTAGGTCATCCTGCGGCACAAAAGTTCGCCATTATAACCGACCGGAAATTCGGTTGACCGGCCAAGCCCCGGCAAACTATAATCCGCGCCCTCAAGCGTGGTGATGTAGCTCAGTTGGTTAGAGCGGTGGATTCATAACCCACAGGTCGGCAGTTCAATTCTGCCCATCACCACCAAAGTCTGCTAACCTGCTGTTATGGAAAAGAAACCCCATAACAGCAGGTCTTCTAGGCTCCAAGGTGTGGCTCAAACTGTGGCTCAAACAGAGCCCAAGATGCCCAAATACACCGAACTCCGCGGCAACGTCTATTGGTTCAAAAGACGCGCCCCGAAGCCGTTAAGCGCTGGTACCCCATTACTTCTCGATGACGTGCTCACTTCAGTGGGCAAGAACAGCTACGTCAAGTTCACCCTTCGCACTTCAAATTCACGAGAAGCGGCAAAGCAGGCACGCAAGTACGCACATCTGCTGGATGAGGCGGCTGCCAGCAATCAAAATGGCACTGCTCGTCAGGCAGCCGCCGTTGCTCGAAAGCCTGAAGACACCGCTCCTCTGAGCGCAGATGAAATCAAATATGCAGCGGATTTGATGTTCGCGACCCTGCTGGCCGCTGATGAGCAGACTTATGCCGCCGGTGCTCAGCAGTTGTTTTCGAGCGAATTGTGCGATGAAGAAGACGTTCGCGAACCCGACCGCTTTCTTTGGTCCTCCGCAGACCTGCCCCCACTTTCTATGGCAGGGCAGGCAAAGCTATTGCAGCAGTTGATGCCACTCATTAATCAGTATCTCTACCGTGCAACCCACAAGGTGGCGAATACAGCGGCCCCGGAGCTACTTCCTTTTGCTGATGCGTTCCGTAGATACGTGGCGGCTCTAGAGATGCGGAAGCAGTCGATTGACGTGCCAACACCGGCTCATCCAGAACGCTCGCCAGAGTCATCGATTACGCTCTCAGTGCTCTACCAGAAGTTTAGGGACTATAAGACCTCGACTCAATCTTGGAAGAATCCGGTGGTAAGCGACCGAAGAGACTATGGTCCATTGGTCCGAGACTTCATTGCCACGGTTGGGGACAAGCGCATAGATGAGTTGACTCGAAAAGACGGGGAGAAGTATTTCGAGCACACGATGGCCAGGACTGACCTCGCGCTGGGAACCAAGAAGCGAAACTTTGACCGTATAAAGACTTTTCTGACCTACGGCGAAAACAAGCATTCAATACCGAGAATCACTGCTTCAATGGAAATTGAGGCCTCCTACAAAAAGACTCACAAGTCATATGAGCGCTTTACGCATGATGAACTGAAGAGCCTTTTTCATTGCAAGGCCTACGAGGAAAATACTTTCAACAAGGCGTCTGAGTACTGGTTGCCGTTGATTGGCCTTTATACAGGCGCCCGTATTGATGAAATCGCTAGTCTCCCAGTCAGTAAAGTGGCTGAGATTGACGGTGTCTGGTGCTATTTCATGAGCAGCGAGGAGGGCAACCAAAAAGGTAAAAATGAGTTTGCTCCCCGGTGGATACCGATGCACCCGGAGGTAGTGAAAGCTGGCTTCGTTGAGCATTGGAAAACTCTCTCAGCTGAAGGGCACGTCCGTATGTTTCCTGAATTGGGTAACGCAGACCGCGATGGCCCAGCCAAGAGAGCAACCGACGATTTCATTAAGTTCCGTCGAAGCGTCAAGGTAGGCTCGATGGTGGGGCGGGGTACGAAAGTCTTCCATTCGCTTCGTAGTACTTTGGTTTCTGAGTTGATTACGCGAGAAACAGATGACTACACAAGAATCAAGATGCTTGGGCATAGCATTTCAGCCCACGATGAAAAGCATAAAGGTGTCCACTTCGACATCTATGACCAGTCCAACTTCGATGCAAAACGCTGCCTGAAAGAGCTTTCCAAGGCTAACTTTGGGTTGAAGCACACAAAGTTTCGCGACACGACAAAAATGAAACTGGCTCGAGCTAAACACAAAAAAATGGCTGAACGCCTTGGAAGTTTCCGGCCCTAGATGCCCTCGAAAAAGTTTTTCATGTTCTCTTCTTGAGCCCGGAAAGCAGACTCGGTTTTTCCGTGAGCATAGGTGTGAAGAACCGTTTCTAAAGTGTCGTGCAGCAATCCGGCAACCAAGGTGAATTTTCCCGGATTGCGCCTCAGGAAGTCGGTGGCCACGATATGCCGCAAAGCATGTGGCCGCAGCCGACGCACTTCTGGAATGAAGTTCTTTGCAATACGCGAAATCACATCACCGATATCGCCGAGTTGGACACCAAATCTCGAAGGAAATACCCAAGGACAATCTTTGTGATTCCTAATCAAAACGGGTCGATAAACCTGAAGGTAATTTTCGATTCGATGGCTCAAGTCCTTGGTGATTGGTGAGTTGTAGTCTTCATTTTTTGATTCATCGTTCTTGAAATCACCTTTCTCAAAACGAAGCCACCACTGACCATCTTCCGCCTGATACAAATTGGATTGGTAGTCAGAGCTTTGTCCTGGTTCGATGTATTTGGTGATAGTCAGTGTTCTATGCCGAAGAGGATTGAATAGGCTGAGCACTAGAATCAATGCATCGCGCTTGTAGGTTGCCTGGTGCACTGAGCCTGGTGCAGCAGCAGCGGCAGCCAAATCGAGTTTCTTGATGGCTTCCTTGAAAGGCTGAAGCGGTTCGCTGAGAGCGAAAAGCGTCTGCAAAGCAACTTTTGGGTCGCGCGATTTTTTGCCGGCAGCGGCGCGTTGCCAGGACCGGCAGACTTCATGAGTTTGCGCACACAACTCATTCCATGAGCGCCCCTTAGCGAAAGCCTCGACCTTGGCCAGCAATTCGGGCTGCTGCCACAAATAGCCCTCGTTCTCACGACAGAGAGTAGAAATTGCGCCAGCTGGGTTCGCCTGGCCGTTATGCACGATATTGCCCGAACGTGCCTTAATGAATTCGAAGAAGGCATCTACGAACTCAGGAATAACGAAGACCGCCAGCGTCTGCACATGTTCCAGGGGAAGGCCAAGACCAGACTTTCCTCGCTGCGCATTATGACCCTTCGTCAAAAAGCCAAGGAATGCCTGGACTGTTTGAAGGTTGCGATGAGCGCTGCTGCAAACTAGTCCGGGCCCCGGGTGGCAAAGAATTTCTTTCCCGACATAGACTCCCGCTTTTTCTTTCGGCAAGACTCGCCAGCGAGCACGCGTGCCACGCTTGAGTCCAATGGGGTGCTGGCAGGTTTTGTATTTCATGAAGGCAAACCACTCATCCAGCAGTGACTGATTGAACATTGCGGGAGTGACGTAGTACGGGTCTTTGAGGTTGGCCCGTACTCGGGTTTCAAACTTGTCTGGCGGCGCAACAGTACTCTGTTTTCCGTCCCGGGACGGAAAAACAATTTTCGACTCAAGGAACCCTTCTGTCAGTCCTAAATGTTTCTCAAGCCGCCGTAATGCTGGGATGGCTGCAAAAATCGGGGTAACGCCTTCATGCCAAGCAGTCAGAGTCTTGAGTTCGGTGTAGATGGCTGTTGAGTTGCACGCAAAACTGACCCGGGATTTGCACTGAAATCTGACCCACCCGATGAGCCGCAGTATGGCTCAGGTCATTGCTGGATTTCTAGTCTTCACCTCCTTGCTGGCCTTGGTTGAACTGTTCTTGAAGCGGTAACTTTCGTTGCCGGTTTCGACGATATGGCAGTGATGAGTCAGCCGGTCGAGCAGTGCAGTAGTCATCTTCGGATCGCCAAAGATGCTGGCCCATTCAGAGAAACTCAGATTGGTCGTGATGATCAGGCTGGTCTTCTCGTAGAGCTTACTCATGAGATGGAACAGCAGAGCGCCACCGTTCTGACTGAACGGCAAATAGCCCAGTTCATCAAGGATCACCAGGTCTGCATGCATCAATCGATTGGCAATCTGCCCCTGTTTGCCAGCCAGTTTCTCCTGTTCCAGTGCATTAACCAGATCGACCGTCGAGAAGAAGCGCACACGCTGATGCGCATGCATGATGGCCTGCACACTGATGGCGGTGGCCAGATGTGTCTTGCCGGTTCCTGGGCCGCCAATCAGCACCACGTTGTGAGCGGAATCCATAAATTCCCCGCGATGCAGATGTCGGACGAGCGCTTCGTTGGCGACGCTTTGCGTGAAGTCGAATCCCGACAGATCGCGGTAAGCCGGGAAACGGGCAATCTTCATCTGGTAATTGACTGATCTGACTTCCCGTTCAGCCAATTCGGCCTTGAGCAGGCTGTCCAGAATTGATTGTGCATTCAGATAGGCCGGTGAACTCTGGGCGGCCAGTTCCTCAATGGCTTGTGCCATACCGAAGAGCTTCAGGGATTTCAGCGTAGTGACCATGGCCTCAGGCAACATGACGCACCTCCCGCAGACTGTCGTAACGCGTGACGTTGGCGAGCGGTTCAATCTTCAGCACCAGTGCCTGTGGCGCATCAATCGGCGCCGGTGGCGGCAACTCCACCAATCGCCCCAGCAGATTGAGCACATGCTGCTTCGAGGGAACGCCCGCATCGAGAGCCATCTCGACCGCAGTTAGTACCGCTTGCTCATCGTGATGCAGCACCAGGGCAAGAATCTCGACCATTTCCCGGTCACCACCCGGTCGTTTCATGAGCGATGACTGGAGGCGCTTGAAGCCATCGGGGAATTCAGCAAAGGGAGCGCCGTTCCTCAACGCACCGGGCTTGCGTTGCAAGACAGAAAGATAATGCCGCCAATCGTAAATAGTGTGGCTGAAGTCATGCCGGCGATCGATGATTCGTTGGTGTTCGGCAATGATGTTGCCTTCAGCAGCAACCACCAGATGATCGGCATAGACCCGCAAGCTGACCGGCCGATTGGCAAACGAGGCCGGGACGCTATAACGGTTACGCTCGAAGTTGATCAGGCAGGTCGGTGAGACGCGCTTGGTATGTTCGACGAATCCATCGAAGGGAGCTGGCACTGCCATCAGTTGAGCCTGCTCATCAAGCCAGACGTCGGCGACCGTGCCGGGCAATTCAGGGTGACGCAGTTCTTGCCAGAGCGTCAGGCAGCGTTGTTCTAGCCAGGCATTGAGGGCATCCAGATTCTCGAAGCCCGGCGCACCCTGCCAGATGCGATGTCGGGAGTCCTGAACATTCTTCTCGATCTGCCCCTTCTCCCAACCCGAGGCTGGATTGCAGAACTCGGCCTCAAATAGGAAGTGGCTGACCATGGCCTGGAAACGGGTGTTGATGTCCCGGACTTTGCCTTTCCGAATTCGATCCACTGCCGTCTTCATATTGTCGTAGATGCCGCGCCGAGGCACCCCGCCCACCACCCGGAAAGCATGGTTGTGGGCATCGAACAGCATCTCGTGGGTCTGCAATGGATAGGCCCGCAGGAAGAATGCTCGACTGTAGGAGAGTTTGAGCTGGGCGACCTGAAGCTTGGTCTTCATCCCGGCAATGACCGCCCAGTCTTCGCTCCAGTCGAACTGAAAGGCTTCGCCCGGCGCAAAGGTCAGTGGAATGAAGGTGCCACGTCCGGTCGTCCCGGCCGCTTCCTGTTGCGTTTGCCGCCAATGCCTGGCGAAAGCGGCAACGCGATCGTAGGAGCCTTCGTAACCCAGCGAGGTAAGGTCAGCATAGATCTGCCGGAGATTTCGCCGCTGCTTGCGGTTCTTCTTCGCTTCTGTCTTGAGCCATGCGGCCAGCTTCGGCGCAAATAGGTCGAGCTTGCTCGGGCTGTGTCGCTCGGGATACTTCGGTTCGACGATCCCGGTACTCAGATACTTCCGGATCGTGTTTCGGGACAAGCCCGTTCTCCTGGCAATTTCACGGATGGCCATGCCATCCCGCAGGTGCCAGCGCCTGATTACGCTTAATAACGCCACGTCGATCACTCCTGATTCCCCCGCTCGTTCCCGAGCAGGTCAGTGTCTATACGTGGGTCAAAATTCGATGCAAATCTATGGGGCTAGTGGGTCAGTTTTGCGTGCAACTCAACAACCTCAGTTCATTCCGGAGCAACACAGCATCAATATGCTCTTAGCAGGCATGTCGGCAGAGCATCGCCAAACCATCGCCACAATGCTGGCGAATGAAGTTCAAGTCGGCGTTTTCGAAACGCTAAAAGCGCTTGAACAGTTCAAAATTGAACCGTTCATTGATGGTTATGAAGGCAGTCCGTTCCAAGATTTCATTGCGCGTCTAGCCGGTTGGGAATGGCCGGAAGACGAATCATGAATAAATCGCCAAACAAACCAATCCACTGGACCTTCGGCAAGCTGCTCTTGCCAGCGTCCGGTGATTTTTAAGTTAGGCATCGCATGAGTCTCTCGCGCAGTACCCTCTTTAAGTCTGCGCTGGTCACTGCTGTAGTTGGGCTTACGAACGGTTGTGCCACGTCCGAGGGCGGAACAATGAGTTCCTATCACCAATCTGAGGGGCCCGGGGAGTACGGGGTGGCATCGCGCAGTACCAGCTCGAGCCCCAGCGTCTTGGCGAGCACCAGCAGCCGTTCCAGCGTCAGGTCACCAGGCGCGGTCTCGAGCACCGAGAACCTGTTCTGACTGACGCCAAGACGAATAGCCACCTGCGTCTGCGTGAGCTTCAGCGTCTTACGCCGCTCGCGAAGACAAGCGCCGAGCTGAAGGGGTGTGTAGAGAATTGTTCCTAACTTGTGATTCATCATGACGAAATTAGCTGCAAAACGGATAAACACATAATATCCGCATTGCAGCTAAAGTCAAGATTCGCCAGGGTTAGCCCGCACTAGATGCCATAGTTTGCAAGAACGGTGATGGCTTCGCCGGCGATGCACTTTGAAAGATTGATGATATCCAGCGTCTTGTTCACTTTAGACAGAATTGTCTGATGATTGAACACGAACAAGTTTTTGAGTTTTTCAGCGCGAAGCTGATGCCGCGACCAGCTCGCTTCTTTCGCAGCTTACGAATGAATCGCTGCATTACGCGAATTGTGTGCAGTGTAACCGCCGCCGGCTCGACCTCCCTTTTATGAGGCATGGTTTCCCGTTCATCAAAGGGAACTCCCGCTGGAATTTGCAGGAGCATTTCGGCAAGGCTGTACCGCGGCCGAAAGGCTGCTTTGTGGACAAAAGAGGGAGGAGTGCGGCGAGCGCGTTTCACAGTGCTATTAGAGCATGTCGTCTGTGAGTGGATGTCAGCCTAACCGAAGCCCAGCCGATGTCGCTCAACAGCTAGGAATAAGCTAGGTTTGTCTCGAATTGTCGCGTAGCAGCTACGGAACGGCCTTAATTGTCGTTTTTTGGCGAAGATTGTCGATGCGGGCATGGCAATCCATGCAAGGTTTGAACGGTATTTTCAGAGAACGGCAATATCTCTCAGAGAACGGCAATAGTCAAAATCGCTTCTCTGTTCTGGAGACCGTTCCAGGTGACCTAACATTTATACGGCTCTTAGTGCTGGCAAAAACGTTGGGTTTAGAACTTGTGTTGCGCTCGCCCGAGCCTGAGCCGCCTGCTACAAATAATGCAGAGAACTGGTGAAATGGGCCGAACAGTTCCTGAAGGGCAATCCATGTAGCATGAGGCCGCAACCGGCCATTTGCTGCCGGTCGAGGTGACCATGCAATTTGAATAATCAGGGCGTCCCACGAACCTGTCGTATGGCCGGTATTCGGCAAGCAAATTGACACCCTGATTGCCTCGACCCGGCCAGTAGCGGCCGGTCGCTGTTACATCTGAATTCACATCTGGGGCCTACCCAGAAATGGACCTTGGCAATCAATCGTTCCCCCAGTATTGATTGACGAAACCCCTAGAGGCTAGTCCGTCGCGCCTGCTAACCTGATTGTCATCACAGCAATGCGAGCCAATCATGGAAATTCCGAATGTTACAGAGTCACTTCGCAGCCGCTTAATTAAGGCTGCGCTGGATTGTTTCCTCGCCGATGACTATCACAACGTCACCACCCGACGCATCGCGGAGTCCGCCGGCGCCAACGTCTCCATGATTCGCTACTACTTCGGAAGCAAGGAAGGACTTTACGAGGAGATGATACGTGAGACCTTGAGCCCACTACTGGATGTCCTCGATGGGCCGCTCCTGTCCTCGACAGCAGGTTTCGCCGAATTTCTGGTCTTGTACTATAAAACAATGTCGGCCCGCCCTGAGTTTCCCAAGCTAATCCTCAAAGTGTTGGCGCTCCATCATGGTCCGGGCCGACGCTTCATTCAGCAGTTGCTTGAACGCGGACGTACCCGTGGTGCGCGCAAGGTTGCCGACTTGAAGGCACAAGGGCAGATGGCGGCAGGAATCGACCCCGACATTCTGCGATTGGCATTCGTCAGTCTGGCCATGACCCCAATGCTGCTCAAGGACATTTTCGAAGAACAGATGGAGCGTCCCATGGACGATGCTTTCTTGGAACGTCTCGCAAACTTTAACGGCCACCTGTTTTCGGCTGGCTTGGCACCAGTCGTTCCAAGTAGCCAAGGAAATGCACTATGACGCTCCAGATGAATATCGGTTCGGTGCGCCGATTCGCCAAGGTAATGAAGTTCGGTTCCTGGCTTCAGTCAATTCCCAATAAGGTCACCCCAGCACCATTTCGGCTCGTGCAAATTGGCTCGGCATACTGGCAATCAAGGGCACTCTTCGTGGCAGCGCGACTGGATGTGGCCACGGTCTTAGGGAAGGAAAGCATGGATGCATCAGCACTTGCCGGCCGGGTCGGCGCCAATGCTGATGCTCTTGGCCGCCTAATGCGCTTGCTTGCGGCCATAGGGGTCTTCGAAGAATCGGCTCCCATGGTCTTCCGCAACAACAAGCTGTCTAACTGTCTTCGTAGTGACGACCCGCAAAGTGTCAGGGCCATGATTCTGATGCACAACTCAGAAGCCATCAGCCGTCCCTGGTTCGAGCAGTTGGAAGCCGGTATTCGCAGCGGCACACCACCATTCCGACTCAGTCATGGTGAGGATTTGTTTGATTACCTGGACCATCACGCTGACTTCGACCAACTTTTCTCAGAAGCCATGGACAGCGTTGAGGCCTTGGCTGGTAATGGTTTTGCCACTGACCTGGATTGGAGCCAATTTGAGCGAGTTATCGATATTGGCGGGTCACGTGGAGCCAAGGCACTTGCCATTCTGAAACGCCACCCTAAGCTAACTGCATTGATTGTGGACCGGCCTCAAGTCGTGGCAGAAGCCCAAAGGTACTGGGCTAACCAACATACGGAAGGTGTCGAACGCCTTCACTTTCAGGCAGGAGATTTGTTTGAGGCGATTCCTGTCTCGACTGGCCCGAGGGACATCTATCTTCTCTCGGCTGTCCTACACGGCTTTGACGACAGCAACTGCATACGTGCGTTGAAATTACTACGTGAAGCTATCGGAAACAGTGGCGCCCGCGTTGCGGTGCTGGAGATGGTCGTGCCGGAAACAGGCGCCGACATCGCAAGCGCTTCCTTTGACTTGCAGATGTTCGTCGGCTGTCGAGGTCGAGAGCGGACATTGTCCGAATGGAAGTCGGTCATTCAAGCCAGCGAATTGGTTCTCGATGAAGTCGTGCACCTTCAGTCACTCGGATGCATTTTGGTTTTGCGTTCTGAGTGAAGGCAACGACCGCTTTCGAGCGATGAATACTAAGAGATGACAGTCGCTTCGCGACCCAAAACGGTCATAGCGGTTTCCCGATAGCGGCCAGTCAGCCAAAGCCAGGTTTTTCGAACCTGACTGCCACAAAGCGGCCGATGGCGACCTCACACTACCGGCCATGAACCGCCGGTCGAGGTAGGCGTCCAATTTCAATACCGAAGGTTTCGGCAAGGCTCGGCCAATGTCCGCTGTTCGGCGAGCTAATTGCCCTCTGATTGCCTCGAACCGGCCATGAGCCGTCCCTCTGGATTTTTCTCCAATGCAACCTGTTCGCTTTGCGGTGCTTCTCCAGTGGCCTTTCAATAGAGCAACCAACTTTCGCCACCTTAGTTTCCAGCAATTGAGCAATTGAGCAGTTGACGCCATTAACGTCAATTGCACTTTATAAGAGCCATGATTCATTTGACGCAAGTCAATGCTGCGCTGCACCATATTCCGTATCATGGAACGCGGTTTTGCCAACTCGAAGAACGACATGATTGATTTGTCTGAATGGAAGCCCGAATACAGCGTAGGAAACACGACTCTGGATAATCAGCACCAGAAGCTATTGCAACTATGCAAGCATGTATCTCAATACCAATGTGATGGCACCAAAGCCAGCATTGAGACTTTCCACAGCATCCTTAGTGAACTGGCTTTTTACGCGGAAAGACATTTTGAATTGGAAGAAGATGTCCTCCGTCGTGTCTGGTACCCTCGTCTCCAAGAACAAATACAAGAACACGATGCATACCGAGAATGGCTCACAGAGTTTCTGTGTGTTGCAATGCATGGCAATATTGACAAGTCCACCCTGCAAAATTATCTCGAGCAGTGGTGGGTAGGCCATATCCTAGATTCTGATATGCAATACAGCTGTTATTTGAAGAAATAGAATTTCACTTCCGGGAAAATTCGGCGAATGACGGCTTCCATTTATCAGTAATGGCTGCTCAGGTTAGAGAGCGCTCAGTGGCGACTGGCCGCTTCCGGGAGTCGGAATTTCACTGGCCGCTTTCCGGCTGGCAATTTGAAGAGAGGCCTGTCGCAAGCCGACCCATTGCAGCCGGTTACAGTTCTCAGGCAGCACGGCTGCAATCAAGCACAGACCAGTCATTCAAGCTTGGCTAGACGGCTACAATTAGTGCGATGTATCGACGTAGCCTAATTCTCTTTTCGCTATCAATTGTCCTTGCGTTTAGGACGCTTGCTGCGTCTGCTTCACAAGAGCGCGCAGACTGGTCCAGTTTCTTTACTACAGCCGAGGCGCACGGCACCAT